>NC_008570.1:2142000-2745500 GCF_000014805.1 Aeromonas hydrophila subsp. hydrophila ATCC 7966 | reverse complement strand
AAGGAGTGGGATGCGCTGGTGTGCGCCACCAAGGAGCAGCTGCGCGCCGTACCGGACAAGGGGGTGGGCTTCAACGCCCTGCGGCTGCACCACCCACGTGGCTGGGCACTGCCCGAAGCCCTTATCGTCTTCAACTACCTGGGGGTCAGTCATCAGGGCGAGGCTGCTCAGCCCTGGCAACCCCTGCCGCTGGTGCCGGGGGCCCCCACGTCCCCTGACAACCTGCCGCGCGAGCTGGTCAGCCTGCACGGGGGCGTGTTTGATGGCCGCCTCACCCTGCGCCAGGTGGGCGCCCTCAACCAGCAGGCGAGCGATGCCCTGATGGCGCGGCTGGCGGATAACCTGACGGCGCTGGTGGAGCACTGCTGCAACCTGAAGGCCCCACGCCACACCCCGAGTGACTTCCCGGTGCTTGGCCTCTCGCAAACCGCGCTCGACCGGGTGCTGAGCGGGCGCGAGGTGGAGACCTTGCTGCCCATGACCTCGCTTCAGCAGAGCATGTTCCATCACAGGGCGTTGCTGCCCCGGGATCACGCCTATCACCTGCAGACCGAGCTTGACTATCGCCAGCCGCTGGACGTGGCAATCTACCGTCAGGCCTGGCAGGGGCAGATCGCCCTTTGGCCGGCCCTTCGCAGCGAACTGGTGCTGGCGGATGGGGTGGCGCTCCAGCGCATCCTCAAGCGCGCCGAGTTGCCATTCCACTATGAGGACTTGTCTGAAGTGGAACATGCAGAGGCACGGATCCAGGCCTATCGCGAGCAGGATCTGGCCCGCCCGATCCCGCTGGAGCAGGCGCCCCTGCTGCGCCTTGCCTGCTTCAAATTGGCCCCCGATCACCACAAGGTGATCTTCAGCGCCCATCACGGCGTGCTGGATGGCTGGAGTGGCCCCGTGTTGCTGGGTTCCCTGCATCGCGGTTATCAGGCGCTGATGAACGGCCTGTTGCCGCAGCGCGAGCCGGATACCGCCTGGCTCGAATTTGGCCGCCATATCGCGAGCCAAGCCCGCAGCGCCGACGCCTACTGGCAGGGGCGGGGCGAGCTCTTGGCAACGCCTAACGATCTCGCCTGCCTGTTCGGGGTGACGCTGGACGCAGGCTCAAGCGGGCGCCATACCCAGCAGCGACCGGCGGTGTGCGCCACGGCGTTGCCGGCCGAGGTGGCGACCTTGCTCGCGCGCCGTGCCCGCGAGCTTGGCGTGACCGCGGGCCTGTTGGTTCAATATGCCTGGCACCGTCTGCTGGCATGCCGCTCTGGCGATGCCGTCACCCTGGTGGGCAACGTGACCCCGGGTAGGGATTACCCCATCGAGGGGATCACCGCGAGCGTCGGGCTCTACATCAACAGCCTGCCGCTGGCGCTGGCGTGGCGCACCGAGCTGACCCTGGCCGAGCATATCGCCCGGTTGCAAGCCGATCTGATGGCGCTCAACGAGCACGGCACCCAGTCGCTGGCGGCACTGACCAAAGGACGGGCGCGTCTGTTCCAGAGCCTGTTCGTGTTCGAGAACTACCCCATGCCGGCAGCCCCTGCCGCCCCCGAACCCCACCAGCTGGTGCCGCGCTTTGGCGCCGTGGTGGAGAAGGTGGAGCTGCCGCTCTCCTTGGTGGTCAGCAGCCGGGGCGAGACGCTCCAGTTGCGGCTCGAATTCGACGGCGAGCAGATCCCCGAGGCCCGGGCCGAGGCGGTGCTGGCTGACTGGCTGGCTGAGCTCGCCTGGCTGGCGCAGGCGGATCTGGGCCAGCCGGCCAGCGTGGTGGTGGCTCCGCCCCCGGTGATGCCGCAGGTGGCCGCCACACCATCGACTGTCACACAAGTGGCTGCCCCCGGTCTGGCTCAGCCGCCGGCCGAGGCCCGCGTGCTGGTGGCCCTGTGGGAGCGCCAGTGTGGCGTGCCCGGCATCTGGCAGCAGACCCTGTGTGAACTCGGGGTGGATTCGGTACAGCAGCTCGCCTTGCTGGCGGCCCTCAACGAGGCATTTGGCCAGGAGCGGGCGCCGCTTACCCTGCAGACGCTCAAGGCACACCCATCCCCCAGCCGGCTCTATCGGCACTGGCTGGTGCGCCAAACGGAGGCCGAGCTATGACGGCGACCATCAAGCATGAGGCTCCGCTCGTGCAAACCCGGCCTGCCCCCCGTGAGGGGGCGGCCAACCTGGGGGCGCGGCTGGCGGCATGTCTGGCCGCCACCCCGCTGGCCCCCGCCATCCGTATGGGCGGGGAGGGCCTCAGTGAGGGCGGATCAGATGAGCAGTGGCTTAGCTATGGCGCGCTCAATGATCGGGTGGCCCAGATTGCCGCCCGCCTGCAGGGGCTGGCGGTGGGGGAGCGGGTCGGCCTCTATCTCTCCCGCAGCCCCGATCTGGTGGCCAGCCTGCTTGCCTGCCTGCGCCTCGGCCTCACCTTCGTGCCCCTTGAGCCGGACTTTCCGGTGGAGCGGCTGCAGGGGATCGCCCGTCAGGCGCGCCTGTCGGCGGTGATCTGCGATGGCGACAGGCCGGCTCCCGCCTTCGGCTGTCCGCTGCGTACCCTCGATGGGCCGGCAGCGGCAGGGGCAGGGGCCGTCTCCTGGCCCCAGGTGGATGACGCCCTGGCTGCCTACATGATGTTTACCTCGGGCTCCACCGGCGAGCCCAAGGGGGTGGTCATCAGCCGGCGGGCCCTGCTCTGCTTCCTCGACGGGATCCGCGAGCGGCTCGGGCTCTCACCTGGCTGCCACTGGCTCTTCATCACCACCCCGGCCTTCGACATCTCCCTGCTGGAGATGCTGGGGCCGCTCTGGGGCGGTGGCCGGCTGACGGTGGCCGGCGGCGAGCATAACAAGGATCCGCTGGGGATGCTGGCGCTGCTCGAGGCTGACCCCTCCATCAACTGGCTGCAGGCCACCCCGGCCTGCTGGCGCATGCTGCTCAAGGCCGGCTGGCAGGGGCGCAATACCCTCACCGCCCTGTGCGGTGGCGAGGCACTGGACACGGGATTGGCCGAGCAGCTCTGTGCCCGCACCCGGCGGCTGTGGAACTGCTACGGGCCCACCGAGGCCACCGTCTGGTCGCTGGTGAGCGAGGTGCGCTGGCCACCGACTGATGGCCAGATCACCATCAGCCACAGCCTGCCCGGCTATCGGCACTGGGTGCTGGATGAGGCGGGGCAGCTGGTGGCAGAGGGGGAGTGCGGCGAGCTCTGCATCGAGAGCCCAGCCCTGTGCGAGGGGTACTGGCGCAAGCCTGCCTTGACCAGCGCCGCCTTCCTGCGCCTTGCCACCCATCGCCTCTATCGCACCGGCGATCGGGTGCGGCGGCTGGGGGCCGACAGCTTCCTCTATCTGGGGCGGCGCGACGATCAGGTCAAGCTGCGCGGTTTTCGCATCGAGCTCGGCGAGGTGGAGGCGGGGCTGCGCCGCCAGGCCGGGGTGCAGGAGGCGGCGGTGCGTCTGGTGGGCGAGGGGGATGACGCCATGCTGGTGGGCTACGTGGAGGCGAAAAGCGGGGTGACCCTCAATCGCCTCGCCCTGCGCAAGGGGCTGCAGGCGACGCTGCCGCACTACATGGTGCCGGCACGGCTCATGCTGCTGGATGCCCTGCCCAAGACCGGCAGCGGCAAGCTGGACAGAAAGGCGCTGCCGTTAAACGAGTAAGAGATATGTCGGAAGGCCATAAACCCGAAACAAAATAACAAAAGCCCCCGCACCTGGATGCGGGGGCTTTTTTGACGAGGATTGCCGGGAGCGTTACTGGCTGCTGAACAGCTTGGTCTGGGGAGTGGACTGGGCGGTCAGGCTCATGCGACCGGAAGTCTCCAGCCAGGATTTGATCCGCTTGGCATCGGCCACCCGGGCATTGGGGGTATCGGCATTGAGCAGCACCATGATCACCGGCTCGCGGTTGATCTGGGTGGCCATCACCAGGCAGCGACCCGCCTCGCGGATGTAGCCGGTCTTGGAAAGGGAGATGGGCCAGCTCCCTTCGCGCACCAGCCGGTTGGAGTTGAGGTAGTGCAGCTGACGCTTGCCGTTGCGCACCATGCGCTCCTCGGTGGAGGAGTACTGGCGAATGAGCGGATAGGTGGATGCCGCCGCCACCAGCTTGGCGAGATCGTGGGCGCTGGAGACGTTGCGAGGGGTGAGCCCGGTACTGTCGGAGAACTGGGTGCTCCACATGCCGAGCATGCGGGCCTTGGCGTTCATCGCCTCGATGAAGGCGCGCTGGCCACCGGGGTAGTTTCTGGCCAGCGCCGAGGCGGCGCGGTTTTCCGACGACATCAGGGCGATATGCAGCATGTCGGCCCGGCTCAGACGTGAGCCCACCGCCAGCCGCGACCCGGTGCCCTTGAGTCTGTCCACGTCGGCCATGGTGACGGTCAGCATCTCGGAGAGCCGCTGATTGGCATCGAGCACCACCAGTGCCGTCATCAGCTTGGTGATGGAGGCTATCGGCATGACCCGGTTGGCGTTGCGCTCCGACAGCACTTCACCGGTACGCGGGTTGGCCACCACGAAGGCGGCTGAGCTCAGCGCCAGATCGTTGCGCTGCTCCAGAAAGCTGTTGGGGGAGTGGGACTGGGCTGAAAACGGATTGGCCTGGGCGCTCTCCATGCTGACGGGAACAAGGAAGGCACCGAGCAACAGGGTAAGAAAAGGGCGAGTAATCATGATTTGACGCTACCGTACGGCTGACAGGGATATTTGGCTAAGTTATATGACGGTAATTGACGCTTCACAACGTCTAATGGCCCGATATTTCAATTTTATGGGATGGCGCACCTTGAAATAACGGTAATGGCGGCTATGGGTGGCTTCATACGAGTAATGATGGGGTGGGCAGGAGTGGGGAATCTGGTCGAGGCGCGCGGCTGGCGGCGCCCCCTGGCCGCCAGATAGTGACTTTTTTACCTCTCTCTGCTGCTTGTTTCCTTCCTCTCGCTCATTCTGGGTGATCATCTCTGCTGAAAACGGCCTGATCAGGGGCGGCAACATGCGCTGATGGTCGCCATGGCCGGATGTGGATCATCACAGGATCAAGGGGATAACGGCAGGGCTCTTGGCATGCGCCCGCTATGGTGTCATGGCCACCCGCATCAGCGCCGAGGGGCTGTTTTCGACAAAGTAGTGCCAGAGGTGATCATAGAGTGCCTGCTGGCCGGGGAAGCCCGCCAGTGCCTTGGCCTCGGCCAGGGTGCTCCAGCGGTACTCGGTGTGCTCGTGGTTGAGGGTCACCGCCTGCGTTGGCGGGCAGTAGACCACGAACACCGGCACCAGACAGACGGTGTTGGTGGCGTGCTCGTAAAACTGCTCCAGATACTGGCCGTTGTAGAGTTCGTGCACGACGATGCCGGTCTCCTCGCGAAATTCGCGCACTATGGTTTGCCAACCGGTTTCCCCTGCCTCGACCGTGCCCGCCACATGACACCAGAAGCCGCCCTTGACCCGTTTCATCATCAGCAACCGGGTCTCGCCCTGGACGGTGGAGAGCGCGACGCCGGAGACGGCGTGACAGCGAATGGGGATCATGGGATAGGCTCCAGAAACAGGTTCAATGGACGCCTATTGTTCGGCCGCCGACGGGAGGTTGGCAAGTGATTTCCCTGCCGGCGGCGTTTGTGCGGGCCAAACGTGACAGGGGCATTCAGCCCCAATCACGCGTGCGGTCAGCCTCCCATCATGCGGGCAGTCTGGATCGCCTCGATCAGCGCGGCCCGATTGATGCGGGGGCGCTCCTCGTCCAGCAACTGCTGCCAGAGGGCGATGGCCTGGGAGTAGCGGCCGTGCAGGAAGTGATCGGAGGCAAGCAGCATCAGAGCGCTCACCTCACCCTTGTCCTGCTTGAGCGCGCTATCGAGCAGGCGCAGCGCCTCCGGGGTGAGCTGCTGGCCCGCCTGATAGTAGAGCACGGTGGCTTGGGCGGCCTGGGTCGCCGCGCTGGCGCCCCCTTCTTGCAGGGCGAGGCGCTGGTAGGCGAGCAGGGCGTTGGCGTACTCGTCCCGATAGAGATAGAGCTGACCGAGCGCCGCCCAGCCGTCGAGATCGGCAGGGTTGGTTTGCAGGCGCTGGTGCAGAGCGCCCAGCTCCTTGTCCTGCAGATCCCGCGGGCTCAATCCCGCCAGCGGATCGGGACGCGACTGATAAGCCTGCCACGCCTGATAGCGGCCGGTGCCGGCATAAATACCGGCCATCAGCGCCAGCAGCAGGGCCCCAAGCAGTATCCATGAGCGCAGCCAGGGCAGCGGACGGGCGGCGCGGTCCTTGGCCAGCCGCTCGCGCAGGACCTGTTCGGCGGTTGGGGTGGCGTTGGCGAGGCGGGCCAGCTCCAGTTCCCGATAGAGGCGGCTAGTGGAGGCAAGCCCCGCCTGCTGCTTGGCCATAATCAGCCGGTTCAGCTCGGCCCTGGGGTCGTGGGTGAGCGCCCCCTCGGCTCTGTCGCCGATAAGCGGCACCCGCGCCGGTTGCCGGCGATGCAGGCTCCTGCGCAGACGATTGAGTGCCAGCAGCAGCAAGAGGGCGGGACCGCCCCACAGCAGCGCCGTGCTGAGCTTGAAGGGGGGATCGTAGCGCACGAAATCGCCGAAGCGCTCCGTCATGCGGGCGATCACCTGCTCATCAGACTGCCCCTCGTCCACCCAGCGGTAGACCTCGAGCCGCAGATCCCGGGCGATGGGGGAGTTGGATTCCACCAGGTTCTGGTTCTGGCACTGGGGGCAGCGCAGGGCGCGGGCCAATTCCTGAGCGCGGGTCTGCCGCTCGGGGTGACGAAACTCATAGGTGTCGACCCCGCTGGCAAGGGCCCCGAGGCTCAAGGCCAGCAAGAGCGGCGCTATATGGGCGTGGCCGAGACGGCTCATGGCTTGCTCTCCTGCACTTGTCTCTTTACTTCTCTCTCCACTTCTCTTTCCACTTCGGGCTGGCTAGCGATGTTGCTGCGGGCCTTTGCAAGCAGGGGGGCAAACTGGCGTTGCCAGATCTCCCGGGTGAGCAGGCCGGTATGACGGGTCAGCAGGGTACCGTCGCCGGCGAAGAGATAGGTTTCTGGCGTGCCGTAGACGCCGAGCTCCAGTGCGAGTCGACCGTCGGGGTCGGCCAGCACGGCGCGATAGGGGTTGCCCGCCTCGGTGAGCCAGGCGCGAGCGGCATCCCCCTTGTCCCGGTAGTTGAGGCCGTAGAGGGGCACGGCGCTGGCCAGCTCACCCAGCAGCGGATGCTCGGCGCGGCAGTTGGGGCACCAGCTGGCCCAGACGTTGAGCACGAAGGGCTCCCCCTTGAGCGCCGCGGTGTGGATGGGGGCGCCACCAAGCAGATCATCACTCTGCCAGGCAGGCAGGGTGCGCCCTGCGACGGCCTCATCCTGGCTGTAGGGGTTGTTGCCAAGGCCGAGCCAGAGCAGGGCTCCGAGCCCCAGAGTGAGCACGAGCGGCACAAACAGGCGCAGACGGGCGTTCATAAGGACTCCTGTTCGAGCCGAGGGCAGGAGGCGGTCGCTGACGCAGGATGGCTAGCCAGCAGCGGCCGGCGGGCTAGCAGGCGCAGGGCGCCGCCCGCCATCATCAACAGGCCGCCGAGCCAGATCCAGCGCACCAGCGGCTTGTAGTGCAGCCGCATGGCATAGGCGCCGGGCCCCATCTTATCGCCGAGCACCACGTAGAGATCGCCAAACAGCCCCCACGCGATGCCGGGCTCGTTCATGTTCATGGTGCGCACGCTGTAGTGACGCCGCTCCGGCGTCAGCCGCGCCACCTCTTTACCGTTCTGATGCACGCTGAGAGTGATGCGTTCGGCGGTGTAGTTGGGGCCGATGATGGGCTCGCTCCCCTCATAGCGAAACTCGAAGGCGCCGAGCCGATAGGGCTTGTCGGCGGCGAGCACGGCGCCCCCCTCCTGACTGTGGTGACTCACCTGTGCAATGCCGAGGGCGCACACCGCCACCCCGAGGTGGGCCAGCAAGCTGCCGAGCCGATTGAGGGTGAGCTCGCGCAGCGACGTCGGTTGCAAGAGCGGGAGCAGCAGGCTGGCCATCAGCCAGAGGCTCAGCACGTTGGCCGCGAGCCCCAACCAGCCGCCCCGCAGCGGCTCGGGATAGGCGAGGCTTAGCAAGGTGCCCCCCAGCAGACCGAACAGGCATGGGAGCAGCACCTTGATGCGGTGCTGGGCTGCCAGATGCTGCCAGCGCAGGCGCGGCAGCTGGGTCATCATCGCCATCAGGCAGATGGCCAGCGGCACGAAGATGGTATTGAAATAGGGGGCGCCCACCGAGAGTGAACCCAGATGAAGCGACTGGAACACCATGGGATAGAAGGTGCCGAGCAACACGCTGGCGCAGGCCACGCTGAGCAGTAAGATGGCGGCGCCGAGCAGTCCCTCCTTTGACCAGAAGCCAAAGCGGGCATAGGGGGCGCGAATGTCCGCCCGCAGGGCAAACAGGGTGAGAGCGCAGGTCAATAGCAAGCCGAGCAGCAACAAGAGGGTGAGGCCGCGGCTGGGGTCGACTGCAAAGGCGTGCACCGAGGTAAGCACCCCGGAGCGCACCACGAAGGTGCCGAGTAGGCTCAGTGAGAAGGTAAAGATGGAGAGCAGCAGCACGGCGTGGCCGTAGGCGCCGCGCTTTTCGCACACCACCAGGGCGTGCAGCAGGGCGGTGCCGAGCAGCCAGGGTAAGAGAGAGGCGTTTTCCACCGGATCCCAGAACCACCAGCCGCCCCAGCCGAGCTCGTAATAGGCCCACCAGGAACCCAGCATGATGCCGGCGGTGAGAAACACCCAGGAGCCGAGCGCCCAGGGGCGGCTCCAGTGGGCCACGGCGCCATCGAGCCTGCCCGAGTGCAGCGCCGCCATGGCGAAGGCGAAGTTGACCGCAAAGCCGACATAGCCGAGATAGAGCAGGGGCGGGTGGATGATGAGACCGATATCCTGCAGCATGGGGTTGAGATCGCGCCCCTCCAGCGGCCCCGGGAACTGGCGGTCAAACGGGCTGGAGAAGATCAGGGTGTAGAGACCGAACAGCCCGACGATCAGCCCCATGATGGCCAATACCCGGGTTGTAATCAGCGGATCGACACGCCTGGAGCAAAGGGCCACCAGGGCGCCCCACAGCCCCAGCGCAAAGACGAAGAGCAGCATGGAGCCCTCGTGGCCGCCCCACACGGCCGCCAGCTTGAAGCCAAGCGGCAGGGCGCTGTTAGCGTGCTGGGCCACATAGACCAGGGTGAAGTCATCGAGGCCAAAACAGCTGGCGAGCAGCAGCAGGGCGGCCAACAGCAGGATCGCGACCAAGAGGGCCAGCGGTGTTGCGCAGCCCAGCAGCGGGCGGGAGGCGAGCCGCAGCCCCAGCCAAGGCAGCAGCCCTTGCAGCAGGGCGAGCCCGGTCGCCAGCAACAGTGAGAGATAGCCGAGCTCCGCCAGCACACAACCTCCAGTCAATCATTCGTCTATGTTATGCCGCAGCGTCTGCACCGTACCGGCGCTGGGGGATAACATCCACATTCTTGGCAACAACTCATCGCAACAAATAAGCGCCAGTCACCCGAGGGTGGCTGGCGCTGGTGATCATACCGTTATACGACTGTCATCTGGCCGGCATAGAGCACGAAGTAGCGCAGCAGCAGGATCCCCACCAGGGTCAGGCTGCAGACCAGCACCAGATAGCCGTTTTTGGCCCGCAGCGGCGCGGGAGCAAGCAAGGCCAGCAACTGGGGCAGCAGCATGCCGATCCCCACCACCCCGAGCCAGAACACCTGAGCCCAGAAGCCGCTGCCGATGGCGGCCCACATGGCTGCCTCCTTCTGGCCGCCACCGAAGTAGAGGCCGGTAAAGAAGCAGACCAGCAGCAACACCTCCACCGCCAGCACCGGCCGCTCGAAGCGGTGCACGAAGCTCACTCCCTGGCTGTGATGGTTCTCCTTGAACAAGGTGACCGCCAGCAAGATGGTGGAGGCGATGCCGGAGCTGACGCCGGAGATGAGGAACAGCACCGGCAGCACCGGGTTGTTCAACAGCGGATAGGTCTTGAGCGCCGACAGCAGAAAGCCGGTGTAGGCCCCCAACAGCACGGCGAGCAGCAGCAAGAGCGGCGCCAGCAGCCGCTCGATGCGGGCAAGCCAAGCGATGAGATCATCCACAAAGGCGAACTTCTCTTGCAGCAGGTGACGGCGCAAGGTCTCGATCTCGGTCCGAAACACCACCGCCAGCCAGGCGAACAGCACCGCCATGTAGACCTGAAACAGCATGACCCCCATCGACATCACGGAGTCGAACTGGTAGTGGAACATCAGCTTCCAGAAGGTCCAGGGGCGGGCCAGGTGGAAGATGAGGATCAGTAACCCCAGCACCACGCTCACCGGCGCCAGAATGGCGGTCGCCTTGATGATGCCGCTCTCGCTGCCGGCCCCCTTGCGGCGCAGCAGCACCGAGAGGGTGGTGGCTCCGGCGGAGATGCCGAGCAGAAAGAGATAGATGGCGATCGGCCAGTCCCAGACGAGGGAAGGGAAGTGAAATGCCTCTTGCATGGTCATGACTTTATCTCCCCTTTGGGCACGCGGTACATCTTGGGCGAGGTGCCGAGTGCCTGCTTGTAGCGATAGGTGGTCTCCTTCACCAGCCGTTTGGCGATGGGGCTGTCCGGGTCATCCAGATTGCCGAACACCAGCGCCTTGGTGGGGCAGGATTCCACGCACGCCGGCTCCTTGCCCGCCGCCAGGTTGGTCTTGCGGCAAAAGTCGCACTTGTCCGCCACCTTGGTCACAGGGTTGATAAAGCGCACCTGATAGGGGCAGGCGGCCAGACAGTACATGCAGCCGACGCAGAGATCCGGGTTGACGTCGACGATGCCATCCTCCTTGCGGATATGGGAGGCACCGGTCGGGCAGACGTGTACACAGGGAGCGTTGTCGCAGTGCTGGCAGGACTTGCGAAAGAAGTGGTACTCGGCATCTGGGAAGGTGCCGATGGGGCCGGAGCGGATGATCTCGAGGCGCGAGACCCCCTCTGGCACCTGATTGACCTCCCGGCAGGCATCCATGCAGGCGGTACAGCCGATGCAGGCCGTCTCGTCGTGGATCATGCCGTAGCGGACCCCGTCGATGGTCTGGCTGTGGGCGAGGGTGGTGGCAAGGGAGCGGGGGTTGGCACGAGCAGCCCCCGTCATCATGATGAGGGCCCCCGCGCTCATCCCCGCCATGAAGTGACGGCGAGAGCAGCTCATTGTGCCTCCTTGCCCGAGGTGGTGTTCGCCTTGGCCGCCTTGACGGCCTCATGCTGCTTGCTGTGGCAGTCGACGCAGAGCTTGATGCGGGACTTTTCCGGAATAGCCACCATGGGCTCCTTGGCCGGGTGCAGCTGGTGGCAGCTGGTGCAGGTGAGCTTGGTGGCGTGCACGTCGTGGGCCCAGAGCGCCTCGCGCAGCGGTTTGGGCTCGTGACAGCTCATGCAGACCCCGTTCTGCTCGGCGATGGGGTAGCTCTCGGTGCTCTGTTTGTCCTTGAAGCTGTCGCTAAAGCGCATCACATCCTTGACCCCTTCCCGGTGTTTGGGGGAGGGCTGACCATGGCAGTTGGTGCAGGTGACCGGCGCCAGGTTGTTGGGGTTGGTCGCCTGGCCGTGCTTGCCGTGCATGCCGTATGCCTGCTCCTTGTGGCAGTCGGTACAGGCGGCATCGGGATTGCGCAAAAACTCCACCTCATGTGTAGCAGAGACAGGTGTGGCAGAGAGGGCCGCAGGGGCGTTCGCCGCATCGGCGGCCTGACCCTGCAGGCTGGTCAGCAGCATGGCTGCCATCAGCATCAGTCGTAAGAAATCCATCGTTAAATCACCCATAGGAAGCCTCCATCCGGCTGCGGGCCCGACACTGCGGGCCCGCATGCCTCGTCATTGTGCGAGCCGTCCGGCCGCTTTGGCCTCGGCATCCCAGGCGGGGACAGTGGTCTTGAGGAACTGGGCCTTGTCGCTGTTGAACTGCTTCATGTCCATGCCAAGAGCGGCCTGGGCCTTCTCCTTGCTGGAGATGTCAGGAATGGCGATCTCGTGGCTGATCCCCTTGGCGGCCAGCAGGCGTGCCAGCTTGGTGCGGGCGTCGGCGGCCTTGTCCAGGGCGGTCCCCAGCATGCGCAGCGCCACTTCCGGGGCGTGCATCTGCACCCCGTGGGAGGCGATGGAGAAGTCCCAGCGCCATTGGGCGTGACGGATATCCTGCAGAATGTCCTTCATCTCGGCTTCGGTGGCGCCGGCATCCCAGGCGGCCTTGGCTTCAAAGTGGGCGTGCACCAGCTGCTTCTCGACTTTGAGCTTGATCTCGGTGACGGCATCCTTGCGCTGCTTGACCACCCCTTGCAGCATCTCCTTGCTCTGGGTGTGGCAGTTGCGGCAGGTCTGGTCGAAGCGATCAAAGGGGTTGCCTACCTTGTGATCGGTGTAGACCTTGCCTTGCTCGTTCTGCACCTTGGGCATGTGGCAGTCGACGCAGGCGACGTTGTTCTGGCCGTGAATGCCGGCGCGCCAGGTCTCGTACTCGGGGTGCTGGGCTTTGAGCATGGGGGTCTTGGAGAGGGCATGAGTCCAGTCGGCAAAGCCGATTTCATCGTAATACTGCTCCATCTGCTCCACTGTGGTGCCCTTGTCCCAGGGGAATTTCACCGCCTTGGTCGGGCCGCTGAAGTAGTACTCCACGTGGCACTGACCGCACACCTGGGACTGCTGATCAAAGCGCCCCTGCTCCTTGAACGGCTTGCCGATGGCGGTCATGGCCCGGTCGGCATAGGGACGGGAGAGGTGCAAGGCAGGTTTGCCCTCCTTGAACTCTTTCGAGGCGGTGTCGTGGCAGTCGGCGCAGCCGATGGTGTTGACGATCTCGGGGCCGCCTTTTGCCCACATCCCCTTGAAGTAGCCATCCTCACCCTTCTCGTCGATGACGCGGGCCACGTCCGGGCCTTTGCAGCTCCAGCAGGCCATGGGCAGCGGACCGTCTTCGGCGGTTTTGGGGGCGCCGGTGCGCAGGGTTTCCCGCACGTCGGTCAGCGCATAGAAGTGGCCGCGCGGCTTGTTGTAATCCTTGGAGAAGGGGTAGCCGGCCCAGAGCACCACCATCTGCGGATCTTCCGCCAGGGCGTCGGTGCGCTCCTTGCTCTCGCTGGTGCCTTTCCAGCTGGTGAACTGATCGGCGTGATCCTTGGCGAACAGCTCGCTGCGCGCCTCGATCTTGCCCTTGGGTTGTGCCTCGTCGGCCGCCTGTGCCCAGCCGCTGGTGCCAAGGCAGGTGGTAAGCAGCAGGGCGGCGAGGCCCAGCCTGGTCTGTCTGTTGTGTGAACTCACGATCATCACTCCCAAATCGATCTCATTGCCAAGCCTGACCGTTCCATCCTGGATGTGGGCATCAGCCCCCGCACAAGGCAGGAGCAGGCAGGCCGATTAATTGTTATTAGTGAATAAAACCCATGTATTTATGCGATTGCTCGAGCTGGATATTACCAAATGGGTAAAACGAATGATGATTTATCGGGAGCGGGATTGCGCTAGATCAATTGTCGGAGCAGGCAACAAGCGGAAATGAGATCCCGGTTAAATTATGAGGAAACTCAACTTATTGCATCATTGTTAACGCGGTGCACCACGCACCCTGGCGGCCATGGCCCGCCAGCCCGCGTCCTGCAAGGGAATGTGCGTCAAATGGCGCGAGCTGTATTCATTTAGGGATAGGAAATTCCCTGTGAATAGATATGCATTATTAAGAACAGGGGAAGGGAGCCATGATGATCCCCTGATTGCCGGATTCAATCAGGGGTGGCAGCGGCGGCTGCGTCACCTTTTGCCATACTGGATCCGTCCGCGCAGGAAGGGATCCTGTCAGATCATCTTCATATGGAATCTTGTCTCGCAAGGGAAACGTTTTACGTGCAAAAAAGCGTATGGAATGGTCTGGATGGCACATTTTCTGTCGAAATTATGGGGGGATCCACCAGTGATATGTCGATAAAATAAGCGCTCACAAAATGACCCGACTTGGCACCGGGCCCGCTCAATATTTGCTGGAGGTTGTATGGCCGAGCTGCGTATCGAAAAACCCACCGTCATGACTCAACTGGAGGGAACCGTCTTCGTCATTCATGACGATGGCACCGTAGTGCGCGCCAGGGCCGGCGTCTTGTTGCAACCGGGCGACCGGATCCTGAGCGGCGAGGAAGGCAGCTACCAGCTGGCCGACACCGTCGAGCTCGCTCATCAGGAGGAGGCTGCGGTCGAGGTGGCGTCGTCCATCGCGCAGCCAGCCGAGCCGACAAGCGGTGGCGACAGCGAGCTGGCCGCCCTGCAGGCAGCGATCCGCGCAGGCACCGATCCCACCGCCCAGTTCGAGGCGAGCGCCGCCGGCAACCCGGCGGCAGGCGGCACGATCGGCGGCGTTGCCGGTTCCAGCTCGGGGGGCTTCGTGGTGGTCGATCGCACCAATGACGCCACCCTGGCCGAGGCTGGCTTCGACACGGATCACGCCGACATGCCCAGGGGCGACGAGCCGCTGCTGGAAGGCGAGCGGGATCTGTTTGCCGCCATCACCATCACCGAGCCGCAGACCAGCGACAACATCATCAACGCCGACGAGGCGACCGGCGTCATCATCCGCGGCACCGTGGAGGATGTGGAAGTCGGCCAGCCGGTGACTGTCACCCTGCTGGATCAGGATGGCAACCGGCTCACCGTCACTACTGTGGTGCTGCCCGGCCTGATCTGGGAGGCCAACTTTGGCGACCTCACCGGCAAGCTGGTGGACGGTCCCCTCATCATTCAGGCCGATACCCAGGATGCCGCCGGCAACCGGGCCAGCGATCTGGGTCAGACCCTGCTCGATACCATCACCACAATCACCCTCGATCTGGCCGATGAGAGCGACACCGGTGCCAGCCAGAGCGATGATCTGACCCGAGACAATACCCCGCTGCTGCAGGGCAAGGGGGAGCCCGGCGCCACCGTTACCCTGTCCCTTGGCGGCAGCGTGCTCGCCACTCTCACCGTCGATGGCAACGGCAACTGGCAATATCAGCTGCCCGATACGCTGGCAGACGGGGCCCATGATTTTCGGGTCGATTCGGTGGATATCGCCGGCAACCGGGCCAGCGACATCCTCACCATTGAGGTCGATACCCAGGCCGCCATCGACATCGATGATCTCGACACGGCAGCTCTTTTTGGCAACGGCAATGCCACCCTGAGCGGCACCACCGCCAATGTGGAAGCGGGTCAGAGCGTGACCATCACCCTGGTTGGCAGCAACGGGCAGGCGCTGCTCACTACCTCCGCCCTGGTGGGGGCCGATGGCCGCTGGCAGGTATCAGGTCTTGATCTCTCTGGCATCACGCAATCTTTTGAGGTGCGCGCCAGCGTCACCGATCTGGCGGGTAACTCGGCCTTGGACGGGGCGCCGCTGATCGGCCAGAGCGAGACGCTCACGCTGTCCGAAGCCGGGCTGGCCGATGGCCCGGTCACGGCGACCGGCAGCCTCAATACCGGTGCCGGCATCGATGGCAATCTGCAGGTCACCTTCGCCGCTGACCAGAGTGCATTGGCAGGGCTGGGGCTTGCCAGCCAGGGCGCGCCGCTTGGCTACTCCATGAATGGCCAGACCCTGACCGCCACTGCCGGTGGGGCGACTGTCTTCACCCTGACCCTTGGCAATGACGGCAGCTATCGCATCGTCTGGAGTCAGAGCCTGGATCACGGCCAGGATACCCTGCGTCTGCCGTTCAACCTCGAATACCGCGACAGCGACGGTGATCTGGTGACAGCGCCGCTGGTGATCAATCTGGTGGACAGCAATCCGCCGAGCTTCGAGATCCCGGCCATTACCCTCATCGAGGATGCCTTTACCAACGGCGCCGCCGTGGTCGGGGAGAGCCGCTTCGTGGTTGGCCACACCGCCGATCCCCTGCTGGCTGACTCGCTGGTGTTCAGCAATCAGAGCGACACCCTCGCGACCCTCAATGGCTCGGGTCTGGCCAGCGATGGCCATCCGCTTGCCTTCGAATTTGCCGATGATCGCACCCTGCTGGGCTACTACCCGGGCAGCAATGGTCAGCGGGTTGAGGTGTTGCGTGCCCAGCTGCTGGCCGAACAGCAGGGGAGCGATGTGGGCGGTCGGGTGGTAGTCACCCTCACCGGTCCGCTCGATCATCAGGGCAGCGACAGCCTCTCGCTGGGGTTGCAGGTGAGTGCCAACGAGATTGATGGCGACACCACCAACGCCAACCTGCTCCTGACCATCGACGACGGCAGGGATCCTTCGCTCGGTCTGGACAAGGGGGTCTCGCTGCAAGAGGGGGGCAACCAGAGCATCGATGGTCAGCTGCCGGTCACGGTAGGCAGCGATCGTCTGGTCTCTCTCACCTTTGAGGCAAGCCAGCCGGCCCTGGCGGGCCTCACCAGCGGCGGCAAGCCGACCAGCTATCAGGTGAACGGCAATCTCCTCACCCTGCTGGACGCAGAGGGCAAGGGCATCCTGACCGTCACCCTGGATCTCGATGGCAAGTACCATCTTGAGCTCAACGGCGTGCTGGATCAGCCGGTGGCCACCGACAGCATCAAGCTGGGCCTGCAGGTGGTGGGCCGCGATTTTGACGGGGACCAGAGCAACCTCGGCACCCTCAACATCACCATCATCGACGGCGTCTTGCCGCAAGTTGACCCTGTTTCCCTGACGCTCACCGAAGACAGCAACTGGCAACTGGGCCAGACCCTTGGCGGCGAGCTCGCCATCACCGCGGGCAGCGACCCGCTGGCCAGCATCACCTTTGATGCCAGCCAGACGGGCCTGCAGGGGCTCAGCTCGGGCCAGCAGAGCGTGACGGTGACGGTGGCCGATCACCTCATCGAGGGGCGTACTCCCGATGGCCAGCTGGTCTTTACACTGACTCTGGGGAGTGACGGCAAATACGGCTTTACCCTCCATCAACCGCTGGATCAGGGCAGTGCCGACAGCCTGCTCAAGGCGGGCTTTACCCTGACCGACAGCGATGGCGACAAGGTCTCCTCCACCATCACGGTGGCCGTGGGGGATGGCGCCAACCCGACCATCTCCGCCGTGACCGGCACCGCCATCACCGAGATGGCGCAAGGGGAGGCGGCCGCGGTCAGTACCATGAGCTTCGTGGTGACCCACGGCAGCGACGCCCTCGACCCTGCCTCCCTCGGTTTTGACATCGCCACCATCCAGAGCACCCTGACCGGACTCACCAGTCACGGCAGCCTGATCAGCTTCTCCCTCGATGGCAACGGCCAGCTGGTCGGGACCACGGCGGATGGCCGCGAGATCCTGCGCGCCGAGCTGAGCCTTATCGAGCAAAGCGGCAACTGGAGCGTGAGCGCCAGGGTGACCCTGACGGGCGAGCTGGATCATCAAGGGAGCGAATCCCTCAACCTGCCGCTGGCGGTCACCCTGGCCGACATGGATGGTGATCGCATCGGTACCACGCTGCCGCTCACCATCGCGGATGGCAAGGCGCCGAGCTTTATCCCGGGCACTGGCGTGACCCTCGATGAAGGGGGGCTCACCGGCAACAACAGCCTGAGCCAAACCGGTCACTTTGACGTGCAAGCCGGGTCGGATCGGGTCGTCGAAGTGGCCTTTGCCGATGCCAGCCAGCAACCGGCGCTCACCGCCCTCGGTCAGCCGCTGCACTATCAGCTGGTGGATGGGGATCCGCAGATCCCGGGCAGTCAGCTGCTCAAGGGCTTTGTGATGGTGGATGGCCAGCGGGTCGAGGTGTTTGAGGTGCGGCTGGTCGGCACGCTGGATCAGGCGGGCAAGAACGGTTTTGACTATCAGGTGACCCTCTATCAGGGGCTCCATCAAGGGGCCAACGCCGTGACCGAGCTGCCCATCAAGGTGATCGTCAACGACTACGACAAGGCGGGCGGCAACAACGACAGCACCAGCGGCACCCTCGCTATCCAGATTGGCGAAGGAGAGACACCCACGCTGACGCTGACCGGCGTGACCCTCGGCGAAGGGCGCTTCGATGGCGTCGGCAGCAGTGGCGATGACCAGCATGCCACCGGCACGATCACCATCACCGCCGACTCCGACCCCGTGGTCGATGTGCGTCTGGCCTTTGCGGGCCAGGTGGTGGGTGCCAACGGCAACCCCATCACCCACAATGGGGAGGCCTTGACCTGGCAGGCGGTGGGCAGCGATGGCCACAGCTTCCAGGCGGTCACGACCGGCGGCCTGGTGGTGATGACGGTGACTCTGGGGCTGGTGCCGGCGACCATAGGCGCTCATGCCACCGAGACCATCGATTATCAGGTGACGGTGCATACCAACCTGGATCACGGCGCCGATGACCAGCTTGAGCTGACACTGCCGGTGCAGGTGACCGACAGCGACGGCAGCCAGAGCCAGGGCGCCACCACCATCAGGGTGACGGATGGCGTGGATCCCGTCATCTCTGCCATCGACGCGGTTGCAGTGAAGGAGTCTGCCCTCGATGGCTCCGCCAGCCAGCATCCGGGCACCATGCCCTCCGATCGGGGTGAAACCGCCAGCGGCAAGGTGACCATCAGCGCCGGTTCGGATCGGGTTGCCTCCCTTGATCTCGACGTGGCCGCCTTCAATCAGGCCAATCAGCTGACCTCCAACGGTCAGGTGGTGACGCTGGCCGCCCACAGCCCGAACTGGTATCTGGCCACGGCAGAGGGGGGCAAGGCAGTGTTCTGGATCCACCTCGATGCCAGCGGCAGCTACAGCGTCTATCTGGTGGGGCAGCTCGATCACAGCGCGCAGGGTAAAGATGATCTTGCCATCGAGGTGCCACTCTTTGTCACGGATCACGATGGCGATCGCAGCCCCAATGTCAGCGTGACCGTGACGGTGCAAGATGACATGCCCATTGGCACCGTGCTGGCGCATACCCTGAACGAGGGGAGCGCCACCGTCAGCGGTGATCTGTTGCTGGCCGCCAACGAAGGGGCTGATGGCGCTCGGGTCGAGTCGATCACCATCAATGGCCAGACCCATGCCGTCAATGGCTCCCTCACCCAGGACGTGATGAGCCCGGATGGCAAGCAGGTGATGGGCTCTCTCACTATCTCGGCCGATGGCAGCTACCGTTTCACGCCGGCACCCGGCTTTGATCACGACAATGCCGAGCTGAGTCAGGTCATCACCGCCCATCTGGTGGATGGCGACGGTGACCGCGCGGACAGCACCCTGACCCTTCATCTGCGGGACGATCCGGTGAGCTTCACCGTCACTGCGGCTACCGGCAACGAAGATCAGGGGGCGCAGGATCCGAGCGCCGGCATCCCCATCAACATGCAGCTCGATATCGGCGATTTCGACCGGGGCGAGCATGTGGAGCAGCTCCTTGTCCAGGCGCCGGCCAATGCCCATGGCACCTTCTATTACAACGGGGTTGCCCTTGCTACCACACCGGATGGCAACTGGTTTATCGTCCCGCCAGCGGCCATGGTCACCAGCGATAACGTGCACTACAGCGCCCAGGGGGTGACCTTTGTGCCGGATGCCAACTGGTCTACCTGGAGCAACAAGGGCCAGCCGCTGCACTTCCAGGTGCAGTTGCAGGTGGGGGTCACCGAGGGAGATGCCCCTGCGGCAGTCACCGGCGATCTGGCCATCACGGTACGCGGGGTGGCCGACAAGCCGGTGTGGGAGGCCAGCCATACCAGCAAGCACTACGACACCAGCGAGGACAGCAGTGGCATTGCCCTCAATGTGAAGGCGGGCCTCACCGATACGGATGGCTCCGAGACCCTGAGCTACCAGATCAAGTGGGAGGCGGGCAAGGGTACGCTGATGCTCAACGGGACTGAACTCAAGCCAAACGCCAGCGGGCTTTACAGCGTCTCGGCCGCCAACATCAACAAGGTGACCGTGGTTCCGGCCAAGGATTTCAGCGGTGACATCAAGCTGTCGGTGACCCCGATGAGCACGGAGAAGACCCCGGTAGCCCCGGGGCAGGGAACGGCGCAGGGAGAGAAGATTGAGCTGGTGATCAATGTCAACCCGCAGGCGGATGACGCCAAACTCACCGTGCGCGACATTCAGGGCAAAGAGGATACCCTGCTGGATCTGGGAAGCAAGATTGGCCTGGCCCACCTGGGTGACACCACCGATGGCTCCGAGCAGCTCTTTGTGCGCATCAGCGGTCTGCCCGCCGGGGCAACGCTGCTGTTGGGCGGCGTTGCGGTCAGTCAGCATGCTGCCGGTTATTACGAGGTGCCCTTTGAGCGCATCAACGAACTCAAGTTGTTGCCGCCGAAAAACAGCAACGTCGATTTCGATCTGACCATCAAGGGAGTGGTCAAGGACAGCGCCACCCTGACCGATGCCAATGGTCAGACCCATGTCGTGGTGAACGAGAAGGAGACCGGTTCCCAGACCCTGCATGTGGATCTGGTGGGGGTGGTGGACCAGCCCCACTTCGACCTCAATACCTCCGGCTGGACCGCCGATAGCAATGGCTACACCACCACGGTTCAGGAGGATGGCCGGGCCCCGCTGGACTTCAAGCTGACTTCCGGGGAGTGGACCGACACCCCGCTGGATCATTCGGAAACCTTGAACCTGGTGCTGGAAGGGCTGCCGGAAGGGGCCCGGGTATTTGATGCCAGCGGCAAGGCGTTGACCCTCACTTATGCCGGGCTCGACGGCAAGGGCAACCCCCTCTATCAGGTGGATGTTTCCAGCCTTGGCAACCTGCAGATCCAGCCGCCGGCCAACAGCACCGCCGATATTCACCTCATCGGCCACGTGGTGGTGACCGAAAACGACGGCGACAGCAAGCGCTTCGACGTGCCGCTTACCATCAAGGTGGAGCCGGCCATCGATGCCACCGACTACGCCAAGACCAGCCAGGGTCTGGAAGATGCGTTTACCGTGCTGGACTGGCAGCCGACCCTCACCGATGGCGCCGAAAAGGTCACGGCACTGAGTCTCTCCGGGGTGGAAGATGGTTACCAGATCTGGTTGCGTGCCGGTGGCGTGGAGAGCCAGCTGACCGTGATGGATGGCAAGCTCACTCTGACCGCTGCCCAGCTCGACAGCCTGCTCAACGGGGGGCAACTGCTGGTGAAGGCGCCGGAGGATAGCGATCGGGATACCACTCTCCAGAGCCACGTCACCGTGACCCAGCATGATGTGGATTCGGGGGCGGTGGCCGAGAAGGTGATCGACGGCAATCTGCACGTCGATATCCAGGCGGTGGTGGAGCCCGATGGCGTGCTGACCCAGACCGGCGGCGCACTCGTGGGGCAGGGAGGCGCCGATATCGATCTGGCAGGGCGTTTCCTCTTTACCGATCTCGACCCTTCCAGCGTGGAGGAGATCGACTATCTGGTGATCAATCTGCCGGTGCTGAACGGCGGCGCAGGGGATCAGTTCGTGGTGATCGGCGGCATCAACAACGGTGATGGCAGCTGGATCGTACCGGCCGGCAACCTCGGCAGCTTCCAGCTGCATGCGCCGGACGGGTTTGTCGGCAAGGTTCAACCGATCCGCATCGATGCCATGGTGATCGACCGGAGTGACGATGGCGATGCCAGTGCCCATGTCAAGGTGAGCCTCATCACGGAGGCGACCTTCGAGGCGACGCCGACGACCAACAAGGAGCCGGCGGCGACTGTCGATATCGACGACCACGCCGTGCTGGTGGGCAAGGAGGATATCCGGGTCGATTTCGGCGCCCAGCTCAAGGGAGTGATCCACATAGGCGCCGCCGATCAGGCCAGCGACGAGGTGACCATCGTCCTCAAGGGGTTGCCGGCGGGCGTCACCATCAGCGGGGCCGAGTACAACATCTCGACCGGCGAATACGTCATCAAGGTGCCGCCGTCACTGGCGGGCCTGGAGGGGCTGACCCTCGGTTTGCCGCAGGACTTTGCCGGCTCGCTCGATATCGAGGTGAAGGTGGTCAACACGGATACCGCCAGTGGCGACATCAAGGTCGACAGCAGCACGGTACGGGTCGATGTGGCCCCCGTGGTCGATGTGAATGGCGGCGCTGACGGCCACCCGGAGCTGACGCTGACCGTGCAGGACACCAACCATGACGGGCAGCCGGACAATCTGGAAGACAGCGAGACCCACCTCGATCTCTCGGTGAAACTGGCCGACATCAGCCCCTCCATCGCGGGCGGTGGCCTGGAAACCGTGGAGCGGGTCACCATCACGGTGGATGCCAAATATGGCTACTTCCTTGATGACAGCGGCCAGCCGGTCAACACCCTGATCGTGAGCGACATGGCGGCCCTCAAGGATCTGGTGTTTGTACCCAAAGAGCACTTCAGTGGTCAGGTGCCGCTCGACATCCAGGTTGATGTCGTCGATACCGCGCTGGTCGGTGGCCAGCTGGTGACCGACAGCGGCAGCTGGAGCGGGCAGGTCGGCTTTGAGGTGAGGCCGGTCAACGACCCGGCTGTGCTCACGCTGCACGATGTCGCTGGCGACGAGGATGGCGCCATCAGCCTGGCTGGCTTTGGTGCCGCCCTCATCGACAACGATGGCTCCGAGCAGATAGTGGCGCTGCAGATCAAGGGGGTACCGGATGGTTTTACCCTCTCGGCTCCGGCGGTCAACAATGGCGGCGGTGTCTGGCAGGTCCCCGTGGGCACCGATTTTGCCAAGCTGACTCTGATCCCGCCGGCCGATTTCAGCGGCAGCGTGGATCTGTCACTCAGCGCCTTTACTCTCGATAAGGGACTCACCATTCCCCTTGAAACCAGCGGCAGCTTCTCCGTGACCGTCAATCCGGTGGGGGATGCGCTCATCAGCGATCTGCTGCCCAATGCAAGCGGGGTAGAGGGCGACCGGATCCTGCTCAATCTGGGGCTGGAGACCCGCGATACCCATGCTACCGGCGGGAGCGCGAGCAACGTGCATGAAAATGGCGCCGAGCAGGCGCGGGTGACCCTCCGCAACGTACCGGAAGGGGCCTCCATCGCCCTGCCTGACGGGGTGGCCGGTGAGGCCATCAGACTGCCGAACGGCGACTGGCAGGTGACCACGGTGGGTGGCAACCTGGCAAACCTGCTGCTGGTGACCAACGACGTCAATGGCACCCTCACACTCGAGGTGATCGCCCAGAGCCTGGACAACGGCGCGCTGGGGCCCGAGGTGAAGGGCAACATCGATGTCACCATAGCGGCGGTCAACGACGCGCCCGAGAACATTCTACCCACGGTGCCGCTGGTGGCCGAAGAGGATGTGCCTTACCGCATTGATGGCCTGCAGGTCAAGGATGTGGATGCGGGCAACAGCACCATCGAGGTGCGTCTCTCGGTTGGCCACGGCACCCTCACTCTGGCGGATGGCAGCGGGGTGACCCTCACCGGCAACGGCACGGGCTCGCTGGTGCTGAGCGGCTCGCTCGATGCCATCAATGCATTGCTGGCGGACGGCGTGATCTATCTGGGTGAGCAGGACTTCAACGGCCAGGATCAGCTCACCATGGTGACCAATGATCGCGGCAACACCGGCAGCGGCGGCCCCTTGAGCGACACCGACGTAGTGCCCATCGAGGTGCTGCCGGTCAACGATGCGCCGGTCAATCAGGTGCCCGGCAGCATGACGGTGAAAGAGGATGGCTCTCTGTCGCTATCCGGCATCAGCGTGAAGGATGTGGATGCCGGCAGTGCGCCCATGGCCATGGTGCTGCGGGTCGAGCACGGGGTGCTGACCCTGCTGGGGGCGGCGGGCGCGGTCTCGGTACAGGGAGCGGGCAGCAACGAGATGACCCTGGTGGGATCGCTGGCCGACCTCAACCAGCTGCTGGCCGGCAACCTGCACTATGAACCGGCCAAGGATTTCTGGGGCGAGGACAACCTCACCATCACCACCTCGGATCAGGGCAACAGCGGCGCGGGCGGACCCTTGAGCGACACCGATCAGGTGACCATCACGGTGACGGCTGAACCGGATCTGCCGAGCCTGACGGTGGGGATGCACGAGATCCATGCCCTGCAGGGCGCCATGGTGCCCCTCAATCTGACCGCCAGCGTGGTGAACCCGGCACCGGGCGAGCTGTCGTTGCGCATCAGCGGCCTGGCGGGAGCCCAGGTGCTGGATGAGCAGGGGCTGCCGGTCGGCCATGCCGACGGCAACGGTGACTGGCTCATTCCGGGTGGCCACTCGCTGCCGCTCTACCTGGACGGTCTGACGGCGGGAGACCATGTGCTGGGGCTGAGCGCGGAGTCGAGCGCTGGGGGGGCCACCATCAGCTCCCCCCTCGATACCGTGACCATCCATACCCAGGCCGGTCATACCCTGCTGGGGTCGGATCAGGGAGATTGGATGTTTGGCAGCGCGGGGGATGATCGCCTGCTGGGTGGCAAGGGGGACGACATCCTCACCGGCGGCGCCGGCAGCGATCTCTTCGTCTGGCAGCAGGGGGATGCGGGGAACGCGGGCCAGCCCGCCATCGACACCATCACCGACTTCCATCCGGAAGAGGGGGACAGGATCGATCTGGCGGACCTGCTCAAGGGGGTGACCGACAGCAGCGTGGACGGCTTGCTGGGCCACTTGCAGGCGTCAGTGACCAGCGTGAGCAACGGCCTGAGCGACGTGAACCTCTCGGTGTCGCCGGCAGGGGATGGCCAGGTGACCCAGCAGATCACCCTGAAGGGAGTGGACTTGAGCAGCTGGCAGCTTGGCGGTACCTCGTCCCACGACATCCTGCAGAGCATGCTGGATCAGCACAGCCTGATCATCCAGCACCCTTGATGGGAGGATGTGAATAAAAAGAGCCGGCAATTGCCGGCTCTTTTTCTATCTGGTGTTTGCTCACCAGTGAATAAGGAGGTGCTCCTCTCACGCCAAGGCTCTGGCCAGCAGGTGGATGGGGTGTTCACAAGGAAACGGCGTGCTCATCTCGATCTGCCATTTGCAGGTCTCGCAGTCGGTAATGACCAGATCGGGCTTGAGCCGGTTTATCTGATCAAACAGCCCTTCACCGATGGCCTGGCTGGTCTGGTAGTTCTCCGACTTGAAGCCGTAGGTTCCGGCGATGCCGCAGCACTGGGAGTCCAGCACGGTCACCTTGACCCCTGGGATGGCGCGCAGCAGCTCGAGGGTATAGATGACGCCCCCCATCTTCTCCATGTGGCAGGGGGTGTGGTAGGCGATGTGCAGATTGAGTGGTTTCATCGCCGGCTTGTTGCCCTTGTAGAACTCGTTCCACAGGAAGCGGGTCACCAGCGAGATGCGATCGCGCACCTTGTGGTTGTCCTGTTCCAGCAGGTGGGGATATTCGTCGCGCAGGGTGAAGCCGCAGGTGGAGGAGGTGGCCAGCAGCGGCATCTCGTTGCCGAGCAGGGTGTTCTCCAGCTGCTTGATGTTGAAGGCCGCCTGCTGTTTGGCCTTGTCCATGAAGCCGTTGGCAATCAGCGGCACGCCGCAGCACTTCTCCCGCTCCAGCAGCTGGACGCCGATGTTCATGGCGTTGAGCACCTGCACCAGCTCCTTGCCGAGCTGCGGGTGGTTGTAGTTGACGTAGCAGCCGTGGAAGTAAGCGATCTGGCGCTCGAAGCGGGCCTGACTCGCTTTCTGCTTCTTGTACCAGCCGCGGAAGGTGCCCTGGGAGTATTTGGGCAGGTCGCGGTGGGAGGAGACCCCCAGCGCCTTGTCCAGCACCAGCTTCATCGGCTTGAGGCCGGTGGTGAAGTTGACCACCGGAGCCATCAGGGTGGACATGCTGCCCATCAGATCGGTGTGGGAGAGCACGAATTCGCGGATCCCCGGTTTGAAGCCGCTGTACTGGTGCTTGGCCTTGGCGATGATGTCGCCGATGCGTACCCCGCTCGGGCAGGCCACTTCGCAGCGCTTGCAGTTGGTGCAGTACTTGAGGGCGCTGTCAAAGAGCTCGGGGCTCTTGATGCGCAGCCGCTCCCCATCCGGGCCCGCCTGCTTGGGGCCGGGGTAGGCTGGGTTGGCCTTGGCCACCGGGCAGTAGGCGGTACAGACAGTGCATTTGATGCACTGATCGAAAGTTTGGTTGGCATGATCCAGTAGCATGTCAGTTCTCCTCCCGTTGGGTGCGAAGGCACGGGATGTGGGACAAAATCATCATTGGGCTGAACTCAAAATGTGACCGGCAGCCTGCCAGCCGGTGGCAACGGCCACGCCGGAGCCGGAACCTTCTTTAATGGGGTCATAGTGCGCCAGCACGCTGCCGGCGCCGTAGAGGTTGGTGAGTGGCTTGCCGCCGCGCAGCACTCTGAGCTTGTCGTCGGTCTTGACCCCGAAGCCCATGAAGGGGTGGTGATCGAACAGGCGACGGCCGGCCCAGGCGTCCCGCTCGGGCAGGCTCAGCACGTCGGCGTTGAAGATGGGCTCGCGAATGCCGCGCAGACGCGACTCCAGCCCGCGGCTGAAGAAGCTGCCGGAGGCGAGCACGAAGTGGTCCGCCTCGAACAGCTGATCGTCGCCATTCTGGCTGTGCACGCCGATGACCCGATCGCCCTCGTAACGGGCGCCCAGTACCCGCTCGCTGGTGAGGAAGGTGCCGCCAAGGGCCATGAAGCGGCGCTTGAGTGCCTCCTGCATCCGCATGCCGATCAGTGACGGCGGCATGGTAGCCACCTCCTTGATGATGCAACCGGTGCGCTGCTCCAGCTCCGCCAGGCGCGGGCCGACCAGCCCCAGTGACAGGCAGGCGGGCAGCACCAGGTGATGGCAGCGCGGCTCACCACTCTCCTGTACCAGGCGGCTGATCTCGCGGGCCAGATCCGTCAGCAGGTCACGCTGGCCATTGCCCTGCTTGTCGAACAGGCGGGCGATGTCGGCGGAGCGAAACTCGTGGGGATTACGGCTGAACTCGGCCAGCTGGGGCAGGCGGAGCTCCCCGGTCAGGATGCGGCAGTGGGCGAAGCGGGTGTGGGTCGCCAGGTTGGCGGCCGCGAGCTCGGGATGAAAGTCGCGAAATCCCTCAAGGGTAGCCAGCAGGATGGCGTCGGGGGCCGGCGCATCGGTCACGCAGGCGCAGGTATCGGGGGAGAGCCAGGTGGCTTTGAGGGTGCCGATGGGGGTCAGCCGCTGGTGGTTGCGCTCCTGGCGAAACAGCGGCAATCCCTGCGCGGCGCAGTGGCGCTGCAGATCATCGAGGCTCGCCGCGATATGGGTCAGCCCCACCTTGTTGTAGGGATGCTCGGGGTTGGCGGCCATGAAGGCGGGCAGGGCGGCGCGGGGATCCCCCTCGCTCTCCAGCAGATCGACCGAGCCGGAGGAGAAGTGCAGGGCGCTCTGGCCGGAGGCCATCAGCAGTGTCTTCTGGCCGGCTTCGGCCAGGCGCAGGGCCGCCGAGAGGCCCGCCATGCCGCCGCCTATAACGATGCTGTCAAATTTCATGGCTGCGCTCCTTGGTGGGATTTGCGGTGTTGGCATCGAGCGGGAAGGGGGGCTCGGCCACCAGGTGGGGAGCCGTCCACTCGCCAAGGCCGAACAGCCCCTCGTAGATCCAGTAGGTAAATTCGGCTTCGCGCAGGGCATCGCCCCACAGCACGGGGCGGGTGCCCTTGTAGCGCTCTTCCAGGAACTGGCGCAGCATGACGCAGGCCTGACGACCGTCGGCCTTGCCGTACTCCTGCATCAGGCCGGCGGCGCGATAGGCGCACAGCTCCCCCTGACAGGGGCCCATGCCGAGGCGAGTGCGGCGGCGCAGATCCACCAGGTTGTCCACATCCAGCTCGCGCAGGGCGTATTCAATCTCGCCGGCAGTGACCATCTCGCACTCGCAGATGAGGGCGTTGGCCTTGGGATTGTCGCGGAAAAAGGCGATGACCCGCTCGCCGTGGCGGTACTGGGCCGAGCCTTCGGCAGGCACCGAGAGGCCGGGGGCGGAGACCTTCTCCGGATCCCGTGAGCCGGGCAGGCTCAGTTCGGCGGTGCGGCAGGGCTTGCTGTTGCCCAGCTTCTTGGCCAGCAGATCGGTTGCCCATTCGGCCATCAGCCGGTAGGTCATCAGCTTGCCGCCGGTGATGGTGTTGAACCCCTTGAGACCGTCACGTTCGGCGTGATCCAGCAGCACTATGCCACGGCTGATGTTGCGGCCGGACTCGTCGCCATCCACCGCCACCAGCGGGCGAACACCAGCGTAGGCGCGCAGCAGACGGGTGCGGGCCATGATGGGGGCGAGCTTGATCCCCTCGCGCAGCAGCACCTCCACCTCTTCGGGCTCGACGGTGAGCTGGTCAATCTTGTGGTAATCGATGCGACTCGAGGTGGTGCCGATGAGGGAGATGGTATCGCCCGGCACCAGGATGTCCGCGTCCGCCGGTTTGCGGGCGCGGTTGAGCACCAGCTGATTGATGCGGTAATCCATGATGAGCAGGGATCCCTTGGCCGGGAACATGCGGATGCCGAGATCGGCGTATTCGCAGATCTGCTGGCCCCAGATGCCGGCGGCGTTGATCACCTCCTGGCACTCCACCTCGAACGCTTCACCGGTGCGGGTGTTGATCGCCTTGACCCCGTGCACCCGATCCTGGGTGCGCAAAAGCCCGAGCACCTTGCTGTGGGTGAAGATGCGGGCGCCGTGCTCCTTGGCATCCAGCACGTTGGCGGCGGCCAGGCGGAACGGATCGACCGTGCCGTCCGGCACCTGGATGGCACCGATCAGCGCCGGGTTGACGTTAGGTTCGAGGCGCAGCGCATCGGCGGGATCCAGCTGGCGGGCGTCGATGCCGGCCAGGGCGCAGGCGTCCATGAAGGTATTTTGAAAATTGATGTCATCTTCCGGCAGGGTAATGAAGAGGCCGCCGGTGTCCTCGACGCAGTGGCTGGCGATCCGCTTGAGGATGCGGTTCTCCTGAATGCACTCGCGGGCGGACTCCTGATCCGTCACCGCGTAGCGGGCGCCGGAGTGGAGCAGGCCGTGGTTGCGGCCCGTGGTGCCGGCGGCGATGTCGTCGCGCTCAAGCAGGATGCAGTCGATGCCGCGCAGTGCGCAATCGCGCATGATGCCGGCTCCGGTGGCGCCACCCCCTATGATGACGACTTGTGTGGTTATTCTTTTCATTCTTGCCCGTCTCATCTCTTCCAGATGGTGCCAGTGTGGCCTGTCTCTGGGCGAAAATGTTTGATATGGGCCAAGTTAATGTTCGCAAACGCTCAAGTTAAGGGGTGTTAATGAGCAAATCGTGATTGTTGTCACACTCCAGCAACAGCAGAGGGGGCCGCTGGGCCCCCTCTGTCGACACGAGTCGCGGCGCTCAGCCGCAGCACTTCTTGAACTTCTTGCCGCTGCCACAGGGGCAGGGGTCGTTGCGCCCCACCCGCAGCGGCGCCGGATCCTGCTCGCCGTCGGTGTAGACCCAGCGCCCCTGATGGCGCACGAAGCGGGAGCGCTCATGCAGGCAGTGGCGCGCTTCACCTTCCATGAACCAGGCCTTGAACTCCACCATGCCGAGGGTGTCATCGGGGCCGCCCTGGCTGGCGATGATCTCGAGCCCGTCCCATTGGGTGTCGGTCTGGGAGAGCTGCTCCGCAGTCAGATCCCCTAGATAGTCAGGGTGCCAGCTGTGCACCAGGTACTCCCCCAATCCCAGCACGAAGGCGCTGTAGCGTGAGCGCATCAGCTGCTCCGGGGTCTGGGCGGCGGCTCCCCGGTGCAGTGATCCACAGCACAATTCGAGAGAAAGAGTTGAACCGCAAGGACATTTGTTCATGTGTCTGGCCATCAGAGTCGATAGATATAGAGGGCGGGGATTGTAGCGAAAGCGGGTCCCCGTCGACCAGCATCCTATACTGGTCTGGTAGGAACGGAACGCCCATAAAAATAGCTGCAAGGATGTGAAAGATGACGCTAAAGCAGAAAATTCTGTTGTTGGGAGCCGTCCCCGTGCTCCTGATGGCCCTGGTGGTCAATCTCAGCAACTACATGATTTCAAAGAGTGACCTGGAAGCTGATCTGGTGGTGGCGCGAGAAAATGCCATCAAGGATCGCAAGGCGTTGCTCAGCAGCTACCTGATGCTGGCCAAGACCGCCATCGATGCCGTCTACAACCAGCCGGACAGCCCGGCGGTGCGCAAGCAGGTGACCGAACTGCTGCGGCCGCTGCGCTACAGCAGTGACGGCTACTTCTTCGTCTACGACTTTCAGGGCAACACCATACTGCTGCCGACCCGCCCCGAGATGGAAGGCAAGAACCGCTGGCAGGACAAGGATGCCAAGGGCAAGCTGCTGATCCAGGAGATCGTCAAGGCGGCGCGCCAGGGGGATGGCTTCTCCGAATACTGGACCGCCAAGCCCTCCATCGGCCGGGATGCGCCCAAGCTCTCCTTCAACCTGGTGCTCGACAAGTACCAGTGGGTCATCGGCACCGGCTTCTATATCGACGACATCGACAATGAGCTGGCGGTGCTGCGCACCGAGCGCGAGAGCAACATGCGCGACTCGCTGCAGAGCAGCGTGCTGCTGATCCTGGTGATCCTGGGGGTGACCCTGGCTGCCACCGTGGTGATCGGCAACCGGGTCACCCGGCCGCTGGCGGATGCGGTCTCGGCCCTCAACGACATCGCCGACGGGGAGGGGGACCTGACCCAGCGCCTCAAGGTGCAGAGCCATGACGAGATTGGTCAGCTGGCCACCGCCTTCAACCGTTTCGTGACGCGGATCCAGTCGGTGGTGAGCCAGGTGGGTGAGACCAGCAATCATCTGTTCAGCGCGGTGGAGAAACTGCACCACCTGAGCGAGCACTATGACCACCAGATGCACGGCCACAGCCGGGAGACCGATCAGGTGGTCACCGCGGTGACCGAGATGAGCTCCACCGCCCAGGAAGTGGCGGCCAGCGCCTCCAACGCGGCCACCGCCACCAGCGACGCGGCGCGCGAGTCCGATGCCGCTCGCGGCGTGGTAGGCACCGCCATCAACAGCATCAACCGGCTGGTGGGCGAGGTGCACACAGCCTCCGGCGTCATCGAGCAGCTGGCGCAGGAGACCGCCAAGATAGGATCCGTGGTGGAGGTCATTCGCGGCATTGCCGAGCAGACCAACCTGCTGGCGCTCAACGCCGCCATCGAGGCGGCTCGGGCCGGCGAGCAGGGGCGCGGCTTTGCGGTGGTGGCGGACGAAGTCCGATCGCTGGCCGGTCGCACCCAGCAGAGCACCAAGGAGATCAACGAGATGCTGCAGCGCCTGCAGGGCGGGGTGAAGCAGGCGGTGGACGTGATGCAGGCGAGCGAGGAGCGCAGCCAGGAGACGGTGCAGGAGGCGAGCCACATCGCCACCTCCCTCGACAGCATGGTGATGGCGGTCAGCACCATCAACGACATGAACATCCAGATAGCCACCGCCGCCGAGGAGCAGCACGCGGTCTCCGAGGAGATCAACAAGAACCTGGTGGCCATTCAGCAGATCGTCAGCGAGCTGACAGACGCGGCGGTTGAGTCCAACAGCACCACCCGGGATCTCGCCAGCACCGGCGACAAACTGCGCAAGCTGGTCTCCCAGTTCCGCTACTGATGGGGTGACAAGAGGGGGATGTCCCTCACAAGATGCGGCCTGAACCCCGGTTCGGGCCGCACTTTATTTGGGGATTGACCAATAATATGTGAAAATTGCCCCCCTCTGTGTCAGCCCTTGCCCCGTACCCTATGAATGAGATCGTGAAAGGCAGTATCGATTTGATCCGTCAGCTCAACTATGGCCTGGTCTACGCCAGCCTGGAGGAGCACAAGGAGCTGTCCCGTACCGATCTCTCCCGCTTGACCGGCCTCTCGCCTGCCAGCATCACCAAGATCACCCGCGAGCTGCTTGATGGCGGTCTGGTGGTCACCTGTGGCGAGAGCTCGGTGGGGCGTGGTCGCCGCCAGACCTTGCTGCGCATCAACGAGCGCCGCTTCCAGTTTCTCTCCATGCGCCTTGGCCGCGGCTATGTGGACATGGCGCTGTTCGATCTGGCCGGTCGCTCGCTCGCCCGTCATCGCCATGTCTTCAGCGAAGGGGAGCGCGCCGACCTGCTGGCCAGCCTGGTGCGGGCCATTGAGGGCTTCTTGCCCAAGAAGGCGCTGCGCCTCGCCTGCATCGCCCTCTGTCTGCCGGGGCAGGTGGAGCGCCACTCCGGCATGGTCAAGCACTTCCCCTTCTACGATCTGCGCAACTGGCCGCTCGGTCCCACCCTGCAGGAGGCCTTCGCGGTGCCCGTGCTGGTGAGTGGCGACGTGCGCACCTGGATCCAGGCCGAGCGTGAGTGGGGCGCCGCCAAGAACTGCGCCGATGCGGTGCTGGTGTTCGTGCACAACGACATCGGGGTCGGCATGGTGGTCAATGGCCAGCTCATCGAGAGCGAGTCGGCCCTGCTCGGCGATCTCAGCCACCTGCAGCTCGAACCCTACGGTCAGCGCTGCTATTGCGGCGGCTTTGGCTGTGCCTGCACGCTAGTGACCAATCAGGCGCTCGAAGCCCAGTACCGGGATCTGCGCGAGCGGATGCAGGAGTACGATCTGCCCGAGAGCGTCACCATTCGCGAGCTGTGCGAGCTGGCGCTGGCGGGCAACAGCCTCTGTCAGGACATCCTCCATCAGGCGGCGGGGCGGCTCTCCCGGGTGCTCTCCAACCTCATCTGCCTGCTCAATCCGGGCAAGCTGCTGCTGGGGGGCGAAATCACCCGCGCCGATCGACTGCTGTTCCCCATGCTGCACCAGTCGCTGGCAAGCCAGCTACCGGCCGAATACCTGGTGCGGCTGCAGATTGAATCCACCCACTTCTACGAAGATCCCACCAAGCCCACCTCGGTGCAGGTGCACAAGGCCCTGCGCGACGGCAGCCTGCTGCTCGACTTGTTACGAGGCGACAAGGAGGCATGAAGCTGGGGTTGCAAGGACGCATCCTCCTCATGCTCTGTCTGGTCAGTCTGCTGCAGCTGGTGCTGCTGAGCGGGGCCAGTTACTACTATGTGTCCGAACAGCGCTACCGCGAGGTGGGGGATCAGGCCCTCGACGTGGCGCGGCTGGTGGCCCGCGAGCCGGGCGTGCTGGCCGGGGTGAAGCGGGCCGACACCGCCCGCCTCAACGTGCTGGTGGAGCGGATCCGCGCCGAGGTCGGTGCCAGCTACATCGTCATCGGCGATAAAGACGCGCGCCGGCTGGTGCACCCCAATGCGGATCGCATCGGCCAGCCCATGATGGGGGATGATCCGAGGCGGGCGCTGCAGGGGGAGGCCTATATCTCCCGTGCGCAAGGGTCCCTCGGGGTCTCGGTGCGCGGCAAGAGCCCCATCCGCGATGAGCTTGGCCAGATCATCGGGGTGGTCTCGGTCGGTTATCTGGTGCGGGATATCGAGGCGGATCTGCAGGGTTTTCTGCGTTTCGTCCTCGCCATGACCCTGCTCATCGTGCTGCTCAACAGCCTGGCCGCCGCTTGGCTGGCCCGCCGTTACAAACGTGCCATCCTTGGCTTTGAGCCCGAGCAGATCGGCCGCCTCTATGCCGAACTCGACTGCACCCTGCGCAGCGTGCGCGAGGGGATCCTCACCATCGACGAGCAGGGCCGGCTCACCTCCCTCAATCCCAATGGCATCCGCCTGCTGCGCCTTGACGAACAGACGGCCTGGGCCGCCATCGGCCAGCCCGTCACCCGGCTGCTGCCGGAGAGTCGCATGCTCTCTCTCATTCAGGATCCGCGCCCCCAGTTTGACGAGGAGATAGTGCTCAACGGCCAGTCCCTCATCGTCAACCGGCTGCCGCTGGTGCGCGATGGCAAGCTGATCGGCGCGGTATCGAGCTTTCGGCGCAAGGACGAGCTGGCCGAACTGAGCGCCCAGCTCTCTCAGGTGCAGGCCTACAGCGATCTGCTGCGGGTGCAGACTCACGAACACCACAACCAGCTTGGCACCATCGCCGGGCTCATCGAACTCGGGGCCACCCGCGAGGCGCTTGCCTTCATCGGGCGGGAGGCTGCAACCGAGCAGAGCCTGCTCAGCTTCCTGATGAGCGCCATCGCCAAGCCCAAGGTGGCCGGCCTGCTGCTCGGCAAATACCACAGGGCTCACGAGCTGGGACTGGTGCTGGAGGTGGACCCGGATTCCCGCCTGTACGACATTCCCCTTCGCGTCAGCGGCTCCCAGCTGGTGACGGTGCTGGGCAATCTCATCGACAATGCCTTCGAGGCGACTCGTCGCCACGGTGCCCCCTACCAGCCGGTGCGGGTGGCGCTGAGCGATCTCGGCCAGGATCTGATCCTGGAGGTGGAAGATGGGGCGGGGGGGATCGATCCCGCACTGGCGGACAGGTTGTTCGAGCGGGGGGTCAGCAGCAAGGCGGAGCCGGATCACGGCATCGGCCTCGCGCTGGTGCGCAAGACCCTGGATGCCCTGCAGGGGACCATCACCATCGAAGCCACGACGCAGGGGAGTTGCGTCGTCTGTTACATTCCCAAGGAGGTGTGAGTGATCAAGATCCTGATCGTCGAGGATGACCCGGCCATTGCCGAGATCCACCGCCGCTTCGTGCAGCGGCTGGCGGGCTTCGAGGTGCTGGGGGTGGCGCTCACCCTGTTTGATGCCAGGGAGCAGATAGAGATCCTCAAGCCCGATCTGGTGCTGCTGGACGTCTGGCTGCCCGATGGCGAGGGCTTTGCCCTGCTGCGGGAGCTGCGCCAGGCGGGGGCTTCCCTCGACGTGATACTGCTCACCGCGGCGCGGGAGGCCGGCGCCCTGCAGGAGGCGATGCGGCTCGGGGTGGTGGATTTCATCCTCAAGCCCGTGGTGTTCGAGCGGCTGCGCGACACCCTCGACAAATATTGCCAGAACCGCGCCGCCCTGGCGGCCTTGGCCGACATCGATCAGCAGGCGGTGGACGCCCTGCTGGGGACGCCGTTGCAGCAGGTGGCGGCAGGCGGTCTGCCCAAGGGGATCGACGGACTCACCCTGCAGCGGGTGCTGGCGGCGCTGGGGTCGCAGGGGGCCAGCGCCGAGGAGATCGGCGGCCGGGTCGGGGTGAGCCGCACCACGGCGCGCCGCTATCTGGAGTTTCTGGTGGGCCAGCAGCTGGCGAGCCCGGAGCTGGAGTACGGCACCGTGGGCCGGCCGGAGCGGCGTTATCGCCAGCCCTGAGCGGGATAGCCACGCATCTCGTCTTGCCAATAAAAAGAGCGCCTGTCGGCGCTCTTTTGCTGTGTAAGATCCGCCAACTCAGCTCGGTTCGGATTGCAGTGTGGCGGCCGGTGCGCGGCGCGCCTGCCACCACTGCCACACCGGCAACAGCAGCATCATCAGGGTGATCAGGGTGAAGGCGAGGGTGATGGGGCGCTCCCACAGGAAGCTCAGGGAGCCGTCGTTGATCACCAGGGCCCGGCGCAGGTTATCCTCCAGCATGCCCCCCAGAATGAAGCCGAGCAGCATGGGCGCCATGGGGAAGTCCAGCAGGCGCAGGCCGATGGCGATCAGCGCCACCAGCGCCATCACATAGATGTCCATGGTGTTGAAGGAGACCAGATAGACCCCGATCAGCGAAAACAGCAGCACCATGGGGATGAGCACCGGGCGCGGCACCTGCAGGATCTTGGCCAGATAGGGGATGAGCGGCAGGTTGAGGATCAGCAGCACCACGTTGCCCAGATACATGGAGATGATCACCGACCAGAACACGTCCGGGTGCTCCATGAACAGGCGCGGGCCCGGCTGGATGCCGTAGGCGATAAGGGCCCCCAGCATCAGCGCCGTGGTGCCGGAGCCCGGGATCCCCAGGGTCAGCAGCGGCACGAAGGCCCCGCTGGATGCGGCGTTGTTGGCCGCTTCCGGTGCGGCGATGCCGGTCAGGCTGCCCTTGCCGAACTCCTCCTGCCTGCGCTTGCTGGCGAAGTTGCGCTCGGCGCCATAGGCCATGAAGGAGGCGATGGTGGCGCCGGCCCCCGGCAGCACGCCGATGAGAAAACCCATCACCGAGGAGCGGGCAATGGGGGGCGCTATCTCTTTGACCTCGTCCCTGCTCAGCTTGAGGGAGCCGAGCTGCTGGATCTTGCGCGCCTCCTCCTTGCTGGTGTCCTTGCCCGGGCGCAGCACCGTCATCAGGATCTCCGCCAGGGCGAAGGTGGCCATGGCCAGCAGCAGGAAGGAGAAGCCGTCGCGCAAGTCCGGCAGACCGAAGGTGAACCTGTCCACCCCGACGCTGCGATCGATGCCGACGGTGGATAGCATGATGCCGAACAGCGCCATGATCAGCGCCTTGAGCACCTGGCCCTTGCCGGCAAAGGCCGCCACCGCCGAGAGCCCTAGTACCATGAGGGCGAAGTAGTCTGCCGACTGGAACGAGAGGGAGACCTTGGCCAGCAGCGGCGCCGCCACCATCAGGAAGATGGCGGACAGGGTGCCGCCGGTGAAGGAGGCGTAGGCAGCGATGGCCAGCGCCTTGCCCGCCTGCCCCTTGCAGGCCAGCGGATAGCCGTCGATGGCGGTGATCATGCTGGCGGAGCAGCCCGGGGTGTTGATCAGGATGGAGGAGGTGGAGCCGCCGAACATGGAGCCGTAATAGACCCCGGCCATCAAAATGATGCCGGAGGCGGGATCCAGCCCGTAGGTGATGGGGATCATCAGGGCGATGGCGGTGACGGGCCCAAGGCCCGGCAGCATGCCGATGAAGGTGCCGACGAAACAGCCGACGATCACCATGAAGATGTTGATGGGCATCATGGCGGTGCCCAGTCCTTGCAGAATGCCGTCTAACATGGGTTCTCCTTATCCCAGCAACTGGGTGAACAGCCGGCCCGGCTCGAGGTAGACGTTGAGCCCCTTGGTGAGCAGGGCCCAGAAGATGAGGGTGAACGGCAGGCTCACCTTGCAGGCGAAGGCGAGGCTCTGCTCGCCCATCAGCCGGATCCCGCCGATGAGAAACAGGGTGGTGGCGACCAGAAAACCGAGCCAGCCAAGGGCCAGGCCGTAGGCCAGCATCAGCAGCAACAGTGCAAACACCAGCCGCCAGTTGCCACTTTCTCGCTGCAGCCGCTCGCCGCCCGGAAAGCAGATCAGCAGCAGGGAGAGCAGGGCGCCGGCACCGGCCAGGGCATAGGGCAGGGTGCTTGCGGTGAAGGGTTCATATTCGTCCCCAGGGTAGCCGGGGATCTGGGTGGCGTGATAGCCGTAGGCGAGGGAGAGCAGCAAAAACAGCAGCCCCCCGAGTCGCTCCTTGGTCAGGTGCATGGGATGACTCCGATGGGCGGGCCAGGCCCGCCGACAGTGGGATTACTTGATGAAGCCGAGTTCGCGCATCAGGCCGCCGATCTGCTGCTCCTGCTGGATCAGAAAGGCGGTGAACTCGGGGCCGGCTTGATAGAGATTGGTCCAGTTGTTGCGGGCGCGGACCGTCTCCCACTCCGGCTTGTCATACATCTGCTTGAGCAGGGCGGCGAATTCGGCCGACTTGTCGGCGCTGACGGCGGGGGAGGCGAAATAGCCGCGCCAGTTGGCAAAGACAGTGGGGTTGCCCTGCTCGCTGAAGGTGGGCACCTCGCTGGCATCTGGCATCCGGGTCGGGGCCGTCATGCCGAGGATCCGCATCTGGCCAGACTTGACCGCCTCCATCGCCTCGCCAAAGCCGGTGGAGAGCACCTGGGTTTCTCCTGCCAGCACCGCCGCCATGGCGCTGCCGCCGGCATCATAGGCCACGTAGCGCAGCTTGCCGGCATCCGCCCCGGCATTCTTGAAGGTCATGGCCGCCACCAGATGATCCAGGCTGCCACGGGCTGAGCCGCCGGCAATCTTCACCTTGGCGGGGTTCTCCTGATAGGCGGCCAGCAGCTGGGGCCAGCTCTGATAGGGGGAGTCCAGCGGGACGGCCAACGCCTGGTAGTCGGCGATGATGGCAGCCACCGGGGTGAGATCCCGGAACGATTGCGGCAGCTCCTTGGAGAGGGATTTGACGATGATGGGGGTAGAGTTGACCATCAGGGTCTTGTCGGACTGGGCCGAGGTCTCGATCAGGTGAGCGATGGCCTTGGCACCGCCACCGGCCGAGATGTTCTGGTAGGAGGCGGTGGTGATGAGGCCGGATTTGGTCAGCGCCTCGCCGGTGCCGCGGGCGGTGTTGTCCCAGCCGCCGCCGGCGCCGCCCGGAATGAGGAAGTGGATTTCGTCGATCTTGGCCTGAGCGCCGAGGCTGACGCCCAGCAGGCAGCAGAGCAACGTGCGTTTGAGGGTTCCTTGCAACATGGTGTACTCCTTGTGATTGTTGCAGGAAGGTTAATTAATCAGGATTGGTCGGCAAACAATCTGACCGTAATGGCTATTAAGGCTGTTGTGGTCATTGTGTTCATTCTGGTCACGATGGGGTGAGATTGGGCCATGGCGGGGCTGAAGGTGGCCAGGATGGTACTGCGGCAGCGGCTGAAAAGGCGCGAGGCTCCCCGTCAGAGGAGGAGCCTCGCGGATGACGGGCTGGCTTATCCCTGTGATGCGGGTGCGGCGGAGACCTGGTCGCCGCCGGTGCCCTGCTGCTTGATGGCCTCGGTCGCCTGCTGCCTGCGCTGCAACTGCTCCATCACCAGCTTGTAGGCGATGTAGTACTTGTAGATGTTGCCCACGTAGGTCACGGTTTCCGGCCCTATTTTCTCCGCCGCCACGTACTCGACGTTGTGAAACCAGACGTTGGGATCCAGCCCCCGTTTCTTGGCCTCGGTGCGCAGCCGCGCCACCCGGGCGGGCCCGGCGTTGTAGGAGGCGAACGAGAAGAGTGCCTTGTCGAGGGCCGTCATGGGCTCGTCTGCATAGTAGTGGTCGATCATCCAGCGCATGTATTTGACGCCGCCGTGGATGTTGGGCTCGAGCTGGCGGATGTCGCCCACTTTGAGCCCCTTGCCGGTGGCGGGCATGATCTGCATGATGCCGATGGCACCGACGTGGCTGCGCGCTTTGTGATTGAGGGCCGACTCCTGATAGCCCTGGGCCGCCATCAGCAGCCAGTCCACCTCGTATTTCTCGCCATATTGGCGAAACAGATCCACCACCTGTAGAAACTTCTGGCGCTCGGCATCGGCGGCGGCGCTCTTGACGAACTTGTTCTGCTTGAGATAACGGGCCAGGATGGCGTCGCCACTGTGTTTGCCGCGCAGGGCGGCTATCTGTTCATTGAGCATGGCCAGCAGTTGCGGGCTCTCCTTGCGCACCGCCCAGGCGATGACCCCCCCTTGCCGGAACACCGGCTGTTCATGGATGCGGATGGCGGGGAATATCTTTTGCCAGAACCGGGCCTTGTGTTCGTCCATGACGATGAAGGGCAGCAGGCCGGCATTGACCATCTCCACCAGATCTTCATCTTCCAGCGCCTCCGGGGCGGGCTGGATGTCGATGAGGGGTTCACCCGCAGCCTTGCGCGCCTGGTTGTAGGCTGTGAGGCTCTCGAAGTAGCTGGAGGAGGGGCGCACATAGATCCGTTGGCCGGCCAGATCGGCGGCGCTCTCCACCTTGGGAGAGGCCGGTCCCGAGATGAGCAGTTCCCGCACGTTCTCCAGCAGAGGATCGGTAAAGAGCACCCCCTGCAGTTTGCGCCGCTCGGTGATGGTGAGGTTGGCGGCGGCGATGTCGCCCTTGCCCGCGATGAGGGCTTCCAGCAAGGCCTCGCGCGCTACCGGGATGAAGACCAGGTGCAGCTTGAGATGGCGCTTGAGGCTCTTTTGCTTGCGCAGCTGCTCGTTGAGCCGCTTCTCCACCTCGATGAAGGCATCGTAGGTGACGCCTCGCTGCACCCCCTTGTAGATGAAATAGCCGGTCTTGTTGTAGGTGGTGAGCACCCGGATGGTGCGCCGTGCCAGCATGGCATCGAGATCGCCAAGCAGGGGCTGTGCCAGCTGGTCGCTGCTGAAGGCCAGGGCGGCCGGCTCGGGGTCGGCTTCCTCTGCGGGGGAGGTTTGCGCTGCCGTGGCGGCCTGCAGCGGGCCGCACAGCAGCCAGCCCAGAAGGATCCATAACCGTATCATGACGATGCCCTCGTGTGTTTCATTGAGTGTAAGCGGCATGGGGCGGGCGCTTTAGCTCATTGGGTTTGGTCGGTGAGGGGCGCATAGCACGATAGGCCCTATCCTGCGGGAGCGAGGCGATGGGGCTTAGGCAAAAAGGAGAGCGGCATAAACGAAAAGGGGAGCCATAGCTGCTCCCCTTGAGTTGGTGTACTTGGTGCTGTGCAGGCCGTTGGCGCTAGAACCAGAAGCCGATGATGAAGGAGCCCGCCAAGGTCAGCATGACGTTGGCCACCGCATAGGTGCCGGCATAGCCGAGCGCCGGGATGGAGCTGTTGGCCGCCTCGTTCACCACGTCCATGGCCGGGGCGCAGGTGCGGGCCCCCGTGATGGCGCCGAGCAGCAGGGCCGGGTTCATCTTCAGCACCCAGACTCCGAACAGGTAGCCCACCAGCACCGGCAGGGTGGTCACCAGCATGCCGGAAAAGAGCACCACGGCACCGACCTGGCTCAGGTGGTCCAGAATGCCGCCGCCAGCTTTGAGGCCGGTGCTCACCATGAACACCGCCAGACCGAGATCCTTGGCCAGACGCAGGGCGCCCGGCGGCACGTAGCCGACGGTGGGGTGGTTGGCGCGCAGGTAGCCCATCAGGATCCCCGCCAGCAGCAGGCCGACGGCGTTGCCCAGCCCAAACTCGAGCTGGCCGAACACCAGGGAGACGGAGCCTATCAGCAGCCCCAGCACGAAGAAGGTGGTGAAGGCCACCAGATCCGTGGTCTGGCTGTGGATGCTGATGAAGCCAATCTTGTTGGCCAGCAGCTTGACCCGCTGCTTCTCGCCGCTGATCTGCAGCACGTCGCCCTTTTGCAGCATGATGTTGCGATCGAACGGCATCTCGATCTGGGAGCGCACCACCCGGTTGAGGAAGCAGCCCTTCTCGGTGAGGTTGAGCTCCACCAGATGGCGACCCACCACCGCATCGTTTTTCACCACTATCTCTTCGGTGACGATCTGCAGGTCAAGCAGGTTGCGGTCGAACACCTCCTTGCCGTTGCGGTAGTTGACGTCGAGCTTCTCGTGGCTCTCGGGGTAACCCACCAGGGCGATCTCGTCCCCTTCCTGGATGACGGCGTCGCCATCCGGGCTCGCCAGGATGCCGTTGCGGCGGATCCGCTCCACGTAGCAGCCGGTGTGGGGGTAGATGCCGGTCTCGCGCAGGGTGCGGCCGCCGATCCAGGCGGCGAGCTCGGGACCAACCCGGTAGGCACGGATGATGGGCAGGTAGGTCTTGCGGCTCTCGTTGTCGGAGAGGCCGCGCTCACGGGCGATCTTCTGCGCCTCGGTGTTGAGGTCGAGCCGTGCCAGCGAAGGCAGGTAGCGCACCACCAGCATCAGGCCGACCAGCCCCACCAGATAGGTCAACGCATAGCCGATGCCCATGTTGTCGAGCACCGACTGCATGTCGGTCTGATGGGGCAGGTTGAGCAGGCCGCTGCGCAGGGCATCCTGCGCACCCACCAGCGCCGGGGTCGAGGTGAGCGAGCCGGCCAGGATGCCGGCCGCCATGCCCGGCCCCAGGTTGAAGAACTTGGCGAGCCCCACGGTGAGGAAGAGGGCGGTCAGCAGGATCACCAGGGTGAGGGTGATGTAGTGGATGCCGTCACGCAGGAAGACGCTGAAGAAGTGCGGCCCCGCTTCTATCCCCACGCAGAAGATGAACAGCATGAAGCCGACGTTCTCCGTGGTGGCGGTGAATTCGAAGCCCATCTGGCCGAACAGCAGGGCGGTAAACAGCACGCCGATGGTGTTGCCGATCTGGAAGTTGCCGAACCTGACTTTACCGAGCAGCAGGCCGAAGGCCAGTACCACGAACAGCAGCAGGGAGTCGCTTTGATGTAGCAGTGTCACAAAATCTATGGTCATGCCCGGAAAAACCGAGGAAAAAAGTGGGGCCGATATTGTGCCGGATCCCTCACCAATAAAGAAGCGTCAAAGGAGGATTAATCGGCACTAACCCGCCACGCGACCCGCCTGTGTGAGGGAAACTGCGGGGCGGGTCTGGTGATGACCTCTATTTCCCTCTGCCAGCCCCGCTGTCAATTAGTGATTCCTGCTATCTGTGATCCTCGTCTTTCCGCTCTGCTTGAAAATTTATTCTCTGCTGTTTGGCAGGGCGGTTTCCTGGTTTTTCAGCACATCTGACTGAAGGGGATGGCATGAGTCCGGGAGCTGATAGGTGGGTGTTGCCAGGGAGTGACCCACGTTGTGCGGGATGGCGAAAAGATATCTGCAAAAGGCATCTGTCGGCGGCGATGGCAACCCATTCAGGGGGGTGACCAAAAACAGCAGAAAATCAGGTCGGCAGGGAAAAACATTGTCCGTCGCTGGCAATGGCCTGCCAGCCTAGGCCGTCATTGGCTTTGCTCTACTTACCCACAGAATCTGTGGATAACCATGTTCATGAAACTTGGTGATCAGGCTGTATCCCGCGCCAATACTGGGCTGCAAGGACTGTTCAAAAAATACCTGAGATAAATTGTTTCTATAAAAATCAAATAGTTAGGCGCAGCAGAACAAAACGCTGCCGGGGCGGATGCGGAATCAAAAGGGAGGCGTCACCGCGGGATGCGGCTTGTGCATTAAAATTGGCAGAGGAAAGCACTAAAGTGGATAACTTGCACCGAGATGGTGAGGAGATTGGCTCCCCCGACTGGACTTGAACCAGTGACATACGGATTAACAGTCCGCCGTTCTACCGACTGAACTACGGGGGAACATCAGGCAAGGAGGAGCATCATACAGAGGTCGTATTTCGAGGTCAATAGCCGCTTCTTCCGGCAGAGTGGATACCCAGCCCACCCCATCTCGGAGTACACTTCTGCTCTTGCGTTTTTTTGCCGGGAGTCGTCATGAGCAAGTTATTCCAGCTGGCCAGCCAGTTTCAACCCGCCGGGGATCAGCCAAGGGCCATCGCCCAGCTGCTCGATGGCATCGAATCCGGCCTTGCCCATCAGACCCTGCTCGGGGTGACCGGCTCGGGCAAGACCTTCACCATGGCCAACGTCATCGCCACCCTCAATCGCCCTACCATGATCCTGGCTCCCAACAAGACCCTGGCGGCCCAGCTCTATGGCGAGATGAAGGAGTTCTTCCCCGACAACTCGGTGGAGTATTTCGTCTCCTACTACGACTACTACCAGCCGGAAGCCTATGTGCCGACCACCGACACCTTCATCGAGAAGGATGCCTCCATCAACGATCACATCGAGCAGATGCGGCTGTCGGCCACCAAGGCACTGCTGGAGCGCCGTGACGTGGTGATCGTCGCCTCGGTGTCGGCCATCTACGGTCTGGGAGACCCGCAAGCCTACCTCAGCATGATGCTGCACCTGAAAGTGGGGGACCTGATCAATCAGCGGGATATCCTGCGCCGCCTCGCCGAGCTGCAGTACACCCGCAACGACATGGCCTTCCAGCGCGGCACCTTCCGGGTGCGGGGGGAGGTGATCGACATCTACCCTGCCGAATCGGACAAGCTGGCCCTGCGGGTGGAGCTGTTTGATGAAGAGGTGGAGCGCCTCTCCCTGTTCGATCCGCTGACCGGTGCCATCGAGCAGACGGTGGTGCGCTACACCATCTACCCCAAGACTCACTACGCCACCCCGCGCGAGACCATTTTGGGGGCCATCGAGCACATCAAGGAGGAGCTCAAGAGCCGCCGTGAGCAGCTGTTGTCGCTGGGCAAGCTGGTGGAGGAGCAGCGCATCAGCCAGCGTACCCAGTTCGACATCGAGATGATGCAGGAGCTGGGCTACTGCTCCGGCATCGAGAACTACAGCCGTTACCTCTCCGGCCGTGCCCCCGGCGAGCCGCCACCCACCCTGTTTGACTATCTGCCGGGGGACGGCCTGCTCATCATCGACGAATCCCACGTCACGGTGCCGCAGATCGGCGCCATGTTCAAAGGGGACAGATCCCGCAAGGAGACCCTGGTGGAGTACGGCTTCCGGCTCCCCTCGGCGCTCGACAACCGGCCGCTCAAGTTCGACGAGTTCGAGGCGCTTATGCCGCAGACGGTGTTTGTTTCGGCCACCCCCGGCCCCTACGAGCTGGAGAAATCCGGCGGCGATGTGGTGCAGCAGGTGGTGCGCCCCACCGGCCTGCTCGACCCCGAGATCGAGGTGCGTCCGGTCACTACCCAGGTGGACGACCTGCTCTCCGAGATCCGCAAACGGGTGGCGGTGGAGGAGCGGGTGTTGGTCACCACCCTCACCAAGCGGATGGCGGAGGATCTGACCGAATACCTGGCGGATCACGAGGTGCGGGTGCGTTATCTGCACTCGGACATCGACACCGTCGAGCGGGTGGAGATCATTCGGGACCTGCGCCTCGGCAAGTTCGACGTGCTGGTGGGGATCAACCTGCTGCGGGAGGGGCTCGATATGCCGGAGGTCTCGCTGGTGGCCATCCTGGATGCAGATAAAGAGGGTTTCCTGCGCTCCACCCGCTCCCTCATCCAGACCATCGGCCGGGCGGCGCGCAACCTCAACGGCAAGGTCATTCTCTACGGGGATACCATCACCAACTCCATGCAGGTGGCGATCGAAGAGACCGAGCGGCGCCGTGCCCTACAACATGCCCACAACCTCGAACACGGCATCACCCCGACGGGGCTCAACAAGTCGGTGGGCGATGTGATGGACATGGGGGGCAGTCGCAGTGCGGGCAAGAGCGGGCGGGGCAGTCGCAAGGCCGCCGAGCCACAAGGGGAGTACCATGCTCGTTCCGCCAGCGAGATCAGCAAGGAGATCAAGCGGATGGAAGAGCAGATGTTCCAGCATGCACGGGATCTGGAGTTCGAGCAGGCGGCAGCGCTGCGGGACCAGATCCAGCGGCTGCGCAACGAGTTGATCGAGAGTTGAGTGCCTTGCCGGGCGCCCGACGCTGGCTGATCTGGCGGCGTTTGCGCCGCCTCTATCGGGGTTTTCGTCACCCCGATACCCCCTGGTGGGCCAGGGGGCTGGTGATCCTGGTCCTGCTCTACGGTATCAGCCCGCTGGATCTCATCCCCGATGTGGTGCCATTTGTTGGCTGGCTCGACGATGCGACCCTGCTGCTGCTCTTGTTGTGGGGTTGGGAGTTATGTCTGCCAGGTGCTGTGAGGGCTGCGCTCGCCGAGCGGGAGTAGGCCGCCTTGGCCGTGCCCGCTGCATCGCCCGTTGATTTGATGAAAAGTGTCATGCCGGTTGTGTTTGGGCGTGATAAAAAAGAGCATGGTGGGGGAGATTGTGGCGCTCAATGCATTGGCGTAGACTCCACGCCGTTCACTTTATGGGTATGAGAAAATGGATCTGATCCTGTTTGCGATTGATTTTATCCTGCACGTCGACGTGCACTTGAAAGAGCTGTTTGAAAACTATGGGATCTGGGTTTACGCCATCCTGTTTCTGATCATCTTCTGCGAGACCGGACTGGTGGTAACCCCCTTCCTGCCGGGTGACTCCCTGCTGTTTGCCGCCGGTGCGCTCACCGTGGGCAGTGTGCTGGATGTGCATACCCTGGCCGCCGTGCTGATCATCGCCGCGGTACTCGGCAACGTGGTGAACTACACCATAGGTCACTTCTTCGGCGAGCAGCTGTTTCGCAATCCTGACTCCAAGATTTTCCGGCGGGATTACCTGGACAAGACCCATGCCTTCTACGCCAAGCATGGCGGCAAGACCATCATCATCACCCGCTTCCTGCCCATCGTACGCACCTTCGCGCCCTTCGTGGCGGGCATGGGTGCCATGACCTACCCGCGCTTCCTGGCGTTCAATCTGGTGGGCGGTCTGTTGTGGGTCCTTTCATTCGTCTATGCCGGCCACTTCTTCGGTAATCTGCCGGTGGTGCGTCAGAACTTTACCCTGCTCATCTTCGGCATCATCGGCATTTCGCTGCTGCCCATGGTGATCGGCATGGTGAAGGCCAGAATGAACGCCAGCAAGGCGGCGTCCTGAGCACCCTGCCACCTGGCTGATGAAGCAAAATGACATAAAAAGAAGGGAGCCGCTGGCTCCCTTCTTTATTTGTACTGCTATCGGGCTTAGCTGCAGCAGCGACCCTTGACCAGATTGCCGATGGCCACCACGACGAACACCAGCAGGTAGACTGCGAAGATGGCCACCAGCCACTGAGGCATGGAGAAGCTCAGGAACTGCCAGGTGACCTCGCTGCAATCGCCATCCGGGTAGAACATCCAGGGGATCCACTGATCCAGCGGCGCCCAGCTCGGGAAGTCGACAAAGCCTTCGCAGACGTTGAAGGGGGAGGGATTGACCTGATAATCCACATGCTTGAGCGCCAGTTTCAGGCCCCAGAAGGCACTGGAGCCCCACAACAGCAGAGCGCTCCAGCGCACGTACCATTTCTGCGGTGCCACCATGCCGAGCAGCCCTGCGGTGAGGACTCCCAGCGTGGCGATCCGCTCATAGACGCACATGACGCAGGGATGCAGGCCCAGCACATGCTGGAAGAAGAGGGCGCTCAACTCGAGGAACAGGGCAGAGGCTGCAAGCAGACTCCAGGCCAGGCGATGGGCGGCAATACGGCGCAGAAACTCTATCATCTGGTTGATCTCACAGAAAAAACAGTGGCTGAATTAGAGCAGAGCAGGGGCCAAAAGGAAAGGGCCCGCATGGGCCCTTATGGTATCAATGCAGGACGGGCAGCGCCGCCGGCGCGACGTTGTCGAGCACCAGCCAGCCAGCCTGATAGAACCAGTCGGTGAGCGGCCCGAGCAGCATCTCTACCGAGAAGAAACCCACCAGTCCCAGCACCAGGGTATAGGGCAGTGCCATCCACACCATGCGCCCGTAGGAGAGGCGCAGCAGCGGTGCCAGCGCCGAGGTCAGCATGAACAGGAAGGCGGCCTGGCCGTTGGGGGTGGCCACCGACGGCAGGTTGGTCCCGGTGTTGATGGCCACGGCCAGCAGTTCGAACTGCTCGCGGCTGATGGCGTTGTTGAGCAGCGCCGTCTTCACCTCGTTGATGTAGACGGTGCCGACGAAGACGTTGTCACTGACCATGGAGAGCAGGCCGTTGGCCAGATAGAAGAGCGCGAGCTGGGCGTCCGGCTCGGCGGCCAGCACCCACTGGATCACCGGTTTGAACAGCTGCTGATCGATGATGACGGCGACCACGCTGAAGAAGACGGCCAGCAGTGCGGTAAAGGGCAGCGCCTCCTGGAATGCCTTGCCGAGGGAGTGCTCCTCGGTGATGCCGGTGAGCGAGGTGGCCAGCACGATGACCGACAGGCCGATGAGGCCCACCGCCGCCAGGTGCATGGCCAGCCCCAGGATCAGCCAGAGGGCGATCGCTGCTTGCACTATGAGCTTGGCCTTGTCCTGGGCGGTACGTCCGGCCTCTTCATAGCGGTTGTAATCTTCCATGATGCGGCGTACCGCGTCCGGCAACTTGGCGCCGTAGCCGAACCAGCGGCACTTTTCGACCAGAACACAGGTGAGCAGGCCGCAGATGAACACCGGCACCGTGACCGGAGACATGCGAATGGCAAACTCGCCGAAGTTCCAGCCCGCCTGCTCGCCGATGATCAGGTTCTGTGGTTCTCCTACCAGGGTGCAGACACCGCCGAGGGCGGTACCGATGGCGGCATGCATCATCAGGCTGCGCAGGAAGGCGCGAAAGTCGTCCAGATGTTGGCGATTGAGTTCATTGACAGCGTCATCATCGGTATGATCGTGCGGGTTGCCGAACTCCTTGCCGGAAGAGACCTTGTGATAGATGGCGTAGAAACCGGTGGCGACGCTGATCACCACGGCGATCACGGTGAGGGCGTCGAGGAAGGCTGACAGGAAGGCGGAGACTAGACAAAATGCCAATGAAAGCAGGGTCTTGGAGTGGATCCGGATCAGCAGCTTGGTAAACACATAGAGCAGCAGCTGCTTCATGAAATAGATGCCGGCCACCATGAAAACCAGCAGCAGCAGTACCTCGATATTGGCCACCAGCTCATGTTTGACCTGCTTGGCCGAGGTCATGCCGATCAGCACGGCCTCAATGGCCAGCAGGCCGCCAGGTTGCAGCGGATAGCACTTGAGCGCCATGGCCAGAGTGAAGATGAACTCGACGACCAGCAGCCAGCCGGCGATGAAGGGATCAAGGTAAAAGGCGATCGGGTTGATCAGCAGGAATAGAAGAATAGCGGCCTTGTACCACTGGGGTGCATTGCCCAGAAAGTTCCTGGCAAAGGCTTGCCCTAAGCTGATTGGCATAATAATGGGTCTCTGTGTTGTGGTTGGTATCTGCGTCTATGCAGTCAAGACAGGCTCGACCAGAACATCCGGATGTTGTCCCTTATCAGATTGATTCCTCATGATTTTAATCAAAAAGAGCATTAACTATAAATAACATAGTCGGCCTTGCCCACGAGATTGGCCGTTTTATCGACAATCGATGGGGTTGGCTGGCACCCATTGCAGGAATCAATACATATTTTTAACAAATATGGCCTGCTTATGTGAGCAGAGGACCGACCTTCTGCTTGCCAGCCCTCCCTGCTTTGCTATTATTCGTGAGCCTTTTTACGTACTACAACAGAGTCACTACATGGTCATAAAAGCGCAGAGCCCTGCAGGGTTTGCCGAGGAATATATCATCGAGTCCATCTGGAACAATCGCTTTCCTCCAGGATCCATCTTGCCGGCCGAGCGTGAGCTGTCCGAGCTGATTGGTGTGACTCGAACCACCTTGCGTGAAGTGCTGCAGCGTCTGGCCCGTGATGGCTGGCTCACAATTCAGCATGGCAAACCGACCAAGGTGAACAACTTCTGGGAAACCTCGGGCCTCAACATTCTGGAGACCCTGGCCAGGCTGGATCAGGACAAGGTGCCGGATCTGGTAGCCCAGCTGCTGTCGGCGCGCACCAACATCTGCACCATCTTCATTCGTGGTGCGATCCGCAACAATCCGGAGCAAGCCGCCGAGATCCTGCGCGGTGCCGACGTGGTAGAGAACTCCCCGGAAGCCTATGCAGAGTTTGATTATCGCCTGCACCACCAGCTCTCCTTTGCCTCAGGCAACCCGATTTATGCCCTGATCCTCAACGGCTTCAAGGGGCTGTATAGCCGGGTTGGCCGTTACTACTTCTCCGACAAGCAGGCCCGTGAAGCAGCCGATGCCTACTACAAGACCTTGCTGAACCTGGCCGAGACCAAGAATCACGAGGCCGTGTTCATGACGGTACGTCAGTACGGCATCGAGTCAGGCAAGTTGTGGACCCGTCTGCGTCAGGACATGCCGAGCAATCTGTGCGACAACTGATGGTATTCTGATGCAAGAAAAACGCGCCAAATGGCGCGTTTTTTTATGGTGGATAGCTGCTTGCTCAAGCCGGTTTTTTCTCCGGGCAACGCCCGATGATATCGGCAGGCAGTTCACCATTGTCCTGCTCCAGCACCACATCGAACCCCCACAACTGATGCAGATGCTTGAGCACCTCGTGCCGGGAGTCCCCCAGCGGGATCCGGTTGTGCGGCACGTAGCGCAGCGTCAGCGAGCGATCGCCTTTCACCGCCACGTTGAATACCTGGATGTTGGGCTCCAGGTTGCTCAGGTTGTATTGGGCCGACAGGGTATTGCGCACTTGGCGGTAGCCCTCGTCATTGTGGATGGCGGAGACCTTGAGATAGTTCTTCAGATCGTCGTCATCAATGGCGAACAGCTTCATGTCGCGCATCACCTTGGGGCTGAGGAACTGGCTGATGAAGCTCTCATCTTTGAAGTTCTGCATGGCGAAATGCAGGGTATCGACCCAGTTGCTGCCGGCGTAATCGGGGAACCAGTATCTGTCCTCCTCGGTCGGGTTCTCGCAGATACGGCGCAGATCGGTAAACATGGCAAAACCGAGGGCGTAGGGGTTGATCCCCGAGTAGTAGCGGCTGTTGTAGGGGGGCTGGTAGACCACGTTGGTGTGGCTGTGCAGCACCTCAATCATGAAGCGATCGCTGATCTTGCCCTCGTCATAGAGGTGATTGAGGATGGTGTAGTGCCAGAAGGTGGCCCACCCTTCGTTCATCACCTGGGTCTGCTTTTGCGGATAGAAGTACTGGCTGATCTTGCGCACGATGCGCACTATCTCGCGCTGCCAGGGTTCCAGCAAAGGGGCATTCTTCTCGATGAAATAGAGAATATTCTCCTGTGGTTCAGCCGGGTAGCGTCTGTCTTCCACCCCGGAGGCCTTGTGCTGCTTGGGCAGGGTGCGCCACAGCTCATTGACCTGGGTCTGCAGATAGTCTTCCCGTGCTTTCTGGCGGCGCTTCTCTTCGGCCAGCGAGATCTTCTGGGGCCGCTTGTAGCGATCCACCCCGAAGTTCATCAAGGCATGGCAGGAGTCGAGCAACTTTTCCACCGCATCGATGCCGTGTTTCTCTTCACACTCGGTGATGTAGTTCTTGGCGAACAGCAGATAGTCGATGATGGAGGAGGCATCGGTCCAGGTCTTGAACAGGTAGTTGTTCTTGAAGAAGGAGTTGTGGCCGTAGCAGGCGTGGGCCATCACCAGTGCCTGCATCGGCATGGTGTTCTCCTCCATCAGATAGGCGATGCAGGGATCCGAGTTGATGACGATCTCGTAGGCCAGCCCCATCTGGCCACGTTTGTAGTTGCGCTCGGTGTGAATAAAGCGCTTGCCGAATGACCAGTGCTGATAACCGATGGGCATGCCGACACTGGAGTAGGCATCCATCATCTGCTCTGCCGTGATCACCTCGATCTGGTTGGGGTAGGTATCCAGTCGATAGAACTTGGCGACCCGGGCTATCTCCTGATGGTAAATGTCCAGCAGGTCGAAGTTCCAGTCCGGGCCATCGTCCAGCGGTGCGACTTTTCTTGCGGTTTCTACCATATGACCTCCCTCACGCCGCTTGCTTCTTGAACAGCTCCCGGAATACCGGATAGATATCCTCTACCTTGCGAATGTGTTCCATCGCGAAGTGGGGGAACTCGCTGGCGACCGATTCATATTCGTGCCACAGCGTCTGATGGGCACGGGTGGTGATCTCGATATAGGAGTAGTACCGCACTCGCGGCATGATGTCCCGCGCCAGGATCTCCCTGCACTGTGGCGAGTCGTCGGCCCAGTTGTCGCCATCCGAGGCTTGCGCCGCATAGATGTTCCACTGATGGGCAGGATAACGCTCGTTGATGATGTCGTTCATCATCTTGAGGGCGCTGGAGACGATGGTGCCACCGGTTTCCTGGGAGTAGAAGAACTCATGCTCGTCCACCTCCTTGGCCTGGGTATGGTGGCGGATATAGACCACTTCGACGTTTTTGTAGGTCCGGCTCAGGAACAGATAGAGCAGGATGTAGAAGCGCTTGGCCATCTCCTTGGTGGCCTGATCCATGGAGCCTGACACGTCCATCAGGCAGAACATCACCGCCTGGCTGGAGGGGACGGGCCGTTTGACGAAGTTGTTGAATTTGAGATCGAAGGTGTCGATGAAAGGGACCGCGTCGATCCGTCTTTTCAGCTCCCTGATCTCCTTCTCGAGCTGGGCTATTTCGGCAAAATGTTCGTTGGGATCTGCTGCCAGCAGGGCCAGCCTATCTTCCAGCTCATGCAGCTGGCGTTTCTTGCCGGCCTGCAGCGCCATCCGACGGGCCAGCGAATTTTGCAGTGAACGCACCACGTTGATGTTGGCAGGCACCCCGTTGGAGGTGTAGCCCGCCCGGTAGGTTTTGACTTCCATCAGCTGGTTGAGCTGGGTTTTCTGCAGCCGAGGCAGCTCGAGATCTTCAAACAGCAGATCGAGATACTCATCCTTGGAGATCTGGAAGACGAAGTCATCCGCCCCTTCTCCCTGGTTGGAAGCCTGCCCTTCGCCAGAGCCTTGACTGCCACCTCCTCCCTTGGGGCGGTCAATCTTGTCGCCGGAGACGAACTGGTCATTGCCGGGATGCACCATCTCCCGTTTGCCGCCTTGCCCCTGATGGAAATGGGGCTCGCCGATATCCTTGGTCGGGATGCTGATGCTCTCGCCTGTGTCTACGTCCTGGATGCTGCGCTTGGAGACAGCATCAGAGACCGCTTGTTTGATTTGCTTCTTGTAGCGGCGGATGAAGCGCTGCCGATTGACAGCGCTTTTGTTTTTGCCGTTGAGCCTGCGGTCGATAAAATGCGCCATAACTCCCCCTTGAACAGTCAGGGTCAGGATGACTTGCGTACCCTGAGATACCATTCGGAGAGCAGTCGCACCTGTTTGCGGGTGTAGCCTTTCTCCATCATCCGTTCGACAAAGTTATCGTGCTTCTTCTGCTCCTCGGCTGAGGTTTTGCTGTTGAAGGAGATAACCGGCAGCAGCTCTTCCGTGTTGGAGAACATCTTCTTCTCGATCACGGTGCGCAGCTTCTCGTAACTGGTCCAGTTGGGGTTACGGCCTGCATTGTTGGCCCGGGCACGCAGCACGAAGTTGACGATTTCGTTGCGGAAATCTTTCGGGTTGCTGATCCCGGCGGGTTTCTCAATCTTCTCCAGCTCGCTGTTGAGCGATGCGCGGTCAAACAGCTGGCCGGTCTCGGGGTCACGGTACTCCTGATCCTGGATCCAGAAATCGGCGTAGGTGACGTAGCGGTCGAAGATGTTCTGACCGTACTCGGAGTAGGACTCGAGGTAGGCGGTCTGGATCTCTTTGCCGATGAACTCCACATAGCGCGGGGTCAGATAGCCCTTGATGAACTCAAGGTAGCGATCATGCAGCTCTTGCGGGAACTGCTCGCGCTCGATCTGCTGCTCCAGCACATAGAAGAGGTGCACCGGGTTGGCTGCCACTTCCGCGTGGTCGAAGTTGAAGACGCGGGAGAGGATCTTGAACGCGAAGCGGGTCGACAGGCCATTCATCCCTTCGTCCACCCCGGCGTAGTCGCGATACTCCTGATAGCTTTTCGCCTTGGGATCCGTGTCTTTGAGGCTCTCGCCATCATAGACCCGCATCTTGGAGTAGAGGCTCGAGTTTTCCGGCTCCTTGAGGCGTGACAGCACGGAGAACTGGCCCAGCAGTTCGAGGGTGCCGGGGGCGCACTTGGCATCGGTCAGCTCGCTGTTGACCAGCAGCTTCTCGTAGATCTTCACCTCTTCGGAGACGCGCAGGCAGTAAGGCACCTTGACGATATAGACCCGGTCGAGGAAAGCCTCGTTGTTCTTGTTGTTGCGGAACTGCTGCCATTCGGATTCGTTGGAGTGGGCCAGCAGGATGCCGTCGAAGGGCAGGGCGGAGAGCCCCTCGGTCCCGTTGTAGTTGCCTTCCTGAGTGGCGGTCAGCAGCGGGTGCAGCACCTTGATGGGCGCCTTGAACATCTCGACGAACTCCATGATCCCCTGGTTGGCCTTGCACAGCGCGCCCGAGTAGGAGTAAGCGTCGGCATCATCCTGGGCAAAGTGCTCCAGCATGCGGATATCCACCTTGCCGACCAGCGAGGAGATGTCCTGGTTGTTGTCATCACCCGGTTCGGTCTTGGCGATGGCGATCTGGTCGAGGATGGAGGGATTGACCTTCTCCACCTTGAACTTTGTGATGTCGCCACCAAACTCGTGCAGTCGTTTGGCGACCCAGGGGGACATGATGGGGCGCAGATAACGGCGCGGGATGCCGTACTCCTTCTCCAGAATTTCGCCATCTTCTTCGATGTCGAACAGGCAGAAGGGGTGGTCGTTGACCGGTGACCCCTTGATGCGATAGACAGGCACCTTCTGCATCAGGGATTTGAGCTTCTCTGCCAGCGAGGATTTACCACCGCCAACCGGCCCCAGCAGATAGAGGATCTGCTTCTTCTCTTCCAGGCCCTGAGCGGAGTGCTTGAGATAGGAGACAATCTGTTCGATGGCCTCTTCCATGCCGTAGAAATCTTTGAAGGCGGGATAGCGTGCCACGACGCGGTTGGAGAAAAGGCGACTGAGTCTGGGGTTGACCGAGGTGTCGATCATTTCCGGTTCGCCGATGGCGACCAGCAAACGCTCGGCGGCGGAGGCGTAGCAGGATTTGTCCTGCTTACACATATCCAGAAATTCCTGGATGGTGTATTCCTCTTCCCTGGCTTTCTCATATCGCTGTTGATAATGCTCGAAGATGCCCATAACTTTGCCCTCGTTATAGTCGCTTACCCTGAAAAGAGTGGATCACTACTTTTGTTCTGTTTACCTCATTAAGCCTAGTCAACAGCCCCCAGTAATCCATCACCAACTATTGGTTTAAATTTGCAAGGGTACTTCCCGACCCAATGCGGGAAGGCGCAATCAGTGACACACCTATGTTACTGACTGTTAAATTATTTTTGCCACGATAGTGAGGTAAATGTCAAAGACATAAAAAATAAATGTTTGTCAGAAAATGGAAATGACATCGCGTTTATTTGGGAGACTGGCTGCAGCACAGACGGGGCAAGGGGCAGGGCGTAGATGAGATGAACTGGCATTACGTTTACGTGCACGGAAAGTGTTTTGTTTGGTGTTTTAGCTCTAATTTTTACATTGACGCTACATTGCGACTGCTCTAGATTGGCCCTGTGTCAGGCAGTCAGCGCTTTAGCAAGAGAGTGGCTGGTTGCTGATACAAAGCTCTGTTTAAGCACGTTTCCGTTGGCTTGACCCTCGCAGATGCGAGGGTCTTATTTTTTTGGGCTCCAACCGATGTTTAGGCCGCTTATTCCTGTTGGCGAGCGGCATAAATGTTGGATACGGCCGTCAGTACATCGGCAAAGGGGTGGGACGCCAGCTGGCCGAATCCAGCCAGGCTTCTGGCCTTGAGCCGGGTGGTGAGCGGGGTGGTGATGCCGCACAGGAAACGCGTCAGGATGCGGGGATCCCGGCTGTGACACAGGGCCACCAGTGGCTCGCACCAGGCTCTGAGCCCCTGTTCATTGGGGAGTGTCCGGCTGGGTAAGGAGGGAAGCTGCGCCACCTCTCCCCGACAAACCGAGCAGTGCCCGCAATGGGTGGGCGCGGCCTGATCGGCAAAGTAGCGGGCCAGCTCATGGCTCAGGCAACTGCTGGAGGTAAAGAACCCCAGCAATGCCTGCAGACGCGCCAGCTCGCTTTGCTCTTTCTTTTCAAACAGTCCGTGCAGCTGATCGGCCAGCGTTGCTATGTCCAGATCTTGTTGCAGCACCCGATAGACCTCGGTCATCTGCTTGCTCTCCAGCTCAATCCAGCCTTGCTGCTGCAGATAATCCAGCGCGGCAGCGGCTCGCGACCGCTCTCCCTGATAACCTTGCCAGAGCGCCTCGAAGTCCATGGTGCACCAGCTGCGCGCCAGTGGGGCACTGGCGAATACTTGCTCCAGAAACTGGCGTCGCGCCGGATTGAACCGGGCCAGGATGTCGGCCTTGTCCAGCACGAACTTGAAGCGGTACTCGGCAAAATAGCTGTAGGCCGGCGCTATGATGCCCGCCATCTCCAGGTAGACCAGCAGGGTCTTGAGCGGCAGTTGGCGGATATTGGTGTCGTTGGAGAGGCGCAGCAAACCAAATTCCCACTCGCTGCCGCTTTGTTGCAGGATCTCGAGCAAGGTGACGATGGCCGCTCTGTCCGGGGTGTCGCCATAGACGAAGTTTTCCAGCACCGGCAACTGGCTGTGATTGGCCAGTACCATGCAGCGGGAAGGCAGACCATCCCGGCCGGCGCGGCCTATCTCCTGACTGTAGTTTTCGATGGATTTGGGCAGATCGTAATGGATCACCCGGCGAATATCGGCCTTGTCGATCCCCATGCCGAAGGCGATGGTTGCCACGATGCAGTCCAGCTTGCCGGCCATGAAGTCGTGCTGGATCTGGCTGCGCAGGGTGGCATCGAGCCCGGCGTGATAGGCGCGCGCCTTGATCCCGGCTTGTTGCAAGCGGGCGGCGCACTGCTCTGCGGTGTGCTGCAGGGTGACATAGATGATGGTCGGTGCGGCGGGGTCACGAGCCAGCTCGACATGCAGCCAACCATCGCGAGCCTCGTCAGGCAGCGGTACCACGGCCAAGTCCAGGTTGGCGCGATAAAAGCCGGTGACGATGAGCCCCTCATCCTCGATCTCGAATTTGGCCTGCATGTCGGCCATGACCGCCGGAGTGGCGGTGGCCGTCAACAGCAACACCTGCGGGATCTGCAATTCACGGCGGTAATCCGGCAGCTTGAGATAATCGGGGCGAAAGTTGTGGCCCCACTCCGAAATGCAGTGGGCCTCGTCCACCACCAACATCGACAGCGGCACCTGCTGGATGAAACGGCGAAAGCGTTCGTTCTTGAGCCGCTCTACCGAGATCATCAGGATCTTGAGCTGGCCATCGCTGGCCTGCTGCATCACCCGGCGGCTCTCTTCCGGCGTCAGGCTCGAGTCGAGGGTGGCGGCGGCGATCCCTTTGCTGCGAAGGAAGGCGAGCTGATCGTGCATCAGCGCGATCAGCGGCGAGATCACCAGGGTCAGATGGGGCAGGGCAAGCGCCGGCAACTGATAACAGAGGGACTTGCCGGAGCCGGTGGGGAAGATGGCGGCGGCACTCTGGCCAGCCAGTAATCGGCTGATCACCGCCTCCTGTCCCGGTCTTAACCGATCGAAGCCGAAGTGACGGGTCAACAGGGATGAGATCATGGCAGGGCTCCAGCACAAAAACCGTCATGATACCACCGCCGGGGAGTGTCTGGATGGCCAAGCGAGGGAAAACGGCATCCATTTGAATGCTGTTGATATTGTGTTATCGCATTGTTGTGGTTTTTTTGTGAGGTAAACCGGATATTTTTCAGTGATTATATGGAAAAAAGCGGTTGCAGATGGGATATTCCTTGTCCGCAACCCCGTGTGTTACCGGACAGGCTCAACAGAAGGCTTGCCGGGGCAGATGACGCCAGCCGTGACATGGGTGTCGCCTGGCGTAGCGGTTGCCAACAGGACTAATGATTCACGCACTTCGGTGCTCAGGGACTATTTGATGACACAACAACACCCCCTCGTAAGACTGGTCAACAGTACCAGCCTGGTTAGCCAGATCCTGGTCGGTCTGGTCTTCGGTATCCTCCTTGCCATGTTCATGCCGGAATGGGCCAAAACGGCGGGTCTGCTCGGCAGCCTGTTCGTCGGCGCCCTGAAGGCGGTCGCCCCGCTGCTGGTCTTTGTACTGGTCATGGCGGCGATCATCGGCCACAAGCAGGGCCAGAAGACCAACATGAAACCGATCCTGCTGCTCTATCTGCTGGGTACCTTCCTGGCTGCTGCGGTTGCCGTCGTGGCCAGCTTCCTGTTCCCCTCCAACCTGCATCTGGTGGCCAACAGTGCCGAGATCACCCCGCCGGGCGGCATCACCGAGGTACTGCAGACCCTGCTGTTCAACGTGGTGACCAACCCGGTCAAGGCGCTGCTGGATGCCAACTACATCGGCATTCTGGCCTGGGCCATCGGCCTTGGCATCGCCATGCGCCACGCCAGCGAGGGGACCAAGGCGGTGATCACCGACCTGTCCCACGGCGTCTCCACCATCGTGAAAGCGGTGATCCGCTGCGCGCCGCTCGGCATTCTGGGCCTGGTTGCCTCCACCCTGGCCGAGACCGGCTTTGACGCCCTGTTCGGCTATGCCCAACTGCTGGTGGTGCTGATCGGCTGCATGCTGTTCATCGCCTTCGTGGTCAACCCGCTGATCGTGTTCTGGAAGATCAAGCGCAACCCCTATCCGCTGGTGCTGACCTGCCTGAAAGAGAGCGGCGTGACCGCCTTCTTTACCCGCAGCTCCGCCGCCAACATCCCGGTCAACATGGCGCTGGCCGAGAAGCTGCGCCTGCCGGAAGACACCTATGCGGTCTCCATCCCGCTGGGTGCCACCATCAACATGGCCGGTGCCGCCATCACCATCACCGTGCTCTCCATGGCGGCGGTTCACACTCTGGGGATGGAAGTTGATCTGGCCACCGCCATTCTGCTCTCCGTGGTCGCCACCATCAGTGCCTGCGGTGCGTCCGGCGTGGCCGGCGGCTCCCTGCTGCTGATCCCGCTGGCGTGCAGCCTGTTTGGTATCAGCAACGACATCGCCATGCAGGTGGTAGCCGTGGGCTTCATCATCGGGGTACTGCAGGATTCTGCAGAGACTGCCCTGAACAGCTCCACCGACGTGCTGTTCACCGCCGCGGCCTGCATGGCCGAAGATGAAACCCTGCTGGATGCCGCGCCGGTGCCCAATAGCGAAGCCTGATAGCACCGTCTTCACCGCACTGAAAACGCCCTCATTCGAGGGCGTTTTTTATGGTCTGGTGATCTGGGGGCTGGTCTGGTCCGGTCCGCATCTTCGTGAGATGAGGGGAGCAGGCTGCAGTGAATACCGCAGGCGCATCAAGAGCCTGGATGAACGCATGGTCAGGCAGGCTGCGTGACACCGGCTTGTATAAGCTGCACGCGTTACGGGCTAGCCAATTGCCGGTTGCCGTTCGGGGGGGATGACGAGATATGAGGGGAATAGGAGGGATGGGGAGCAGGGCCGGTATTTGGCGAGTGGTTTGCCGGCCAACATGCCTGTGCATGCTCGCCTACAGGAGAGTCATCATCTGCTGCTGTTGGCACCATAAAAAATGCCAGCCGGTTACCCGGCTGGCATGTTTGCTGGCATGGCCGAGTGTCAGCCGAGCAGTTGGTAGAGGATGGCGGAGATGGCCGTCATTCCCATCACAGCCACGAAGACGTTGCTGATATGGCCCTGATACTTAGCCATGGCCGGCACGCGCTTGATGGCGTACATCGGCATGATGAACAGGATAGTGGCGATGATGGGGCCGCCCATCGACTCGATCATGCCGAGGATGGAGGGGTTGATCACCGCGGTACCCCACAGGGTCAGGATGAAGAAGGCGATGATAAACATCTCGACCTTCTTGTGGTTCGGCTCCTTGCCGGATTTGCGCAGGTTCTGGACGATCATCCCCTTCAGGCCTTCACGGGCCCCCAGGTAGTGGCCGAAGAAGGAGGAGACGATGGCCACGAATGCCACCAGCGGGCCGAAGTAGGAGATGATGGGGCTGGCGTGCTGGTTGGCCAGGTAGGAGAGCACGGCGATGTTCTGGGACTTGGCTTCTGCCAGTTGCGCCGGGGTCAGGCTCATCACGCAGGAGAAGACGAAGAACATCACGAAGCCGAGCAGGATGGTGGCGGTGCGCTTGAGGATGGCGTCAGACTTCTCGACCGCGTGCTCGCCGTGATCGCGGCGCTGGGCCAGCGAGAAGCTGGAGATGGCCGGGCTGTGGTTGAAGGAGAACACCAGCACCGGAATGGTCAGCCACAGGGTGATGGCAAAGTCCTTGCCGGACGGCATCTGGGAGAGGGCCGCGCCGGTCCAGTCCGGGATCAGGTAGAAGGAGATCCCCACCAGGATGGCGATGAGCGGGTAGACCAGGAACTCGGTCACCTTCAGCATCAGTTTTTCACCGGCCAGCATCACCGACATCATGCCCATGATCAGCACGATGGAGAGGATCCAGCGCGGGGGTGCCGTCATCTGCAACTGGTTGACCATGAAGCTCTCAACCGTGTTGGTGATGCCCACCCCGTAGATCAGCACGATGGGGTAGATGGCGAAGAAGTAGAGCAGGGTGATTAATTTGCCGGCTCCCACGCCGAAGTGCTCTTCCACCACTTCCGTGATGTCGGCATCGGGTCTGCTGGAGGAGAGTACGAAGCGGGCGAGGCCGCGGTGGGCCAGGTAGGTCATGGGGCCAACCAGCAGCGCCATCACCACCAGTGGCCAGAAGCCACCCATGCCGGCGTTGATGGGCAAAAACAGAATGCCGGCGCCGACGGCGGTGCCGAACAGGCTGATCACCCAGCTGGTGTCTTGTTTGGTCCAACCACGTGATTGGATGGAGCGGGTTCCTTGCTCCTGTGAGGTCGCAACGTCCTGTGCGCCGGTGACAGTATTAGACATGTGTCTCACCCCGAATTGTGGTTTTTATTGAATCGGCGCAAGGATACGGTTTTTTTAATCAAAAATGTTGATCAAATTCACCTTTATGGGGCTCAAACCCGCATTCTTTTGTGGAAATGTGATCGAAAGAAGAATTAATCAATTATTTTTTATAAAAACCTACGTTAGTTTAATGTTAATGCACGAATGTTGCACAATCTTTTGTAGGCAAAATGTTATATGGCAAGTTGCCGAGAGAGTTGGCGGATCATGCTGGCGGTGGCGCCCCAGATGAAGTGGTGCTGCCAGGGGATCCAGTAGATGGTGTGCAGGTGATCGGCTCTGGGAATGGTGAGTGCGATATGGTGGCGTGGATCCAGCAGGTGGTTGAGCGGCACCTCAAAAGCCTGGTCGACCTCGTCCCGGCTCAGGGTGAGCTGATAGTCGGCCGTGACCAGCCCCAGCACCGGCAGCACGTCGTATTGGGAGACGGTGTTGAGGGGCGTGAGGGTGCCCAGCACCTCTATCTGGGCAGGGACGATGCCGAGCTCTTCCTGGGTTTCCCGCAGCGCCGTGTGGATCAAGTCCCGGTCGTCCGGATCCTGCCTGCCGCCGGGGAAGCTTATCTGCCCTGCGTGGTGGCGCAGGTGCGGGCTGCGTCGGGTCAGCAGCAGTTGCAGGCCGTCGGCCCGCTCGACCAGCGGCAGCAGCACGGCGGCGGGCTTGAGCCCGGCCACCGTCAGCCGGTGGGCGGGGGCAGGGCGTTGCAATAAAAAGCGGGTCAGCAGTTCGGCACGTTCCATCTCGATTCTTCTTCGCTCCAGTTGCTGTGATCCATTTTGTCAGGTTTTCAACGCAGTGTGTCCAGCAGCGGCAGAATGCGGGCCACCTTGTCATAGGTTTCCTGATATTCGTCGTCCACGTCGGAGTCGGCAATGACGCCGCCACCGGCCCAGCAGTGGAGCTGGCCCTGTGCGGCGATCAGGGTGCGGATGCAGATGCTGGTATCCATCCGGCCATGCTGGCTCAGATAGCCGATGCTGCCGCAGTAGGCGTTGCGCCGCTGGGGCTCCAGCTCTTCGATGATCTCCATGGCCCGGATCTTGGGGGCGCCGGTGATGGAGCCGCCGGGGAAACAGGCGCGCAGCAGGTCCACCGCCTGCCACTGCGCATCTAGCTCGCCGTGGATGGTGGACACCAGGTGATGCACCGCCGGAAAGGACTCTACCGCAAACAGGCTGGGCACGCTGACCGAGCCGGGTCGACTCACCCGGCCGATGTCGTTGCGCAGCAGATCCACGATCATCAAATTCTCCGATCTGTCCTTGTCGGCGCCAGCCAGCTCGAGGGCGCTGGCCTGATCCAGCGCTGGGTCGGCCAGCCGCGGGCGGGTGCCCTTGATGGGCTTGGTCTCGATATGGCGCTGGTCGAGCAACAGGAAACGCTCGGGGGAGAGGCTCAATATGGCCCCTTTCGGCAAGCGCAGGAAGGCCGAGAAGGGGACGCGATTAGCCTGTGACAGTGCCTGATAGGCCTGCCACTCGTCGCCCCGATAGGGTGCGCTGAAGCGTTGGGTCAGGTTGATCTGATAGCAGTCCCCGGCGGCCAGATAGGCCTGGACCTTGGCAAACTTGTCACCGTATTGCGCGCGGCTCATGTTGCTCTGCCATTTTCCCTGAAGCGCAAAGGGCTCAGTGGCGGTGGCCTGCTGCGCCTCAAGCCACTGCAGGCGGCGGGCAAGACCGGCTTCATCGCCCCAGTGCACCAGTTGCCACTGGCCCGTTGCCACGTCCCGCAGCAGGGCCCAGTCATAGATGCCGACCGCCATGTCCGGGATGGTCACGTCACGGGCGGCCAGGCTCGGCAGACGCTCGAAACGGCGGCCCAGATCATAACCAAACAGGCCGAGTGCTCCGCCGATGAAGGGCAGGGGCGTCGCTTGATTGATGACCTCTCCCAGCAGGGCGTGTTGGCGTTGGGCCAGCAGCATCAACGGATCATCTTCACGGGATTCGTGCTGATCTCCCTGCGCGATGCGGGTCAGCGCTCCCTCGGTCTGCAAAGTGGCCAGCGGATCGGCGGTGATGATGTCAAAGCCGTTGTCCGCTCCCAGCGGGCCGGCGGATTCCAGCAACATGGCCCAGGGCAGATGATGAAGGCGTGCGAACAGGGCATGGAGCGCCATCTGGTGATCAAAATGGTGGATATGCAGCGTTGGTTTCATTTTTTGTTACACAGGCAACAGTTTACAGCCTGCTCCCTAGCCGGTACGGGGGTGGCAAGCGTATCATAGCCGCCGGAATTTTTAGAAAAAACACGCCGTTGTCTTATCGGGCCGACAGGCAAGCCGCCTGGCACCACCCCACCGAAGCACGGCTCATATGGAAGCCCTTGCTCTGCATCGAGCCGGAGACAAGGACCAGTGAGGATGATATGAGCATCATTAAAAAACAGGATTTTATCGATTCCATCGCCGACGCCCTGCAGTACATCTCCTACTACCACCCCCTCGATTTCGTGCAGGCCGCCAAGGCAGCCTATGACCGCGAGATCAACCCGGCCGCCAAGGATGCCCTGGCCCAGATCCTGATCAACTCCCGCATGTCTGCCGAAGGGCATCGCCCCCTGTGTCAGGATACCGGCATCGTCACCTGCTTCGTCAAGATCGGCATGCAGGTGCAGTGGGACAGCGACATGACGGTGCAGGAGATGGTGGACGAGGGCACCCGCCGTGCCTACACCAATCCGGACAACCCGCTGCGCGCCTCCGTGCTGGCCGACCCTGCCGGCAGTCGCAAGAACACCAAGGACAACGCCCCGGCCGTGGTGCACATCGACATGATCCCGGGTGACAAGGTGGAAGTGAGCATCGCGGCCAAGGGCGGCGGCTCCGAGAACAAGTCCAAGATGGTGATGCTCAACCCCTCCGACGACGTGGTCGAGTGGGTGCTCAAAACTGTGCCGACCATGGGCGCCGGCTGGTGTCCACCCGGCATGCTGGGGATCGGCATCGGCGGTACAGCCGAGAAGGCGGCTGTACTGGCCAAAGAAGCCTTGATGGAGCATATCGACATTCAGGAGCTGATCGCCCGTGGCCCGCAAACCACCGAAGAGAAGCTGCGGGTCGAGCTCTATGACAAGGTCAACAAGCTGGGGATCGGTGCCCAGGGGCTCGGCGGTCTCACTACCGTGCTGGATGTGAAGGTGAAATCTGCGCCGACCCACGCCGCTTCCAAGCCGGTGGTGATGATCCCCAACTGCGCGGCGACCCGTCACGTGCACTTCGAACTGGACGGCTCCGGCCCGGCCGAGCTGACTCCGCCGAAGCTGGAAGATTGGCCGGAGATCACCCGCTCGGCCGGCGGCAACGTGCGCCGTGTCAATGTCGACGGCATCACCAAGGCAGAGCTTGCCAGCTGGAAGAGCGGGGATACCGTGCTGCTCTCCGGCAAGATCCTGACCGGTCGCGACGCCGCTCACAAACGTATTGCCGACATGCTGAAAAAAGGCGAGGGGCTGCCGGAAGGGGTCGACTTCACCAACCGCTTCATCTATTACGTCGGCCCGGTCGATGCCGTGCGTGACGAAGTGGTCGGTCCAGCCGGCCCGACCACCTCCACCCGGATGGACAAGTTCACCGACATGATGCTGGGAGAAACTGGCCTCATCGGCATGATCGGTAAATCCGAGCGAGGCCTCAAGACGGTCGAGAGCATCAAGCAGCACCAGGCTGTCTATCTGATGGCCGTCGGCGGCGCCGCCTATCTGGTGGCCAAGGCGATCAAGAAGGCGCGGGTAGTGGCCTTTGCCGACCTGGGTATGGAAGCCATCTATGAGTTCGAGGTGGAAGACATGCCGGTGACTGTGGCGGTTGACTCTCAAGGCAACAATATCCATGAGACAGGCCCGGCTTACTGGTCTGCCAAGATTGCCGAGCTCGACGGCAAGCTGGCGTGAGCGAAAGCTGTTTGATGGCTGTTCACGCGTGCTCTTGAGACTTGTCTCGAAGCTCAGTGTGAACGGACACGGCGCGTGACAGTTATCGATACCACCGTTATACCGCTGCAGCCATAGCAGACAAAACGAAGGCGACCCCAGGGTCGCCTTCTCTTTTGGCTTGCGTGCAGTCGCATTAGCGCCAACTGCCAACTGCCAACTGCCAACTGCCAACTGCCAACTGCCAACTGTGCTCAGTGCGAGGGGCTCTGCACCTTGCTTTCATGTCGGCTTCCACTTCCGTCTGTCGGCTGGCACTTGCCTGATGGCTGCAAGGCTCTTGTCACTCAGTGATTGCTGGGCTGTTCAGCGCTTACCGAAAAGCCCGTTCAACTCAGCAGCCAATCCTAGAAGGCGTCTCCTCGCACTCTTGGCACCTGTCAGTGGTTGAGATAGACATCTTGCCCGCCATAGACCAGTGAACCACTGTGGACAGGAGAGGATGCGGCCGGCTCGAAGAAACGGGTCAGTACCCCGCAGCGTTGCCCCAACTTGCTCAACTTGGCGCGATCCAGCATGACCTGCTCCGGCAGCCAGGTCAGCACGGCGGCGCAGCGGCCGTTGCCCAGACTCTGTTCCAGCGTACGTTGCCAGTTTTTGATCTTGGGGCTGTGCAGCACCAATACTCTGGCGGGATTGATCCCCTGTGCCTGCAGCTGCTTGGCTATTGGCAGGCCGGGTGGCGCAATCAACAGGATCCAGCCGGTATCGCCATGGCTCAGTCTCACCAGCTCATCAAGCAGCGGGGCTTCATGGGCAATCGTTGCGCTATAACGCTCATCATCCATGTTGCCTTGATGCCGGGTGGGCCAAGGATTGCTCATACCGGCTGAGGTGGTGATTGGGTGCTGACTCATGGGCTGGCTCATATGTTTGTCCTGTATGAATAACCATGCTGTATACACATACAGTAGTTGCTGTTGGTGTCAGTGACAAGCCATTTGTGCTCTAAAATGTGATCGAATTGGCAGTGATTCAATCTATATTGTTGATTACAAAGGTTATTTATTTAATGTTGGCGGTGGGTGTTTTTTAGCCTATGGACAAAGCAGGAGGGGACGCCCATGGTTATACAGTATGTCTTGCACAGAGGAGAGATGAGATGGACGTCAGCACCTTGCAACGACTGGATGCCAATATCCTGCTCGGGATCATCAATGAGAAGCTGCGGCTGGAGTGTGACGGGCTGGAAGAGTTGTTGGCCTACTACGACATGACGGAAGATCAGCTGGCTACCCGCTTATTGCAGATAGGCTATCACTATGACCCCATAAGCAACCAGTTCAAAGCCCATGGTTGACCCGCAGAAATCAACCGAACAGCCTTGGTCTTTGCTTTTCATGAACGGCGCACATTGAAATCGTTTTCAATGTGCGCTGAATTTTCAGTTATTTTCAAGGATTTTCAGCACTTGGCAATCATTGAAAACCTATTCACGTATTTATATTTTCATGAAGATATTAACTGTATGATTTTTAATGAAATTAAAGATTCATAATGGCAGGTTTCAGGAAAGGGTTTTCAAGCTTGAACTGTCATTTTTATGCGTTAAAGTGTGACTTGCGTTAACTTTTAAACCATCGGCTTTAGCTAGTATGCCCACGCCGGAACATATTCTGAGATAACAACAGCGCCGGTCCCTGATGGGATAACAATTTATTATTCTGTAACGAAGGAAATGGTTTATGGCTACCAAGAAGAAGACAGACCAGGATCTCCAACTGGATAAAGATCAGCTCAAGGCGAGTATCGTGCGTCACCTGCGTTCTACCTTGGGTACAAGCGAACAGAAAGCCTCGCCAGAAGCGTGGTGGAAAGCGACCGCAGCCGCCGTCAACGAACAGGTGTACGAGCGCCTGACCCGCACTCAGCAGACCCACTTCAAGAAAGATACTCGTGCGATTCACTATCTCTCTGCTGAATTCCTGATGGGGCGTTTGACCTCCAACAACCTGCACAACCTCTCCCTGTACAAAGTTTGCGAAGAGGCGCTGGGTGAACTCGGTCTGGAACTGACCGATCTGTGTGAACAAGAGCCCGACATGGCGCTCGGCAACGGCGGTCTGGGCCGTCTGGCCGCCTGCTTCATCGATTCCCTGGCGACCCTGAACTACCCGGCAGTCGGGTATGGTATTCACTACGAGCACGGCCTGTTCCGTCAGGAAATTCAGGATGGCCGCCAGATTGAGCGTCCCGACTCCTGGCGTGAATATGGCAACCCCTGGGAGATCTGCCGCCCGGAGTCCGTGCAGGAGATCCCGCTCTATGGCTATGTCGAGACCGTCTTTGGCGACAACGGTGGCCTCAAGAAGGTGTGGCACGCCGGCCGCAAGATCAAAGGGGTGCCTTGGGATATCCCGGTGGTCGGCTTTGGCGGCCATACCGTCAACATCCTGCGCCTGTGGGAATCCCGCGCCTCCGAGTTCTTTGACTGGGACGTGTTCAACGCGGGTGGCTATATCGATTCCCAGGCGGAGAAAGCCCAGGCCGAGACCATCTCCAAGGTGCTCTATCCGAACGATGAGACCGATGCGGGCAAAGAGCTGCGCCTGATCCAGCAGTATTTCTTCTGTGCCTGCTCCATCAAGGACATCATGCGTCGCTACAAGCGGGTGCATGGCGCCGATTTCAGCAACTTTGCCGCCCAGATTGCCATCCAGCTCAACGATACCCACCCCACCGTGGCCATCCCGGAACTGATGCGGGTGCTGGTGGACGAAGAGGGGCTGACCTGGGACGCGGCCTGGGCCATCAGCTATCAGGTCTTCTCCTACACCAACCACACCCTGCTGCCGGAAGCGCTGGAGAAGTGGTCGGTCAGTTTGTTCGAGAAGGTGCTGCCCCGTCATCTTGAGGTGATCTACGAGATCAACGCCCGCTTCCTGAGCGAGCTGGTGGAGCCCAAGTGGCCGGGTAACGACGCCATCAAGGCCAAGCTCTCCATCATCGAAGAGGGTGATGTACGCAAGGTGCGCATGGGTAACCTGTGTGTCATCGGCTCCTCCAAGGTCAACGGCGTGGCCGAGATCCACTCCAAACTGGTGAAGGAAGACCTGTTCCCCGAGTATGCCGAGTTGTGGCCCCAGAAGATGTGCAACGTCACCAACGGGGTGACCCCGCGTCGCTGGCTGCTGGCTTGCAACCCGGAACTGGCCGAGCTTTACAACGAGGTGGTGGGCAAAGAGTGGCCGCTGCAGCTCGACAAGCTGCGCAGCGTGGTCAAGTTTGCCGACGACAAGGCGTTCCAGCAGCAGTTCATGACCATCAAGCGCCACAACAAGGAGAAGCTGGTCAAGGTGATCAAGGCCGAAACCGGCATCGAGGTGAGCTCGGAGGCGATCTTTGACGTCCAGATCAAGCGTCTGCACGAGTACAAGCGTCAACAGCTGAACCTCATCCATATCATGGCGCTCTACCGTCGCCTGCTGGCCAACCCCGACTATGACATGCATCCGCGGGTGTTCATCTTCGGCTCCAAGGCTGCGCCCGGTTACAAGCTGGCCAAAGACATCATCTACGCCATCAACAAGCTGGCGGAGCGGGTCAACAACGATGCGCGCATCCAGGGCAAGCTGAAAGTGGTGTTCATGCCGAACTACCGCGTCAGCCTGGCCGAGAAGCTGATCCCGGCGGCTGATGTCTCCGAGCAGATCTCCACCGCCGGCTATGAAGCCTCCGGTACCGGCAACATGAAGATGGCGCTCAACGGTGCCATCACCATCGGTACGCTGGACGGCGCCAACATCGAGATCGCCGAAGAGGCGGGAGCCGAGAACTGTGCCATCTTCGGTCTGAACGTGGACGAGGTGAAGGCATTGAAGGGGCGCGGCTACAACCCGTACGACTTCTACTATGCCAACTCCGAGCTCAAGGCCGTGCTGGACTGGTTTGATACTGACTACTTCACGCCGGGTCGTCCGGGCGAGCTCTCCTCCATCAAGCGTTCCTTGCTGGAAGGGGGGGACCCCTACCTGACCCTGGCCGATTTCGCCTCCTACTCGGAAGCCCACAAGCTGATCGATACCTGGTATCGGGATCCGGCCCTGTGGGCGAAGAAGGCCATCATCAACTCGGCCACCATGGGCAAATTCAACTCCGATCGCTCCATCCAGGACTATGTGGATCGCATCTGGCAACTGAAACCCTGCAGCATCGGCTGATGAGACGGTAAACCAGCAGACCCCCGCCATGCGGGGGTTTTTTATTTTACGTGGGTGGTTGTTGGTGGGAGGCTGCGCGGAAAAGAGAGCCCAGAGGGAAACGTCAAACCAGAACCGTCAAAATACGGCTCTTCTAGTCGAGAAGGGGACTGTTACAGGTGGTGACTGGGTGAGAAGGGGGGCCGTCTGGCCGAGACTGCATGCAGAAGAGCCAATAAAAAGGCCCCGTCAGGGGCCTTGGTACTCGGCATATCAGTGCAGTATGTCACCCATGAAGTAGGCGAGCAGGGTCAGAATGACGGTGAAGACCAGGTTCAGCACCAGGCCGGCCCGCATCATCTCACGCTGCTTGATATGGCCGCTGGCGAACACGATGGCGTTGGGCGGGGTGGCCACCGGCAGCATGAAGGCGCAGGAGGCACCGACGGCGATCAGCACGGAGACGACGATGGGCGATACACCCAGCGCCTGGGCTACCCCGGCAAACAGCGGCACCAGCAGGGCGGCAGTGGCGGTGTTGGAGACCAGCTCGGTCAGGAACACCACGAACGCGGCCAGACAGAGCAAGATGATGAAGATCGGCATGGTGGCCAGACCGTTGGAGAGGTGCTCCGCCAGGAAGGCGTTGGCCCCGGTCTGTTTGAGGATGGCGCTTAAGGTGAGGCCGCCACCAAACAGCATCAGCACACCCCAGTCGGTGTTCTGGTTGATGTCATCCCAGCTGGCCACCCGGCTGATGGCAATCGCCACGATGGCGCCCATGGCAATCAGGGTATCGAACTGGGGAATGCCTCCCAGAGCCTTGGCAATGGGCTGGGAGCCGATCCACAGCAGTACTGTGGTCAGGAAGATGAGCAAGGTGATCTTGCGTTGACCAGTCCACTGGATGGTGACCTGCTCGGTGCTGACCTGATGGGAGAGGTTGGGACGGGTCACCATATAAAGCAGGCCGATGCCCACCGGCATGAAGATGAGCACCACCGGGATGCCAAACTTCATCCAGTCGGTGAAACCCAGCCCCATCTGGGCGGCGGCGATGGCGTTGGGCGGGCTGCCGACCAGGGTGCCGATGCCGCCGATGCTGGCGCTGTAGGCGACCCCCAGCAGGACGAAGACCAGGGTGCGGCGCTCCTTGTGGGCATCGAGACCTTTCAGCATGCCGAGGGCCAGCGGCATCATCATGGCGGCGGTGGCGGTGTTGCTGATCCACATGGAGAGGGCGGCCGTGATGGTGAAGAGCACGATGGCGGCCCAGCCGAGGTGGCCCCTGGCAAGCTGCATCACCTTGGCGGCGATCTGGGTATCCAGCCCCTGTTTGGAGAGTGCAGCGGCCAGTGCAAAGCCGCCGAAGAACAGAAACAGCACCGGGTTGGCAAAGTCCGTCAGCGACTTGCTCATGTCAAAGACCCCGAGCAGGGTGGCAAGTACCGGGATGGAGAGGGCCGTGATGGTGATGTTGACTGCTTCAGTCAGCCAGAGGATGGCGATGAAGACCAGGATCCCCAGCCCCTTGTTGACGTTGGGGTCAAAGGGGAGCCAGGCCAGCATGGCACAGAGCAGCAACACATCCAGGATGACGATCCCGGATTTGATGTCCAGCCAGCGTGATGGGGTAGTGGAGGGTACTGCAGATGTGTGCATATTGTTCTCTCGGTTAATTTATGGTTGTTGTTGTGTTGCCGAGATTACATTCATCCCCCCGTTTGAAACAGGGGGAACTGGTCAAAGCATGCCGGGACTCACAGAGTCAAGGCAAACGAAAACATTAAATAAACATAAATTAAACATATCGGTATCATTTGTGGCCTAGATGAAGCTGTGCAACCACTCCTTGAACAGACTGGGAGGAAGGGAGCCACTGCGCTGTGCCAGCATCTTGCCCTGCTTGAAGACCATCAGGGTGGGAATGCTGCGAATGGCGTAACGGGCGGCAATGGCGGCTTGTTGCTCGGTATCGACCTTGACGAAGCGGAGTCTTGGTTCAAGTCCACTAGCAACTTGTTGAAAAACAGGTGAAAATTGAAGGCATGGCCCGCACCAGCTGGCCCAGAAGTCGACTACGACCGGGATGTCAGACTGGATCAGGGTATCGAACTGCTGCTCCTGGCCGTTGACCGGGGTGGTGGCGAACAGCCCGCTCTTGCAGCGGCCGCATTTCGCGTTTGAATCCACTTTTTCTTCAGGCAGGCGGTTCCTGGTGAAGCAATGGCTACAATAGGTAGTGATAAATGACATAATTGATTCCTGTATGCATAAGCCCTGCAACATCTTATTGCGCTGACAGGGCAGAGTAACGGTAACATAGTAGTCAGTTATCTTTCACAGCCAGTTATCCTGTGTCGACATGATGTCGGTGGATGCGTGGCCATGACATGAGAATCGAGACGGGATGAATAATGTGACACGGGTCAATCGTGTTGTGCTTAGCCTGATCATCGTATCGCTGCTGGGGTTTTCCGGCTATTGCTGGCAGCTGCTCAGCCAGCAGCAGAAGGCCTCCGAGCTCAGCGTTGCCGCAGAGTTGATCCTCAACCGGGTCAATACCGACACCGTCTATCTGCTTGGCCGCGAGAAGGCCAACGACGGCAACGTACAGCAACGTCTCAACCAGTTGTCGAGCAACCTCGACAGCTTCGTGCGTCAGGTGCGCAACGATCCAGACTCTGCCGACAATCCCCACTCCCAATCCCTGTTGCACGACATCGACAGCTATTTGCTCGACTTGGCCAAGCTTTATTCCATGGAGATGGCGATCGAGTACATAGAGCAGCCTTTTCAAAAACAGCTCAACGGCTTGCTTGCCACCCTGCCGGCAGACTCTCCGCTTGCCATCGACCTGACCGAGCTGGCCCAGCTCAGTCACTACCTCAAGCGCAGTTGGGACAAGGGCGAGCAGCTGCGGCTGCAGGCCCTGCAGCGCCGCCTCAAGACGGCCTATCCTTCCAATCCCGTAGTGGCAGGGCTGGCTCAGCTGAGCGAGGACGTCAGCCATCAGGTGGTGGAGTACCACGTGCTGCGCAACCAGGTGATCGACATGCACGAACTGGAGGGGCTGTCACTCTGGAAGCAGAGCAAGATGGAGCAGGCCTCCTCCCTCAAGAGCCGCTTCTATCTGATGGTATTGGGGGGGGCCATGCTCTGTTTCGGGCTGGTGGCGGTGACCCTGTGGCGGCGCAACCAGAAACTGAGCGAGCTGTCGCGCCAGACCGGCTTGCTGGCCCAGGCCAAGAGCGATTTTCTGGCCAACATGAGCCACGAGATCCGCACCCCCATGAACGCCATCATCGGGTTCAGCTCGCTGGCACTGCAGACCGAGCTGGATCAGCAGCAGCGGGATTACCTCAGCAAGATCAAATCCTCGTCGGATACCCTGCTGCTGCTCATCAACGACATTCTGGATCTGACCAAGGTGGAGTCCGGCAAGCTGACCCTGGAGGAGATCGACTTCGATCTGAGCGAGCAGATCGACTCGCTGGCTGGCATGTTTGCCGACCTGGCCGAGCGCAAGCAGGTCGAGGTCATCATCAACAAGTCGCCGGCCGTGCCGGATTTTCTGCGCGGCGATCCGCTGCGCCTCGGCCAGGTGCTGGTCAATCTGGTCAACAACGCCATCAAGTTTACCGAGCGGGGCGAGGTAGAAGTAGCCATCACCCTGGTCAACCAGCACCCCATGCAGGTGCGTTTCAGCGTGCGTGACACCGGCATCGGCATCGCCGAGGAGAAACAGGCCCAGCTGTTCCAGCCCTTCACCCAGCTGGAGGCAGGCAATACCCGCAAATACGGCGGCTCCGGGCTGGGTCTGAACATCTCCCAGCGTCTGGTCGAACTGATGGGGGGCCGGATCACGGTGCAGAGCAAGCCGGGAACGGGCTCGGTCTTCCAGTTCGAGATCCCCATGACCAAGGCTGTCTATGGCGTCTCCGGGCGTCGGGTCTTCTTCGAACATCAGCCGCTGGTGCTGGTGATGGATGACAACGAGCTGGTGCTGGATCTGGCCAAGGATATCCTGGGTCGGGCCGGAGCCAGGGTGATGGCGGTCAACAGCCTCTCCCGGGCCCGCCAGGTGCTGCGGGAAGAGGGGCAGAATATCCGGCTGGCCATTCTGGATTGGCGCATGGGGCAGGAAGACGGGCTGGATCTGGCACTCGAGATGTATCAGCACAGCCAGTGGCGCCGTCTGCCGATCCTGATGACCAGTGCCTGGGCCAAGGAGGGACTGCATGGGCGGATGGAGAGCATGGGATTGACCCACTTCCTGCCCAAGCCGATGACCGAAAATGCCCTGCTGGCCAAGGTGGACGAGCTGCTCAACGGCAGCTCCCACGATCAGCAGTTCCGCCAGGCCGAGGCGCAGGGGGATCAGCAGCATTTTCGCGATCTGCTGCAAGGCATCCGGGTACTGCTGGCCGAGGACAACCGGGTCAACCAGCAGCTCATCATCGAATACCTGCGCCGGGTCGATGCTCTGGTGACCGTGGTGGGCAACGGCCGGGAGGCGGTCGAGCGGGTGGCCGAGCAGCCTTTCGACGTGATCCTGATGGACTTGCAGATGCCGGTGCTGGACGGGCTGGATGCCACCCGCCAGATCCGCAAGATGGTCGACAAGCACGATGTTCCCATCATCGCACTGACCGCTAGCGCCATGCCGGGGGACAGGGAGCGTTGCCTCGGGGTCGGCATGAACGGCTATGTCACCAAGCCGGTCAGCAAGCTCGATCTCTACAACAACCTGCTGCAGTGGGTGAAGAGTGCCAGCGGCGAGCGGCGGGTGCCGCTCGAAGTGAAACCGCCCGATCTGATGGGAGTGCTGGATCTGGAGGATGCTCTCAGGCGGTTGGAGCAGGACAAGGAGGCGCTGCAGATCCTGTTCAAGCTGTTCATGTCGGAGCACAAGGACGACCTGTGGGAGATCCGCTCCGCCCTGCGTCGTCAGCAGCCCGATATCGCCTGCCGGTTGCTGCATACCCTCAAGGGGGTTTCCGCCAATATTTCCGCCTCCCGTCTACAGATCATGGCCGGTGAGCTGGAGTGGCGGTTGCGCCAGCAGGAGGAGCTGACCGAGCAGGATCTGGAGCAGTTGCAACAGGTGTTCAGTCTGACCCGGGAGGAGGTGTCCCATTTTCTGCTCACCGGGGAGCAGCATGAAACACCGTACGCCGGCTTCGGACAGCGTGATGATCGCTTGTTGTAACAGGTGAAATAGCAATAATTCTCAAGCCGCTTGCTTCAGGCTATCATGACCCCCTCGTATCGCCCCCAGCCGGGGGCGATTGCATTGAGTTTCCCCGTGATGGGCGCCGGCCCTGGGCCGGTCGCGACAAAGGATATCTACGTGAGCGTATTTGCAAGGCTGGGCTGGTTCTTCAAGGAGCAGTGGCGGCGTTACCTGATCGCCATCTCCCTGTTGATGATGGTGGCCCTGTTGACCGTGATCCCGCCCAAGGTAGTGGGCTGGGTGGTGGATGGCATCGCCAAAGGGTCCCTTGATAGTGCAACCCTGACGGGCTATCTGGCCGGGCTGTTCGGTCTTGGTCTGCTCATCTATCTGCTGCGCTATGTGTGGCGAGTCATGCTGTTTGGCGCCTCCTATCGGCTCGCCTATGTGCTGCGCAACCGGCTGTTCAGCCACTTCACCCGCATGAGCCCGGACTTTTATCAGCGCCACCGTACCGGTGATCTGATGGCCCACGCCACCAACGACATCCAGGCGGTGGAGATGACCGCGGGGGAAGGGGTGCTGACCCTGGTGGACTCCATCATCGTCGGGGTGCTGGTGCTCTCCATCATGTGCAGCCAGTACTCCTGGCAGCTGACCCTGCTCTCCCTGTTGCCGTTGCCGGTGATGGCGTTCTTCATGAACCGCTTCGGCACCCAGATCTACAAGGAGTTCAAGGCGGCGCAGGGAGCCTTCTCGCGGCTCAACAACAAGACCCAGGAGGCGCTCTCCGGCGTGCGGGTGCTCAAGTCCTATGCGGTGGAGTCGCTTGAAGATCGCGGCTTTGCCGAGCTGACCCGGGAGGCGGGCGCCTGCAACATGGCGGTGGCCCGCATCGATGCCAAGTTCGATCCCGTGATCTACCTCTGCATCGGCTGCTCCTACTTTCTGGCGGTGGCCGGCGGCAGCGCCCTGGTGCTGCGTGACGAGCTGACCCTGGGGGAGCTCACCAGCTTCACCATGTACCTCGGCCAGCTGATCTGGCCCATGTTCGCCATCGCCTGGTTGTTCAACATCATCGAGCGCGGCAGCGCCGCCTATTCGCGGATTGAAAGCCTGCTCGACGAGCGCAGCGACATCGAAGAGCCGGCCCATCCGGTGGCGCTGGCCTCGGCCTTTCCGCTGCGCGCCGTGGCGCTCAGCTACCAGCTCGAGCAGCGCACTCTGCTGCGCAATGTGGATTTCACCCTGCAAGCCGGCGGCATGCTCGGAGTCGTCGGGCGCACTGGCGCGGGCAAGAGTTCTCTGCTCAAGCTGTTGATGCGACTGGCCAACCCTACTGTGGGGGAGATCCGCATGGGGGAGGTGCCCATCTCGCAACTGGCGCTGGGTGAGCTGCGCGGTCAGTTTGCCTATGTGCCGCAGGAGCCGTTTCTCTTCTCCACCACCATTGCCGCCAACATCGCCCTCGGCCGCCCCGATGCCAGCCGGGAGGAGATTGAGCGGGTGGCGCGCATCGCCTGCGTGCACGACGACATCAGCCGTTTCCCCAAAGGCTATGAGACCGAAGTGGGGGAGAAGGGAGTGACCCTCTCCGGCGGTCAGAAACAGCGGCTCGCCATCGCTCGAGCCCTGCTGCTGGAGGCACCCATCCTGGTGCTCGACGATGCCCTCTCGGCGGTGGATGCCCACACCGAGCAGCAGATCCTGCATGCCCTCAAGGCCCACAAGCGTACCCTGATCCTGGTCAGCCACCGGATGACGGCGGTGGAGCAGGCCGACGAGATCCTGGTGCTGGAAGAGGGCCATGTCAGTGAGCGGGGTCGCCACGGCGCCCTGATGGCTCACAACGGCTGGTACGCCGACATGGTGCGTTACCAGCGTCTCGAGCAAGACGTGGAGGAGAGCCTGTGAGCCCACTCATCAAGAGTGCCTTCACTCTGTATGGCGCTGAGCCCGAGTGCTGGTATGTCGACCTGGGGCCTCATCATCAGCGGCTGAAACAAGACGTGGAGGAGCACCTGTGAACCCGACCATCAAACGACTGCTCGGGTACTGCGCCCGTTATCCACGCTGGCTCATTCAGGCGGGGATCTGCCTGCTGCTGGCCACCGGCGCCGAAGTGGCCGGTCCCTTGCTCATCAAGCTGTTCATCGATGACTATCTGGCGCCGCGCCAGCTGGTGTGGCCGGCCATCACGGCCATCGCCGCCGGCTATCTCGGCTTGCAGGTATTGTCTGCGGCCGGTTTCTACCTGCAGTCCCTGCGCTTCAACCGCATCGCCCAGGCGGTGGTGCAGCGGCTGCGCGAGCAGGTGTTTGCCACCGCCATCCGGCTGCCGGCCCGCTACTTTGACCAGCATCGCTCCGGTTCGCTCATCTCCCGCATCACCAACGACACCGAGGCGATCATGAACCTCTATGTGCAGGTGATCGGGCTGCTGGTGCAGAAGGTGGTGCTGCTGTGCGGCATCCTCATCTCCATGGCGCTGCTGGATCTGCGGCTGATGCTGGTGTGTGCCTGTCTGTTGCCGGCGGTGGGCGGCGTGATGTGGCTCTATCAGAAACTGAGCGTGCCCGTGGTGCGGGCGACCCGCAGCCTGCTCTCCGACATCAACAGCCGCCTCAACGAGTCGCTGCAGGGGATGCCGGTCATTCAGGCCATGGTGCAGGAGCGCCATTTCGCCAACGCTTTTGCCGAGGTGAATCAGCAGCACTGGGCGGCGCGCCTCAAGAGCCTCAAGATCAACGGCATCCTGCTGCGCCCGCTCATCGATCTCTTCTACATGATGGTGCTGATCGGCCTGTTGGCGCTGTTTGCCCGCGAGGGGCTGAGTGCGGAGGGTGCCATCCAGGTGGGGGTGCTCTACGCCTTCATCAGCTATCTGGGACGGATGATCGAGCCGCTCATCGAGATGACCAACCAGCTCAACCAGTTGCAGCAGGCCATGGTGGCCGGGGAGCGGGTCTTTGCCCTGCTCGATGAAGCGCGCGAGAGCACCGAGGGCGAGATGCGCCCGCTCCAGGGGCAGGTGAGCTTCGAGCGGGTGAGCTTCTCCTACGATGGCGAGCAGCAGGTGCTGCGGGACGTGAGCTTTACCGCCAAACCGGGCCAGATGCTGGCGCTGGTGGGCCATACCGGCAGCGGCAAGTCCACCATCATCAGCCTGCTGATGGGCTTCTACCCGCTGGATCAGGGCCTTATCCGCTTCGATGATCACCCGATGGCGAGCCTGTCGCTCTCGGCGGTGCGCCGCAGCATCGGGCTGGTACAGCAGGATCCCTTTATCTTCGTTGGGACGTTGGCGGAAAACCTGCGCCTTGGCCGCGACGGCATCGACGAGGCGCGCCTGTGGCAGGCGCTAACCGAGGTACAGCTGGCCGAGTTCGTGCTGAGCCTGCCGGAGGGCTTGAATACCCTGATGGAGGAGGGGGGCAAGAACCTCTCCGCCGGCCAGCGTCAACTGCTCTCCTTTGCCCGCGCCCTGGTGGGGGATCCGCGCATCCTCATTCTGGACGAGGCGACCGCCAGCGTGGACTCCCAGACCGAACTGGCCCTCTCTTCGGCGCTGGCGGCGGCACGGCGCGGTCGTACCACCATCGCCATCGCCCACCGCCTCTCGACCATCGTCGACGCGGACGAGATCCTGCTGCTCTCGCGCGGTCAGGTGAACGAGCGGGGTAGCCATGGCGAGCTGATGGCGCTGGGCGGTCATTATGCCCAGCTGTTCGAGATGCAGAGCCAGGGAGCCTGGCTGGAAGAGAAGCGGGCCTGATCGACCGCCACAGGAATGAGCAGAGGGAACCCGTGCGGTTCCCTCTTTTTTGATGAGGGGAAATGACGGCAAGCGTGATCCGCGTCCTTGTCGAACGCCAGCCATGCTGGCAACATGTTGTTTACATCAACTCATCGGATCAGTTCGCATATGGATTTGCAACGTTTGAAGGCCAACCTGGCGCTGCGGCTCTTTGCCTGGCGCTATATCCCTGTCATCGGATTTTGTGCCCCCGTCATCGAAGAGATGAGCGCCAAGACGCTGCGCATTCGCATTCCGCTCGGTTGGCGCACCCGCAACCACCTGGGCAGCATGTATTTCGGCGCGCTGGCCACCGGCGCCGATCTGGTGGGCGGTCTGCTGGTGATGGAGAAGGGGCGGCAGCGGCGCAAGAAGGTGCACTTCGCCTTCAAGGATGTGCAGGGGGAGTTTTTGAAACGGCCCGAGGGGGATGTGCAGTTTGACTGCGCGGCCGGGGAGGTGATCGACGCCATGATCGACGAGTCGCTGGCCAGCGGTCAGCGCATCAACCGCCCCATCCAGGTGGTGGCCACCTGTCCGTCGCTGAACGGGGATGAGGCGATGGCGCGCTTCGTGCTGACCCTGTCGATCAAAGCCAGCTGAATATCAAAGGGCGCGTTGGCGCCCTTATTCAAGCGAGGTCAGAGGATCTCCGGGCTGACGCCTTCTTTCACGACCACTTTCATGCCGTTGAAGTTGACCACTTGCTCGCCCACTGTGCTGGGTAGCACTTGCGTGGCAGAGCATAGGGATCAGAGGATCTCGGGGCTGATGCCTTCTTTCACCACCACCTTCATGTCGTTGAAGTTGGCCATCAGCTTGGCCACTGTGCTGGGTAGCGCTTGCGTGGCAGAGCGTCGGGATCAGAGGATCTCGGGGCTGACGCCTTCTTTCACGACCACTTTCATGCCGTTGAAGTTGACTACTTGCTCGGCCACGATCTTGCAGCGTTTGCGGGTCTCGACCTGACCGTCCACCTCTACCAGCCCTTCGGCGACCAGCGCCTTGGCCGCACCGCCACAATCGGCCCAACCCTGATGTTTGATAAGGTCGCACAAGGCAACGAAGGGGTGGCCTTCGAGCAGAAACGTCTCCATGGGAAATCCTCTAGTGGATGAATGGCTGAAACAGCAGGGCGGTTATTTTAGGCAGTTCGGGCCGCCAAAGAAAGGGCAAGGGCACCTCTCTGCGGGCAATTGTGGTTTGCAAGACCATTTTTGGGGCGCACACCATAGCAGTCAGCCCGGCAGTGGCCGGGCTGACTGAGATCATGGGGCAAACCCCTTTCAGCCGAACTTCACCACGGCTTCACCGCTGACGGCGATGGCGCCGGTGGCCGTCAGGATGCGGGTGGCCAGGGTGATGATGGGCTTGTCGCTGCGCAGGGCGATGATCTCCACCTCTGCCGTCACCTCATCCCCCACAAACACCGGCTGCTTGAAGGCGAGGCTCTGACCGAGGTAGACGGTGCCCTTGCCCGGCAGTTGCTGGCCCAGCAGCCCCGAGAAGAGGCTGGCCAGCAGCATGCCGTGCACGATGGGGCGCTCGAACGGCGTGGTGGCGGCGAAAGCGGGATCCAGGTGCAGCGGATTGAAATCCTCCGACAACCCGGCAAACGCCTCGACCTCTGCCGCACCGAACCGCTTGGTCAGGCTGGCCTGTTGGCCCACCTCGAAGGGAGGCATGCTCATGCTGGCTCCTCCTCGGGGGTCTGGGCAAAGACTGGGTTGAGCCTTACCTTGACGTAGCTACCGGGGGCCGCTTCCAGCCCTTCGCTCGGGATGCGGGCAGGGAGGGGGGCGGGATCCTCTTCCCGGCTCTGGATGAAGGCGGCCATCTGCGGCCACCAGGAGCCTGGGGTGTGGCTTGCGCCGGCGAGCCACGCCTCGGGGCTGATGGCCTCGGCGTCGTTCTGCCAGAAGCCGTACTTGTTGGCGTCCGGCGGATTGACGATGCCGGCGATGTGGCCCGATTCAGCCAGGATGAAGCGCTGCTCGCCACCGAACAGCTTCATGCCCTGCCAGGTCCCTTGCCAGAGGGCGATGTGATCGTCCATGGCCGAGACCAGCAGCACCGGGGTCTTCACCTTGCCGAGATCGATGCGGGTGTGGCGGATCTTGAGCTCCCCCTTCCCCAGCTGGTTCTCCAGATAGAGCCGGCGCAGCAGGCTGCTGTGGGTCTTGCCCGCCACGTTGGTGCTGTCGCTGTTCCAGTGCAGCAGATCGAACGCCACCGGGCTCTGCCCCTTGAGGTAGCTGTCGATGTAGTAATTCCAGTAGAGGCTGTTCTCCCGCAGCAGGCTGAAAGAGACCGCCAGCTGGCGCCCGTCCATGATGCCCTTGGCTTCGTTCTGGGCTTCCAGCGCCGCAATGATGGGCTCGTGGATGAAAATGCCAAGTTCCCCCGGCTGGGAGAAGTCGAGCAGGGTGGTGAACAGGGTGGCGGATCGAACCCGTTGCTTCTGGCGCCTGGCAGCCAGCCAGCCCATGGCCAGGGAGAGGGCGGTACCGCCGATGCAGTAGCCGATGCCGTGCACTTCCCGCTCGCCGGTGGCCGCCTCCACGCCATCCAGCGCGGCGATGACGCCGTCCACCACGTAGTCGTCGAGATCGATGTCGGCCTGGGCCGGACCCGGGTTGCGCCAGGAGATCATGAACACCGTCTGGCCCTGGGCGACCAGCCAGGCCACCAGGGAGTTCTGGGGCCGCATGTCCAGGATGTAGTACTTGTTGATGAAGGGCGGCACGATCAGTACCGGCGTCCTGGCCACCGTTTCCGTGGTCGGGCTGTACTGAATGAGCTCATACAGCTCGGTGCGCTGCACCACCCGGCCCGGCGTCAGCGCCAGATCCCGCCCCAGCTCAAAGGCGGACTCGTCGGTCAGGCGGATGTTGAGCTGATCGGCGCTGCGCTCGAGATCTTCGGCCAGCAGCGCCAGCCCGCGCACCAGATTCTGGCCGTCAGACTCCAGGGTCAGCTTGAGCAGCTCCGGGTTGGTGGCCAGAAAGTTGCTGGGGGCCATGGCGTTGATGTACTGGCGGGTAAAGAAACGCAGCCGCTCCCGGCTCTTCTGGGGCACTCCCTCGAGGGCATCCACTGAAGCCAGCAGGTGCTTGGCGGTCAGCAGATAGGATTGTTTGAGGTAGTCATAAATGGGCTGCTCGCTCCAGGCGTCGGCCTTGAAGCGACGATCGCTGCGCTCGGGAGCGATGAGCGGTTCGCTCTGCTGGCCTGCGCTTTTGAGCAGGGTGTGCTGCATCAGTTTGAGCTGATCCTGCCACCAGTTCATCTGGGCATTGATCAGTTGCCAGGGCTGTTGGCTACCCTGTTCCAGCACCTGGCCGAGATCGTCGAGATTGGTCTGCAGCAGGGCTTGGGCCGTGCGCTCGGTCTGCGCCTTGGCCATGTCCAGCAGCTTGTCGTTGTAGTGGGCCAGGGCCTCGAACAGCGGGCCGTAAGATGATTGGCTCATGTTCTCTCCTTCACCCATCCCCGGCGCAGGGCGAGCCTGTCGTGACGGAGCATGGGGAGATGTGGCTGCCCGTCGCGGGCAGCCAGGGGGATATCAGGCCTTGCCCGTGCTCTTTTTGATGCCGTCGGCAGCCAGGGCGTCGAGGTCGTCCTTGAACTGCTGGCCGAGGGTGTTGAGCTTCTGGATGTCGTCCAGCATCTGGCGGGAGAGCTGGCTGGCGGTCTCCAGCTGGACGGTGCCGAGGGCCGCCAGGCTCTGGGCATCCTGCACCTTGCCGGCGGCCTGCAGCTGGTTCAGTCCCAGCTCGGCATAGGCGTTGGCGGACGCCAACTGTAGCCGGGTCAGCTGTTCGATGTTGCTGGCCAGCAGCTGGTTATAACGGGTGAGGGGGGCGGCAAAGCCTTGCATCTGCTCGGTAAAGGTCTTGATTACGTCCATATTCATCGCGTGTCTCCGTGGTTGGCAGAAGGGTATTGCAAAAGGCCGATGGGCCCATTCTTCGGTTACATCCGTTCGACTACATCCTTAAGTCGTTGCGTGTCGTTTGCTCTGTTCAAACGCACGTTTAGGCATTGTGTTACCAAATGAGGCTTGATGTAAATAATATAAATGTTAATTTTTGGCGAAATATTGATTCTGGTCTGTCCAGTTTGGCTGGCCCGATTCAGACGAGGGGTGACGCAGCCACGTCCGTCGGGTCTCGTTCCCAGGCCGCCGGGCTGGTAGGCTGACGCCACTCCCTGAGTCTTGAGGAATGCATCGATGAAACCTGCTCGCCTGCTGCTTGCCATGGGGGCTGTGGCCCTTGGTGGCGTTGCCCACGCCAGTACCCCTGTCCAGCTCTCCTTGCCCGGCGTCAATCTGCCCGCGTCCCATCAGGTGGAGGGGGCCAGAGCCTCTGTGCTCTATGGTCGCACCGGTCAGGTGAAAGGGATCGATCTGCCGGTCTTCGCCCTCTCCGACGTGGATCAATTCACCGGTCTGCAGCTTGGCATCTTCCTTGGCGCCGGTCGGGTACGCCACCAGTTTGGCGGGGTGGCGATCAACGCGGTCAACTGGCACGAGGGTCAGGACAAGGGCGTCAACCTTGGCTTCGTCAACCTGACCAACAATGTGCAGGGCCTCAACTGGGGTGCCGTCAACATCGCCAAGGGCAATGCCCTGGCCAACGTCGGCTTCGTCAACTATGCCGAGCGCACCACCTTCCAGCTGGGCTTCATCAACGCCACCAAGCACTTGGACGGTCTGCAGATTGGCCTCGCCAACTACGCCGAGAACGGGGTTTTCCCCATCTTGCCGCTGATCAATTTCAAGAAATCCTTCTAAGCCGCGCCGCCAACCTTGCTTTAGGGGCTCCAGCCATTACCCTGTGCTGCATTGATAGCGTGCAGAGGTGACACTGGCATGACAATGGAACACATGGATGCCATCGGCATTGGCTGGGACGTAAGAGGCTGGCAGGGCAGTGCCCAGGCGGTGGCTGTGGTGGGGTGGCAGGCGCGTGAACAGCGGCTGCACTGGTTTGGGGTATCGCCCCTGTTTCGACTGAGCTCACGGGTTGCGCCGGATCTGGATGCCTTGCTGCGCCCGGCACTGCACGACGAGATCCACCTGCTGCAGGTGCTGGCCTGCCCGCAGTTGGCGCTCGGGATCGACGCGCCGCTGGCGTTTCCTCGCGCCTTGGTCGAGCTGCTGGCGGGGAGGACGACCGAGTGCGCCGTGCCCCAGCGCGAGATAGACAACCCTTATGCCTACCGGGATTGCGAGCGCTGGCTGCACCGGCAATATGGCAAGAAGCCGCTCTCGGCCACCTTCGATAGGCTCGGCAACAACGCGACCCTGGCGCTCGCCATGCTGCCCCGATTGGCAGACTTGCAGCTGGTGCCCAAGCAGCAACCGCAGGCCGATCGCGCCGTGCTGGAGGTCTATCCCGCTCTTGCCAAGGTGGGGGGCAAGGCATCGGCGGTGCGCGCCGAGCTGCTGGCGCATCTGCCGGCCGATGTGACGGCGGGGACCGATCGCTACGATGCCGCCATCTGCGCCCTGATGGCGCTGCAATACGCCGCCAAGGGGAGTGTCTCCCTGCTGCCGGCACTGGTGGCGCCACCTGCCGAGATGGCTTTGGACGAAGGCTGGGTTTACCACTTCACTCGCCCCTGATAAACCGGATCGGGCCGACCAACCCGATCCGGCCTTTGGCCGGCTGGTTATACCTTCACTTGCACCAACCGGTTGCCTCCTTCCACTATATTGCCTTGCAGCCTTGCAGCCTTGCAGCCTTGCAGCCTTGCAGCCTTGCAGCCTTGCAGCCTTGCAGCCTTGCAGCCTTGCAGCCTTGCAGCCTTGCAGCCTTGCAGCCTTGCAGCCTTGCAGCCTTGCAGCCTTGCAGCCTTGCAGCCTTGCAGCCTTGCAGCCTTGCAGCCTTGCAGCCTTGCTGGCCGATGGCCGATGGCCGATGGCCGGGGCTGCCGCAGGTATCTGCCGGTTTACTCGTCATCACATGGCTCTGCGCACCAAAAGCCCATTTATTAATCTCATATGCCATCAAACAAGAGTTTTGTACTACCTTCTCAAGCCATGCCGGCCATGCTCGCGGTTGCAAGCTGCGGCATGTCAGTGCAGAGGGGGCCGGTGATGGCGATGGCAACCAGCGTCATCGATAATTTTGCCGACCAAATAAGGGTTTGTGCTGATCAAGGGTGGAAGAGCAATATCTTCATCCGATATATTGCGCCTTTCCCCTGACTCTTCTCTGCGGTGATGTCGATGAAACGCATTCTCTCTATCCAGTCCCACGTGGTGTTCGGCTGTGCCGGCAACAGCGCCGCCGTGTTTCCCATGCGCCGTCTCGGTATGGAGGTATGGCCCATCAACACGGTGCAGTTCTCCAACCACACCCAATATGCGGCCGGATGGCAAGGAATGGCGATGCCCGCAGGGCATATCAGTGCCCTGTGCGAGGGGCTCTCGAATATCGAGGTGCTGGCCCACTGCGACGCTGTGCTAAGCGGTTATCTGGGCTCGGCGGAGCAGGGGGACGAGATCCTGACTGTGGTGGCCGCGGTCAAGGCTGCCAATCCTGCCGCCATCTATTTTTGCGATCCGGTGATGGGCCATCCAGAGAAAGGGTGCATCGTCGCCCCTGGGGTGACCCGTTTCTTGACCGAGAAGGCGCTGCCGGTGGCCGACATCATGGCCCCCAATCTGCTGGAGCTGGAGACCCTGTGCGACGTCCATCTGACGGATCTGGCGCAGACACGGGCCGCAGCCCATCAGTTGCTGGCACGGGGGGTGAAGATGGTGCTGGTCAAGCATCTTGGACGCGCCGCTCGCGAGCCGGGTCGTTTCGAGATGCTGCTGGCCACCCCCGAGGGGGATTATCTGATCGACCGCCCGCTCTACGAGTTTGCCCGCCAGCCGGTGGGAGTGGGGGACCTCATCAGCGCGCTGATGCTGGCCAATCTGCAGGCGGGTTACGATGCCGTCAGCGCGTTCGAGCGCACCAACGCGGCGGTGGATGCGGTACTGCTGCACACCTGGCAGGCCGATGCCTATGAATTGCAGCTGATCGCGGCTCAGGAGGCCTTTGCCGCCCCCCTGATCAAGGCGCGGGCCGAACGGCTGGCCTGATCGCGCCATCGGGGGACAAGTCTGGGCGTGGATGATCCACGTTCTGCTTGGCCCCCTGATCACTCTTCCTCACTTCTCTCTCGGTTAACAGCCCATCCCTGCGCCGCTTATCTGCTTGCACACCGAACGAGGCAATGTCGCCTCAGCCGTCATCTTGGTCCTGACACCGGGCATCCGGTTCAGATCAGACCGTTATCCTGTTCCCGCTACTCTGCCTCATCGAACGTGACCTGCCGGTAGTGCTCGACCGTGGGGAAGGGATCGTAGAAGTGATGGAGCAGGGCCTTCCACTGCTGGTACTGGGGTGAGCCACGAAAGCCCTGGGTGTGATCTTCGAGGCGCTGCCAGTTGACCAGCAGCAGATAGCGGTGGGGAGTGGTCAGCGAGCGCTGGAGCTGGTGCCCGCCGTAGCCCGGCATGGTGCTGATGATGTGCTGGGCCTGGGAGAATGCCAGCTCGAAGGCGGCAGCCTGACCGGAGATGACCTGCAGATGGGCGACTTCCAATATCATGGTGACTCCTTGTCCCAAGGATAAAGGGGCCATTGCAGCAGGTCGGGCAGGGAATGACAAGGCCGGCCGCTGGAGCCGGCCTTGTCGGTATGATCACGGCTCTGCTTGAGTGCCGATCAGACGCGTGGGTGACGGGCCCGGTAGCGCTCGGCCATGGCGTTGGCCGCGATCATGGCGTGGTAGACATCCTGCTCGCTGACGCTCATCGGCATGTTGCCCATGGTGTCGAGGGGATCGCAGGCAAGTTTGGCCACCTGGCGCCACTCGCTCTCCACGAAACGGCTCAGCCCCATCTCCTGCAGAGTCATGGGCAGGCCGGCCAGCTGGATGATGCGCATCACCTCGTCCAGCTCGGCCTGGGGCGCGCGCTCGAGTACCAGCTGGGTGAGCAGGCCGAACACCACCTTCTCGCCGTGCTGGGCTCGGTGCAGATCCGCCACCACCGACATGCCGTTGTTGACCGCATGGGCTGCCGCCAGGCCGCCCGCTTCGGCGCCCACACCGCTCAGATAGATGGTAGCTTCGATGGTCTGCTCCAGCGCCGGGGTGGTGACATGGTGGCGCACCGCGTCCATCGCCAGCTCGATGTTCTCTCCCAGCAGCTCGTAGCAGAGCCGGGCCAGCCCGAGGCCGGTGCGGGAGGGGCGCTTGCCCACCAGATTGATGCCGTCCGCCCGGTAACAGGCGCGGGCCTCGAAATAGGTGGCGAGCGCATCACCTACGCCGGCGGCGAAGAAGCGGGCGGGAGCCGCCGCTATGATGGCGGTGTCGGCGATAACCACATCCGGGTTCTGGGGCAGGAACAGATAGCGCTCGAACTCGCCCGCCGGGTTGTAGATCACCGCGAGGGCGGTGCAGGGGGCATCGGTGGAGGCAATGGTGGGAAACAGCACCACGGGGCGGCGCAGGTAGAAGGCCACCGCCTTGGCGACGTCCAGGGTCTTGCCGCCGCCGATGCCGACGATGACGTTGGCCCCCTGTTGTTCGGCCAGATCGCACAGACGGCGGATCTCGATGTCGGTGCATTCGTAGTTGAACTTCTCGACCGCCCCCTTCAGACCTGCCTGCAGCAGGCCGGCCAGCGTCTCCTCCCGCACCCGCTCCAGAATGAACTCGTCGCTGACGAGCAGGGCGTTGTCGCCGAAATCTTTTACGTGATCATGGAGTTGGGGCAGCAGATCGTGGCCGATGATGAACTTTTTGGGGGAGGTGACGGTACGAGGCAGGATAGGCATGCAGTATTCCTCAAGGCAGTGAGCGGCATCCGTTTGGTATGCAAACGGGTCTTTCTGCCACACCATACGCCTCGTCTGGCGTGAGGTGAAGGAACAATCGTATGCAAATGGGGCTATAGCAGACTCAAAATTAATCTTGATGCTGTTTTGATTGTTTTGTGAAAGCTGGAGGGGTAACGCAACGCGCCCTCCATGGGGAGGGCGCACTGTGGCTACAGAGTAAGGGCGAGCAGTGAAGAGGCGCGCGAAGCGGAGGCAGTGCGCGGCTCAGAGCTGCTTGTAGAAGAAGAGGGTGGCCGCCAGGGTGCCGTCGGCACTGCGGGCAAAGGCGGGGATCTGGCCCGCCTCCTGGTAGCCGAGCTGGCGATAGAGGCGGGAGGCGGCATCGCCCACCCGGGTGTCGAGCACCAGCAGGCTGCGACCGGCCTCTCTGGCCCCTTGCTCCATGCTGGCCATCAGGGCACGGCCGACCCCCTTGCCACGGTGGAGACTGTGCACCATCAGTTTTTCCACCTCGGCGCGGTGACGGCCATTGGCCTTGGTGCACAGCGAGAGCTGGAGGGCACCGACCAGCTGGTGTTGCAGGAAAGCGACCCAGAGCCGGCGGCTGCCCGCGGCCAGCTCCGTCTCTATGCCCTGCCAATAGACGAGCCCCTGCTCTTCGGTCAGCGGCGGCAGAAAGCCCACCGACGCGCCGCTGGCGACGCTGTCTTGCAGCAAAGTGATGAGGGCAGGCTTGATGCCCTGGGTGGTATCAACCTCAACTATGTCCATCAGGAGTCCTTGTCAACGAAGTTCACGCCGCCGGCCCGGTCTGCCGCGGCGCCTGCCGCCAACGGGACCGGTGGCAGGCTGACTGGCTAGACTCGCCGTTTCTGCCGCCAATTTCAAGTCGTTGTCGCTCGCCGGGTGCGCCCGATCACGCCCTCCAGGCGGGTTTCCCTCAGCGGATGAGCTTCTGTTCGACCAGCCAGGCAAACAGCAGCCGGGAAACCGGAGAGATCTCGGCCATATGGCGGCTGTCGAGCCAGCGCAGCTCGGCGATCTCCGCCGAGGCGACGGGAGTGCCGTCAGCCTCGCCGGTGTAGCAGCGCAGCCTGACGTTGACCCCCTGCGGCTTGCCGTCGGCCTGGGCACTGAACTCGCAGGCAAACGCCAGGGTGTCGGGCTTGAGGGCCACGGCCAGCTCCTCCTCGATTTCGCGCATCAGCGCCGCCTCGTCGCTCTCTCCCGCTTCGCGCTTGCCGCCGGGAATGTAGTAGATGTGCTTGCCGTGGGAGCGGGCACAGAGCAGTTGCTGATCCTTGAAGGTCAGCCAGGCGAGTTTGTCGATCATGAACGTCTCTCTGGTGATGGGGTGGTGGCTTGTTCGCACAGGGTGCGATAGGAGCGGCTCTCCAGCCGTTCGGGGTTCAGCCCGAGCCGGGCGGCCAGGGACAGCAGTTGCTGGCGATAATCTGGCAGCAAGGATTCGTCATCGGTCATGATGGCCAACTCGGCAAAATCGCCAAGCCCCGCCAGGTGATCCAGGGTGACGTGGAAGGGGCCGACGAAATAGATGCTGCGCACTTTGCGAAGGGTCAGTATCGGCTGGTAGCCCAGGGTGTGCAGCATGCTGATGGCCTTGTCGGCGTCGGTGATGTTGACCGCCTCGCAGCGATCGGGTTCGGGCCCCTTCACGATCCAGAGCCGGATGCCGGAGGGCTGCATGGCGCGGATCAGCAGGCTCTTGCCCGCTGCGCTCAGGCTGCGGTCCGGCGTGTCGAAGTAGGTGTCCTGCTCCTGGTTGCGCTCCAGCATCACCTCGGGATTGAGGGCGGCGAGGGCAGTGGTGAAGGCCTCGACATCGCCGAGCCTGTATTTGAACTCGACCTCGAAGCGGCCCTGAAAGTGCTGTGCTGACATCGGCAGGCATCCTTGAGTGCGGGGATTGGCATGGCGGGCAGCCTAGCAAAGTTGGCGGGCTGGCCCAAGGGGCAAGGCGGCAGGATGTGGAAACGATCTGTTTCCGGGGGCCATGGTTGATCAATGCGCAGCCTGTCGCCGTGATCAAGGGCAGGCACCGCACACGGTCGAGTCAGTGTGGGCATGGCGGTTGCTCACAAGCTCGCCGAGCGGCCGGCAAAAGTTCGCGCTGGCGCACAGGATGGGGCGTGCAGGCTGGGCGAGGGCAGATCCCTGTGTTTTAATCCTCGCCACGTTTGCGGCAGCCGCCCCGTGCCGGGCCGCTGCCTTCGCTTTGGCAAGATGCAGGTGAGAAGATGCAAGTGACAGCAGAGAGCAAGTTTATCGGACTCGGGGTGGCGGGCAATTTCGCCGGTCATCTGGAGCAGGCCGGCGAGGCCTCGGATTTCGTGGCGGTGGTGGTGCGCGACACCAGCGCCCCCAAGGCGCTGTTCCCCTTCTACGTACCGGGCCACCCCGGCCAGCTCGGCGTCTTCCCCTTGAGCGGCGATGCGATCTTCTTGCCGGAAGCGGCGGTGAGCGGCGATGAAAAGGTGCAGATAGAGCCGGAAGTGGCGCTCTGGTGCGAGCTGGAGTACGCGGGGGAGCAGGTGGTGGCCATCCATCCGCGCGCCTTTGGTGCCTACAACGACTGCTCCATCCGCCGTCCCAACGCCAAAAAGATCAGCGAGAAGAAGAACTGGGGCGAAGAGAGCAAGGGGCTGGCCCCCGCGATGCTGCCCCTGTCCCATTTCGCCGCCGGCTGCGAGCTCGATGACTACCGCATCGCCTGCTACCTGGAGCGGGACGGCGAGCTGCACCCCTACGGGGTCGACAGCGCGGCGGTGGATTACAGCTACTTCCACGGCCAACTGCTGACGTGGGCCATCGACAAGTTCAACCATCAGCAGGACGAGGGGCCGGCCGAGCACATCCAGGGGCTGCTGGCCCAGGCCGGACGTCCGGCCCATGCCCTCATCAGCATCGGCGCCACCCGCTATACCCCGTTTGGCGAGACCCACTTCCTCAAGCCCGGCGACACCGCCTGCGTGCTGCTCTATCCGGCCAGCCGTTATAGCGAAAGTGATATCCGTGAGGCCATTCGCACCCGTCAGTTCGGGCCGGATCTGTCGGTGCTGCTGCAGGCGGTCAAGACCCGCTGATAACTCGGCCTTCCCCCGTGCTGGCGGGGGAAGGCCGGCTGCGCGTTGCATTCGCCATCCTCCCCCTCGCGATTGTTACTCGGTCCCGCTTACCCGGCTCGGCCATTTGGCTTACCATTGCTCTTTTTGCCGAACACGTTGTCGAGCAGGTTGTTGAATAATGGGGTAGCCGATGGGCGAGTTGAAAACCATGGGGTTGTTTCTGGTGACGGCGCTGGCCGAGATCCTGGGCTGTTATCTGCCCTATCTCTGGCTGACCCAGGGGCGCAGCGTCTGGCTGCTGCTGCCGGCGGGGTTGAGCCTGATGCTGTTTGCCTGGCTCCTGTCGCTGCACCCGACCGCAGCCGGGCGCGTCTATGCCGCCTATGGCGGTGTCTACATCTTCGTGGCCATCCTCTGGCTCTGGCTGGTGGACGGCATCCGACCCAGCCTGTGGGATCTGGTGGGGTCGCTGGTGGCCCTGTGCGGCATGGCCATCATCATGTTTGCCCCCCGCGAGGCGTGAAGCCGCATCGCCCGCAGCTCAAGGAGAAGAAGGATGACGCTCATCAGGGCCTGTACCCTGCAGGACATGGCAGGTTTGCTGGCGCTCTATCGGGAATTGCGCCCCCATGACCCTGCGCTTGCGCCGGATGCGGCCCGCACGGCGCTGACGGCCTTGCTGGCGCAGCCTCATCTCCACCTGCTGGTGGCGGAGGTGGATGGCCAGCTGGCGGCCACCTGCCAGCTCGGCGTGGTAGCGACCCTGACCAACGGCGGCCGGCCGTTTGGCATGGTGGAGCATGTGGTGACGGCCTCTGCGTTTCGGCGCCGGGGCATCAGCCGGCAGTTGCTGACCCATGCCCTCGCGCTCGCCTGGCAGCAGGATTACTACAAGGTGATGCTGTTCTCGGGGGAAGGGCGCGAGGCGGCCCACCGGCTCTATGCGTCGCTCGGCTTCAAGGCCGGCATCGAGAAGGGGTTTGTCCTCAAGCAGGTCGACGCCATGGCGACGGCCGGGCAGGCCCCGAACAACCAATCTGTTGAGTGAGTACGATAGAGATAGATATGAGACTGGAGCAGGCAGAGCGCGGTGATTATCAGGCCCTGATCGCGCTGTGGGAGGCGTCGGTGCGCGCCACCCACCATTTTTTGCCGGATGAGGAGATCGCCACCCTGCGCGAGCTCATTCTGGCACACTACCTTGACGCCGTGACCCTCACCTGCGCCCGCAACGACCAGGGTATCGCCGGCTTTTGCGGGGTGCACGAGGGCAACATCGAGATGCTGTTCATCGACCCGGCGCTGCGCGGAGGCGGGGTGGGTCGCCTGCTGGTGGCCGATGCCATCGCCAGGCTGGCGGCGACCCGGGTGGACGTCAACGAGCAGAATGAGCAGGCGCTCGGCTTCTATCGCCGCCTGGGCTTCGAGGTGGTGGGGCGCTCGGCGCTGGACGGGCAGGGCAGACCCTATCCGTTGCTGCACATGTCCATTGCGACAGCTGGCACTGACAGACCGGTGGCGCCATCATGAAAAAAACCGCCCTTGGGCGGTTTTTTGTTATGACGGGATCAGGACGGCTTGTTACTCCTCGTTGGAGTTGTCCTGATAGTCGTCGCGCTGGGCCTTGGGCAGGCGGCGCATGGGGGTAAAGCCGATATCCTCGCCCACCACTTCCCGCTTGCGGGCTGGGGCTGGCTTCTTGCCGCCATCGCTCTTTGCCTTGCTTTTGCCTGCGGCGGATTTGCCGTTGCCGCCCTTGGCATTGGCGGCGCCACGGGCGCGCGGCGGATTTTGTACCGGCTTGCTGCCCGGCAGGGTCTGCCGGCTCGGCTTGCCACTGGGCTCATACCCTTCCAGGATCTCCACCGAGAGGGATTGGCCGATCAGCGCCTCTATCCCCTTGAGCTGGCCCAGCTCGTCCTGGCTCACCAGCGAGATGGCCTCGCCGCCACGGCCGGCGCGGCCGGTGCGACCGATGCGGTGGATGTAATCCTCCGCCATCTGGGGCAGCTCGAAGTTGATCACGTGGGGCAGCTGATCGATGTCGAGGCCGCGAGCGGCGATGTCGGTCGCCACCAGCACCCGCACCTTGCCTTCCCGAAAATCCGCCAGCGCCCGGTTGCGGGCACCCTGGCTCTTGTCGCCGTGGATGGCGACGGTATCGAGCCCGTCTTTTTGCATCTGCTGGGCCAGGCGATCGGCGATCTGCTTGGTGCGCACGAACACCAGCACCCGCTGCCAGTTGCCACGGCCGATCATGTGGGAGAGCAGCTCGCGGCGACGTTCCCGGTCGACCTGGATGATGCGCTGGGTCACCTGCTCGGCGGCGGTGTTGCTGGGATCCACCTCGATCAGGGTGGGCTCTTTGAGCAGGTCATCCGCCAGCGCCTTGATCTCGCTTGAGAAGGTGGCGGAGAACAGCAGGGTCTGCCGTTCGGCCGGCAGCGCCTTCATGATGCGGCGAATGTCGACGATGAAGCCCATGTCGAGCATGCGATCCGCTTCGTCCAGCACCAGCACTTCCAGCTCGGACAGGGTCAGCGCCCCCTGGGTCAGCAGATCCAGCAGACGGCCCGGGGTGGCCACCAGGATGTCGATGCCGAGCTTGATGGCGTCCAGATTGGGCTTGATGCTGACGCCGCCGTAGGCGATCAGGGTGCGAAACGGCAGGTGGTGGGCATATTTGATGATGCTCTCACCCACCTGGGCGGCCAGTTCGCGGGTCGGGGTCAGCACCAGGGCCCGCACCTGACGGCGGCCACGGCCATGGTTGGCCAGCAGGCGCTGCAGCATGGGCAGGGTGAAACCGGCCGTTTTGCCTGTGCCTGTCTGGGCGCCGCCGAGCACATCCTGTCCGGCCAGAATGGCGGGGATGGCTTGTTGCTGGATGGGGGTTGGCTGTTCGTAACCCAGCTCCTTGACGGCCCGCAGGATGTGCGGAGACAGACCCAGTTCGTTGAATGACATGTTCGAGAGAGACTCCTCTGGTGAGCCTTGGGCTCAGCGGATGGCAGGTGCGCTGGCACCCGCCACAAGATGGAAATGATAACGGGGGCGTAATATAGCAGATGCGCGCCCTGCACGCAGCAGCCGTGTCGCGTTGTCCGGCTGCCGCGTGCCGCGGCCTCAGAGCAGGGCCAGGATATCGTCTCGCAGGCTCTCGGGTTTGGTGGTGGGGGCAAAGCGGTCAACCACCTCGCCGTCCCGGTCGATCAGGAATTTGGTGAAGTTCCACTTGACGTTCTCCAGCCCCAGCAGACCCGGTTTCTCCTTCTTGAGCCACTGATAGAAGGGGTGGGCCTGCTCGCCGTTGACCTCGCACTTGGCCATGATGGGGAAGCTGACCGGATAGTCGAGGGAACAGAAGCGGGCGATCTCCTCTGCATCTCCCGGCTCCTGATGGCCGAATTGATCGCAGGGGAAGCCCAGGATCACCAGCCCGCGTGGGCCCAGTTCGCGATAAAGCGCCTCCAGTCCGGTGTACTGGGGGGTAAAGCCGCAGCGGCTGGCGACGTTGACCACCAGCATGACCTGGCCTTGCAGGGTGGACAAGGGCAGTTCGGTACCGTCAAGGCGTTGCAGGATAAGGTCGGGCAATGACATGAAGCACTCCTGTTGCATGGGGCCCATTCAGGGCGTATCGCTCCACGGTAACGGGCGCGACGGCGCGGAGCAAGCGCCGCTTTCCCCTTTGCCATGAAAGATCTGGCCTGGTATGAGGCCATTTGAGTGCGCCGGATCACAGGCTGGCGAGGGCGACCAGATAATGGGGGCCTTGTGTGCCCGGATAGCGTATTGATGGTGTGACTTCTGAGGATAAGCAAACCGGTTTGTGTCTTGCCCTGGAAGTCGCTAAAAAGCGCCCTCTCTCCACTTGTTGCGAGTCAATCTTGGACTATCAAGCCGTCATGGACGCCATATACACCCGGGGATGGGTGATAGTGGATGATTTTTTAACCGCCGCCGAGGTGGATGCCCTCAAGGCGTGTCTGCCGGATGCGTGGCGGCCGGCGGGGATCGGTCGCGATGCCCTGCATCAGGACAACCGCACCATTCGCCGGGATCAGATCCACTGGCTCGAACCCTCCCTCGGTGCGCCGGTGGCCGACTATCTGGCCCGGATGGAGGCACTGCGGCTGGCCGCCAACCGGATGCTGATGCTGGGGCTGTTCGACTACGAGGCCCACTTTGCCCGCTATCGCAGCGGTGACTTCTATGCCACCCATCGCGATGCCTTCGCCGGGCGCTCCAACCGCCGTCTCACCTCGGTGTTCTACCTCAACAACGACTGGCAACCCCAGGCGGGTGGGGTGCTGCGGATGTACGATGACGACGAGCAGTTGCTGATGGATGTCTCGCCCCGGGGCGGGCGGCTGGTGCTGTTTCTATCCGAAGAGTTCCCCCACGAGGTGTTGCCCGCCAACCAGGAGCGCTACAGCATCGCCGGCTGGTTTCGGGTCAACGGCAGCGGCAACGGCCGGCTCGATCCGCCGCGCTGATCTCTTTTCATCCAATTTCTGACACAGGCGGGAATTTTTATGGCCGTTGTCGGCGGATGGGGCTCCCATCGGCTGACAAGGCTTGATCTCCCTTGCTACACTGGCCCGCACTTATCTTCGTATCTGGCTTCGTCCGGTTTTAATGCGGTTGGGTTTTAAATGGTGATGGCGAAGCCGCTTTTCCCAAGGGATCACATCTAATGAAGAACATCCATGTCTTGCTGCTGTGCGGCGGCGGTGGCTCCGAGCACGAAGTCTCGCTGCGCAGTGCCAATTTCCTCGAAAAACAGCTCTCCCTCCTGCCCGGCGTGGAAGTGACCCGGGTCGAGATGTTTGCCGACCGCTGGCTCAGCGCCGATGGCCGCGAATGCAAGCTGGGGCTGGACAAGCTGCTGTCGTTTGACAGCGTGGCCCGGCCGGTGGATTACGTGGTGCCCTGCATCCACGGCTACCCTGGCGAGACCGGCGACCTGCAATCCTTCCTCGAGCTGGCGGGCCTGCCTTATCTGGGCTGCGACGCCGAGGCGAGCAAGATCTGCTTCAACAAGATCAGCACCAAGCTGTGGCTCTCCGCCATCGGCATCCCCAACACCCCTTATCTGTTCCTGACCGAGCAGAACGACGCGGCGCTGAGCGAGGCGAAAGCCGCGCTGGCCAAGTGGGGCAAGGTCTTCATCAAGGCGGCCTCCCAGGGCTCTTCCGTTGGCTGCTACTCCGCCAGCAACGAAGCGGATCTGGTGAAGGGCATTGCCGATGCCTTCGGTTATTCCGAGCAGGTACTGATCGAAAAAGCGGTCAAGCCGCGCGAGCTGGAAGTGGCGGTGTACCAGTACGGTGACGAGCTGGTGGCCACCTATCCGGGCGAGATCTGCGTGCCGCAGGACAAGTTCTACACCTATGAAGAGAAGTACAGCAGCGCCAGTCACACCGAGACCGCACTGCGCGCCGAGGGGCTGACCCAGGCGCAGGCTGACGCCATTCACGAGTACGCGCTCAAGGCGTTCCGTCAGCTCAAACTGACCCACCTGTCGCGTATCGACTTCTTCCTGACCGAAGAGGGCGAGATCCTGCTGAACGAAATCAATACCTTCCCGGGCATGACCTCCATCTCCATGTTCCCGAAACTGCTGGAGCATCACGGTCACCGCTTCGCCGACTACCTTGAGCAGATCCTGCGCAAGGCGGTCTGAGGCCGGCGTCCGAGCAGGGTGAGCTGAATGATGAAGAGGGGCCTGCGGGCCCCTCTGTCGTTGTTGCGGTGGGCGATGTCACATAGCTTCCGGGGTGAACAGCCAGATGTGCGCCCCTTGTGGATCTGCAATCAGCGCCATGCGCCCGACCCCCGGGATATTCATGGCGGGCACCACCACGCTGCCGCCGTGCTGGTTGACCCTGAGTACCCTGGCATCGACGTCATCCACCGCGATATAGGTTGCCCAGTGGGGTGGTACGCCGGCCATCTCGGGATGACCCCGGGTGGCCTGCACGCCGGCGATCGGCCTGCCATTGGCAACCAGCATGGGGTAGTCGCCGCCCTCCATCGCCATGGTCTGGCTCTCCCAGCCGAGCACCTCGGTGTAGAAACGGATCCCGGCCTCGGCATCGGGCAGATAGAGCTCGTGCCAGGTGAAGGTAGTGCCTTCGGCCAGGGCGTGCTCGCGGGCAATATCTTGTTCTGCCATCGTCGTCCTCCTGTGTCCCATGCGTGGGTGCATGGGTTGACGACCAAGTATAGAGAGGTGTGGCCTCCCGGCTTGCCCCGGATGGGGGGCCTTGCTGCGCGGTGGACGGCTCGCTACAATCTGCCCCCCTTTTTGTCCTGCCATAGGCATCGCCAGAGCCGCGTTCCATGAAGCCAATTCCCGATCACGCCGTCAATCGCCTGCGCATCTGGCGCAAGAGCGTCTCGACCCGACCCTTTCTCGCCCGTGGCGGCAGCGTGCCGCGCTGCGAAGCCTGCCAGCTGCGCCACGACTGGTGTGCCTGCGAATGGCGCCCCGAGCTCAAGGCCGAGGCCGGCTTCTGCCTGCTGATGTACGACAGCGAGCCGATGAAGCCCTCCAACACCGGCCGTCTCATCGCCGATGTGCTGCCGGATACCACCTGGGCGTTTCTCTGGTCGCGTACCAAGCCCCATCCCGAGCTGCTGGCCCTGCTGGCGGATCCCGTCTGGCAACCCTATGTGGTGTTTCCCGCCTGCGAGAAGGCACCGGCCCGGCTCACCTCGGTGGTGACCCCGCTCCCAGGCAAGAAGCCGCTGTTCATCCTGCTGGACGGCACCTGGCCCGAGGCGCGCAAGATGTTCAACAAGAGCCCCTATCTGGACGGCTTTCCGGTGCTCTCCATCAAGCCCGATGCGCTCTCCACCTATGGCATGCGGGTAGCGCACTGCGACGAGCACCTGTGCACCGCCGAAGTGGCGGCCTGCGTGCTGGAGGTGGCCGGCGAGCTGGCGGCGGGACAGGCACTGCAGCTCTGGTTCAATCTCTTCAGCAGCCGCTACATGGCGGGCCGGGTCAGCCGGGCCCCCGGCGAGGATGAAGCTCATCTGCAGCAGGCGCTGGCCGACATCAAGGGCAATGAGGCGACCTGTGCCCCCGATGCTGCCTGAGCAGGGGGGTGAGGGAGCCGGCATGCTTGCCAGCCGTTTCACAGGGATGATTAATTGATGAAAATCAGGAATCAATTGCCTGCCACTGTTTCGTTAGCTTCATGAGCCAAGCCCCATTAGGATAACGACCAGCGTTGTTCATCAGGCTCATGGCGAGCCTGCGCCGTGCGGGCCCTTGCCGGCCCCGTCAATGTTGTGAGGCTATGGATGGAATTGGAACTGTTTACCCTGCTTGCCCTGTTCGGCGTGGCCCTGGTGGCCGGCTTTATCGATGCCATTGCCGGTGGGGGCGGCCTGCTGACGGTGCCCGCCCTGCTCGCCACCGGCATGCCGCCGGCGCTGGTGCTCGGCACCAACAAGCTGCAGAGCAGTTTTGGCTCCTTCTCCGCCACCTGGTTCTATGCCCGCAAGGGGCTGCTGGAGTGGCACATCATCTGGCCAGCGGTGATCTGCACCTTCATCGGCGCGGCGCTCGGCACCCTGGCGGTGCAGACCATCGACGCCGCCATCCTGGAGCGGTTGCTGCCCTTCCTGCTGATGGCCTTCGCCTGTTACTTCTTCTTCTCTCCCCGGGTGAGCGATGCCGAGAGCTCCCGCCGCCTCGCTCCCATGGCGTTCGCCCTGCTGGTGGGCGGCGGGGTGGGCTTCTATGACGGCTTCTTCGGACCGGGCACGGGATCGTTTTTTGCCATCGGTTTCGTGGCGCTGGCAGGCTTTGGCATGGCGCGGGCCACCGCCCACACCAAGCTGCTCAACTTCACCTCCAACATCGCTTCGCTGCTGTTTTTCGCGCTGGGGGGCAAGGTGGTGTGGAGCGTCGGCTTCTGCATGGCGCTGGGCCAGTTCATTGGTGCCCGTTTCGGCTCGAAAATGGTGCTCAAGCAAGGGGTCAAGCTGATCAAGCCGCTGCTGGTGACCGTCTCCTTGCTGATGTCCGCCAAGCTGGTGTGGAGCCAGTACCCCGAACTGTTTGCCTGGCTGGGGTAAGCGCTTTTCGCTGACAGCGACAGTCATGGCTGTCTACACAAAGGGGCCCGATCCGCAAGATCGGGCCCCTTGTGTTGTGATGCTCAGCTGGCCAGCGGCTGGAAGTGGGCTTGCAGGGCCTGCACCAGCTGGGCGATGCGCGCACGCTTGAGGCTGTTTGGCCGATAGACCAAATGCAGCGGGCGGGCGAGCCCGGCGAGGGGGCGAGCCTGGGGCCCCTGTGCGCCGACCAGCGCCAGCAGGCCGGCCGGCAGCAGCACAGGGCCGATGCCGGCCTTGGCCAGCTCGATCAGCGCCAGGTAGGAGTCGAGCTCCATGGCGGGGATGAGGCCAAGGGCCGCCAGCGGTTCGCGCAGGTAGCGGTTGGAGGGGTTGTCCAGGTCCATGGTGAGGATCTGGCGCAGCCCTTGATCGGCGTTTTCGCCCTCGCGCTGATCGCCCTCCACCAGATAGAAGGGCTCCTCCAGCAGCAGTTTGGCCTCCAGGCCGTGGCCCGGTGGCAGGCGCCCAGCGCAGATGCCGAGCAGGGCATCACCGCTGCGCACCCGCGCGAGAATGACCGGAGTGTGGTGGGTGGAGAGGGCGAGGTGGGGATCCTGTCGCAGGTAGTCGTGCATGAAGCGGGCGAGGTAGCCCGCCAGCAGGGTCTCGGAGCAGGCGACGGGCAGGGGAGTCAGATCGGTGAGGGTCTGGCTGTCGGCCAGCACTCCCTTCATCTCGGCGAGGCTGGGAGCGACCCGGGCCAGCAGCTCTTGCGCCTGGGGGGTAAGCCTTATCTGGCGCCCGTCCGGCTCGACCAGCTTCTTGCCGAGGCGCTGCTCCAGCTGGGCAATGCGCTTGCTCACCGCCGACTGGCTGATATAGAGCCGGCTGGCTACCTTGGCCATGGTGCCTTCGCTGGCCAGCAGGCAGAGTGTCTCCAGCCCTTCCAGTAACATATCGCCTCCCGTCATCTGCGTAGGAAGGCGTTACCTTAGGGGCTGACGGGGTTGGGATCAAGCATCCTTCGCCGTCCTGACGGGGCGCAGGCGCCACTCCCGCAGGGGCGGTGCGAAGATCACCAGGTTGCCAAGCAGGCTGATCATGACCCCCACCACCGACACCGGCTGCCAGACGAACCCCTCGTAGAAGGTGGAGAGCGTGAGCGCCACCAGGGGGAACAGCACGGTGGCGTAGGAGGCCTTGCTGGCGCCGATCCGCCCCACCAGGGTGAGATAAGCCGTGAAGGCGATGACCGAACCGAACAGGGCGAGATAGACCATGGCCGCCAGGTAGTGACCGTCGGTCGGGATCACCAGCTGCTGGCCGAGCAGGGTGACCCAGCCCAGCAGCAACACCACCCCATAGACCATGCCCCAGGGCACCAGCTGCAGCACATGGTAGCCCTGGCGCTGGCCGCGGGCCGAGACCAGGTTGCCGAGCGAGAAGCAGAGGGTGCCGCCGCAGGCGAGCAGCAGACCTTTCCAGCCGTTTGCACCCAGTTGCGCATCCGCCAGCACCGGCCAGAACAGCAAGAGGGTGCCGAGGAGCCCCAGCAAGGATCCTTGCAGCCAGCGCAGGCCGGGACGTTTGCCCTCGAACAGCCAGAGGTTGAGGCCGTTGAAGATGCTGGCACTGGCGAAGATCACCGCCGACAGGCCGCTCGGAATGTAGAGGGTGGCGTGGTAGAAGCAGAGGAAGTTGGTGGAAAAGAGCAGGCCGCCGAGCAGGGCCGCATAGCGCTGACCCGCCCAGGGCAGGCGCGGGAAACGGCCGCTGGCGGTGAGCAGGGCAAACAGCGCCAGCGCCGCCAGGGCGAAGCGATAGAGCACCGAGACCTCGATGGGAATGGGGCCAAGCTGCCAGGCGATGGCGATCCAGGTGCTGCCCCAGATAAGGACGGTGGCAAGATAGAGCATCAGATTCATGGGGTATCCGGTGAGATGACAACGACATGGGATCAGCATGCAGTGGGCGGCGGTGGCGGGCTTACACCATCTTGCGGTTTTTTGCAGGCAGCCGCAGCCTTTGCCGCCGCGCCGCGTTAAGATGGCGCACAAGGGCCATCAGGCAAGCAACAAGAGGAACGGAGCGGGTGCTGCAGACTAAGCCGGCGGGAGTATTCGATGCACTGGTCAGCACGGGCGCGCGCCTGGAGAACGCCTGCTGGCTGGAACCCGGCCTCGGTGTTGCCAGCTGGCGCAACTGTTACGATCAGACCCGCTACCACAAGCCGGGCCACCATACCCTGAGCGTCTACCTGCAAGGGGGCGAGCAGACCGAGCGGCTGGACGGCCCGGGCGGCCACGGCGGCACCGGCAAGGTGTGCATCATGCCGGATCACCACAGATCCGAGTGGCTGGTGCGCGAGGAGTTTCGCTTCTTCCACCTCTACTTCACCCCGGCCCACCTGACCCGCATCGCCGAAGAGGTGTGCGACAAGGAGGGACGCCACCTGCTGCTGGAAGACAAGACCTTCATCGACGATCCCAAGGCCGCTACCCTGGTGCAGGGCCAGCTGATGCAGCTGGACTGGCAGCACCAGGTGGATCGGATGGCGCTCTCCCACGGCGCCTGGATGCTGATGCTGCACGCTTATCGCCACCACACCCGGGAGGCGCCGCCCCTGCCCGAGGTGCGTGGTGGCCTGGCGCCGGCGGTGATCCGGCGGGTGCAGGAGTACCTGCTGGCCCATCTGGCCGAACCTGTCACCCTGGCCGAGCTGGCGCAGGAGGCGGGCCTGAGCGAATACCACTTCGCCCGCATGTTCGGCCAGAGCCTGGGTTGTCCGCCCCATCGCTACCTGCTGGGGCTGCGGCTCAAGCGGGCCAAGCAGCTGCTGGCCGGCGCCGACTCCCTGGCCAGCATCGCCATCCAGTGCGGTTTCTCGTCCCAGGCCCACCTTGGCAACCGCTTCCGGGAGGCATTCGGCCTGACCCCAGGGCAGTGGCGCAGCCAGCTGTCATCCTCCTGTCACAGATAGGCGGCAGATTGGTTGGCAACGAGGGGGAGCCTCGTTCCTTCAACCTGCACAGGAGTTGCCCTTGAATCATCGCAAACGTCAGATCCGTACCCGCCACCTCTGGTTCAGCCACTGGAATGCCCCTCAGGGCCGCCTTGGCATGCCGACCCCGCCCGAACCGCTCGTTCCTCACAGTTCCCGCTGAAAATCGCCACGACCCGATAGGATTTTCCCGACAACTTTGCCACTATTGCGCCATCAGGATGGACTGGATATGGCCGCATGTTTCTGGAACGCATTGAAGTCAAAGGTTTTCGCGGAATAAATCGCCTCTCGCTCGGGCTGGACAACACCACAGTGCTCATCGGCGAAAACGCCTGGGGCAAGTCCAGCCTGCTGCGCGCCCTCTGGTGTCTTCTGGGTCAGGATGCCGAGCCCTATCAGTTCAGCAGCGATGATTTCCATCAGCCAGAAGATCCCGAACTCGAGCCGGCCCGCCACCTGCAACTGGTGCTCACTTTCAGCGAGCACAGACCCCAGATGTGCCTGCACTCCCGCCGGCTGGCTAGACTTGGTGCGGCCTGGGTCAAGCACAAGGACAAGTTTCACCGCATTCACTACCGCGCCAGCGCCGAACTGCAGAGTGACGGCACCGTCACCACCACCCACGACTTTCTCGACGGCATCGGCAAGAGCCTGCCCATCGACGATGCCCATGAGCTGGTCTGCCTGCTCATCACCATGAACCCGGTGTTTCGGCTGCGGGATGCCCGTACCGCCCGCAACGGGGTGGAGACCCTGCAGTGGGGGGATCTCTCCGAGCACCGGCTGAGCGAGCTGGCCGACAAGCTGATCGACGAGCCCCAGCGCATCGGCGAGCCAGAGCTCAAGGAGGCGTTGCAGGCGGTGCGCCAGCTGATGGATCACTACTTCAACGCGCTGGCCCCCATCAAGAACAAGCCGCGCAGCCAGCGGGAGATCGTCAATCGCCCCATGACCCTGCGCAACCCCGGCAATCTGCAGGCGCTGCTGCGCAATGCCGACAACCGGGCGCTGCAACTGGCGATGGCGGGCATGGCGGCCACCCTGCTGCAGGCGCGGGGCAACCGGGAGCTGGAGCAGGGGGCGCGCCCCATCATGATCCTGGAAGACCCGGAGAGCCGCCTGCATCCCACCATGCTGGCACTGGCCTGGGGGCTGCTGGAACAGCTGCCGGGGCAGAAGCTGCTCACCACCAATTCGGGGGACCTGCTCTCCTCGCTGCCCCTCAACCAGATCCGCCGGCTGGTGCGCCGCCAGCAGGACATCGTCTGCCATCAGCTGGGGGGCGAGCGCTACAGCAGCGACGATCTGCGCAAGATAGCCTTCCACGTGCGCATCAACCGCCCCATGTCGATGTTTGCCCGCTGCTGGCTGCTGGTGGAGGGGGAGACCGAGATCTGGCTGCTCTCCGAGCTTGCCCAGATCTGCGGCTACAGCCTGCGGGCGGAGGGGGTGCGGATCATCGAGTTTGCCCAGTGCGGCCAGTCACCGCTCATCAAGGTGGCGCGGGATTTCGGCATCGAGTGGCATCTGCTCACCGACGGTGACGAGGCGGGAGTCAAGTACGCCACCTCGGCCCGCTCTCTGCTCAAGGGCGAGCGGGAGCGGGATCGGCTGACCCAGTTGCCGGCGGCGGACATAGAGCACTACCTCTATCACAACGGCTTCGAGGCGGTGTTCCGGCGTGAAGCCGGCGTGGGGGGGCGCTCGACCCTCAACGCCGGGCGCATCATCAACAAGGCGATTCACCATCGCAGCAAACCGGGCATGGCGCTGGCGGTGGTGGAGGAGGCGGAGCGACTCGGCGGCGAGCACATTCCGCCAGTGCTGCGCCAGATGTTCGCCCGGGTGGTGGCGCTGGCCCGCGGCCAGGGCTGAGCGCAGCTAGCCCTGGCCGCGGCGGATGGCGAGGGCCTTGAAATCTTGGCAGGCAAGGCGGCCGGCGCCCGTTGCCGGCGTCTGATCGCCAGCCATCAATGGCGGATGCGCTCCCGGCAGGGATTGGGGATGGCGGCGGCTTTGGGTATACTCGGCCCCTTCATCCGGCGCCCATCGGCGCGTTCTGAATCCTTGCTGCTGGAGGCGTCATGTTCGTCCAACTCCCTTTTTGGCTCTTTCCCCTGACTGGCCTGATGGCGCTGGGGGCCCTCATCGCGCTGGGCCTGGTGCTCTGGCGCGGTGATCTCTGCCCGGGCCAGCGCTCGCGGATCACCACCCAGCTCTTCTCGGTCTGGGTGAGCACCGGCCTCTCCCTGATGCTGGCGGTGGAGGCCAAGGCGGCCGACTGGCTGATCTGGAGTGGGGCTGCCGCCCTGATCCTGGGGGTGGTGCTGTCGCTGGCCCAATCCAGGCTGGAGGGCAAGCGCGCCATCCCGGCCACCCTGTTCTGGCTGCCGGCCATGCCGCTGCTGGTCTATGGCATCGGCTTGCTGCAGATCCAGGGCTGGCTTGGCGGCCTGCTGCAGATGGTGCTGCTGGGGGCGGCCTTCGCCCATCTGATGCTGCTGCGCGCCCGTCACCGCCTGCAGGCGTTCAATACCCTGCTGCCGCTGGCCGGGCTGGTGGCCGCCATCCTGAGTCTGCTCTGGCTGGCGGTGCTGGTGGGCTGGCAAGGGAATGACGCCAGCCTCGATGCGCTGATCCCCGGCGTGCTGACTCAGGCTGCCCTGCTGATCGCGGCCTTGCTGCTCTGGTTCAGCCCGCTCTATCGCCAGCAGGAGACGGCGCCGGTGGTGGTCTCTACCGCCCTGTGCGGTCTCATCATCGCCCAGCTTGCGGCGACCAGCGTGCTGCACCAGCTGGCCTGACAGACTGGCGTCATGACAAAGCCCACCCCGGTTGCCCGGGGTGGGCTTTTTGCTGGCCGCAAGCCGTCCCTTAGTAGAAGTCGTCGGCGCCGCAGATGAAGAGGCAACTGCTGCGCGGCTGGGCCAGGTACTCCCGGGTCAGCCCCTCCAGCGGCATGCCGAAGGTGCTGATGTCCTCGGGCGAGGGCAGGGCGGTATCCAGGATCCGGCGCCAGTAGCCGCCGACTCCCTTGGGGGGGCTTGGCAGGTTGAAGGTGAGCGGTTCCCAGTAGGCGTTGAACAGCACGTAGAGGGCCAGCCGGGTTTCGCTCGACAGGGCCGACATGGCGATGGCGTGGGAGTGAGGGCTGAAGTCCGGCTGGGCGGCGTTGACCCCGTGCCAGCAGATCTCGCTGTGGCGCAGGATCTCGGTCAGCGACAGCGGCATGCTCTCCTGCTCCGGGCGCTGAAACAGGTGCTTGCGATACTGGATCAGCTCCTTCATGAAGCGGAACATCTCCTGGCCCATGGCGTCGGGCTGCCACTGCATCCAGCAGGTGTCGTTATCCTGGCAGTAGCCGTTGTTGTTGCCGTGCTGGGTACGCAGCACCTCGTCCCCCATCAGCAGCATGGGGGAGCCCACCGAGAGCAGGGTGGCCACCATCATGTTTTTGGCTTGCCGCAGCCGCAGGGCGTTGATCTGGGGATCCTCGCTCGGCCCCTCCTGGCCGTGGTTCCAGCTGAAGTTGTGATCGCACCCATCCCGGTTCTGCTCGCCGTTGGCGTCGTTGTGCTTGCCGTTGTAGCTGGCCCAGTCCCACAGGGTGAAGCCGTCGTGGCAGGTGACGAAGTTGATGCTCTTCTCCGGATCGGCGTGATGGTAGTGGTAGATGTCCGGGCTGCCGCACAGCCGCTCCACGAAGGGCATCACCGCATTGTCATCTCCGCGCAGAAAACGGCGTACGTCGTCCCTGAACTGGCCGTTCCACTCGCGCCAGCGGGCGCCGGCCAGGCTGCCCACCTGATAGAGGCCCCCCGCATCCCAGGCCTCGGCGATGAGTTTGATGTCGGCGATGCGGGGATCTGTATCGATGGTGCGCAGGGTCGGCGCATTGGCCTGGGGCTGGCCCGACTCGTCCCGCGACAGAATGGCTGCCAGGTCGAAACGAAAGCCGTCCACGTGCATCTCTTGGCGCCAGAAGTGGAGGCTGTCCATGATCATGCGCAGCACCACCGGGTGGGCACCGTTGAAGGTGTTGCCGCAGCCCGAATAGTTGGTGTCCTTCTGATTGGCGTCGAGGATGTAGTAGGCCTCGTTGTCGATGCCGCGAAACGAGAAGGTGGGGCCATCGTCGCCTCCCTCGGCGGTGTGGTTGTAGACCACGTCCAGGATCACCTCGATGTTGGCCCGGTGCAGCGCCTTGACCATGTCGCGAAACTCGGTGAGGGGATCCTCGCCGCTGGCGTACTGGGCGTGGGGGGCAAAGAACGACATGGGGCTGTAACCCCAGTAGTTGGAGAGCCCCTTGGGGGAGTCCTGGGGATCGAACTGGAACACCGGCAGCAGCTCGACCGCGGTGACGCCGAGGGATTGCAGGTAGGGGATCTTCTCGATGAGACCGAGGTAGGTGCCGCGCAGGGTGGGGTCGACCCCTGAGCTCGGCGACTTGGTGAAACCCCCCAGGTGCAGCTCGTAGATCACCGAGCGGGAGAGGGAGTGGGCGGGCAGCTTGTCCCCCTCCCAGTCGTAGTGGCGGGTGTCCACCACCCGATTCTTGGCACACTCCGCCAGGTTGCTGCCGGGGCGGGCCGCCGCCCAGCGATCGTAGTTGGCACCCAGCTCGATGCTGCGGCCATAGGGATCCAGCAGCACCTTGTCCGCATCGAAGCGGGTACCGTAGTAGGGGCGCCAGGGGCCCTGGATGCGATAGGCATAACGTTGACCGAGCTCGATGCCCTCTATATGGATGTGCCAGTAGTAGGCGGTGCGGTTGAGACGGGGTGACAAAGGGATCACCTCAGGGGTGGTATCGTCGGCACTGGCGAACAGCAGCAGTTCGACCCGGCTGGCGAGGCGAGCCCAGATGGCGAAGTTGACGCCGTCGTGCTCGGGTGTGGCCCCCAATTGACGGCAATGACCGGCGGAGATGCGCATGATAAACCTACCCAAAACGAGGAGTTACAAACCATCTGAGTGTAGTGCGCCAAGCTGGCCCCAAACCTGCTTGTCTGAAAAATCGGCGCTCTGTTGCAAATTCCTGCGATTTGTGCCGGTTTAATCTTCGAATGAAGTTTTTTTAGGATATTTACTTGCAATCTGAGCGCCGGCGCCTATTATTGGCGACCTCAGACGCGGGGTGGAGCAGCCCGGTAGCTCGTCGGGCTCATAACCCGAAGGTCGTCAGTTCAAATCTGGCCCCCGCAACCATCTGAGTTCTTGTATCAGGATTGCCTTGCAATGGTTTGATAAACAAGAGAATTCGAACAGGCTACTGCTCAGCCTGAACGAAAAAATACGGACGCGGGGTGGAGCAGCTCGGTAGCTCGTCGGGCTCATAACCCGAAGGTCGTCGGTTCAAATCCGGCCCCCGCAACCAACTATTTGTGTCCATGGCAAGCGCTCGCGTCTGCGGTGGAAACGAAGACAGCAAGGGGCATCTGCTCTGTCTCTTGTGGTGGCAGTACAATTCGGACGCGGGGTGGAGCAGCTCGGTAGCTCGTCGGGCTCATAACCCGAAGGTCGTCGGTTCAAATCCGGCCCCCGCAACCAACTATTTGTGTCCATGGCAAGTGCAGTGCACTGCGGTGGAGACGAAGACAGCAAGGGGCAACTGCTCTGTCTCTTGTGGTGGCAGTACAATTCGGACGCGGGGTGGAGCAGCTCGGTAGCTCGTCGGGCTCATAACCCGAAGGTCGTCGGTTCAAATCCGGCCCCCGCAACCAACTATTTGTGTCCATGGCAAGTGCAGTGCACTGCGGTGGAGACGAAGACAGCAAGGGGCATCTGCTCTGTCTCTTGTGGTGGCAGTACAATTCGGACGCGGGGTGGAGCAGCTCGGTAGCTCGTCGGGCTCATAACCCGAAGGTCGTCGGTTCAAATCCGGCCCCCGCAACCAATTATTTGTGTACATGGCACGCGCTAGCGCCTGCGGTGGAAACGAAGACAGCAAGGGACAACTGCTCTGTCTCTTGTGGTGGCAGTACAATTCGGACGCGGGGTGGAGCAGCTCGGTAGCTCGTCGGGCTCATAACCCGAAGGTCGTCGGTTCAAATCCGGCCCCCGCAACCAACTATTTGTGTACATGGCACGCGCTAGCGCCTGCGGTGAAAACGAAGACAGCAAGGGGCAACTGCTCTGTCTCTTGTGGTGGCAATACAATTCGGACGCGGGGTGGAGCAGCTCGGTAGCTCGTCGGGCTCATAACCCGAAGGTCGTCGGTTCAAATCCGGCCCCCGCAACCAACTATTTGTGTCCATGGCGAGCGCTAGTGCGCTGCGGTGGAGACGAAGACAGCAAGGGGCATCTGCTCTGTCTCTTGTGGTGGCAGTACAATTCGGACGCGGGGTGGAGCAGCTCGGTAGCTCGTCGGGCTCATAACCCGAAGGTCGTCGGTTCAAATCCGGCCCCCGCAACCAACTTCCTTTCTCTATTACGCTAATCCTCAGCTTCTCATCCAGCCGCCTTCGCGGTCTTTCTGCTTTGTGCCGCCTTCACGCTTGATATTGATTTTCAAGTGCAAATCTGGCTGTGACCCCGCTTTGTTGGGTATCATCACTGGTATCTCTTCATGGATGAGGGCCTTGCCCAATGATGCAACCATTTACCTATCTGCCGCCGCAGATCGACATTCACGACGCCGGCCTCGCTGCCGTCCTCACCAACGGCCTGGCCGCCAATCTGCTGATCTGCGCCGAAGATCGCCGCGAAAGCCTGCTGGCCCTGCCCGAGTTTGCCGCCGTCGGCGCCCAGATCGCGCTGGGGCAAAAAGCGCCCTACAGCCTGGTGCTGCACAATACCCTGCAATTGCTGATCTTCCTGCCGGCACACCCCGCGCGCGATCACGCCCTCTACAAGCAGGCGCGCGGCTGGGTTGCGCCGCTGGCCGGGCTCAAGATCGAGCGGTTGGGGCTGCACCTGGAAGGCTTTGACGAGGCCGATACCACGCTGTTGGCCGAACTGGTGCTGGCCACCTTGCTGGCCGCCAACGTGCCGCTGCCCAGTCACAAGCATCGCAGCGAAGATCCCTGGCGCTACCAGCAGATTGCGGTGTCCCCCAATTGCGTGCTGGATCTGGCGCGGATCTATGCCGAGGCGGAGGGCAACGGTCTGGCGCGCCATCTGGCGGTGTCGCCGGCCTCCGATCTGACAGCCCGCAGCTACCGGGAGTGGGTACGCCAGCTCGCCCAGAGCGAAGGGTGGCAGTGGCATGAGTACGATCAGGCCCAGCTCGCCGAGCGGGGGGCTGGGGCCTTCATCGCGGTGGCGCGCGGCTCGGAAGACAACCAGGCCGCCATGGTCAAGCTGAGCTACTGCCCGCCCAATGCGGTGCGGCGGCTGGCGCTGGTGGGCAAGGGGATCTGCCACGATTCGGGCGGCTACAACCTCAAGATCTCCGGCAGCATGTATGGCATGCACCTGGACATGGGGGGCAGCGCGGTGGCGCTGGGGACGCTCCACGCCATCAGTCGGGCCAGGTTGCCCTATGAGGTGCACTGCTGGCTTGCCATCGCCGAGAACCACATAGGCCCGCTGGCCTATCGGCCGGGGGAGGTGGTGACTGCCCTCAACGGTACCACCATCGAGGTGGTGGACACCGATGCCGAAGGGCGCATGGTGCTGGCGGATACCCTCTGCATGGCGGTGAAGGACAATCCGGATCTGCTGATCGACTACGCCACCCTGACCGGGGCTTGCAAGCGGGCACTCGGCAGCCGCTACAGCGGCGCCTTCACCAACCGCCCCCAGTGGCTGGGGGAGCTGATCAATCTTGGCCAGCGCAGCGGCGAGCGGATCTGGCCCTTCCCGCTGGATGAGGACTACGACGACAACCTCGATAGCGAGTGGGCCGATCTGTTACAGTGTGCGCCGGGCTCGTCGCCGGATCACATCGATGCGGCCCGCTTCCTCAGCCGCTTCGTCCCCGCCCAGACCCCCTGGCTGCACCTCGATTTGAGCGGTTTTCGCAACAAGGGCGGCAATGGCGTGGTCAGCAGCGAGGTGACCGGATTCGGGGTCAGATTGACACTGGATCTGCTGGCCGGCCCGCTGGGGCGGCGCAATGAATTTGATCAACCAGAACAGTAAGGGATCCCGTGAAAGTACCAAGTTATGACTGGGTGTTGTTCGATCTGGACGAAACACTGCTCGATTTCCCGGTCGCCCAGGCGCTGGAACAGACGCTGCACATTTACGGCGTGACGCCGACCCCGCCCAAGATGGCGGAGTACCATGCCCTCAACCACCGGCTCTGGCAGCAGTACAACTCCGGCGAGATCGATGCCGCCCACCTGCAGCAGACCCGTTTCTCCCTGTTTGCCGAACAGGTGGACGTGGCACCGATGGCGATGAACGATACCTTCCTGCAGCAGATCATCGCCCTGAGCATGCCATTGGAGGGGGTGGTGGAGACCCTGCAGGCGTTGAAGAGCAAGGTAAAGATGGGGATCATCACCAACGGTTTCAGCCTGCCGCAGCGCGGTCGCCTCGACAAGCTGGGCTGGAACGCGTGGTTCGAGCCGTTGGTGATCTCGGACGAGGTACAGGTGACCAAGCCGGCGGCGGCCATTTTCCAGCATGCCCTCGAGCTGATGCAGCGCCCGGATCCGGCGCGGGTGTTGATGGTGGGGGACAACCCCAAGACCGATATCGCCGGCGCCGCGGCGCAGGGGCTGGCAACCTGCTGGTACAACCCGGCTCGCCAGGATGGTCCGTGCGAGGCGACCCACGAGATCCACCACTTCGCCCACCTCTCGGCCATCGTGCTGGGACAGTAGATGCAACCGAGCCCCTTGCCACACAAGGGGTGAAAAAAACAAGGCAGCCCACGGGCTGCCTTGTTTGTATCCGGCTGTTTGCTAGCGGCCGAGGCGAGCCAGCAACCAGGACTCCAGCAATGCCACGCCGGGAGCCAGCACGGCCTCGTCGAAGTCAAACTCCGGGTGATGATGGGGGGCCGCCAGATTGGCACCCAGGATCAGGTAGGCCGCCTCGCCACCGCTTCGCTGCACCCGTTCGATGAGAAAGCCCGCGTCCTCGCTGGCGCCGAAACGGCGGGTATGGATGGTCTCCAGCTTGAGCGCCTGGGCGAGCGGAATGATCTCTTCGAGCAGGGTCGGACTGTTGTCGATGCCGATGGCTTCACCCTGCTTGCGAATGAGGTAGGTGGCGCCCTGCATCATGGCTGCCCCTTCCACCATCTGCTGCACCTGGCTGAACATGTAGTCGTTGAGGGCCGGCGTGGCGCCCCGGGTCTCTCCCTGCAACAGGGCGTGACCCGGGATCACGTTGCGGCCGCTGCCGCCATGGAGCTGGCCTACGTTGATGCGGGTCATGCCATCGCGGTGGCGAGCGATGCCGAGCATGGCGGTGGTGGCCATGCAGGCCGCCGCCAGCGCATTGCTGCCGGCGTTGGGCTCAAGCCCCGCGTGGGCGGCACGCCCCATGAACTCCACGTCGAACTTGGTGGAGCAGAGAAACTCGGTGGGATTGACCACCAGCTCGCCGCTGTTGGCATGAATGCCGATGTGCAGCGCCAGCAGGGCATCCACGTCGTCGAGTTGACCGCCGGCGGCCAGCGCCTTGCCGCCGCGACAGCCCTCTTCGGCGGGCTGGAAGAACAGCTTGATGCGGCCGTTCAGCCGATCGGCGAGGGCGGCGATCCGTTCGGCCAGCACCAGCCCGATGGCGGTATGGCCATCATGGGCACAGGCGTGCATCCAGCCAGCGTTGCGCGAGTGCCACCCCTCTTGGCTGGGGGGATGCAGCTCATCCTGGCTCTCTTCGACCTCCACCGCATCGATGTCGAAGCGAAAGGCCAGGGTCGGGCCGGGACGGCCGCTGTCCCACAGCCCCATCACGCCCGTTATCTCTTCGATCCTGCCCAGCCAGTCCGGATGGGCACCCTGGCGCAGGGCTCGCTCCTTCTGGGCCTGCACGTCGATGTTGCGGCCCATGATGAGGTTGCTGGCCAGCAGCTTGTCGCCCAGCATGATGGAGAAACCGAGTTCACTGAGGTGGTGGGCAATGAGGGAGCTGGTACGAAATTCACACCAGGCCGCTTCGGGCAGACGATGAAGATCACGACGCCAATGGCTTAGCGCATCTTGTGTCATGGTAATTCCTGCATGGCGAATCCAGCGGACATTGTGACGGGCAGGGGGGCAAGAGTAAATCCCGCAGACGCAAATGCAACAGGGGGAGCCACTGGCTCCCCCTGTTGACAGGCTACCTCTGACAGGCAGCTGTAATTATGTTCGCTTGGTCGTACTAATGGCCGTATTGGTCGCTGTTTTCGATGAACCACCAAAAAATGACATTAAGCGGTGAATTAACCAGCGTGGCGATGCCTGTCGTTGCCCATCAGGATCATTGGGTGGGCAACTAACCGCTTCAAAGCTGTGACAGTGACGGCAGAGAGACGGCAACCAGAGTGAAAAACACAGTAAAAACTGCAGTAACCACAAACTCTTTCATATTTTTGTCTCCCTTGGCTGACTGTTGATGGAACCAAGATACCACAATTGTGCGGTAAAACAATAGTAGATTGCATTTATTGGCTTGAATATGTCTAGTGCGCATCGAAAGCTTCATTTTTGCATTTTTAAGCTCATTTAATCGTCTTGATGGTCATGCTATGCGGTAAAGAGAAGTTGTCTATTTAGTTATTTCAATTAAAACAATGAATTAAGTAATTTCATTGCGATGTTAATGATGGGGTTTATATGAGACTTTTTTGTTTTTTTAAAATTATGTCGGCAAAAAAAGACGATTTTTAGGGGGGAGTGATGACCCCGCCATGGTTTGGGCTGCTCTCAGCGCCATTTTCCGTCTCCAACATGTTTTTGTCGCAGTCGAGCGGTTTTTCCCTGTCGTGACGCCACCTTCTGACATGTCTCTTCCCGTCTTTTTGCAAAATCCCCTCTGCTGATGGTGCTCTGTCGGCCCACTTTTCGTCTCTGTTCGGACCTTTTTTCGGCATATTGGCGGCCCGATGGGACGCCTGCTGGCGGCAACGCCAAGGTGCAGGACAAGAAGAGTGTGCAGAGAGGTGGTGCTGTTCTCGGCAGAAGCCGGACTGCAGAGGGCCGTGTACCGCGTTGTTTCAGCCCTTAACCGAAGTAATGTCGGTTGAGCCGGTTAACGGGTCAAGTGGCCCGAAGAAGGGGGCGGGCAGGCGATAAACAGAGGAAGTACTGCGAGGAGCGCAGGGATGGTTGCAACGAGGTGGTGTCATGGCCCCGGGCGTGGCGAGCAGGGCTCAATAAAAAAGCCCTCCAGTGGAGGGCTTTTGTCACAGCAACCTGAAAGCGGGGCTTAGAACAGGGTGGTGGAGAGATCGTAGAGCTCCTGATCGAACGGGCGCTTGAGGTTCTCGATGCAGTCGATGATGTCGTGGTGCACCATCTCGTTGCGCTGGATGCCGACACAGCGGCCACCGTGACCGGCCAGCAGCTGCTCGACGGCGTAGGCGCCCATACGGCTGGACATGATGCGGTCACGCGCGGTGGGGGTTCCGCCACGCTGGATGTGGCCCAGGATGGTGGCACGGGTTTCGCGGCCGGTCAGGGCTTCGATGTCCTTGGCCAGGGCGTTCACGTCGGTGACGTGCTCACAGATGGTGATGATGGCGTGCTTCTTGCCCTTGGCTTCGCCTTCCTTGATCTGTTGCAGCAGCTTGTCCTTGTCGAACGCCACTTCCGGCACGATCACGTACTCGGCACCGCCAGCAACGGCGGCGGACATGGCCAGATCGCCGCAGTGACGGCCCATGATCTCGACCACGGAGATGCGGTGGTGGGAGCTGCAGGTATCGCGCAGACGGTCGATGGCGTCTACCACCACGTTCAGCGCGGTATCAAAGCCGATGGTGAAGTCGGTACCGGCGATGTCGTTGTCGATGGTGCCCGGCAGGCCGATGCAGGGGAAACCCTCTTCGGTCAGCTTCTTGGCACCCATGTAGGAACCGTCACCACCGATCACCACCAGGGCGTCGATGCCGTGCTTTTTCAGATTTTCGATCGCTTCGGCGCGCACTTTCGGATCTTTGAAGGCGGGGAAACGGGCGGAGCCAAGGAAGGTACCACCACGGTTGACCACGTCGGAGACGCTGTGACGCTCCAGCTTGACGATACGGTCCTGGTGCAGACCGAGGTAGCCATCATAGATGCCGTAGACTTCCAGGCCATGATGCAGACCGGCGCGCACCACGGCGCGGATGGCTGCGTTCATACCCGGTGCGTCACCACCACTGGTCAAAACACCAATACGTTTGATTTGTTTGGTCATGAGTGCCTCTGGATCTGAGTTGTCGAATACGAAATGGTTGAATGAGACAAGCCACTTTTACTATATCGGCTTTCCTATGGGATGCGGCGGCTGCCATAGGAAAAGCGATATGCAGGAGGGGGCAAGCGCCCCCTCCATGGCAGCCGATTACTTGGCCGCGCCAGCGATGATCTGGGAGAAGTCGTCCACTTTCAGAGACGCACCACCCACCAGGCCACCGTCGATGTCCGGCTGACCGAACAGGTCGGCAGCGGTAGCACCGGTGACGGAACCACCGTACAGGATCTGTACCTTGGCAGCCACGGCGGCGTCGAAGCCGGCCAGGTACTGACGGATGTGAGCGTGAACGGCCTGAGCGATTTCCGGAGTGGCAGTCTTGCCGGTACCGATGGCCCATACCGGCTCGTAAGCCACGACGGCGTTCTCGAAGGAGGCGATACCGCAACGGTCGATCACGGCTTTGAGCTGGGTTTCGACCACGGAGTTGGTGGTGCCGGCTTCGAACTGAGCCAGAGTCTCACCGATGCACAGCACGGGGATCAGGCCGCCTTTCTGGATGGCTTCGTACTTGGCAGCAACCACGTCGTCGGTCTCTGCGTGCAGGGTACGACGCTCGCTGTGGCCGACCAGGGAGTAGGTGCAACCGAAGGCTTTGAGCATGGACGGAGCGTTCTCGCCGGTGAAGGCGCCGGACTCGTGAACGTCGGCGTTCTGGGCACCGTAGGCAATCTTGCTGCCGGCGGTCAGTTGCTCAACCAGACCCAAAAAGATAACCGGCGGGCAGACGGCGACTTGCACAGAAGGATGAGCGGCAGCAGCCGGGGTCAGTCCTTTGATCAGAGCTTCGACAGAAGCTTTGGTGCCGTTCAGTTTCCAGTTACCCATTACCAGGTGCTGTCTCATCTTGTATATCTCCTAGGCATTTGATTGCGCGACATTATATGAATTGAACCGAGCCCAAGATAGCTGACCCGGCGGCAAATGACGTAATTTTTTTTCGCTTTCCTGATCCAAATCAGGAATGAAAGGCTCGATTGCTCAATCGTTAACCTGCCCCCGCAAACGGGCCCACCATACCCCAATCCATTCGTGAATGGCAGCCTCGGAATACATCAGATAGCGCCCTTTTGGCAGGTAGCTGTAGAGGGGCTGGGCCACCTGACTCTGCTTGGCGGTGTAGTTGGTGGGGGCGGGCACGGCGTTCAGTCCCTGACCCTGATAGAGCGCCATGGCCCGCGGCAGATGGGTTGCCGAGCTCACCAGCGCCACCCGCTTGCCCTTGAGATGCCGGCTGATGCTGACCGCCTCGTCGTGGGTGTCTTTGTTGTTTTCAAACAACGTCATCCGCGAGCGGGGAATGCCGAGACTCACCGCCATGCGGGCGTTGACCTCGGCGTTCGACAGGGGATCCCCGGACACATAACCGGAGAAGATGAGCTCCGCCTGCGGATAAGCCTGGGCCAGCCGTACCCCCTCGAGGGTGCGGGCCAGCGCAATATTGTTCTGCCAGGATCGCTCGGGCACCGCCGGGTCGCTGACATGGCCGTTGCCGAGCACCACGATGGCCTCGATGTCGGGATGCTGGCTCACTTCGAAGGGGGGAAAGGTCTGCTCCAGCCCGCGGGCCAGCTCGTAGCTCACCGGTCGCATCCCCATCAGGGTGACCAGCAGCAGCGAGAGGGTCGCCAGCAGCTTGCCGGTCTTCTGGAAACGGGTGAACCAGAGCAGCAAGAGCGCCAGCAACAGCAGGCTGAGGGAGAAGGGGAGCGGCATCAGCAGCTGGCCCAGCCACTTTTTGAGGTCAAACAGGGCGTCCACTTGTTATTCCTTATATAACAATGCATTAAAAAATTATTAAGGATTTTGGCGCCCTTGTATAGGCGCCTCTTCCCAAGGCAGCATGGCGCCATCAAGGCGCACAGGTTGTGCAGTGCCTGCCTGCACAACCCCGAAAAGCGCGAAACGGGTGCAAAATGGGCGCCAAACGATGTTTTTTCCATCACCTGGGGGAGGGAGCTGCGCCTTGAGTTTTCAGCAAATTCGGGATGTGACAGAATACCCTCTTTTTCGTCAGGCCCGTTTCCCGTGGCCACAGAGTTGAGTTCGTCTTGAAGCAAGATCAGAGTTTTGACGGGCGCGCCGACAAGTTCGCTCGCAACATTTATGACTCCACCAAGGGGCGCATCCGCACCACAGTGGTGTGGAGCGACATCGAAGCCTGCCTGGCCCGCCTTGGCAACCGGCCGCTGCGCATCCTGGATGCGGGGGGCGGCTTTGGCTATTTCGCCCAGAAGCTGGCGGCCATGGGCCATCAGGTGGAGCTGTGCGATCTGTCGGCGGAAATGCTGGCATTGGCCCGCAGCCAGATCGCCGAGAAGGGGCTGGAAGACAGAATTCGTCTCATCCATTGCCCCATTCAGGATCTTAAAGCACACGTGACCGGCACCTTCGATCTGGTGCTCTGTCACGCGGTGCTGGAGTGGCTCGCCGAGCCGCGCCAGACCTTGCTCGGTCTGTTCCCTTTCGTCAATGCCGGGGGCATACTGTCGCTGCTTTTTTACAACCGTCACGGTCTGCTGTTCCAGAGCCTGGTGGTGGGCAATTTTGACTATGTGCGCCAGGGGCTCAACAAGAAGCGCCAGACTGCGCTGACCCCCACCAATCCCCAGCTGCCGGAGCAGGTCTACGACTGGATTGGCCGGGGCGGGCTCAAGATCATCGGCAAGACCGGGGTGCGGGTGATCCACGACTACATGCGCCACAAGCAGGATCAGCGGGAAAAGTTCGAGGATCTGCTGGCCATGGAGCTGCAATATTGCCGGCAGGAGCCGTTTATCTCCCTGGGGCGCTATATCCACGTGATGGCGCAAAAAACCACCGGTTGAGGCCACCTTTTTTGATGCTACCGGATGTAGCCGCGCGCAAGGCTTTGCGCCCAATACAACAACGAGATGACAACATCATGATGAGTACATCCCGTACCCTGCCCGAAATGGTGGGATGGGTCAGGCAGGAGGGGTTGGCGCTGAGCCTGCCCACCGATCGGCTGGCCTTTCTGATTGCAATCAAGACGCTGTCCGAAGATGAATCGGATCTGTCTGAAGCGGCGCTGCACGATGCCTTTGGCTACGTCAGCAACGCCTTCGGCCAGATGGACGAGACCCTCACCGGTCGTGCCAACAACGCCATCAACGATCTCATTCGTCAGCAGCTGCTGTCGCGCTTCAACACCGACATGGTGGCGGGGGAGAGCCTCTATCGCCTGTCGCGCCTTGGCATGAGCATCGTCGATTTCTTCATGGATCAGCGCCAGGTTGACTCCATCAAGCTCTCCATCCTGCTCGAACACCTGGCGGCCGAGCTCGACACCGCCCGCAAGGCGGCGCTCGAGACCAACACCCGCGAGCAGTGGGATGCCGAGGTGCTGCCACGGCTCACCTTCTCGCTGGAAGAGACCCTGGGGCGCATCGATCTTACTCAGCGCGCCATGGATGAGCAGCAAAATCAGGTCAAAAACGAGATCGCGGCCCTGCTGACCCAGAACTGGGTCGATGCCATCCACAGCTGCGAAAAACTGCTGCACGAGACCGGCCAGACCCTGCGCGAACTACAAGATACCCTGGATGCCGCCGGCCACCGCCTGCAGGCGGGGCTGCTCAACATTCAGGAAGCGGCGCAAGGGCGTGACGATCTGTTCCACGTCGAGGAGCTGACCCACGCCCTGCAGGGGCGGCTGGATGTCATCACCAGCTGGGGCCAGCAGTGTATCGAGCTGTGGGCCCGCTATGACAGGCACGTTCACAAGTTCATCCGCAACGCCATCGACATGGACAAGAACCGCGCTTTCAGCCAGCGGCTGCGCGACTCCATCCGCAATTTCGAGCAACACAACTGGTTGCTGCGGGTGGCCGAAGAGCCGCGTCTGCTGGAGCTGCGCGACGAGACCATCGCCATCCACGACGAGGAGGTGACCGGCGAGGTGCCCCTCGAGATGGAGTACATGGAGATGGTGGACATCAACCAGGAGCTGGCCGAGCGCATCGAGCGCTACCTGGCCCGCTACCCGGAGCAGGGCCAGCAGCTGGATCTCGCCGATGTGCTGCGCGAGTACCTGCTGGACTACCCGGCCCATGCCCATTTCGACGTGGCGCGTCTTCTGATCGACCAGGCCGTGCGCCTGGGCCATGCCAGCGGCGAGCACCAGCTGCATCGTCAGCCTGCATGGAAACCCATTAACCAAGCTGGATCCAAGGTTCAGGCCTATGTCATTGATCAATACTGAGTTTCCCTTGCCGCTGCGGCTCGCAGAGGCGATTGCCAACCCCTTGTTTCCGCGCATTGACACCGCCTTGCGCTCCGGCCGCCACATCAGTGCCGACGAGTTCGAACAGCACTCGGCGCTGGTGGAGTACCACCAGGAGCTGGAGATCTTCTACGGCCGCTATCAGGTTGAACTGATCAAGGCGCCGGAAGGCTTCTTCTATCTGCGCCCGCGCCCGAGCGCCGACATCGGCACCACCGTCCTCTCCGAGCTCGACATGCTGGTGGGCAAGGTACTCTGTTACCTCTACCTGAGCCCGGATCGGCTCGCCTCGGAAGGGGTGTTCGCCATGGGCGAACTGCAAGAAGAGGTGCTGAGCCTGGCCGACGAGAAGCAGCTGCTGCGGATGGTCAACAGCCGCTCCGGCGGCACCGATCTCGACAAGAAAAAGCTCTTGGAGAAGATCCGTACCTCCATGCGCCGTCTGCGCCGCCTTGGCATGATCACCGCCCTCGGCAACAGCGATAAATTCCGAGTCAACGAGTCGGTGTTCCGCTTTGCCGCCGACGTGCGCTCCGATGAGGATCCGCGCGCCGTCCAGCTGCGGATGATCCAGGAGGGCGAGGCCATCTTCCACGACGACGAAATGCCGAGCAGCGACTCGCTGTTTGAGGATATCGAGGCGGATCTCGATGAAGAGCAGCTTGAACTGGAGGTGGAAGATGACCTGCAGCGTTAAATCCAAGGCCCAGATGGAGGCAAAGTCGTGAGAGGCAAATTCAAATCCCTGACCATGGTCAACTGGAACGGCTTCTTCGCCCGCACCTTCGATCTCGACCAGCTGGTCACTACCCTGTCCGGCGGCAACGGCGCGGGCAAGTCCACCACCATGGCGGCCTTTATCGCGGCGCTCATTCCCGACCAGTCGCTGCTCCATTTCCGCAATACCACGGAAGCGGGCTCCAGCAGCGCGTCTCGCGACAAGGGGCTCTACGGCAAGCTGCAGCGCGGCCACTGCTACTCCCTTTTGGAAGTAATGAACAGCCGCGAGCAACGGATCTGGGTCGGCGTTCACCTCGAGCAGGTGGCCAACCGTGACAACAAGGTCAACATCACCCCGTTCGCGCTGGTAGATGTGCCGGAGCAGTTGCAACCCACCGATCTGCTGCTGGAGAAGCTCGATGACGGCAAGGGGCGGGTACGTGCCTTCGCCGATCTGAAAGGGGCCGCCGCGGAGCTGGGGGCGCTGAAAGTCGCCAAGTTCAATACGGTGACCGACTATCACAACTTCATGTTCGAGTTCGGCATCACCCCGAAGAAGCTGCGTGATCAAAAGGATCGCGGCAAGTTCTACCGCCTGATCGAAGCCTCCCTCTACGGCGGCATCTCTTCGTCTATCAGCCGCTCCTTGCGCGAATACCTGCTGCCGGAGAACTCCGGGGTGCGCAAGGCGTTCCAGGACATGGAGGCGGCCATCTACGAGAACCGCCGCACCCTGGAGGCGATCAAGGAGACGCAAGGTCAGCGGGATCTGTTCAAGAACCTCATTACCGAGACCACCCACTATGTGGCGGCCGACTATGTGCGCAACGCCGCCGAGAAGAATCGCCTCTCCGAGCTGGCCCTCAAGGCCCGCCAGGAGCTGGCAGGCAAGCGTCGCCTACTGGCCGAGGAGAAACAGCGCGCCATTTATCTGGCCGACGAGGTGGAGCAGCTCACCAACCGCGAGAAATTGCTGACCGACGAGCTGGAGTCTGCCGCCGAGCATCTGGCCAAGGTGATGGCCGCCGTCAGCTTGCAGAAGAAGATCGAGATGTACCGCGCCGATCTGGCGGAGCTGGTCGACAAGCTGGAGCAGCAGCAGGCGATCGTGGAGGAGATCCACGGCCAGTTGCTGGAGGTGGAAGAGCGCAAAGAGCTGGCCCAAGCAGAGGTAGACAGCCTCAAGACCCAGCTGGCCGATTACCAGCAGGCGCTGGATATCCAACAGACCCGTGCCATCCAGTACCGTCAGGCGGTGCAGGCGCTGGAGACTGCCCGCGAGCAGTGTGAGCTGCCGGGGCTCGGCGCCGAACAGGCGAGCGACACCCTGCACCAGTTCCGCGCCGCCGAGCAGAGTCTCACCAGCCGGGTGCTGGGGGCCGAGCAACAGCTGGCGCTGGCCAAGGCGGCGGTGGCCGAGCACGAAGCGGCGCTGGCGCTGCTTTTGAGCATCGCCCCCGAGACAGTGCGTGAGGCCGCCTGGCCCACCGCGCAGGCACTGCTCAAGCGTCACATCGAAGACAAGGCCCGCATCGCCCAGGGGCAGGGGCTGCGCGCCGCGCTGGCTCGCCTGGAGAAAGAGAGCGAAAGCCAGCAGGCGCTGCTGCGCTTGCGTGACGAGCTGCAGCAGGCCTCTGGCCAGCTTATCGCCAGCCAGGACGAGCTGGAGATCTTCCTCGAAGCCCAGCGCACCCGTCAGGAGGAGCTTTCCGAGCAACAGGCGGAGGTGAACCAGCGCCGCGCCAGCCTCGAGCATCAGGGCACCCAGCTCGGCCGCGATATCAGCGAGCTGACCAAGCTGGCCCCGCGCTGGCTCAAATCCTTTGAAAAGCTCGAGCAGCTGCGCGAGCAGAGCGGTCTGCCGCTCACCACCGCCGAAGAACTTTCTTCCGGCATGCAGAGCGTGCTCGACAAGGAGCGGGAGTTCGAGCAGGAGAGCAACCGCATCGCGGCGCAGAAACAGGCGCTGGAGCTGCAAATTCGCAACCTGCAGCTGGGGGCCGGCGAGGCGGATCCGCGCCTTGCCCGCATCGCCGAGCAGGTGGGGGGCGTGCTGCTCTCCGATGTCTACGACGACATCTCCATCGACGATGCCCCTTACTACTCGGCGCTCTATGGCCCGGCTCGCGGCGCCCTGGTGGTGCTCGACCTCGAAGGCGCCATCGAGCGGCTGAAAAAGCTGGAAGATTGCCCGGAGGATATCTACCTCATTCAGGGCAACCCCGACTCTTTTGACGAGGATCTGGTGGAAGCGGACGAGCTGGGCGATGCCGTGCTGGTGCGCACCAGCAAGCGTCAGGTACGCTTCTCTCGCTACCCCGAGCTGCCGCTGTTTGGCCGTGCCGCCCGGGAAAAACGGATCGAGCAGCTCGACCTTGAGCGCGAAGGGCTCATCGAGGGTTACGCCAAGGCCGCGTTTGAGCAGCAGAAGTACCACCGTCTCTACGGTCACTTCCGCGACTTTATCGGCCAGCATCTGGATATCGCCTTCCGCCCTGACCCCGAAGCCGAAGTGCAGGCCAAGCAGCACGAGCAGCGTAAGCTGCAAGAAACCATAGCCGAGTGTGACAAGCAGCTGAGTGATGCCAAAGCGGCTGCCGCCCAGCTGACCCGCCATATCCAGCTGGTGCAGGGGATGCTGCCCTGTGCCCACCTGTTTGCCGAGACAGACCTGGCAGCCCGCCTCGAGGCGGCCCACGCCGATGTGGAAGCGCTGAAACAGGCCGAAGCCTTTATCGCCAAGCACGGCAAGGCGCTGGAAAAACTGGAAACCATGGTGCAGGTGCTGCGCCAGGATCCGCAGGATCTGGCCGCGCTGCAGGCAGCTTACGATGAGGTGAGCGACCTGCTGGCCGAGCAGAAGCGCCGTTGCTACGCCCTCGATCAGCTGGTGGCCCGTCTGCCGCACTTTGCCTATCAGGATGCGCAAGACCTGCTGGGCAAAGCCTCCGAGATGAGCGAGCGGCTCAAAGAGAAGCTCAAGGCGGCCGAGTTGGCGGCCCGCACCGCTGGCGAGCAGCACAAGCAGATTGCCCAGCGCCACACCGAGGCGTTGCAACTGCGCACCGCCCTCAACTCCAGCGTCGAGGCCAAACGCCAGACCCTGACCGAGTTCGAGCAGGAGCTGGCGGCCATGGGGCTGACCCTCTCTGACGATATGGAAGAGAAGGCGCGCGCCCACAAGAAAGAGATTGAAGAGCTGCTGATCCGCACCCGTTCCCGTCGCACCAGCGCCGAGGCCCAGCTGCAGGTCACCAAGCGCGAGATCGAATCCCTCGGTGGTCGTCTCAAGCTGGAAGGCAAGGATTACTACGGCGCCCGTAAATCCCTGGTGGGCCACAAGGCGAGCTGGTCGCGGGTGGTGCGGCTGGCGCGGGAGACCGACGTCGAGAAGCGTTTAAATAAGCGCGAGCTGGCGTACCTTGACAGCGACGAGCTGCGCTCCATGTCGGACAAGGCCCTCGGCGCCCTGCGGGTGGCGGTGGCCCACGACGAAGCTCTGCGCGATGCGCTGCGACTGTCGGAGGGCAACCGCAGCACCGAGCAGAAGGTGGCCTTCTACGTGCAGGTCTACCGTTACCTTAAAGATCGCATTCGCAACGACATCATCCGCTCCGATGACCCGGTCGAGGCGATCGAGGAGATGGAGATCGAGCTGGCGCGTCTCGCTGACGAGCTCAAGCAGCGGGAAACCCATCTGTCGCTCTCCTCCCACGAGGTGGCGGCCAAGATCACCAACATCATTCGCCGCGAGCAGAACCGCATCCGGGTGCTCAACCAGGGCTTGCAGAACATCGCCTTCGGTCTGGTGCGAGGGGTGCGCCTCAACGTCAATATCCGCGAGGCCCACACCCGTCTGCTGACGGCGCTGGCCGATCAAACCGCCATGCACAACGATCTGTTCGCCGACAAGGAGCTCAGCTTCTCCGAGGCGATGGCCAAGCTGTTCCAGCGTCTCAACCCGCAAGTGGAGCAGGGGGATCGCAGCTATCAGGTGATGGGCGATGTGCTGCTCGACTATCGCAACTACCTGGAGCTGGAGATCGAGGTGCAGCGCGGTGCCGATGGCTGGCTGCGGGCCGAGAGCGGCGCGCTCTCCACCGGCGAGGCGATCGGTACCGGTCAGGCCATCCTCTTGATGGTGCTGATCAGCTGGGAGGAGGAGTCCCGCCGTCTGCGCGGCAAGGACATCGCCCCCTGCCGCCTGTTGTTCCTCGACGAAGCGGCCCGTCTGGATGGCAAATCCATCGCCACCCTGTTCGAGCTGTGCGAGCGGCAGGATATGCAGCTGCTTATCGCCGCGCCCGAGAACATCAGCCCCGAGAAGGGCACCACCTACAAGCTCATCCGCAAGGTGCAGGGCAAGCACGAGCATGTGCATGTGGTGGGGCTGCGCGGTTTTGGCTTTAGCGACGACAAGCTCATCGCCTGACAGAGGCTGACGGACGAGGTATGAAAACGGGAGGCTTGGCCTCCCGTTTTGTTTGGAAACTGTGGCAAAGTAGCGGCGCGGCCATGGCAGGCCGGCACCACGCCGGTTCGCTCACGCCCGCTACCGCTTCATTGGCATCGACAACCCCGCAGGGGAGCAAGGACAAGGCACATGGTTGAAAAGGGGCAATTTTTGCGAAAGGGGCTGCTGCTGTCGCTCACCGTGCTGCTGGCCGCCTGCAGCAGCCGCTATGACGAGAGCCACGGCGGCAGCTGGCGCGGCTATAGCGAGACAGGGCTCGCTTCCTACTACGCCGATCGCTACCACAACAAGCGCACCGCCAGCGGCGAGCCTTACCAGCGCCACGCCAACACCGCCGCCCACATGGAGTTGCCCTTCGGCGCCATGGTGCGGGTCACCAACCTCGCCAACGGCAAGAGCGTGGTGGTCAGGGTCAACGACAGGGGCAATTTCCCGCGCGGGCGCATCATCGATCTCTCCAAGGCGGCTTTCAGCACCATCGGCAATCCTCGCGCCGGGCTTATCAAGGTGAAGATAGAGGCGCTCTAGTCGCTGATTCGTTCAGTGGCTTGAACAGAGTGTCCATCCTGCCCGGCTATATCCCGCCAGGCCGCCCCTCTTACACTGCTGCTCGACGCGAAGGTGGCGCCCGGATTGGGGCCCCTTTGCTTACCCTTGAGAAAATGGAGCAGACCAAGATGAGTGAAGAGAAACGGGTGTCCATCGCCGTGCTGAAAGCCCGCGCCGGCATGAGAGAGCCACTGCGCCGCGAGCTGCTAAAGCTCATTGCGCCGACGCGGCGTGAGCCGGGCAACCTGGATTACGTGCTGTTTGAATTGCAGGACGAGCCGGGCACCTTCTACATGCGCGAGGCGTTCGTCAATCAGGCTGCGCTGGACAGCCACTGCCAGACGGACTATTTCCAGGCCTTTGCCGCCGAGGCGGAGGCACTGCTGGCAGAGCCGCTGCGGCTGATTTTTATGGAGGAGGTGAGCCACGCCTAAATTAGTCGGGCCCACGGCTGGCCCGGCTTTTACTCATGCTCCGATGTCGCCCCGGACGCTATTCCATCACATCCCATTATGGCCCCCCTGGTCTGCGTCTCTGCATCCTCTACCGAGATGATCGGGGCTTATTGCTCTTATCCCGCCTGTTTATGCCTGCCGTCTTTTCATCTCCAGATTGTCCGATAAGATACCCAAATGAAAATCAATGTTGGGGCCAAGCGACATGACCGCCATGGTGGGTTGGTGCTCTGACGAGAGGCGGTCATCAGGCCGTCAAGATGGTTGAGCCGAGGAGGCGGGATGGAGATCGAACTGGCGGGGATAGCGCCAAGTGAGTTTGAACAGCGCTTTGCGGCCGTCAAGGAGGGGATCTTTCCCTATGTCGAGGCAGTGTTTGGCTGGGATGACGAGATGCAGCGTGAGCGGTTGACCAGCAAATATGAGCCGCACTGGTTTTCGTGGATCCTGGCAGAGGGGGAGCGAGTCGGCCTGCTCTGCTGCAAGCCATACGACGATGCGCTGCACATTCATCTGTTGATTATCTTCCCCCGTTATCAGGGTCGGCAGCTTGGTTCGGCCGTCATGGCGCGGCTGCATCACGAAGCGGCATCTGAGGGGAGACTCCGGGTGACCCTATCGAGCTTTAGCGCCAATCAGAGGGCGATAGGATTTTATCGGCGCCTCGGTTATCAGGTGGTAGCGGAAGAGCCGGCGTTCGTCTCCTTGTCCCGGCCGGTGACGAAAGAAGAGTCGTAGTTACTAATGGTTGACGGAGAGCCCTCATGGCAATGCTGGATATTTTAACGGTTCCCGACCCGCGATTGGGCATCAAGGCCGAGCAGGTTGAAGATATCGCGGCCGTGCAAGGCCTGATCGATGACATGCTGGAGACCCTCTATGCCACCGACAATGGTATCGGTCTGGCGGCCACGCAAGTGGGGCGCAAGGAGGCCATCGTCATCATCGACCTGTCAGAAAAACGGGATCAGCCGCTGGTGTTGATCAATCCGCAGGTGACAAGCGGCACTGAACCAGCGCTTGGGCAAGAGGGGTGTCTGTCCGTGCCGGATTATTATGCCGATGTAGAGCGTTACGGCTCGGTGGTGGTGTCGGCACTGGATCGCCATGGCGTGCCTATCACGGTAAAGAGCAGCGATTTTCTGGCCATCGTGATGCAGCATGAGATCGATCACCTGCAGGGCAAGGTGTTTATCGATTATCTCTCGCCGCTAAAGCGCAAGATGGCGTTGAAGAAGGTGAAAAAGCACCTTAAGGCGACATGACGTGATATTTCATGCGGCGCATTACATATCCATTTGATTATCTGCACAGGAGGGCCGGGTAGCCATGTACAAGGTTGGTATTGTTTTATTTGATGATTTCACCGATGTGGATTTTTTCTTGATGTATGACCTGCTTGGGAGAAGCAAAGAGAGCTGGTCGGTGAAAATACTGGGAACCAAGCCTGAGCATGGCTCTGCACTTGGTATCAACGTAAAGACGGATGGAAATGTGGCGGAAGCATGTGATCAGGATGTGGTGCTGATCACCAGCGGGCAGCGTGGTATCCCTGCTGCGCTGCAAGACCACGAGTTCATGTCCGCGTTGCGGCTGGACCCACAGCGGCAGCTGATTGGCTCAATCTGTGCTGGTTCATTCATATTGCATGAACTGGGCTTGCTGAAGGGGAAAAAATTAACAACCAACCCTGCAGCCAAAGCCCAGTTGCTGGAGATGGGGGGAGATGTTCAGGACTTTCCTCTGGTCGTGCAAGGAAATATTGCAACGGCAGGCGGCTGCCTCTCACTGGTTTATTTGATTGGTTGGGTGGCCGAACGGTGTTTTGGTCCGGAAAAACGTAGATTGATGCAATCTCAGCTTATTCCTGCCGGACAAATGGAAATCTTCGAACAGCTGATCTCCTCCACTATCAGAGAGGCTGAAGAGTCATTCGACTGATGTCATTGCTCACTGTTTATATCTGTCTGGACCCATAGCCGGTCTGCCCAAGCAAACAGGATGGCGCATGCACCTCGAATTCAAAAAAATAAATCTGGCGCGTGACTATGGGGTTTGTGTGGCAGCCCGCCGGGACGCCTATGTTTGCAGCTTCCATCGCGACGAGGGATTTGAGGAGTTTCTGACGGGCTATCGGGAGCGGATGGCGACGAGGCTGGCCAACAAAGAGTGGCATTATCTGCATGTCTGGCAGGGGGGCGAGATAGTGGGGCAGCTGGAGTTTTGCACTGTCTCAGCCGAACCGGAAACCGGTTACATATACCTGATCTATTTGACGCCACAGGCGCGTGGTCAAGGCATGGCCGATCTGCTGCTGCAATATATCGGTCACACCTTGTGGCATGCTGGTTGCCGGCGAGTGGTGTTGTCGGTCAGCCGTCTCAACCCGCGGGCGCTGCGTTTCTATCGGCGCAGTGGGTGGCAATATCGGGGGCCCAACCCCAAGCATGCCGAGACAGATTTCTATGAATATTGGTTGCAGGATCCGGCGTGATCAGTAGTCGTATTTGAACGGGAAAAACAAAGTCCCATGGAGGGGAAAATAGATGGAAGTGAGACAGGTTCGGGTATCGGATGCAGATAACCTACTGGCCTTGATGAACAGACTCGACAATGAAACAACTTTTATGCTCTATGAGCCGGGTGAGCGCACCACGACTGAGATCGAGCAAGCTCAAATATTGGCCTCGTTTGTCAGTGCAGACAACAGAGTCATGCTGGTACTGTCGGAGCATGACGAGATTGCAGGTTTTATTGTGGGCATCGGTCAACCGGCAAATCGCAACAAACATGTACTGTATTGCTTTATCGGCATTCAACATTCAGCAACTGGACAGGGCTTTGGCAAAAAAATGATGTCTGCGCTGGAGGCGTGGGCCAGGGCGCATGGCTTTACCCGTATGGAGTTGAGCGTCATGTATCACAATGCCCGGGCTTGTGCGCTATACCGCGCCTGCGGATTCGAGGTGGAAGGGGTCAAACGCAATACGATGAGGGTCGATGGTGCATATGTCGATGAATATGTGATGGCCAAGCTGATTGAGGAGGGGGCATGAGCAAGATGCAGTGGCTGGTTTCCTTGAACGTCGCTCGGTCGTCAAGGCGTGCGCGCAGTTGGGTGTCGCTTGTTCTGGTGTCGCTGCTGGGCTGGCTGCTGGCCATGGCGCCAGTTGATGCCGAGGAGCCGCAGCTCGGCGCCGAGTATCGTCCTCTGGTACAGAGGGTGATCGATGCCGCCAAGGGGCGGGATCCACAGGTCCTTGCCCGTCAGATCAAGTATCCCTTCAAGCAGGAGTATCCCATCCCGGTCATCAAGAGCACGTCCGAGATGGTGGCCCGCTTCGACGAGGTGTTTGATGACGCCATTTTAAACAGCATTGCCAGCTCCCGGGTCGGGCAGGATTGGCAGGCCATGGGCTGGCGCGGCATCATGCTGGGCAGTGGCGAGGTGTGGCTGGATTTTGATGGCAAGGTGATCGGCATCAATCATCAGACTGCGCAGGCTGCAAAACGCAAGGCCGAGCTTGTCGCCAAACAGAAAAGCGATCTTTATCCCGGTCTGCGGGAGTACCAGCGCTCCGAGCTGATGTGGCAGACCGAGAAATTTACCATTCGCATCGACGAGCTGGGTGACGGCCGTTATCGCTATGCCTCCTGGGCCAAGGGCAAGGCGCTCAGCGACAAGCCGGACCTGGTGCTCAGCAATGGCACCGTCAGGGTGGAGGGCACGGGAGGCAACCACACCTATCTATTCACCAGCGGCCCTTACCGCTACGAGTGCGTTGTGACCGTTTTGGGTGAACGGGGCATGCCGCCGGGCGAGTTGGTGGTCTATCAGAACGAGGTTGCCATCATGCACCAGCCGGTGATCAAGGTGCTCTGATATCCCTTGATCTGCCCGGAACGTTCAACGCGCGGCCAGAGCCGCGCTTTTGTTGTCTGCGACAGTTATCTGCAACGGCTGACGGTTTTGCTAGCCCTGCGGTACTCGTACCCCCTTGTCGAGATAGAGGCTGCTGTAGTGGGCACGGTGGGTGACAAACATCACCTGATGACGGCTGCCATCGGAGAGGATGATGAAATCACCGGCCTGGGCGGGAGTGTGCAGGCTGATTTCATGTTCGGGGGCGGTCAGCTTGTCGACCTCCTCCTTGAAGGTGAGGGTGTAAGAATACATAGGGTGCTCCACAACAGGACCTTATACAGACACGCATCAAACGTAGCTGCTGTGGCCCGGATCTGCGGCACCCAAGCGGCACCCGCGCACCATTTAATTTACCGGCCGCGGCGGGCTCGCTATCTTATGGAAAGCGGCCTGCGGCAAGTGCAGGCCAATCATGTCGGCGACAGTCAGGAGCGAGCGATGACAGAGCGTGAGTGGGAACCCGAGTTGGTGCGCATTGCCGCCTTCTCCACCGGTACCAAGGGCGGCAATCCGGCCGGGGTCTGGCTGGGGCCGCAGCTGCCCGGTGTCGAGGAGATGCAGCGCATCGCCGCCGAGGTGGGCTTTTCGGAGACCGCGTTCGCCGCGCCCTTGCCCACGCCAGCAACGCCGGTGGATGAGCAGGCCGGGCCGCGGCAGTGGCGGGTTCGCTATTTCTCTCCTGCCGCCGAGGTGCCGTTTTGTGGGCACGCCACCATTGCCCTCGGGGTGGCGCTGGCCCGCCGGGTTGGCGCCGGCGAGTATCAGCTGCAACTCAATCAGGCCACCATTTCGGTATCGAGCTGGCTGGATGGGGAAGGGGAGTGGCAGGCGGCGCTGCAATCGCCCCCCACTGGCAGCAAGCCAGCCCCTGCCGAACTGGTGAGCGCCGCGCTGGCGCTGTTTGGTTATACCCAGGCAGATCTGGATCCCCGCATTCCACCGGCCCTCATTCATGGCGGCGCCGATCACCTGGTGCTGGCGCTCAACAGTCGCGCCGCCCTGGCGGCCATGCACTACCAGATGGCCGAGGGACGTACCCTGATGCAGCAAGAGGGGCTGGTGACCATCTTGCTGGCGTATGCCGCCCGCGAGCAGCTGTTTCATACCCGCAACCCCTTTGCCTATGGTGGCGTGTATGAGGATCCCGCTACCGGCGCCGCCACCGCGGCCTTTGCCGGTTACCTGCGGGATCTGCACTGGCCCCACGGTGGCATCATCGATCTCTTTCAAGGGGAGGATATGGGGATGGCGTCGCACCTGCATGCCGAGATCCCCCCCGAGCCCGGCAGCTCAATCCGGGTATTTGGCCGCGCCCGCCTGATGTGATCGTCAGACAATGAAAAAAACCGCCAGCTGGCGGTTTTTTACTTTATGTCGGGGCAAACCGGCCTCTTTGGCCTATTGCGGGTTATGTTCCCCAGCCGGGCTCTGCTTCTGGTGATCGCTCTGTAGCCAGTGCAGCAGTTGACGAGCCACCTGCGGGCTACCGAGCAGCGCCATGTGGCTGGTGCGATAGGCAATCATGGTATGGGCGGGGAGAAAGGCCAGCTGGTGGCGTGCCTCGTCATGCAGGCCAAGGGCACTGCGCAGGGGCACCAGACCATCACCAATCAACCGATCTGCCAGCACGCTGCGTTTGGCCGCCGTGGTGGCCGCAATGGCAAAACAGCGCACTCCGCTTGGCAGGGGCAAGGGCGCGCGAGGATCGGCCAAGGGGGAAGAAGGGGGATTCCGGGCAGGGGATGAGTCCATCACCTTGCCGTGACGCAGATCCTTGATGCCGACGCTGCGCAGCTGTGCCAGCCTGACGAACGGCTCGCTGTAGGCAGTCGCCGGCAGCAGTTGCTCGAGCCAGTGGCCGGCGGATTCGAGCGGTGCGCCATGATGGGGTGTGCCGAGAAATAACAGGTTTTTAAGGTGAGCAGGCCAGGCATGGGCGGCCAGGTCGGCGCTGTGACAGGCGCTGCGGATCACCAGCCCGCCCATGCTGTAGGCCAACACGCTGATCTCGCCAAGGCCGCCGGGCCAGTGGGTCGCCAGTTGTTCCAGCTGACGGGCCAGTGCGTGACCGTTCTGCACGATGGAGAGGCCCGAGTTGTAGCGCACATAGATGGGCAGGTAACCCAGCGCCTTGGCCAGCATCTCCCCGTGATTGACCGGCGCATCCTGAGGCCGGGTCTGCCACTGCAGATCGTTCATGCACAGCCCGTGCACCATCAGTAGCACCCGTGCACGAGGAGGCAGTTGCGCCGGCAGGGTCTGCCAGCTCAGGGGCCTGCCGAGATAACGCAGGGTCATGGGGGTGGCCAGGGCATTGTGACTCTCGACCAGCTTGTCCCCCATCACGCCATTGAGGGTGGCGAGCAGGGCCGCGCGGCTGGGCGTGTCGGGAATTTGCTGCAAAGGCGGGGCTGGCGGCAGACGGGCAAGCAGGGCATGAATACCGCTGCCCAGCGCGCTGGCGGCGCCATGTACCCCCTTGTAGACCAGCCCGGTGATCCCCGCCGTCTTTCCTTCCTCCCGCCCCTTGAAGCCCATGCCGCTCAATACCGCCTGATGGACGGCCTCGGTGAGCTGTATCGTCGCAGGCAGGGCCTGAATGAACAGTCGGGTCAGCTCGCGAATATCCGCAAGCTGCCAGGAGGAGGCGGATTGGGGTGCTGTTGGTTGCGTCATGAAAAGCCCCTGTGAAGGTATCGCCGGCCGGCTCCCGCCCGGCAGCGGGGCGGCAGTATGACAACCAGCTTGCGCCGTTTGTCCCGGGTTTGCCAGTGACGCATCGGCGGTTCTTGGCGAGAAGGCTACCTAGTACGCTGCCCGGCGGGCAGGGCAATCCGCTGGCAGAGGCGCTTATGCATCTGATTGGACAGGGTCGGTGGCTGGAGCAGGAGGTATTGGTACTGGCGAGGGGATGGCAAGCATGGCCACTGGATGGGGTTTACGACTGATATCGCCACAAAAAAACCGCCATCAGGCGGTTTTTTGTTCTGCCGGCCCTTATTTCAGGGCTTTTTTCAGCTTCTTGATCTTGCTCTCGTGCTTGGCAATTTTCTCAAGGCGGGCGGCAATCTTCTGCTTGATCTCTTTCTTGCTGACTTTGGCCATCTGGCGTGCTCCTTTTGCAGTGATGACACTTGCGGTGTCGGGGGTAGATCAGTCCATGAAACGCCAGAGTGCCACAGGGTCGCTGATGACACCAACCTTTCGCTCAAAATAACGGCAGACAGCATGCCGGCGTAGGGCCTTGTGTCGCGACGGTCCTAAGCGAGAACAGGGGGAGGTAGTGTTATCGGCAGGCACAAAAAAGCGCCCCGTGGGGCGCTCTTGCTAGCAGGGCTGAGGGTGATCAGGCCTTTTTCAGGTAGGCGGCGACCAGTACGATCTGCACGCCGTTGACCTTGCCTTCGATGTGCAGCGGGTTGTTGGTGAGGCGGATGCCCTTCACCAGGGTGCCGCGCTTGGCGGTGAAGCCCGCGCCCTTGACGTCCAGATCCTTGATCAGGGTCACCGAGTCACCTTCGACCAATACGGCGCCGTTGGAGTCAACGGTGGGCACGCTGTCGTCATCGTCGCTGGCCATGCCCGCTTCTGCCCAGGCCTTGGTCTCGTCTTCCATGTACATCATGTCCAGCATGTCCTGAGCCCAGACTTCGCCTTGAGCGGATAGGTTCTTCAACTGGCGCCACGCCATGACCTGTACCGCAGGTACCTGGCTCCACATGCTGTCGCCCAGGCAACGCCAGTGGTTGACCACTGTGGTCGCCGGCTGCTCCAGCTGGCCACGGCAGGTGTCGCACAGGGCAACGCTGTGATCATCATCGCTGGCCGGAGAGTGGGGGACCGCGAAGGCAGTCAGCGCCTGTTCGGCACCGCACAGTTCACACTTGGCGCCCGCGCGCGCTTGCAGGATGGCATTGATGGTCATGTTTTGGTTCCATTCACGTTGGTAAAATGGCCCGCGATGGGCAGGCCAAGATAATGAAGGGGCGGAATATACCACAAAACCCCGCTCTTTGTCAGGCTAAGCCCGGTCGCTGGCCCGCTGCCGACCATCGGGAACATCAAGGGGACCTGTTGGCGCAGGAGGACTGCGGGGTAGCCATAACGGTGCGGCATAGATGAGAGTGCTTTTTGACGCGGGATCGCTAGAATGAGCCTCCATTTTGACGGCAGAACAGGGGCGCGCGTGCTGGCTCAACGTTTTCAACAACTGGATCGACTGCTGAGCGAAGCCCGGCACTGGTGGCAATACCAACCCTACCACCACCTGGACCTGGCCTTTGCCAAGGCGGCGCCGGCACTGGCTGAGCGGCTCAATGCCCTGTCGCTGGCCGAGATTGAACGGCTCGATGGCGACATGCCTGCCCTGTGCGAGCTGCTGGCCCCCTGGATCCCGCAGGGCTCAGCGCTGCATGCCCTGAGCGCGCTGCCGACCCTGACGGCCGAGCCCATCCCGTGCGAGCGGACCATGGCGATGTACATGCCGGGGCGCAAGCAGGCCCAGATTGAAGCCTTCACTGCCTGTCTGCCCGTGCATCGCGGCCCCTATCTGGAGTGGTGTGCGGGCAAGGGACACCTGGGGCGGCTGGTCTCCCTGCACCGTCAAGCCGAGGTGCTGAGCCTGGAGCTACAGGCGCCACTGTGCGAAGAGGGGCGCCAGCTGGCCGCTCGCGACGGTGCCCGGATGGCATTTGTCTGTGCCGATGCTTTCGCCGATGAGACCGCCCAGCTGATCGCACCGGCCCATCACGCCATGGCGCTGCACGCCTGCGGCGAGCTGCACACCCATCTGATTGAACAGGTGGCGGCGCGCGGTGCCGAGGGGGTGACCCTCTCCCCCTGTTGTTATCACCTGATCCGCACCAGCCACTACCGGCCGCTCTCCGGCCCGGCCAAGGCCAGTGTGCTGCGGCTTGCCAAGAGCGATCTGAAGTTGCCGCTGCAGGAGACGGTCACCGGCGGCGCCCGCATCGCCCGCCTGCGTGAGCAGGAGGTGGCCTGGCGGCTGGCCTTTGACTGCCTGCAGCGCCAGGTGCGCGGGGTGGACGAGTATCTGCCGGTGCCCAACATGCAAAAGAGCCTGCTGACTGGCACCTTCGAGGATTTCTGTGGCTGGGCCGCCGAGCGAAAGGAGCTGGTGTTGCCGGCCGGCCTCGACTACGCCGGGTTTCTGGCAAAGGGGGAGGCGCGCTATGGCGATGTCGCCCGCATGGAGCTGGTGCGTCACCTGTTTCGTCGTCCGCTGGAACTCTGGTTAGTGCTGGATCGCGCCCTCTTCCTGCAAGAGCAGGGCTACCGGGTGGAAGTGGGGGAGTTTTGCGACAAGCCCATGACCCCCCGCAATATCCTGATCCGCGCGGTGCGAGCACGACACGGATAAGCGGCTGGCCTCGTCGCGGCGGGGCCTGATGCAGCGCTGTGCGGTTTGCCCTTTGGTACTTCCCGTTGAGGCGATCGTGTCGTTGAAAGAGCGGCGTGACCGCTCTTTTCTCATTTTTCTTCGGTTTATTTTCATATAACCGAAAGGCTCGTCATCACATCGATTCACAATCCATTTTATGCTCGCCAACCGGCAGAGTGAATTGGCTCACAGTTCCGGCAACATTCTTAATTTTCATCGTGAATTTAGTGGCCTGTAGGATTATTCTCGAGGCGACTCTTATCCCGACGTTATTCTGACATAAGGACTGTCTGTTATGTTCAAGCCTACACATTGTGCTTGGCTGGTTGCGGCTGCCTGCGCATTGCCAAGTTATGCCATGAATATTCAACCCGACCCACAAAATACCGGTGGGTATGTCATTGCCGCCCCGGATCTGGCGGCGGTTGAAAAAACCAAGACGGCCAATCCCATGTACGGGATTTGGGCAAAGGCGTTGGCGACACGTTCCAATACCATTGTCGATGCCATCAAGCCAAGGGCTGCCAGTAATCCGGATAACGTCAAACGGGTCGAGCGGGTATTCACCGAATCGGATTGGGATTATTTAACCCAGATGGCGGCGCCGGAATATACCTATGAGCGCTTCTTGCGGGCGGTCGGGAAATTCCCGGCTTTTTGCGGCGAATATACCGATGGCCGCGATGCCGATGCCATCTGCAAAAAATCCATCATCACCGCCTTTGCCCATTTCGCCCAGGAAACCGGCGGTCACATCGCCAAGGAGAATATCTCCGACAACCCGCTGGCGCTGGAGGAGTGGCAGCAGGCGCTGGTGCACGTGCGCGAGATGGGCTGGTCGGAGGGGCAGACCGGCTACACCACCGGCTGCGGCCAGAACGACTGGCAGAACAAGAAGTGGCCCTGCAGCACAGGGCAGGGTTATTTCGGCCGCGGCGCCAAGCAGCTCTCTTATCACTTCAACTACGGCGCCTTCTCCGAGGCGATGTTTGACGGCGATGGGTCCGTGTTGCTGAGCAACCCCGGGCTGGTGGCCGACTCCTGGCTCAACCTCGCCTCCGCCATTTGGTTCTTCCTGACCCCGCAGGCGCCCAAACCCGCCATGCTGCACGTGATTGATCGCACCTGGGTGCCCTCCCAGCGCGAGATCGCCGCCGGCATCGGCTATGGCTTTGGCACCACCATCAACGTCATCAATGGTGGCATCGAGTGCGGCGAGCAGAACAAAAACAAGGGGCAGCCGGTCAACCGTATCCGCTACTGGGAAGGGCTCGCCGAGCACTATCAGATCCCCGTCAAGGCCGACGAGAAGAATACCTGCTGGCAACAGACCCCCTATGGCAGCCTCAATCTCAACGGCGCCACCGACGTGCTCTACACCAACTGGGACGGCAACTGGAAATACTATCCGGACCGGCCCGGCGGCTACTCGTTCGAATGTGAACTGGTGGGGTTCCAGACCGCCTACTCGGCACTGGTGCCGGGGGATTACGAGAAGTGCGTGACCAACTTCTACGGCTCCCACGCCAACTGGCCCAAGGTGCGGGTAGTGGCCAAACTGGATCCTGCGCCGGTTGACCCGACCGATCCCCCCGTGGGGGATGTGGCCGCCTGGAGCGCCAGCAAGGTCTATACGGCGGGCAACAAGGTGAGCTACAAGGGCGCCATCTATCAGGCCAAGTGGTGGACCCAGGGCAATGAACCGGGTAAGGGTGATCCCTGGGTGCTGGTGCCGGCGAAATAGCGTAAAGCGGCTGGTATCAATAAACTCGGCAATGGATAACACCTCTCTTGCCAAGTCGGGGGACATATTGTTGTCCCCCTTTTCGATATTCGGCCTGTAAAAATAAAACCAGTGTCTAATTGGGTGGGGTAGGATGCGGAGCTGAATGTTTATCAGCGTATAAGCGCGCTCGGTGATAAAAATATCTGACAACAATGGGTGAGGGTGGGCATAGTCAGTCAAAAATATCGCTCTGGCCCAGTTTTAAATCTGGGGTGCGTGCTCTTAAATAGTATTTTTATGGCCAGTGTTGGTGACGGCGCTCCGTTATTGCGCTGCCTCTTTTTTTCGCCAGGCACCCATCGCCAGAATATTCATCTTTATCGAAGCAGGCATATCCAGCGGTTAAAAAACATTGGCCGTCACCCCGCAATGAGGTATCACTGTGTCGATGAGTGAAAATCAGAGGAGACTTCATGTTCAATATTGCCATGCATTTTGAAATCCCGGTAACGGATATGGCGCGTGCCACGGCATTTTACCGCCGTGTGTTTGGCATCGAGTTTGAATTGACCCAGATTGATGGCAACGAGATGGCGCTGTTCCCGCTGACAGAAGGGGTGGAGGGTTGTTCCGGCGCTTTGGCCAAAGGGGAGAGCTATGTGCCCAGTATCGACGGGACGCGGATCTATCTCGCGGTCAGCGAGATTGAGCGGGTGATGGCGATGGCCCAGGCGGCCGGGGCCAGGCAGCTCTACCCGGTGACGCAGGTCGGGGAGGGCATCAAGGTGGCCGAGATTCAGGACTTGGAAGGCAACCGGATTGCATTGCAGGAGCGCTGGCTGCCGGCCTCGTGAGCCATCCCGCAGCCGGTTTTGTGATGGGGGCGGTGGCCGACGAGGATACAACATGGTACTCATCTGATCCGGCAGTGGCGGCGATGGCGCGATCACGTCAACGACGGCATGCGACAACAAGAGGCAAGGAGGCGTGATGAAGGGACATTGTCTGTGCGGCGGGATTGAGGTCTCGGCCGGCGATCATAAGGAGGTGGGGCTGTGTCACTGCAGCACCTGTCGGCGCTGGTCGGGCGGCCCCCTGTTTGCGGTGCACTGCGGCAAGGAGGTGCGCTTTCACGGGCTCACCCCGGTGGCCTATCGCTCCTCGGAGTGGGCTGAGCGAGGATTTTGCCCCACCTGCGGTACCCACCTTTTCTATCACCTGTTGCCGACGGATGAATACATAGTGCCGGCCGGCCTGTTTCAGAGCGAATCCTTCCAGCTGGCGAGTCAGATCTTCATCGATGAAAAGCCCGATTTCTACGAGCTGAAAAACGAGACACCGACCCTGACCGGTCAGCAGGTGTTCGAGCAGTTTGCCCCCAAGCCGTGAGAACGGGGCGAGGCCGCGCGAGCATCGGCCGCAATCAAAGGAACAGACAATGCAACTGGTGGTGATGCGCCACGGGCAAACCCCGGCCAATGCCGAGGAGCGCTATCAGGGGGCGCTGGATATCGGTCTGAGCGACACCGGGGTGGCCCAGATCAGCGCGCAGGCAAGGGTTCTAGCCTTGGCGCAGGCTCCGTTTCAGCGGCTGCTGAGCTCCCCCTTGCTGCGGGCACGGCAAAGTGCGGCCCTGGTGGCGGACGAGCTGGCGCTGCCGGTGACGCTCGCCCCCGCTTTTCGCGAGCGCCATGTCGGGGTGTTCGAGGGACTGACCCAGCAAGAGGCGAGGGAGCGTTACCCTGCGCTGTGGGCACGCAACATCACCCGGCGCTGGGCCGAGGCGCCACCTGGGGGCGAGTCGCTGGACGAAGTCATTGCCCGGGTGGGGCAGGGATTGGCGGAACTGGCGCAGAGCGGCCGCCAGGAACGGGTGTTGCTGGTGGCGCACGGCGTGGTGGCCAAGGTGATCCGGGCGCTGACCGTGGCGGGATTTGACGACTTCTTCGAGTGGCAGCTGGCCAACGGGGCCGTGCTGGAGGTGTCGCTTGCATGTGGCGACGCTGGCGGGCCGCCGGGTTTCTTTGCCCGGCCGGGCAGCGAACATGGCGTCGCTGCCTTGAATTGAGCCAAAGGTGCCAGGCCTGCTGAGCCTTGCTCAGGCCTGACATGTATTGCCTGTCAGGGGGCGTCTGGCAGTGCCTTCCTTGAACAGTTGCGCCCCTGTTTCTTGGCCAGATAGAGAGCGGTATCGGCCCGGCGCACCATGCGTTCCACCGTATCCTGCGGGCCCAGGCTGGCACTGATGCCGATGCTGATGGTGAGCGGCACCTCGGTGCCTGCGCCGAGTTGATGCAACTGTGACTCGACGGCGAGGCGGATCCGCTCCGCACTGGCCCAGGCCAGCTCCAGCGAGGTTTCCGGCAGCAGCACGATGAACTCCTCGCCGCCCCAGCGGCCCAGCATGTCCACCTCCCGCAGCTGTTTGGCAACCCGTCTGACCAGGCTGAGAATGGCCTGATCCCCTTGTTGATGGCCATAGGTGTCGTTGATCTGCTTGAAGTGATCGATGTCGATCAGCAGCAGGCTCATGGTGTGGCCGAAGCGCTGACAGCGTTGCATCTCCAGCTTGACCAGCTCGTCGAAGCGGCGCCGGTTGGCGATCCCGGTGAGGGGATCCGTGGTGGCCGCCACCTTGAGCTCCTCCACCAGCCGGGCCCGCTCCGAGATATCCCGCAGGATGGCGGTCATCTCGGTGGTCTGGCCCAGGTTGATCTTGGCGATGGTCACCTCCAGCGGAAATTCGCTGCCGTCGCGGCGCAGCCCCATCACGGAGGCGCGGGCATGCATGGGGCGCGAGTTGATGGGGGAGTTGCTGAAGGCCTTGAAGTAGCCGTCGTGGTTGGCCCGAAAGCGCTGGGGCAGCAGGGTCTCCAGCCGTTTGCCGAGGTAGCTTTCGTCCACCCCGAACATCTCGCAGGCAGCGGTGTTGATAAGTTCGATGCGCGACTCGCTGTTGACGCTGATGATGCCGTCGTAGGCGGAGTTGACCACCGCCTCGAAGCGCTTGCGGCTCATCTTGAGCGCTTCCTCCAGCTGCTTTTTGGCGGTGATGTCGATGGCGGTGACCATGATGCGAGTGATGCGAGACTGCTCGGGAATGATGGGGGAGATGACAAAGCGCCACCAGCTGGTACGCGACAGGGTGTCGATGGGTAGCTCGCTCTCGAGCCCCGTCTGCTGGCTCACGCACTCGTGCATCGGCTGCTCTATGCTGCCGGTGATGTAGCGGGGAAACATTTCGTTCAGGCGCTTGCCGATGCTGCCGAGCACGTCCAGCTCGAAGGCCTGGGCAAAGGTGTCGTTGGCGGAGACCAGGGTAAAGCGATCGTCGTCGTCGAGGGAAAACACCGCAACGGCGGCACCGATGGCATCGAGAGACGACTTGATGTCGGCATGGGAACCCTGTGTGAACATGCAACCTCCATGGCGAATAACGTATTGATATTCAGTATAGTGCGGCCGTTTTTGATCCTTGGCCCACAGGCAGAAGCAACGCCTTGCCACTGGGTGGGCGGTGATGAGCCCCGCCAGATGGACTGGCTCGACGCCATCGGCTGGGCTTTACTTGCTGGCATCCGCAAGCGAGCTGGCCGGCTTGGCCAGTCACCCCACAGCAAACTGGCACGGAGCGCGTCATGAAGATCAGCATCGAGGCACATATCGAGCAGGAGATAGAGGCCGTCTGGTGGGCCTGGAACGATCCGGACTGCATCGCCAGATGGAATGCAGCCTCCAGCGACTGGCACACCACCGGCAGCCGGGTCGACTTGGTGGTGGGCGGGCGTTTTTGCCATCACATGGCGGCCAAGGATGGCAGCGCCGGTTTTGATTTCACCGGCACCTTTACCCGGGTGGAGGCACCGACCCGCCTCTCGTTCGTGATGGACGACGGGCGCGAGGTGGATGTGCAGTTTGCGAGCGAACCGGGCGGCACCTGGGTGCAGGAAACCTTCGATGCCGAGACGAGCCACACCCCGGCCCAGCAGCAGGCGGGCTGGCAGGGGATCCTCGACAACTTCAAGCGCTATGTGGAAGCGGCAGGCTAGGGGAGGCGCCTGCGCCCATAAAAAAACCACCGCCAGGTCGCGGTGGTTTTTTTATGCTGCTCTGGACGTGCGTCAGAGCATGCCAGCAGGTGGGAGCATTACTCCTCGATATCCAGCAGCACCAGGATGGCGCTGTCGCCGCCCCACTCGCGGGGGGCCTGATGGAACGCCTGTACATTGGGGTGCTGGGCCAGCCAGCTCGGAATGCGCTGCTTGAGGATATGTTTGCCGATGCCGTGCATCACGGAGGCGACGTGGATGTTCTCTTTTTGGCAGAGGGTCAGCAGGGCTGCCAGCTCCTGTTTGGCCTGCTGCTGGTTCATGCCGTGCAGGTCCAGGTAGATCTCGGGCGGATAGCTGCCGCGCTTGAGCTTTTTCAGCTCGAATTTTGACACATCTTCGCGCACGTAACGGGTCGGTCCATCGGCCTCGAGATGGGGCTGGTACTCATCGCTGAAATAGTGGTCAACCCCAAGCTTTTCGCGGCTCTCACGCAGTTCGCGTTTCTGCTTGACCGGGCGCAGGTCGGCCCTTATGGTATCTTGCTTGATTTTCCGGGTACCTTTTATCGCATCGCGGAACAGCTGGGTTTCCTCGTCTGTCGGTGAGGGCGTTTTTTTCATCAGGTACTCGTCTTGCTCGCTGTATAGAATTCTCGGGCCGGATATTACTCGACTTGGAGGTGGATTTGGACAAGATATTTATCGATGAGGTGGTTGCCGAGATGCACACCATCCAGGACATGTTGCGCTGGGCCATGAGTCGTTTCAACGACGCCGGGATCTTCTACGGACATGGTACCGACAACGCCTGGGATGAAGCCGTGCAGCTGGTACTGCCCGCGCTACATCTGCCGCCGGACGTGGATCCGGGCATGCGCCACTCCCGTCTGACCACCAGCGAACGGCACCGCATCGCCGAGCTCATCATCCGCCGCGTGCAGGAGCGGGTACCGGCCGCCTACCTGACCAACAAGGCCTGGTATGCCGGCTGGGAGTTCTACGTGGACGAGCGGGTGCTGATTCCCCGTTCCCCCATCGCCGAGATGGTGGCCAACCGCTTCGCCCCCTTCCTCAAGCATGAACCGACCCGGATCATGGACTTGTGCACCGGCTCCGGCTGCATCGCCATCATCATGGCCCACGAGTTCCCGGAAGCCGAAGTGGATGCCATCGACATCAGCGTCGATGCCCTCAACGTGGCCGAGCGCAACATCAACGATCACGGGCTGGAGCAGCAGGTCATCCCGATCCGCTCCGATCTGTTTCGCGATCTGCCGGTCGGCGACAAGTACGATCTCATCGTTTCCAACCCGCCCTATGTGGATTCCGAAGACATGTCGGATCTGCCGGACGAGTTTCGTCACGAACCCGAGCTGGCGCTGGCCTCCGGCTCCGACGGCCTCAAGCTCACCAAGCGCCTGCTGGCCAATGCCGCCGACTTCCTCAAAGAGGACGGCGTGCTGGTGGTCGAAGTGGGCAACAGCATGATCCATCTGGAAGCCCAGTTCCCGGACGTGCCCTTTACCTGGGTCGAGTTCGAGAACGGCGGTCACGGCGTGTTCGTGATGAGCCGTGCCGATCTGGTGCAATACCAGGACTATTTCGCGATTTACAAGAGCTAAGCAGGAGCACTCATGGCAGGGAACAGTTTCGGCCAACTCTTTCGTGTGACGACCTTCGGCGAGAGCCACGGCCTGGCGCTGGGCGCCGTGGTCGACGGCTGCCCGCCGGGACTGGAGATCAGCGAAGCGGATCTGCAGGGGGATCTGGACCGGCGCAAGCCCGGCACCTCCCGCTACACCACGCCGCGCCGCGAGCCGGACGAGGTGAAGATCCTCTCCGGGGTGTTCGAGGGCAAGACCACCGGCACCTCCATCGGGCTCTTGATCGAGAACACCGATCAGCGCTCCAAGGACTACTCCGACATCAAGGACTTGTTCCGCCCGGGCCACGCCGACTACACCTATCACCAGAAGTACGGCCAGCGCGACTATCGCGGCGGCGGTCGCTCCTCCGCCCGTGAAACCGCCATGCGGGTGGCGGCGGGAGCCATTGCCAAGAAGTACCTGAAACAGGTACACGGCATCGAGATCACCGGTTTCCTCTCCCAGCTCGGCCCCATCAAGGCAGAAGCCTTCGATGCGGCGCAGATCGAGCAGAATCCCTTCTTCTTCCCCGATGCGGGCAAGCTGGAAGCGCTCGATCAATACATGCGCGACCTGAAAAAAGAGGGCAACAGCATCGGTGCCAAGGTGCAGGTCATCGCCAGCAATGTGCCGGTGGGATTGGGTGAGCCGGTGTTCGATCGGCTCGACGCCGACATCGCCCACGCCATGATGGGCATCAATGCGGTGAAAGGGGTGGAGATCGGTGACGGGTTCGCGGTGGTGGAGCAAAAAGGCTCCGAGCACCGCGACGAGATGACCCCGGCCGGCTTTGCCAGCAACCATGCGGGCGGCATTCTGGGCGGCATCTCATCGGGTCAGGATATCGTGGTGAGTATGGCGCTCAAGCCCACCTCCAGCATCACGGTACCGGGCAAGACCATCACCACCGAGGGTGAGGCCACCGAGATGATCACCAAGGGTCGTCACGATCCTTGCGTCGGCATCCGCGCCGTGCCCATCGCCGAGGCGATGCTGGCACTGGTGCTGATGGATCACCTGCTGCGCCACCGTGCCCAGAACCAGGGCGTGCTGACCCATACCCCGCAACTGCGCTGATCGGCCTGTTCACTGCTCGGCTGATCGAGTGGTGCAGCCACAGACACAGTCAAAAGGCGACCTCAGGGTCGCCTTTTTCATGGGCCTTCATCGCGCAGGATCACTGACCGGGTGTCACCTGCTCAGCCGCCGGGTTGTCGAGCCGGCAGGGGGGCGGTGCCACGTCACGGCCGGGTGGTGGCAGGCCGGCAATCACCTCATTGACCCGGGCGAGCTGCGCATCGGTGATGGCCGAGTTGGCAAACATCAGGCTGACCGGTTGGTGATGGAGCAGCAACTGACAGCGGATAAAGCCGTCGGCCCCCAGCTGTTGCAGCCGGTAGCGGGCGTATTGCCACTCCATGATGACGCCGTCCAGCCGGCGGGCCAGCAGCAGCTCGACCAGTCGGTCATCGGCGTTGTATTCGCTCGCCTGCTTGAGGGCGGGGCACGCTTCCATCAGCTGGATGGGGCGGGTGCCGCGCAGCTTGCCAAGACGCAGCTGGCTTTGCTGGCAAAGCTGCGACAGGTCTGACACCGCCAGCCAGGGATCTCGCTGGCCCGGGATGGGGTTGTTGCTCAGCAGCACGAAGGTACTGCGCCGATAGGGCACCGAGAAGCGGGCAAAGGCGCGCCGCTCCGGCGTATCGAGCGCCCCCATGGCCACGTCCAGCTGTTGCTGCTCGAGCAGATGGATGGCCCTGGCCCAGGGCAGGTTGCGAAAGTGGGATTCCAGCCCCGCCTGACTCAGGATCTGGCGGGTCAGGGTGACGTCCAGCCCATCCAGCGTCCCCTGGGGATTGATGTAACTGAACGGGGGCCAGTGGCTCCAGGCCACCGACAGCCTGGGCTCGGCCTGCAGCGGCAGACAGAACCCAACTGCCAGCAGGGAGAGCAAGAGCCAGCCAGGGGCGGCCGACAGAAAATGAACACGCATGAACCTGAACCTCCTTGTACAGGACGGATGCGGCGGTATCGCCGTTATCTGGCATCAAGCATAGCCTGATTCGAATGAGTTCTTGAGCGGCTTTTCCGGGCGGGACGGTGACCTGCTTTTGGCAAACATGCTGGGAGGAACGTCACATTTTTCTCGTTTCTCCTCAATAACTCCGTTAGACTGCGCCCCTATTCTTTCCCCTTTGCTCTGCTCCCCGGGGAAATCGTTGTGTTCTCAACAGGCCCGAGTCTGGCGAGATGGCATCGGCTCAGCAGAGGAGCCCCATCCCGGATTGTCGGCGCCCCTATCCCTAGCAGGTAACTATGAGTTTTACTTCCCTCGGTCTGGCCGAACCCTTGTTGCGTGCCGTTGCCGAGCAAGGCTACGACACCCCGTCTCCCATTCAGCAACAAGCGATCCCGGCGGTACTGGCTGGCCGTGATCTGATGGCCGCCGCCCAGACCGGGACCGGCAAGACCGCAGGTTTTACCCTGCCGATGCTGCAGCGTCTGACTGAAAGCAAGCGCAAGGTCTCCCCGAATCGCATCCGTGCCCTGGTGCTGACCCCGACCCGCGAGCTGGCCGCCCAGGTGGGCGAGAGCGTGCGCAACTACGGCAAACACCTGCCGATCCGCAGCCACGTGGTATTTGGCGGCGTGAGCATCAACCCACAGATGATGGCCACCCGCCGTGGTCTGGACGTGCTGGTGGCCTGCCCGGGCCGCCTGATGGATCTCTACAACCAGAACGCCGTCAAGTTTGACGAAGTGGAAATCCTGGTGCTGGACGAAGCGGATCGCATGCTCGACATGGGCTTTATCCGCGACATCCGCCGCATCCTGGCCCTGCTGCCGAAGAAGCGCCAGAACCTGCTGTTCTCCGCCACCTTCGCCGACGAGATCCGCGAGCTGGCCACCGGTCTGCTGGACAACCCGGCGGTGATCGAAGTCGCTCCGCGCAACAGCACCGCCGAGCGTATCGAGCAGCTGGTGCACCCCTGTGACAAGGCCAACAAGATTGCCCTGCTGAGCCACCTGGTCACCAGCAACAACTGGCAGCAGGTGCTGGTGTTCACCCGTACCAAGCACATGGCCAACCGCGTTGCCGAGACCCTCGACAAGAACGGCGTCAGCGCCGCCGCCATCCACGGCAACAAGAGCCAGGGTGCCCGTACCCGCGCCCTGGCCGGTTTCAAGGATGGCAGCGTCAAGGTGCTGGTGGCGACCGACATCGCCGCCCGTGGCCTGGACATCGACAAGCTGCCGCAGGTAGTCAACTTCGAGCTGCCGAACGTGGCGGAAGATTACGTGCACCGCATCGGTCGTACCGGCCGTGCCGGCGCCGCCGGTCATGCCATCTCCCTGGTCGCGGCCGATGAAGGCAAGCTCATCAAGGCCATCGAGCGGCTGACCAAGCAGAACATTCCGTGCGAGCAGGTGGCCGGTTTTGAAGCCTCCCGCGAGACCCTCGACAACATCGCCCGCGGCATCGGCGCGCCGCTGCGCAAAGAGCCGCGCGATCCGAGCGAGCAGCGCCGTGCGCCACGCCCGCAAGGCCAAGGCCAGCGTCAGGGTGCCGGTCGCTCTGCCAACGGTGGCAATGGCGGCGGTAACCGCTCCGGCAACGGTGGCAAGCCCAAGCCCCAGGGCGGTCAGCGCCCGGAAGGCGGCGCCGGCAAACCGGCTCAGGCTCGTCGTCCTCGCCGCGCTACCCACAACCAGTAAGCGGCCTGGGAGCCTGCTCCCTCGCTCGGTTGATGTAAAAAGCCCCGCCACTCTGGCGGGGCTTTTCTATATCCGGGAATCGGTCGAGTGAGGCGGGCAGTGCCGGTCACTCGCCATAGAGGGTGATCTGCAGCACGTTGGCGATGGCGCTGCCGTTCCAGTGGTACTCCAGATGGCGGGGCTGATGAACGCGGTTGACCAGGCGCGGGCGATAGAGCAGGTAGCAATCGTGGCCGCTGTGGCGCACCGAGCGGTAACAGATGCCGTCCACATCCAGGGCTTTCTGCTCGCGGGCGAAGGCCTGGGAATATCCGTAGTCGGTCGCATGGTAGAGCGGTGTGGCGAGAAAGGCTTCGCCGGTAATGTCAACCAGGCTGGCGCTGAACTCGGCATGGATCACCCGCATCTGCACCTTCTGGGCGGGTTCACGGGTGTAGCCGAAGACGCGCTCCTGGTGGTAGACCGTCTCCTTGATGGCGGTGTCGAGGCTGGGGGCGCAGTAATAACCGCCGAAATCGCCGGTGGTGAAGCGGGCCCCCTCCGGATTGAGGTGGGTGAAGGCGGCCATCACATGGCTGCCACCAGCCAAGCCCACCAGCCAGTCCGCTTTCGGCACCCGCGTCAGCTCGCCGGCCTCTTCCTTCAGCCTGTCGTTGGTCAGTGCCTCGATGGCCCAGACCGCCTCCAGTTCGTCGGCGTTGGCCACGTCCTCATAGAGGCAGATGGTGGGGTAGCGGCTCGGGATGATCCGGTAGGCTGACTCGTCCTTGAATGCACGCTGCGGGGGAGTCTGCATCAGGCTATGCCTCCGCGCCAGGCGTGCAGGCGGATAGCGACCTCATAGAGATCGGCCACGCGGCCACCCTGCATCACCTCCATGGCGCTGCGGCCGGCGAAGAAGGGGTGACTGTTGGACTTGCGCACCCAGCCATAGATGCTCTCGTCCGCGCTGAACAGCACCCGCAGGCTCTTGTGAATGTTGAGCAGGTAGCTCATTCGCTCCTGCAGATCCGCACTCAGTCTGATCCCGCCGTGGGACTCCTTGTACTTGTTCAAAGTTGAACGCGAAGAGATGCCGAGCAGTCGCAACTGTTCATCTGTGTTGCACTGCCATTTGTCCAGGATGCGAAACACCACCGGCAGCGCCTTGCTGGGATCAATGGCGCAATCTTGCCGTTGAAGGTGTGCGGTTGCGACCATGTCAGGCTCCTTGTTGGATTGAGCGTGTGTTCTGTTGCCAAGAAGGCGATCTGTTATCAGTGTACAAGGATTGTTCACATATATACAGGGTGTCGACAAATGGTACATGTGTGAACGTTTGATGCATCAGGGAGATGATCACCGCGCAGGCGGACCCCTTTATATCGATGGCATATACCGATGGCATAGAAAAAGCCCCGCCAACTGGGTTGGCGGGGCTTTTGCGCTTTTGCTATTGGGACATGCAATACCGGCTCTGGCTTAGAGCGCGGGCAGCAGCCCCATGCTGACGCTTATCTGCACACCGACGATCAGCACGCCCATGGCGCCGGCAAGGCCCAGGGCCAGCACGCCACCCGGGGCGCGGTAGTGGTGCGCCTCGGCCCGCTTGCGGCTCTGCCACACCAGGGCCACCGGCAGCAGCACCGCCAGCACTGCCAGCGCGATGGCGGCGTAGCCGAGCGCCATGATGAAGCCCTGCGGGAAGTAGAGGGCAAACAGCAGGGGCGGCACGAAGGTGATGAGGCCGGTCTGGGTGCGGCCCTGCCAGTTGTCCTTGCGATGGGTCACCTTGGCCATGAAGTCGAACAGTCCCAGCGTCACCCCGAGGAAGGAGGTGGCCAGCGCCAGATCGGCGAACAGGTGCATCGCCTGGTTGAAGGCGGGCCAGCTCACCAGATTGCCGACGTTGGCCAGCAGGCTGTCCAGCGCCCCGCCGGTCTGGATCAGAGATTGCTGACCGAGCAGCCCCAGGATGGCGATTTGCCACAGCACGTAGAGGATGAGCGGCAGGGCGGAGCCCCACACGAAGACCCGGCGCAGCTGCTTGGGGCAGTCCCCCAGGTAGAGCATCACGCTCGGGATGGAGCCGTGAAAACCGAACGAGGTGAAGATGACCGGCAGGCCTGCCAGCAACAAGCCCTGACCGAGCGGCATGGAGAGCAGGTGCTGCCCCTCGGCGCGCGGCAGCAGTAGCCCGAGGACGGCCACCATGATCACCAGCTTGACGGTGAACATCAGTCGGTTGAGGTAATCCACCTGTTTGGTGCCGACGCAGACCATGCCGCCAAACAGCAGGGTAAAGGCCCAGGCCGCCTGCTCCTGGCTGAGGGGCAGGCCGGCATCGGCCAGCGCCTGGGCCAGCAGGCTGCTGCCGCCGCTGATGTAGGCGGAGGCCAGCGAGTAGAACAGCATCAGGATGCAGAAGGAGGCAATGCGCTTGCCCCAGGGGCCGAGGAGGTGATCCGCCAGCTGGTGCAGGTACCACTTGCCGGTGTTGAGGCTGGCTTCCACCTGCAGCATGGCGGTAAAGGCCATCAGGCCCCAGAGGCCGATCATCAGCAGCAGGGTGGCGGGCCCGCCAAGGGAGGAGGAGGCCAGCGGCAGGGCCAGCATGCCGGCGCCTATGGTGGTGCCGGCAATCAACAGGGTACATCCCAGGGTTTTGGTATTCATGGTGTCCATCCGAATCGAGAAACTGCGCCGTGCGCAGCAGGCATATGAGGTGTTGGCAAGGCGCCTCCGGGGTCGAGACCGGAGGCTAGCAATATCGGAGTGAACCCATCGTTACGAAAAATCCGCTGGTTGTAAAAGATGGTTGCCAACTTAGCGAATTAAAATGTTGGATACAAGCGTGTAAAGGCGGATTTTGTACTGGGTGGGCAGAATAAGTGGAAATAAAAGATGACAGGAGTGCGCTTTGACTGGTGAAAAAACGCGCCGCTGCGAACCTGGTCGCAGCGGCGCGCGATGCAGAGAGGATTAGCGGCGGCGCTTGAGGGTACGGCTCACATAGTGCAGCCCGCACTGATATTCACCGCCAATCGCCTTGAGGGCCAGCTCCAGCGCCTGGCTGGCGAGGGCATCGTGTTGCTGGGGCAGGGAGTTGATGCCGAAGGGGAGAAAATCGAGCAGGCGATCGTCGCCGAAGGTGGCCATGGCCAGCCGGCTCATGTCGGTCTCCTGTTCCAGCAGATAGTCGAGCACCCCCTCCATCAGGATGTAGGAGGTGGCTACCAGTGCCTGGGGCAGCTGGCCGAGCTGCTGATGCAGCGTCTTGATCAGGCGGTAGCCCTCGGCGCGGGAGAAGTGGGCCCCTTCACACAGATGGCAAGCCGTGCTGTGGCTGGCGACGGCCTGCTCGAAGCCCGCTTTGCGTTCCCGGCTGATCGTGAGCGCCGGCAGCGCGGTGATCAGGGCGATGTGCTTGATTGCCGGCGAGAGCAGGGAGGCGGTGAGATCGCAGCTTGCCTTCTGGTTTTCGCTGGCCACGGTGACGAACTTGTCGGCCGCCATGGCCCGGTCGATGGCGAGCACCTGGATGCCGCGCGTCTGCAGGCCGAGGTAGAAGGGATCTTCGGGTGGCAGGCAACTGGCCACCAGCAAGGCATCCACGTGGCGGCTGGCCAGCATCTCGGCCAGTTCTTTTTCGGTGGCGGGGTCATCTTCCGAGCAGACGATCAGCAGCTGATAACCCTGTACCCGCGCCCCTTGCTCCAGCCGTTTGGCGAGCTTGGCGTAACTGGCGTTCTCCAGGTCGGGCAGGATGAAGCCCAGGGTCTTGGTCTGGCCACCGCGCAGGGAGGCGGCGCGGCTGTCCGGCTGGTAGTTGTGGGCGGTGACCACCGCCATCACCTTGTCGCGGGTGGCCTGGCTGATGCGGTATTGGTCGGCCTTGCCATTGATCACATAGCTGGCCGTGGTGCGCGAGACACCGGCGAGGGCGGCGATTTCATCCAGTTTCATCATGTTGGCTCTGTTTGAGTTGCAAGGCCCACGGGCACTGCCTGGTGAGGGCACCGAAAAGTGTGCGCGGGATCATATCATTGAAAAGCACTCTTTGTGGGTACTTGATCAATTCGCTGAAACGATTCAGTCTGAGTGTAAGTGAAACGATTCAGCTTGTCAGCAGACAATCGATGGCCGGGCATAAAAACCGGGTATGACCCGCGAAGGGATGCAATCCGGTCTATTGTCAGCAGGCGAGTGGCACGAATGGTTATGTTTGATGAGCCGGTACGGTCAGGCCGCCCGGCACCTGATGGAGAATCTCTATGTTGAAGTTGGCGCGACAGCAGATCCTGCTGGGGCAGTCGGTGGCGACCAAGGCCGAAGCCATTGCCCTGTTGGCAGGCAAACTGACCGAAGCCGGTCTGGTGGAAGCGGGATATGTAGATGGCATGCTGGCGCGTGAAGCGCAGCACGCCACCTATCTTGGCAGCGGCATCGCCATTCCCCACGGCACCACCGACACCCGGCATCTGGTGAAGAACACCGGCGTCATGGTGGCCCAGTTCCCGCAGGGGATCGAGTGGGACGAGGGGCAGATCGCCTACGTCGCCATCGGCATCGCCGCCAAGTCCGACGAGCATCTGGGCATTTTGCGCCAGCTCACCCACGTGCTGGGTGATGAGCAGGCGGCGGCGCAATTGAAAGAGGCCACCGATGCCGACACCATCATCAATATCCTGACCGGTGCGACGGCGCCCAAAGAGGTGCAGTTCCTGGCCCTGGCCGACTTCCCGGCCGACGATCGCGACCAGCTGCTGCTGGGCGCAGCCGCCCGCGTCAAATCCGCCGGCTGGGGCGATGCCGCCATGGTGAGCGCCCTGCTGGCAAGTGAACCCGCCTACCTGGGCGAGGGCATCTGGCTGGCCCGGGCACAAGCAGCCCAGACCGGCTGGGTGCTGGCAACGCCTAGCACTGCACTGAACGCAGGGGAGCAACCGGTCAGCGCCCTGCTGCTGCTGTGCGCTGCAGATAGCGGCCATCTGGCGCAGCTCGACAACCTGGCCAAACTGGCGGCTGCCGGTCAGCTGGCTACGCTGGCAGGGGGCGAGGGGCTGGCCATGCTGCAAGCGGGGCCCGCGAGCGGTCTTTCCGATACCTTCACCATCATCAACCCCCATGGGTTGCACGCCCGTCCGGGCGCCATGCTGGTCAAGGTGGCCAAAGAGTATGAATCCGATATTCGCGTGGCGAATCTGGATGGCAGCGGCGAGGCGGTCTCCGCCAAGAGCCTGATGAAGGTGATTGGCCTTGGCGTCAAGTGCGGGCACCGTCTGGCGTTTCGCGTCGAAGGCCCGGATGCCGAAGCGGCGCTCAAGGGCATCGGTGCCGCCATTGCGGCCGGGCTGGGCGAGGGGGCGCACTGATGGACATAGTGACCATCACCCTCAATCCGGCGCTCGATCTCACCACCCGTCTCGAGGCGATGAGCCTGGGCGAGGTGAACCTGGTGAGCGAGGCCAACCTGCGTGCGGCGGGCAAGGGGATCAACGTCGCCATGGTGCTCAAGGACTTGGGCCGCGAGGTGGGCGTCACCGGCTGGCTTGGCGCCGATAACCAGCAGAGCTTCGTCTCCCTGTTCGAGGAGCGTGCTCTGGCCGATCACTTCGTGCGCGTGGCGGGCAGCACCCGCATCAACGTCAAGATCTCCGAGCAATCCGGCCGGGTCACCGATCTCAACCTGCCGGGGCTCACCATCCACCAAGGGGAAGTGAGTGCCATCGAGCAGGCCATAGACCAACTGGCAGCGCGCGCCGACTGGTTCGTGCTGGCGGGCAGCCTGCCCAAAGGGGTGGCCCCCGATTACTGCGCCCATCTGATCCGCCTGCTCAAGGCCAGAGGCAAGCAGGTGATCTTCGATTGCAGCGGCGCGGCCTTAAGCGAAGGGATCAAGGCGGCGCCGACCCTGGTCAAACCCAATCTGGAAGAGCTGAGCCAGTGGGCGGGCCGCCCCATCAAGACTTTGAGTGAGCAGGCCGAGTGTGCCCGCGCGCTGCAGGCCAGCGGGATCCCCAACGTGGTGATCTCCAACGGCGCCGATGGCCTCATCTGGTTTGCACCGGATGCCGTCTGGCAGGCGATTCCGCCGCGCATGCAGGTGGTCAGCACGGTGGGTGCCGGCGATTCCCTGGTGGCCGGTCTCGCCCATGGTCTCAGCCTTGGCTGGACGCCGGAGCAGACCCTGCGGCTGGCTACCGCCGTCTCGGCACTGGCGGTCAGCCAGGTGGCGGTCGGCTTTAGCGATATCAGTGTGCTCAACCCCTTGCTTGAACAGGTGCGCGTACAGCGTCTGGATGCGCTGGCACCGGTTCAATGCCATACCCCCTCAATGGAAAACTCAGGAGATGCCCAATGAAAGCAATCTTGGTTACGGCTTGCCCGGCGGGCATTGCCACCAGCTTTCTCGCTGCAAAACGGATAGAACAGCAGGCCAAACTGGCTGGCTGGGAGCTTACCCTCGACGTCGGCTCCAGCGTGCAGCCTCGCCAGGTCCCGAGCAAGGAGCAGATTGCCGCCGCCGACCTGGTGCTGGTTGTTGCCAGCGCTCCGGTGGATCTCGCCGCCTATGACGGCAAGCGGGTCTATCAGGGCAGCATGGATCTCGCCCTGCAGGATCCGGCCGCCTTGCTGGAAGCCGCCGCCAGCGGCGCCAGCGTCTATCGCCATCAAGCCGCTCCCGCCGCAGCTAAACCCGCCGCAGCTGGCAAGCGTATTGTGGCGGTGACAGCGTGCCCGACCGGGGTGGCCCACACCTTCATGTCGGCAGAAGCGCTGGAGACCATGGCCAAACAGCTGGGTCATCAGATCCGCGTCGAGACCCAGGGTTCGGTCGGTGCCCAGAATGCCCTGACTGCCGAGGAGATTGCAGCCGCCGATCTGGTGTTCCTCGCCACCGATATCGAGGTGGACATGGCCCGTTTCGACGGCAAGCCGGTCTATCGCACCAGCACGGGGGCGGCGCTCAAGAAAACCCGTGCCGAGCTCGACAAGGCGTGGAGCGAGGCGAAAACCTATCGCCACAGCGGCGCCAGCCAGCCCAAGAAAGAAGAGAAGGCAGGCCCCTACAAGCATCTGTTGACCGGTGTCTCCTTCATGCTGCCGATGGTGGTGGCGGGTGGCCTTATCATCGCGCTCTCGTTCGTGTTCGGGATCGAGGCATTCAAGGTGGAAGGCACTCTGGCCGCGGCTCTGATGAAGATCGGTGGCGGCTCCGCCTTCGCCCTGATGATCCCGGTGCTGGCCGGCTACATTGCCTACTCCATCGCTGACCGCCCGGGCCTCGCCCCCGGCATGATCGGCGGCATGCTGGCAAGCTCGCTGGGCGCCGGTTTCCTTGGCGGTATCGTGGCCGGTTTCCTGGCCGGTTACAGCGCCAAATACCTGAGTGACAAGGTGCGCCTGCCGGTGACCCTGGAAGCGCTCAAGCCGATCCTGATCATTCCGCTGTTTGCCAGCCTGTTTACCGGCCTGGTGATGATCTACGTCGTGGGTGGCCCGGTGGCCGGCATCATGAATGCCATGACCACCTTCCTCAACAACATGGGCTCCGCCAACGCCGTGCTGCTGGGTGTGATCATCGGCGCCATGATGTGCTTCGACATGGGTGGCCCGGTCAACAAGGCGGCTTACGCTTTCGGGGTCGGCCTGCTGGCCTCCAAAACCTACGCCCCCATGGCTGCCGTGATGGCCGCCGGCATGGTGCCGGCACTGGGGATGGGGATCGCCACCTTCCTGGCCCGCACCAAGTTCATCAAGGCGGAGCAGGAAGCAGGTAAAGCCTCCTTCGTGCTGGGTCTGTGCTTCATCTCCGAGGGGGCCATTCCGTTTGCCGCCAAGGATCCGATGCGGGTCATCCCGGCCTGTATGGTGGGTGGTGCTCTGACCGGTGCGCTCTCCATGCTGTTTGGTTGCGAGCTGATGGCGCCCCACGGCGGTCTGTTCGTGCTGTTCATCCCGCACGCCATCAGCAACGTCATGATGTATATCGTGGCGATTGCGGCAGGCTCGCTGCTGACCGGTGTCTCCTACGCCATGCTCAAGCGCGGTGAAGAGCAGGCCAAACTGGCCACGGCATAATCCGCTAACCAGCGATACGCCATACAAGAGAGCGGCCTTTGGGCCGCTTTTTTATTGCCCACATTTATTGTTCAAGAAAGTGACGAGGGTAGGGCAACCTGGCTTGTGGTTAATGGATTAACCCTCTAGCGTGGGACACCGAAGGGCGCCGACGCGCCTGTCGATAACCCGATCCCCAGGAGCAGATGATGATCCCCATGATCCCCCCCATTCTTGACTTTGCGACCGGTAGACTCGCTGGCGCCGAGCTGGTGGAAAAGAGCACCACCCTGGCCGACCTGCAGGGCCTCTTTGTTGACCCGCATGCCGAGGCGGCGCTCCCGTCAGAGACACGGCTCTATCGGGTTGCCATGTTGCCTGGCCATGGCGGCGAGGGGGATCTCAACATGGGGGTCACCTATCTGGAGGCGGGCCGGGTTGGCCAGGAGTTCTTCATGACCCGCGGTCATCTCCATGCTCGCGCCGAGCAGGCGGAATACTACTTCGGGTTGTGCGGGCAGGGGGTGTTGCTGCTGCAGGATATGGCCGGTGTCTGCCGGCTGGAGCGGGTCTTTGCCGGCAGCGTGCACCATATCCCAGGCCATGTGGCCCATCGACTCATCAATACCGGCGAGACGCAGCTCTCGGCGCTGGCGGTCTGGCCCGCCGTCGCCGGCCACGATTACGGTGCGCTGGGAGCGCGCGGCTTTGACCTGCGGGTGCTGGCCGGGGAGGATGGCACGCCCCGCATTGTCACTTCTGCTGGGCAAGCCACTTGAAACCGCGCGTGCGGCGGCCCGCTAGGGGCTGCCGCAGGATTGGCGCACCACCAGGGTGGGGGGCAGTATGATGCTCTTGGCGGGTTCGTCGTTGCCGGCCATCCGCTCAAGCAGCAGCTCGCCGGCTTTTCGGCCGATCTCCCGCGACGCCACCGAGACGGTGGTGAGGGGCGGGTCCACCAGCGCCGTCTCCGGCAGATCGTCAAAGCCCACCAGTGCAAAGTCCTGACCGATGACCCGCCCCAACTTGCGCAGCGCCAGAATGGCGCCGAGTGCCACCACGTCCTGATAGCAGACCGCCGCCGTCACCTCGGGATGTTGTTCCAGCAGCGCCGTGATGGCGCGGGTGCCTTCCACCCGGCTGGCGCCGCAGCCGATGATCCACTCCGGCCTTGGGGAGATGCCGTGTTCGAGCAACTTGCTCATGTAGCCGCCGAGGCGCTGAGAACGACTGATGGAGGCAGGATTGCCCCCGACAAAGGCGATGTGGCGGTGGCCCAGCTTCAGCAGGTGTTCGGTTGCCAGCTGGCAGCCCAGAAAGTTGTCGGTGCCGACGAAGTCGATCGCCACGTCCGGCACCGGTCGCACGATCAGGATGGTGGGCATGCGGCGGCGTTGCAGGCTCTCGAAGAAGCTGCGGGGAGTGGTCTGGGTGGCGCAGATCACCATGCCGGCGGCGTTGTTGCGCTGCAGCGAGTCGGTGAACTGCTGCTGCCGGGTGGCCGACTCCTCGCTGTTGGCCAGAAACAGCATCAGATCGTGATGCTCCATCTCCCGGCTCAGGCCCGCCGTCATCTCCGCATAGAAGGGGTTGGTGATGTCGTGTAGCAACAGACCAACCTGGTTGCTGCTCTTGTTGCGCAGGTTGGCGGCGGTCTGGTTGTAGACATAGCCGAGCTCGTCGATGGCCCTGAGTACCCGCTGGCGGGTGTGCTCGGAGATGCGCCCCTTGTTGCGCAGGGTCATGGAGACGGTGGCAGTCGACACCCCCAGATGGCGGGCGATGTCGGCAACGGTCACATTGCTCATGGGATGGATCCTGTCAGGGAGTAGGTTTCAAAGGTATATCGATTAACCTTTGCTTGTTAACTTGCCATGATGAAATTGCTGTCATGATCACATATTTCGCCCATGCTGGCGATCAAATACACCATTTTATGAGGTTAATCTTGTTTATCAGGTTGTGGTTAACAGGTTAATCGATTTATCTCTTTCGTAGGTGTCAACGAGAGAGCAAGCCAATGATTCATTCGAGTTACGTCTCCAACTACGACAAATTCCCGGAAGTGGTGGTCACCGGCCATGAGGGCGCCGCCTGCGCCGGCTGGCACGAAATAGCCCGGCGACTGCAGGCCGCGGCAGACGGGCAAGGTGGGGCAAGGGTGGTGCTGGTGATCGACTGCTATCACGGCGTGGATCAGGACGAGCTGCGTAGCCAGCTGCTGGCGAGGCTTGGGCCTCACACGCTCATCGAGGTGGAGCAGGCCCGCCTGCCGGAATCAAAAGTGCTGGCGATGCTGGAACGCTTCATCACCGACGACCGGGTCTTTGGCGTGCTGGCCCCCCACAAGATGGTGGAGTTTTTTGACCCGGCCGCGCTGGCGCGCCTGCAGCGGCAGGTCGCAGAGATAACCCGTGGCCTGGTGGTGGTGATGGGCAGCGGCGCCTCGCTGGTGGCGAGAGGGGATGTGCGGGTCTATGCCGATCTCGCCCGCTGGGAAATCCAGCAGCGACTGCGGCGCAAGGAGCTGGGCAACTGGGGGGCCGGCAATGAGGAGGAGGACATACTGCGCCGCTACAAGCGCGCCTTCTTCATCGAGTGGCGGGTGTTTGACCGCCATAAACTGGCCCAGCTGCCCACCATCGATTTCCTGCTCGACACCAACACCCGAGGCAAGCCGACCCTGGTGACGGGGCAGGCGTTGCTGGCGGGGTTGCATCAGGCGGCGCGCCAGCCGTTTCGGGTGGTGCCCTTCTTCGACCCCGGGGTCTGGGGCGGGCAGTGGATGAAGCAGGTGTGCGATCTGGACCCGGCCCAGCCCAACTATGCCTGGTGCTTTGATTGCGTACCGGAAGAGAACAGCCTCTACCTGCGCATTGGCGAGGTGCGGGTGGAGATCCCGTCGCAAAACCTGGTGCTGTGCCAGCCCAGCGCCCTGCTTGGGGAGCGGGTACACGCCCGCTTTGGCGCCGAGTTCCCGATCCGGTTCGATTTTCTCGACACGGTGGGGGGGCAGCCGCTCAGCCTGCAGGTGCATCCGCTGACCGAATACATCCAGCAGGAGTTCGGCATGCACTACACCCAGGACGAGAGCTACTACCTGCTCGATGCCAAGCCGGGCTCTTGCGTCTATCTCGGTACCCGCACCGGCATCGACCCGCAGGCGATGCTGGCGGATCTGGCCGCCGCCCAGCGCGGCGAGAAGCCCTTCGATGATGAGCGCTTCATCAACCGCTTCCCGGCCCGCCAGCACGATCATTTTTTGATCCCGGCCGGGACCATCCACTGCTCGGGGGAGGGAGCCATGGTGCTCGAGATCAGCGCCACCCCCTACATCTTCACCTTCAAGCTGTGGGACTGGGGCCGGGTCGGGCTCGACGGTATCCCGCGCCCCATCCATCTGGCGCATGGCAGCAAGGTGATCCAGTGGGAGCGCGACACCGACTGGACCCGCGAACATCTGGTCAATCGCATCGAGCCCATTGCCGAGGGGCCGGGCTGGCGCGAGGAGCGCACCGGGCTGCACGAGCGGGAATTCATCGAGACTCGTCGCCACTGGTTCAGCGTGCCGGTGGAGCACGACACCGGTGGTACCGTGCAGGTACTCAATCTGATTGAGGGACGAGAGGCGACGGTGGAGAGTCCCGACCATGCGTTCGCACCGTTTGTGGTGCACTACGCCGAGACCTTCATCGTCCCAGCCTCGGTAGGGCGTTATCGCATCCGCCCGAGCGGCGAGAGTGAAGGGGCGACCATCGCCACCATCAAGGCCTATGTGAGGGGGTAACCAAGATGCTGAGGATCCTTATCGCAACCCATGGTTCACTGGCGCCGGCCCTGCTGGCCAGCGCCAGCATGGTCTACGGCGAGCTGCCCGCGGTGGCGATCGTCTCCCTCACCGAAGAGGGGGGGATCGAGGCCTTTCGCTCCGAGTTTGCACAGACCCTGCGCCGCCATGGCGCGGGGGCTGACGGGGTGCTGGTGCTGTGCGACATGGAGTGCGGCACCCCCTACAACGTGGCGTGCCGCTGCGCGTTTGACCCCGAATGGCCACAGCCGCTGGCGGTGGTGACCGGAGTCAACTTCCCCATGCTGCTGATGAGCGCCGAGCTGCTGGATGCCGTGGATGTGCATGAGGCGGCCCGCCAGTTGCTGGCCCAGGCGCTGGAATCCATGGTGATCGCGGCCCCGGCGGTTGCGCACCAGCAAGATGACAACTTCTAGGAGAGCGAGATGGCGATTTCATTTGTACGCATTGACGATCGGGTGATCCATGGCCAGCTGGTGACGCGCTGGGCCAGAGAGCTGCCCTGCGACGGCATCGTCGCGATTGATGACGAGGTGGCGGCCGATCCGCTGCTCTCCCAGGTGATGATCGGCGCTGTGCCGGACACCAAGGTGTGGTTGTTCGATGTGGCGACGGCCATTGCCAAGCTGCCCAAGGTGATCGCCAGTGACAAGCGCTACTTCGTGATCGGCAAGTCGCCGGTTACCCTGCAGCGGCTCTGCGCCGCCGGCATCTCTCTTGAGAACCACAATGGCAAGATCAACGTCGGGCCCATGAGTGCCCGCGAGCAGACCACCACCATAGGCCCCAACCAGTCGGTGACGGCGCAGGAGATCGCCGCCTTTGACTATCTGGCCGGCCTTGGCCACGAGATTGACTTTCGGCTGGTGCCGGACGCCAGCCACTACAGCTGGGCGGATGCCCAGAAAAAGCTGAAATAGGGAGCAGACATCATGTTTCTGGAAGCAACACTCATCGGGATACTCTGTTATCTCGGTGCCCTCAGCAGCCCCTGGCTGCTGGGATTGACCGGGGGCTGGTACACCATCACCCGCCCGCTGGTCTCGGGCATGCTGGTGGGGGCCATCCTCGGTGATATCCAGACCGGGATCCTCATCGGGGTGGCGGTGCAGGCGGTCTATATCGCCATGGTGACGCCGGGCGGCTCCATGCCGGCGGATCTCAACTTCGTCGCCTTTCCGGCCATTGCGCTGGGCATACTGTCGGGCAAGGAGCCGTCGGTAGCGGTGGCCATTGCCGCCACCATCGGCATCGCCGGCACCATCCTCTTCAACTTCATGATGGTGCTCAACTCCTACTGGAACCACAGGGCCGACGTGGCGCTGGAGCAGGGGGATGAGCAGGGGGTCTATCTCAACAGCGCCATCTTCCCGCAGGCCAGCAACTTCGTGCTGCGCTTCGTGCCCACCTTCATCGCCGTCTATTTTGGCAACCAGTACATCGAAGGCTTCATGAACAGCCTGCCGGAGCTGGTGATCCGCACCATGACGGTGGTGGGCGGCATACTGCCGGCGGTCGGCATCGCCATCCTGCTCAAGCAGATCATCAAGCAGAGCAGCATGCTGATCTACTTCCTGGTGGGCTTTGTCGGCATCGTCTTTCTCAAGCTCAACATGGTGGGGCTGGTGATGATCGGCGCCCTGCTCGCGCTCATCCACTACAACTACAAGCCGGAGCCGCGCCCTGCACCGGCTGCCCGTGCTGCCACCCAGACCGACGATGAGGATGAATTCTGATGGACGCACAGCTGCAAGCGGGCCAGCCGGTGAACAAGGCGCCGGTGGCCCTCACTCTCAAGGATCTGCGTGCCTGCTGGCGCGCCTGGATGATGTACAACCTCTCCTCCATGAGCTTCGAGCGGCTCGAATCCTTCGGCTTCTGCCTTGGCATGATGCCGGCGCTCAAGAAGCTCTATCCCGGCAAGGCGGAGCGGACGGAGGCGATGAAGCGTCATGCCTCCTTCTACAACACCGAGCCTCAGCTTGGCGCCATCATCAACGGATTGGCGGTAGGGCTGGAGGAGAAGCGGGCCAACGGCGAGCGGATCGATGGCGAGACCATCAACACCCTGAAAGTGGGGTTGATGGGGCCCATCGCCGGGATCGGGGATTCCATGATCCCGGGCATGCTGGTGCCCATTCTGCTCAGCATCGGCATGGCGCTGGCTGCCGGTGGCAGCGTGCTGGGGCCGCTCTTTTACATCATCAGCTTCAACGCCATCGTCATCACCGGCTCCTACATGCTGTTCATGAAGGGTTACCGGATGGGAACCGGCTCGGTGGAGGCGCTGGTGAGCTCGGAGTCGGTCAAGCTGCGCGAGGCGCTCTCCCTGCTCGGGATCTTCGTGATGGGCGGGGTGGCGGCCAGTTACGTCAATCTCTCCACCGGGCTCGATTTCGTCACCTCGGACGGGGTCAACATCCAGCTGCAGGCCATGCTGGACGGCATCTTTCCCAAACTGATGCCGCTGCTGGTGGTGCTGGGCACCTGGTATCTGATGGCCAGACGCAACGTCTCGCCGGTCAAGGCCATGCTGGGGCTGCTGGTCGTGGCCTTTGTCGGGGTCGCCGTCGGGCTGTTCTAGGCCGTTCAAGAGTTGAGGTGAGCACAGACAGGGGAGAGCAGGGCTCTCCCTTTTTATGGGCTGGGTTGGCTGAAGAGGTGCTGAGATGCATGACGAGATAAGAGAGGCGGCGCAGCGTTGTCGACGCTGGCTGCTGGAGGAGGCGCTGCCTCACTGGGGGGCAAGCGGCTTTGATTGGGCGCGGGGGCTGTTTGCCGAAGGGCTGGATGGCGCAGGCGCGCCGCTCTGGCAGCCCATTCGTTTTCGGGTGCAGAGTCGCCAGATCTATGTGTTCAGCCACGCCGCCCTGCTCGGCTGGTATGAGGGGGGCGAGCTGGCAGAGCGCTGCGCCAGGTTCGGCATGAGGCACTTTGATGATGGCACCGGCAACCAGCTGTTTTCCCTCAATGCGGATGATTCGCCTGCCGACAGTGCGGTGTGTTGCTACGAATACGCCTTTGCCCTGCTGGCCGAGTGCTGGCTCTACCGTTTGAGCGGCGAGCCGCGCTGGCAGCAGCAGGCCGAGTCGCGCTATCAGGCCATCGAACTGCTCTTTGCCGATCCCCTGTACGGCGGGTTTCACTCTCGCTTTCCGCCAAGCGCGCTGCGCAGTCAAAACCCCCATATGCATCTGTTCGAAGCGCTGCTGGTGGCAGCGGAGAGCTTTGATGAGCCGCGCTGGCAGGGACGCACCCATCGACTTTACCAGCTGTTTCGCCAGCGTTTTCTGGAGCCCGCCTTGCTGCGGGAGTTCTTCGATGAGCGGCTTCTCCCGACCCATCCCGATTCGCACCTGATCGACCCGGGTCATCACTACGAGTGGTGCTGGCTGCTGGCCCGCTATCGGACATTGGCGCAAGGGTGGAAGTGTGGGCCGAGTGAGCGCGAGATAGGTGAGGGGATCGCGATTCTGACCCGCTTTGCCGCCGCTCACGGCCACGGACCGACCGGGCTGGTGCTGGATGAACTCACCGATGACGGGCGGCCTTATCGGGCGACCAGCCGGCTCTGGTGTCAGACCGAGCAGCTCAAGGCGCTGCTGGCAGCCTACGAGCGGCGAGGGGAGGCTGAGATTGCGCACCGGATTGGTGCCGTGGTGGGGCGGATCTTTGACTATTACCTGATGCCGGCGCTGCCGGGTCAGTGGCTAGATCAGGTGGATGTGATGGGGGCGCCGTTGGCCGGCCATGCACCGGCCAGCACCTTCTATCACCTGTTCGTGGCGTTCAGCGAGCTGGTGCGGGTGGCGCAAAGGGAGGGGTAAAAAGGGATAAAAGAAGGGCTGGGTTTAAAAATCCCAGCCAGGTTGCTCTGGCTGCTCGGGTTGGGCTCCCTCCAGCGACTTGCGGCGGGCAGCTTCCACCCGCGCCTTGCGACCCCGGCACAGGCGCATCACCTCTTGCTGCTGGGCATGGCTCATGGTGAGCCAGTTGAAGCGTTCCTCGCGGCTGCGCAGGCACCCCTTGCAGTAGCCCTTGTTGTTCACTTCGCAGACCCCGATGCAGGGGCTCTGCAGCGGGAAGATTTCGAGCTGTTCCATCCATGGCCTCTCACACCCTGTTACCTTGTTATAACCCAGAAGATCCCCTTTGGAGAAATCCGCCGTCCCAGGCCTGAAGGCGTTTGCTTTCCCCCTGCAAATTTGGCATCTTCCCCGCCGAACATAACCCTTGGTGTTATATGAGGACATATGAATAAACACGCTTACTGGCTGACCGCCGCAGTGCTGGGGTTGGCCGGTTGTGCGGGCAACTCTGAACAAGCCCAGGTGCCCAAAAACAAACCCGATGCCAGATGTTTTCTCAACTGCGAGGTGCCGGAAAATCTGGGCAAGCAGTATCTGGACGGTCCCCTGCCTGATGATCTGGTGCGAGTGGAGCGGGTCAACAGCCGACAGCGCGCCGACTACAGCAAGTTCGGCCCCCAGAGCCGGCTGGTGCTGGAGCGCTCCGGCAAGATGACCCGTCGCTACGGCGAGCTTTACCATCAACTCTCCCGCTGGGTGGCCAATGGCGGCGATCCCGCTCAGATCACCCGTTACGGCATCAGCCTGGCCCAGCTGGGCGGCTCGGATCGGATGGGCAACGTGCTGTTCACCGGCTACTACTCGCCGGTGCTGGAGGTGCGTCACCGCCCGGATGCCAAGTACAAGTACCCCATCTATGCCATGCCTAAATGCGGCGGGCGCTGCCCGAGCCGGGCCCAGATCCACCAGGGGGCCCTGGCCAACCGCGGGCTGGAGCTGGGCTACAGCAAATCCCTCATCGACAACTTCCTGATGGACGTGCAGGGCTCGGGCTTCGTTCACTATGGTGACGACGATCGGCTGCAATATCTGGGTTACAGCGGCAAGAACGGTCACGGTTACGTCAGCATTGGCCGGGTACTGATCGATCGTGGCGAAGTGCCCAAGGAGCAGATGTCCATGAAGGCCATCAAGGAGTGGGCCAACCGTCAGCCGGAGGAGAGCGTCAAGGAGCTGGTGGAGCAGAACCCCTCCTATGTCTTCTTCGAGCGTCGCCCCACCAACGACGTGATCGGGGCCGCCGGCATTCCGCTGCTGCCGATGGCGGCGGTGGCCGCCGACAAGACCCTGCTGCCGATGGGCACACCGATCCTGGCGGAAGTGCCGCTGCTGGACAAAGAGGGCAACTGGACCGGCAAGCATCAGCTGCGGCTGTTGATCGCGCTGGATGTGGGTGGTGCGGTGAAGAAGGGCCACCTCGATCTTTACCACGGCATGGGCGAGAAGGCCGGTGTCGCGGCCGGTCACTACAAGCACTTCGGCCGGGTCTGGAAGCTGGGTCTGCACCATGGGCCGACCGCCGCGCCCTGGCTGTAAGGCCCTGTGGGGGCGGGTGGTGCATCAGCCGCCCGCCCACCAGGCATAGAGATGGATGTAAAAAAGCCGCCGGAGCAATCCGGCGGCTTTTTGTTTGCTGACGTGAACCTGAGGGGGCTCAGCGCTTCTTGATGTCCAGCCGGATGGCACCCACCGGTTTGCAGCAGCAGGGCAGGCATTCTCCCTCTGAGACAAAGGCGAGCGGCACGGCGGCATAGTGCACCTTGCCTGCCAGCAGCGGGGTGCGGCAAGCGCCGCAATAGCCGCTGCGGCACTGGAACTCCACGTGATGACCGTGGCGCTCCAGGGTCTCCAGCACGCTCTCGCCGGGATGGGCGTGCAGCACGCCATCCTGGGTATGCACCCGTGGCGAGCCTGCGTCGCTCTGGGCGGGAGCCGCGTGCGGGGCAGGGGTCAGCGTGCCGGTGGCGTCACTCACAGCTCGAAATCACCCAGGTCTTCGGCATTCACTTCGCTGTCGATCTGACCCACCAGGTAGGAGCTCACTTCCACTTCCTGCGGGGCGACCTGTACGTTGTCGGACGACAGCCAGGTGTTGATCCAGGGGATAGGGTTCTGCTTGGCCCCGGCAAAGGCTGGCTGCAGACCCACCGCATTCATGCGCAGGTTGGTGATGTACTCCACGTACTGGCAGAGGATGTCCTTGTTCAGGCCGATCATGGAGCCGTCCTGGAACAGGTACTCGGCCCACTCCTTCTCCTGGATGGCGGCTTCCTTGAACAGCTCGAAGCAGGCCTGCTCGCACTCGGCGGCAATCTCGGCCATCTCGGGGTCGTCCTGGCCGCTGCGCATCAGGTTCAGCATGTGCTGGGTCCCGGTCAGGTGCAGCGCTTCGTCGCGGGCGATCATCTTGATGATCTTGGCATTGCCCTCCATCAGCTCGCGCTCGGCGAAGGCGAAGGAGCAGGCGAAGCTGACGTAGAAGCGGATCGCTTCCAGCGCGTTGACGCTCATCAGGCACAGATAGAGTTTCTTTTTCAGCTCGCGCAAGGTGATGGTCACGTCACGACCGGCCACCCGGTGGGTGCCTTCACCGTGCAGGTTGTAGAGCGCGGTCGCCTCGATCAGATCGTCGTAGAAGTGGCTGATGGAGCCGGCGCGCTTCAGGATCTGCTCGTTGGTGACGATGTCGTCGAACACCTGAGCGGGGGTGTTGACGATGTTGCGGATGATGTGGGTGTAGGAGCGAGAGTGAATGGTCTCCGAGAAGGCCCAGGTCTCGATCCAGGTTTCCAGCTCCGGGATGGAGACCAGCGGCAGCAGCGCCACGTTGGGGCTGCGACCCTGGATGGAATCCAGTAGGGTCTGGTACTTCAGGTTGGAGATGAAGATGTGTTGCTCGTGGGGCGGCAGGGCCTGGAAGTCGATGCGGTCGTGGGAGACGTCCACCTCTTCCGGGCGCCAGAAGAAGGAGAGCTGCTTTTCGATCAGCCGTTCGAACACTTCGTGTTTTTGCTGGTCATAACGGGCCACGTTGACCGATTGGCCGAAAAACATCGGCTCCTTGAGCTGGTCGTTTTGGGTCTGGCAGAACGTTGAATAGGCCATGGTGATTTGAATGTCTTGAATAAGGGGAAACAGGAGGGCGGGAGCTTCATGCTCCCGCCCGGTTCATCAGATCTTGCAGGCGCCGCCGGCACAACCGTCATCTTGCAGATCGGTCTGGGCATCGTCCGCACCATCACGGGTGTTGTGATAGTAGAGGGTCTTGAGGCCGTATTTGTAGGCGGTCAGCAAGTCCTTCAGCAGCTGCTTCATCGGTACCTTGTTGCCTTCGAAACGGGCGGGATCATAGTTGGTGTTGGCGGAGATCGCCTGATCCACAAACTTCTGCATGATACCGACCAGCTGCAGGTAACCATCGACGCTCGGTTGCTTCCAGAGCAGTTCGTATTGATCTTTCAGGCGGTCATATTCGGGCACCACCTGCTTGAGGATGCCGTCCTTGGAGGCCTTGACCGACACCAGGCCGCGCGGCGGCTCGATGCCGTTGGTGGCGTTGGAGATCTGGCTGGAGGTCTCGCTCGGCATCAGGGCGGTCAGGGTGGAGTTGCGCAGACCCACGGTGCGGATCTCTTCGCGCAAGGCTTCCCAGTCCAGGTGCAGCGGCTCGTTGCACAGGTTGTCCAGATCCTTTTTATAGGTATCGATGGGCAGGATCCCCTGGGCATAGGTGGTCTCGTTGAAGGCCGGGCAGGGACCGAACTCGCGGGCCAGCTGCACGGAGGCCTTCAACAGGTAGTACTGGATCGCCTCGAAGGTGCGGTGGGTCAGCGCCAGACCGGAACCGTCGGAGTAGCGGGCACCGTTCTTCGCCAGGTAGTAGGCGTAGTTGATGACGCCGATCCCCAGGGTACGGCGGTTCATGCTGCCCTTCATCGCGGCCTTGAGCGGGTAGTCCTGATAGTCGAGCAGGGCATCCAGAGCGCGCACGGCGAGATCGGCCATCTCTTCCAGATCTTCCAGCTTCTCGATGGCACCCAGGTTGAAGGCAGACAGGGTGCAAAGTGCGATCTCGCCCTCTTCGTCATCCACGTTGTTGAGCGGCTTGGTGGGCAGCGCAATCTCGAGGCAGAGGTTGGACTGGCGTACCGGCGCCACGCTCGGATCGAACGGGCTGTGGGTGTTGCAGTGGTCCACGTTCTGGATGTAGATGCGACCGGTACCGGCGCGCTCCTGCATCATCAGGGAGAAGAGATCGACCGCCTTGAGGGTCTTCTTGCGAATGCTCGGATCCTGCTCGTACTTGACGTAGAGCGCTTCAAACTTGTCCTGATCCGCGAAGAAAGCATCGTACAGGCCAGGTGCATCGGACGGGGAGAACAATGTGATGTCGCCGCCCTTGATGAGGCGCTGATACATCAGCTTGTTGATCTGCACGCCGTAGTCCATGTGACGGACCCGGTTCTCTTCCACGCCGCGGTTGTTCTTCAGTACCAGCAGGCTCTCCACTTCGGTGTGCCACAGCGGGTAGAACAGGGTGGCCGCACCGCCGCGCACGCCGCCCTGGGAGCAGCACTTCACGGCAGTCTGGAAGTATTTGTAGAAGGGGATGCAACCGGTGTGGAAGGCTTCGCCGCCACGGATCGGGCTGCCCAGACCACGGATGCGGCCGGCGTTGATGCCGATGCCGGCGCGCTGGGAGACATAACGCACGATGGCACTGGCGGTAGCATTGATGGAATCCAGGCTGTCGTCGCACTCGATCAGCACGCAGGAGCTGAACTGACGGGTCGGGGTGCGCACGCCGCTCATGATCGGGGTCGGCAGCGAGATCTTGAAGGTCGAGACCGCATCATAGAAGCGCTTGATGTAGTCCAGACGGGTATCTTTCGGATACTTGGAGAAGAGGCAGGCCGCTACCAGGATGTAGAGGAACTGCGGGCTCTCGTAAATTTCGCCGGTGACGCGGTTCTGGACCAGGTACTTGCCTTCCAGCTGCTTGACCGCCGCGTAGGAGAAGTCCATGTCGCGCCAGTGATCCAGGTGCTGGTTCAGCTCCTCGAATTCGGCTTGGCTGTAGTCTTCCAGCAGATGCTTGTCGTACTTGCCCATGTCCACCAGCTTGGCGACGTGCTGATAGAGGTGGGGCGGCTCGAACTGGCCGTAAGCCTTCTTGCGCAGGTGGAAGATGGCCAGGCGGGCGGCCATGTACTGGTAGTCCGGGCTTTGCTCGGAGATCAGGTCAGCAGCGGCCTTGATGACGGTTTCGTGGATATCGGCGGTACGGATGCCGTCATAGAACTGGATGTGGGACTTGAGTTCCACCTGGGAGACCGACACGTTGTCGAGACCCTCGGCAGCCCAGTCGAGCACGCGGTGAATTTTATCCAGATCGATGGGTTCTTTGTGGCCGTTACGCTTCGTCACAAACAAGTTCATTGGCTGATGACCTTTAGTTGATTCCCGAAAAACCATCGCACGGCGTTCGCCTCCAGGCCTGTGAGAGGCGTGGGAAGTGGGGACCTATTGTGCGATGAATCACAAGATATAGTGTTATTTTGATTTCGAGCTACAAGATAGTGAGGTCGGCCCGGCTTTGCAATCTGTGGATAAGGGATTAGCTGTGGATAAATTGTGGGTGTTCCGCTCTGTGTTAGTGGACGCTCACAGCGAGTGGGTTTTCATCCGTCCGATCCGGTAAATGCAAGTCTGATGATCGAACATGGAAAATTTAAATAACTTTTTTTGCTTGCGAAAAGGGGGTGTTTTTACTAGCAAATTCAGCCTGATTATCCCTTGTGCAGCAAGGGTCAAAAGGTGTCCGATCTCGCCGTTTCCCTGCTTGTCAAACCGCCAAAACGGGGGATCGCTGGGGATCCCCCGTGGTCACTGCCAAGGCACTGCTGCGATCAATCAACAGTGCTCATCTGGCCACCCTTTGACGGCAAAGCTGCCTTTGTTATCCATCTCTGTTGTCTGCTTCCTGTACCTGGGGGGCCCGGCACGGGTTGGCAATCTCAGCCCAGCTCGTAGCGCAGCCAGTGGTGCAGGGCCTGCACGGTGTCAAAGTGCAGATCGGCGCCCCACTGGGCCGGATCCTCGTCGTCATTGAGATAACCCCAGCCGGCGACCGCAGTGCGCATGCCGGCGTTGCGGCCGGCCTCGATGTCGCGCACGTGATCTCCCACATATAGGCAGTGGCTCGCCTCGACGCCAAGCTGGTCGCAGGCAAAGTACATGGGGGCTGGGTCGGGCTTGCGCACCGGCAGGGTGTCGGCGCTGACGGTGACGCCGCAACTGGCGAGCGCGGGCAGGGCTGCCAGCAGCGGCTCGGTGAGAAAACCCGGCTTGTTGGTGACGATGCCCCAGGGCAGCTGCTTCTCGTCGAGCCACTCGATGAGATCCACCATCCCTTCATAGGGACGGGTGCCAACGCAGAGGTTGGCGGCGTAGTAGTCGAGCAGGGCGGTGCGAAGGCGGGTGGCGCCCAGCTCTTCCAGCAGTTCGTCGCCAAGGCCGGCCCTGAGCAGCCCGAGCGCCCCGTGGGAGGTGGTCTGACGGATGATGTCGTCAGAGAGGGGGGCAAAGCCTTCGCTTATCAGCACGTGATTGACGGCGGCCCCCAGATCGGGCGCGGTGTCGAGCAGGGTGCCGTCCAGATCGAACAGCACACAGCCAAGGGGCGCAGCAGAGTGAGTCGTCATCAGCCTTGCTCCGGGCGCTCGAACGCCACCATGTAGTTGACGTCGACGTTGCGACCGAGCTTGAAGCTGTTGGAGAGCGGCGCGTAGTGCACCCCGCTCATGTCCCGTACCTGCAGGCCAGCCGCTTCACCCATGCGACACAGTTCGGCGGGGGTGATGAACTTTTTGTGGTCGTGGGTACCCTTGGGCACCATCTTCATCAGGTACTCGGCGCCGAGGATCATCATCAGATAGGCTTTCGGGTTGCGGTTGATGGTGGAGACGAACACCTTGCCGCCCGGGCGCACCAGGGTAGCGATGGCGCGCAGCACGGAGGCGGGATCCGGCACGTGCTCCAGCATCTCCATGCAGGTGACCACGTCGTACTGGCCGGGGGCCTCATCGGCGTGGGCCTCGGCGGTGATCTGGCGATACTCGAGCTCCACGCCCGCCTCGAGGGCATGGAGGCGGGCGACCCCGAGGGGCTCCTTGCCCATGTCGATGCCGGTGACCTTGGCGCCCCGGCGGGCCATGCTCTCGGCGAGAATGCCGCCGCCGCAGCCGATGTCGAGGATGCGCTTGCCGAACAGGCCGCCGCTCTTGTCGGTGATCCAGTCAAGGCGCACCGGGTTTATCTGGTGCAGCGGCTTGAACTCTCCCTCCATGTCCCACCAGCGGGAGGCGATGGCTTCGAATTTGGCAATTTCTGTCAGATCGACATTGGCATCACTGTGCATTTTTTGATGATCCTGTGGCAAGGGCGCGCAGGCTGGGTGGGGCGCGCGCAATCTGTTGTCCTGGCGGGCATTATAACGGACGGACTTTGTCACACCAGCCCGACTTGTTACCGGATTTGTGGCTTAAGGTATTTGGCTCAGTGTGTTACCATGTCGCGCTGTTTAAGCCAAAGAACAACTAATTAGGGATTAAGGCTTTCTATGAGCGATCTGGCCAGAGAGATCACGCCGGTCAACATCGAAGAAGAGCTCAAGAGTTCCTATCTTGATTACGCCATGAGCGTGATCGTAGGACGAGCTCTGCCGGATGTGCGTGATGGCTTGAAACCGGTTCACCGCCGCGTTCTGTATGCAATGAACGAGCTGGGGAACGACTGGAACAAGCCCTATAAAAAATCGGCCCGTGTGGTCGGTGACGTAATCGGTAAATATCACCCGCACGGCGACAGTGCCGTGTATGACACCATCGTTCGCATGGCGCAGGATTTCTCCATGCGTTACATGCTGGTCGATGGTCAGGGCAACTTCGGTTCGGTCGACGGCGACAGCGCCGCCGCCATGCGTTACACCGAAGTGCGGATGGCCCGCATCTCCCACGAGCTGCTGGCCGATCTGGACAAAGAGACCGTGGACTGGGTGCCAAACTATGACGGCACCGAGATGATCCCGGCAGTCATGCCCACCAAGGTTCCCAACCTGCTGGTCAACGGCTCCTCCGGTATTGCGGTGGGCATGGCGACCAACATTCCGCCTCACAACCTCACCGAGATAGTCAACGGCTGTCTGGCGTTGATCGAGAACGGCGACCTCACAATCGACGAGCTGATGACCTACATCACCGGCCCGGATTTCCCCACTGGTGGCATCATCAACGGTCGTTCCGGCATCGTGCAGGCGTACCGTACCGGTCGTGGCTCCGTCTATGTGCGTGCCAAGGCCGAAGTGGAGGTGGACGAGAAGACCAGTCGCGAGACCATCATCGTTCACGAGATCCCCTATCAGGTGAACAAGGCGCGGCTGATCGAGAAGATCGCCGAGCTGGTCAAAGAGAAGAAGATCGAGGGCATCAGTGCCCTGCGCGATGAGTCCGACAAGGACGGCATGCGCATCGTTATCGAGATCAAGCGCGGCGAGTCCGGCGAGATTGTGCTGAACAATCTCTACAAACACACCCAGATGCAGACCACATTCGGCATCAACATGGTGGCGCTCGATAACAACCAGCCCAAGGTGATGAACCTCAAAGAGATCCTGGATGCGTTCCTGCTGCACCGCCGTGAAGTGGTGACCCGCCGGACCGTGTTCGAACTGCGCAAGGCGCGGGATCGGGCTCACATCCTGGAAGGCTTGGCGGTGGCGCTGGCCAACATCGACCCGGTCATCGAGCTCATTCGCCACAGCGCGACCCCGGCCGACGCGAAAGCGGGCCTGGTTGCCCGTGGCTGGGAGCTCGGCAACGTGGCTTCCATGCTGGAGAAAGCCGGTGACGACGCGGCCCGCCCCGAGTGGCTGGAACCCGAGTTCGGCATCCGCGAAGGTCACTACTATCTGACCGAGCAGCAGGCCCAGGCCATCCTTGACCTGCGTCTGCACAAGCTGACCGGCCTCGAGCACGAGAAGATCCTGGAAGAGTACCAATCTCTGCTGGATCTCATCGCCGAGCTGCTGTTCATCCTGGCGAGCCCGGTACGGTTGATGGAAGTGATCCGTGACGAACTGCTGGCCGTGCGCGAGCAGTACGGCGACGAGCGTCGTACCGAGATCAGCATGTCCAGTGCCGAGATCAACATCGAAGATCTGATCACCCCGGAAGACGTGGTCGTGACCTTGTCTCACCAGGGTTACGTGAAGTATCAGCCGCTCTCCGACTACGAGGCCCAGCGCCGCGGTGGTCGTGGCAAGTCGGCCACCCGGATCAAGGAAGAGGACTTTGTGGAGCGTCTGCTGGTGGCCAACACCCACGACACCATTCTGTGCTTCTCCACCCGTGGCAAGGTCTACTGGCTCAAGGTGTATCAGCTGCCGGAGGCGTCCCGTGGCGCCCGCGGTCGTCCGATCATCAACCTGCTGCCGCTGGATGAGGGTGAGCGCATCACCGCCATTCTGCCGGTTAAAGAATATGACGCCGACAAGTATGTGTTCTTCGCCACCGCCAACGGTACCGTGAAGAAGACCAGCCTGTCCGACTTCAGCCGTCCGCTCTCCTCCGGCATCCGCGCCATCAACCTCAAAGAGGGTGATGAGCTGATCGGGGTGGACATCACCGATGGCAGCAACGAGATCATGCTGTTCTCCGATGCGGGCAAGGTTGTTCGCTTCGCGGAAGGCAGCGGTCGCGCTGATGCCGATGCCACTGACGAAGTCGACACCGACGACGACGCCGGCAACGATGATGATGGCAGCGACAACGGCGAAGGCACCGAAAGCAAGGGCACCTTCAAGGGCGTACGTCCCATGGGTCGTACCGCTGCCGGTGTGCGCGGCATCAAGCTGGGCGCCGGTGACAAGGTGGTGTCCCTCATCGTGCCGCGTGGCGACGGGGCCATCCTCACCGCCACCGAGAACGGTTACGGCAAGCGTACCGCGCTGGACGAGTACCCGACCAAGAGCCGTGGTACCCAGGGCGTCATCTCCATCAAGGTGGATGAGCGCAACGGCAAGGTGATCGATGCGATCCAGGTCGAAGATACCGACCAGATCATGCTGATCACCAACGGTGGTACCCTGGTTCGTACCCGGGTGTCCGAGGTGAGCGTCATCGGCCGCAACACCGGCGGTGTGCGTCTGATCCGTACCGGTGAAGACGAGACCGTGGTCGGTCTGCAGCGGGTTGCCGAAAGCGACGAAGACGAAAACGAAGTGCTGGCCGTTGAAGGGGAGGTGTCTGAAGGCACCGATACCGCAGCGGACACCGGTGCTGTCGATGCAGGTGAAGCAGGCGACGAATAATCGCTCCCCTTTACCCGATACCAAAGAGCGGCCTCATGGCCGCTCTTTTCATTGGCTCGCTTGGCGCTGGCGCCCCCCGTTATCCTCTCTCCTTTTCTTCCTTTTCTTCCTTTTTCCTCTGTCCGAGCTTGCCTGCCATGGCAGGAAGAACGGGCACTACCCGCTTGCCAGTCTGCCCTGATGGGAGCATGGCCTCGACACGGCTCCTTCATGTGAACGTCATCGCTCTGTCATGGCGGCCAGCCATGCTGCTCCCGTTGGAGAGAAACCACCATAGACGCAGGCAACGCCTGTCAGGAGCATGTCATGACCAGCTGGGTAATGTGGGAGATCTGGTGGAGCCGGGTATGGGGCGAGGCAGAGATGGATGCCCGCGCAGGCGAACATGAACCTGAGGTGGCACATGAGCCAGCCCGATTGCCCGCCGAGTTGATTGCCCACAGCAGCAAGGCCAGTGCGTCGCGACCAAGGGGCTAAGGCCTTGTCCGTGGCGGGCTTGACGGGCGCCTAGAACAGCCGCAACTGCTCGCCAGGGCGGATGAAGGCATCCTGGAGCAGTTGAAAATGGCGCTTGCCGAGCCCGAGCCGCTTGGCGATCAACCGAAAGCGCTGGGCCAGCAGATCATCGGCAAACTGGCCTTCTCCCCGCATCCGGCTGCCGAAGGCGGGACTGTTGAGGGCGCCGTCCCGGCTGGCCCGCAGCTGGTTGAGGATCGCTTTCTTTTGGCCGGGATAGTGCTCATCCAGCCAGTCACTGAACAGCGGCGCCAGCTCGTGGGGCAGTCGCAGCAGGATATAGTCGGCGCAATGGGCTCCGGCCTCGGCAGCGCCTTTGATGATCTGCTCGAGCTCGGGCTCGTTGAGGCGCGGGATCATGGGCGCCGCCAGCACACCGACCGGCACGCCGGCGCCGGCCAGTTTCTCCACCACCTTGAGCCGGCCGGCCCCGGTGCTGGCTCTTGGCTCCAGCTGTCGCCGCAGGGTTTCATTCAAGGTGGTGACCGACACCATCACCTGGCAGAGCCCCTCCCGGGCCAGCTCCGTCAGCAGATCGAGGTCGCGCAATATCATGGCGCTCTTGGTGATGATCCCGACCGGATGGCGGTGGGCCAGCATCACCTCGAGCAGCTGGCGGGTGAGGCGATAGCGATGCTCGATGGGCTGATAGGGGTCGGTATTGGCTCCCAGCACTATGGTCTGCGGCTGATAGGCGGGTCTGGCAAACTCCCGGCGCAGCAGCTCGGCGGCATTGAGTTTGGCGAACAAGCGGGTCTCGAAGTCGAGGCCGGGGGAGAGCTCGAGATAGGCGTGGCTCGGTCTGGCGTAGCAATAGATGCAGCCGTGTTCACAGCCCTGATAGGGGTTGATGGAGCGGCTGAAAGGGACGTCGGGAGAGCTGTTGTAACTGATGATGCTGCGGGCGCTGATCTCCGTCACCTCGGTGCGGGGATCGCTGGCGGCAAATGCCGCTTCCCACTCGGGTTGGGACCAGCCGTCGTCGACCGCATCGACCCGCTGGCCGCTGAAACGGTGATCAACATTGTGGGAACTGCCTCGACCTGCCATCGCACCCTACCAATACTGTTTATATATACAGGTATCATGCTGACCCTCATTGCCGAATGCAAGTTCTGCCGACCCAGCCGGCCATAAAAAGCATGTCAAAGGGATCTCTTGCTTGATCGCGGCGCTACATTTCGTTTACATAGACGAAATGCGAACTGGATCACGGAAATCATCATGGCACCCATCACCTCCCGCTGGCTCTTCATCGCTGTCATTGCACTGGTTATCTGGCGTCTGATCCCGCTCTCCACCGAGCAGGAGCTGGCCTCGGCCAATCGCGCCTGGCGCACCGGTCACTTCGATGAGGCGACCCGGATCTGGTCGCCGCTGGCCGAGCAGGGCCAGCCGCGGGCCCAGGCCCTGATGGGCTGGAGCCATGAAGTGGGGCAGGGGAGCGAGCAGGATATCAGCCGGGCCATCACGCTCTATCGTCAGGCGGCGCAGGCGGGGGATGCCTTCGGCCAATACCGGCTGGGGGAGGTCTACCTGCGGGGGGCCGGGGTGAAGCGGGATCTGCGCGAAGCGTTTCACTGGATGGAGCTGGCGGCCAAGAACGGCGATGTGCCCGCCATGTTGAAGGTGGGCGTGCTGCATTTGATGGGGGTCAGCGGGCGGGTCGATCTGCCCCGTGCCAAGGAGTGGCTCTATCAGGCCGCCAAGCAGGGCAATCAGCTGGCGCTCAAGGTGCTGCAGGAGCTGGAACTGGCGCAGGAGGGGAGCTCCACGTTTGATTTCAACTGGCAGCCCCTGCTGGGGGAATAGCTGCCAAGCACTTCATCTGACTGTAGAAAATCTCAGCAAACCCGATACAGTCCCGCCTACTTCTGGTAGCATGGTCCGGTTTTTGGTTTGTCTTGCGACGTTGAACGGGTTGTTTGCGTCGCGGGGCGCCTTCGCAAAGTGCTGTGGAGAGCCAGAACATCACCCATTTTTGAATGAATCTTTCCATCCCGCATGTGCCCTTTGGTAGGGGGCACCACTGTATAAGGAAACACACAATGCCAATCATTACTCTGCCTGATGGCAGCCAACGTCAATTTGCCCACGCCGTTTCCGTCATGGATGTGGCCGCGGACATCGGTCCCGGTCTCGCCAAGGCGTGCATTGCCGGTCGGGTAAACGGTGAACTGGTGGATGCCTGCGAGCTGATCGAAGCCGATGCCTCCCTGGCCATCATCACCGCCAAAGACGAAGAAGGTCTGGACATCCTGCGCCACTCCTGTGCTCACCTGCTGGGTCATGCCATCAAGCAACTCTGGCCCCAGACCAAGATGGCCATCGGTCCCGTCATCGACAACGGTTTCTACTACGACATCGATCTCGATCGCACCCTGACCGACGAAGATCTGGCGGCGCTGGAAGAGCGCATGCTGGCGCTGGCCGCCAAGGATTACGACGTCATCAAGAAGAAGGTCTCCTGGCAGGAAGCACGCGACGTGTTCGAAGCCCGTGGCGAGACCTACAAGGTCGAGATCCTGGATCAGAACATTGCCCGTGATGACCAGCCAGGTCTGTATCATCACGAAGAGTACATCGACATGTGTCGCGGCCCGCATGTGCCCAACATGCGTCACTGCCACCACTTCAAGTTGCAGAAGATGTCCGGTGCCTACTGGCGCGGCGACTCCAACAACAAGATGCTGCAGCGCATCTACGGCACCGCCTGGGCCGACAAGAAGCAACTCAAGTCTTACCTGCAGCGCCTCGAAGAGGCCGCCAAACGCGACCACCGCAAGATCGGCAAGCAGCTCGACCTGTATCACATGCAGGAAGAAGCGCCCGGCATGGTGTTCTGGCACAACGATGGCTGGACCATCTTCCGCGAGCTGGAAACCTTCATCCGCGGCAAGCTCAAAGAGTACGACTATCAGGAGGTGAAAGGCCCCTTCATGATGGATCGCGTGCTGTGGGAGCGTTCAGGTCACTGGGAGAAATACGCCCAGGCCATGTTCACCACCCAGTCCGAGAACCGCGAGTACGCCATCAAGCCGATGAACTGCCCGGGTCACGTGCAGATCTTCAACCAGGGTCTCAAATCCTACCGCGATCTGCCGCTGCGCATGGCCGAGTTTGGCTCCTGCCACCGCAACGAGCCGTCAGGCTCCCTGCACGGCCTGATGCGGGTACGTGGTTTCACCCAGGATGACGCGCACATCTTCTGTACCGAAGAGCAGATCATGGAAGAGGTGTCGGCCTGTATCCGCATGGTCTACGACGTCTATGGCACCTTCGGCTTCGAGAACATCGTGGTCAAGCTCTCCACTCGTCCGGAACAGCGTATCGGCTCCGATGAAGCCTGGGATCGCGCCGAGGCCGCGCTGGCCGAGGCCCTGGTGCTGAACGGCCTGAAGTACGATCTGCAGCCGGGTGAGGGGGCCTTCTACGGTCCCAAGATCGAATTTACCCTGCACGATTGCCTTGATCGTGCGTGGCAATGTGGTACCGTGCAGCTCGATTTTGCCCTGCCGGGCCGTCTGGGCGCCACCTACGTGGGTGAAGACAACGAACGTCATGTTCCCGTGATGATCCACCGTGCCATTCTGGGCTCGCTGGAGCGTTTCATCGGGATCCTGACCGAAGAGTACGCCGGACTGTTCCCGACCTGGCTGGCACCGACCCAAGCCGTGGTCATGAATATCACCGACAATCAGGCCGATTATGCAGTGAAAGTAGCCAAAGCATTGAATGATGCGGGCCTTCGCGCAAAAGCGGACTTGAGAAATGAGAAGATTGGCTTTAAAATCCGCGAGCATACTTTGAAGCGAGTACCCTTCATGCTGGTCTGCGGCGACAAAGAAGTAGAAGCCGGCAAGATTGCAGTGCGTACTCGTAAAGGGGCTGACCTGGGCACTTATCCTGTTGAAGAGCTGATTGCTCTGTTGACCCAGGAAGTTCAGACCCGCGGACAAAAGAAAGTGGAGGAATAAGCTATAAAAGGCGGAAAAAAACTGGGCAAGCAACCGCAAGCCCGCGCTCACCGGATCAACGAAGAGATCCGTCTGAAAGAAGTTCGTCTGACTGGTCTGGATGGTGAAGCCATTGGCATCACCTCCATCCAGGATGCCCTGAACTTGGCCCTTGAGGCCGGAGTGGATCTGGTCGAGATCAGTCCGAACGCTGAGCCGCCCGTTTGCCGGATCATGGATTACGGCAAATTCCTCTACGAAAAGAGCAAGACCACCAAAGAACAGAAGAAAAAGCAGAAAGTCGTCCAGGTCAAGGAAATCAAATTCCGTCCTGGCACCGACGAAGGCGACTATCAGGTAAAACTACGCAACCTGGTTCGCTTTCTGGAAGACGGGGACAAGGCAAAGGTCACCCTGCGCTTCCGTGGTCGTGAAATGGCCCACCAGGAACTTGGTATCAAGGTTCTGGAGCGCGTCAAGAACGATCTGGAAGAGCTGGCCGTAGTCGAATCGTTCCCGAAAGTCGAAGGCCGTCAAGCTGTGATGGTCCTCGCACCTAAGAAGAAATCTTAAGGCCCACAAGAAATTGACTCATGGGGCTGGTCCCATGAGTCGGTTCGCCTTGCGATTTTGTTGTCACTCACAATGCGGAGTATGAAATGCCGAAGATGAAAACCAACCGGGGCGCCGCAAAGCGCTTCAAGAAAACTGGCTCAGGTCGCTTCAAGTGCAAGCACAACCACCTGCGTCACATCCTGACCAAGAAGAGCAGTAAGCGTAAGCGTCAGCTGGGACCGAAGTTCTTTGTTTCCGCTGCCGACCACAAACGTGTTGTCGCTTGTCTGCCGTACGCATAAGGGGGGATGTGAAAAATGCCAAGAGTTAAACGTGGTGTGACCGCTCGCGCTCGTCACAAGAAAGTAATGAAAGCCGCCAAGGGTTACTACGGCGCCCGTTCCCGTGTCTACCGCGTAGCGGTACAAGCGGTAACCAAAGCTGGTCAGTATGCCTACCGTGACCGTCGCCAGAAAAAGCGTCAGTTCCGTCAACTGTGGATTGCGCGTATCAACGCAGCAGCCCGTCAGAACGGTCTGTCCTACAGCCGTCTGATCAACGGTCTGAAGAAGGCTTCCATCGAGATCGATCGCAAGATCCTGTCCGATATCGCCGTTCACGACAAGCTGGCTTTCACCGCCCTGGTTGAAAAGGCCAAAGCAGCTCTGGTCTAATCCGGTTCTGTTATAAATGCTAAAAGGAGGCCTAGGCCTCCTTTTTTGTTGTCTGTCATTTGCCGCTTGCAGACGGTGATGACTCTACCATCATGATAGCCATACATATGGCTTCATATGCCATCAAACTAAAATTGTGTAGCCAATCACGAAGAAGAAGCCGGTCCGGCTCGAAGCCCTACTTGATAACAAAATGATTTCTAGGGAGAAAAGGGCACCTTAACTATGGTCAGTGAAGGGGCTTTTTTTGTATTATTCCCCTCTTGACCTTATTTAGCCTAAAGGCTCCTGTACCGGGAGTGGTGACGAGGAAGACATGCAACAGCTTGAAGAAGTAGTCGGCCAAGCCAGGGCCGAAATTGAGGGCGTAAGCGACATCGCCGCCCTTGACGAAATCCGGGTCAAATATCTGGGTAAAAAGGGTTTTTTTACCGAGCAGATGAAGGGCCTGGGCGCCCTGTCCGCTGAAGAGCGTCCCGCTGCGGGCGCCGTGATCAACCAGGCCAAACAGCAGGTTCAGGATGCCCTGAACGAGCGTCGTGAAGCCCTCGAAATCGCCGTGCTGAACCAGAAGCTGGCCGCCGAGACCATCGACGTCAGCCTGCCGGGCCGCCGCATCGAGAATGGCGGTCTGCACCCGGTGACCCGCACCATCGAGCGCATCGAGCGCCTGTTTGGCGAGATGGGCTTCAAGGTTGCCCGTGGTCCCGAGATTGAAGATGGCTTCCACAACTTCGATGCGCTGAACATCCCGGCTCACCACCCGGCGCGTACCGATCACGATACCTTCTACTTCAATCCTGATTTGATGCTGCGTACCCACACCTCCGGTGTGCAGATCCGTACCATGGAACATCAGCAGCCGCCGATCCGCATCATCGCGCCGGGCCGCGTCTATCGTAACGACTACGACATGACCCACACCCCGATGTTCCACCAGGTCGAAGGCCTGCTGGTCGACGAGCATGCCAGCTTCACCGAGCTGAAAGGGATCCTGCACGACTTCCTGCGCAACTACTTCGAGGAAGACCTGACCATTCGCTTCCGTCCTTCCTACTTCCCGTTCACCGAGCCGAGCGCCGAAGTGGACGTGATGGGCAAGAACGGCAAGTGGCTGGAAGTGCTGGGCTGCGGCATGGTGCACCCGAACGTGTTGCGTTCGGTCGGCATCGATCCGGAAAAATACTCCGGCTTTGCCTTCGGCATGGGCGTTGAGCGCCTGACCATGCTGCGTTACGGGGTCAACGACCTGCGTGCCTTCTTCGAAAACGACCTGCGCTTCCTCAAGCAGTTCAAGTAAGGGCGAGAGAACATGAAATTCAGTAAATCCTGGGTGATGGAGTGGGTCCGCACCGAGTTGAGTGACAACGCACTGGCCGAGCAGATCACCATGGCCGGTCTGGAAGTGGATGCCGTAGAAGCGGTGGCCGGCCAGTTCAACAACGTGGTGGTGGGCGAAGTGGTCGAGTGCGCCCAGCATCTTGACGCCGACAAGCTGCGGGTAACCAAGGTCAACGTGGGCGACGAACTGCTGGACATCGTCTGCGGTGCGCCGAACTGCCGCGCCGGCCTGAAAGTCTGCGTGGCCAAAGTAGGGGCGACCCTGCCGGGTGATTTCACCATCAAGAAAGCCAAGCTGCGCGGTCAGCCGTCTCACGGCATGCTCTGCTCCTTCAGCGAGCTGGGGATCGACGTCGACGCCGATGGCATCATCGAGCTGCCGCTGGATGCGCCCATCGGCACCGATATCCGCGAATACCTCGCGCTCAACGACGTCAGCATCGACGTGGATCTGACCCCGAACCGTGCCGACTGCCTCGGCATCGCAGGGCTCGCCCGTGAAATCGGCGTGCTCAACAGCGTCGACGTGGTCGAGCCGACCTGGGCGCCGGCTGTTGCCACCATCGATGCGACTTTCCCGATCCGGGTGGAAGCGCCGGCGGATTGCCCCCGTTATCTCGGCCGTGTCATCAAGGGGCTGAACCTGCACGCCCAGAGCCCGCTCTGGATGCAGGAGAAGCTGCGCCGTGGCGGCATCCGCTCCATCGACGCCATCGTCGACATCACCAACTACTTGCTGCTGGAATATGGCCAGCCGATGCACGCCTTCGATCTGGCGACGCTTGAAGGGGAACTGGTGGTGCGCCGCGCCAAGGCCGACGAGCCGATGACCCTGCTCGATGGCAACGAAGTGAAGCTCAAAGAGACGACTTTGGTGATTGCCGATGCCAAAGGCCCTGCCTGCATGGCCGGTATTTTCGGCGGTGATCGCACCGGTGTCTCCGAGACCACTACCGACATCCTGCTGGAGTGCGCCTTCTTCGCACCGCTCTCTATCACCGGCCGTGCCCGTGCCTACGGTCTGCACACTGACTCTTCCCACCGCTTCGAGCGCGGGGTGGATCCCGAGCTGCAGGCCAAGGTGATGGATCGTGCCACCCGTCTGCTGCTGGACATTTGTGGCGGAGAGTGCGGCGGTGAAGCGGGTCCGGTCATCGAGGTCAAATCCGATGCCCACTTGCCGAAAGCGGCCCCCATCAAGCTGCGCCGCGCCAAGCTCGACAAGGTGATCGGTATCAGCGTGGCAGATGCGCAGGTGGTCGAGATCCTGACTCGCCTCGGCATGCAGGTGACCGTTGAAGCCGACGGCTGGACCGCGCTGGCCCCCTCCTGGCGTTTCGATATCGCCATCGAGGAAGACCTCATCGAGGAAGTGGCCCGCATCTACGGCTACAACAACATCCCGAACCTCAAACCCGCCGCCTCTCTGGCGATGGTGGAGCAGGCAGAAGGGCAGGTGACCTTGAAGCGCGTGCGCGACCTGCTGGTTGATCGCGGCTTCCAGGAAGCGATCACCTACAGCTTCGTCGATCCCAAGGCTCAGCAGACCCTGTTCCCGCAGAGCGATGCCATCGTGCTGCCGAACCCGATTTCGGTCGAGATGTCCGCCATGCGCGTCTCTCTGTTCCCGGGTCTGGTGCAGGCCGTGGTTTACAACCAGAACCGTCAGCAGCCGCGGGTGCGCCTGTTCGAGCAGGGCCTGCGCTTCATCAAGGACGAGAATGCCGAGAACGGCATCCGTCAGGAGCCCATGCTGGCCGGCATCATCACCGGCAACCAGAGCGACGAGCACTGGGACATCAAGAGCCGCGCTGCCGACTTCTTTGATTTGAAAGGGGATCTGGAAGCGGTGCTGGATCTGACCGCCGAAGGGGCTACCTTCACCTTCGAGCGTGCCGAGCACAGCGCCCTGCATCCGGGCCAGAGCGCGGCCATCCTGCGCAATGGCGTGGTGATCGGCCACATCGGCGTGATCCATCCGAGCCTCGAGAAGAAGCTGGGTCTGAAGAGTCGCGCCGTCATGTTCGAACTGGAGCTGGACAATCTGACCCCGGCCAAGGTGCCGGTTGCTGCCGAGGTTTCCAAGTTCCCTGCCAACCGTCGTGACATCGCCGTGGTGGTTGATCGTCAGGTTCTGGCAGGGGATGTTCTGGCAGTAATTAAAAAAGTTGGCGGAAATCAGGTAGTTGGAATAAACTTGTTTGACGTATACCAGGGTGCTGGCATGGCAGAGGACAAGAAGAGCCTGGCCATCAGTCTTGTTCTGCAAGACACCCAGCGCACTCTGGAGGAGAAAGAGATTGCCGAGACCGTAGACAATGTCGTGCGGGCCCTTGGTGAAGAGTTGAATGCATCCTTGAGGGATTGATCTATGGCGCTTACCAAAGCCGACATTGCAGAGCACCTGTTCACCCAGCTCGGGATGAGCAAGCGTGAAGCCAAAGATATGGTGGAAGCCTTCTTTGAAGAGATCAGACAAGCGCTTGAGCGTGGTGAACAAGTCAAGATTTCAGGCTTCGGTAACTTTGATCTTCGTGAGAAGAACCAGCGTCCTGGACGTAACCCGAAAACCGGCGAAGATATTCCTATCAGCGCCCGGCGGGTGGTCACCTTCCGCCCTGGTCAGAAGCTCAAGGCCAGGGTCGAAAATGTTGAGCCCAACGAGTGACAAAAAGCCAGGCAACCGCCTGGCTTTTATTTTTTCATGAGAAAAACCAGCCTATTGTTAGGCCTGTTGCTGGCTGCGCCACTGCAGGCGATGGATCTCCCCCTCTCTCCGGCGGCCAAGGCGTATGCCGATGCCACCAAGTCGCTGACCATCTGTTATCCGGCGCTGATCCGGCCGCCTTATCTCGAGGAGTCGGGAGGTTTGCTAATCGATCAGATGGAGCGGTTGGCAGAGCAGCTCCCTTTTCCGCTCCTGCATGAGAAGCTGCCCAACTGGTCGGCGGTGCAGCGCGGCTTGCAGGAGGGGCGCTGCGATCTCATTCCCAATGTCGGTCCTTCGTTGCAGGCCCTGCCGGGCATGGCACTCAGTCGTGCCATGCTGGAGGCCGAATCCGCCATCCTCTATCGCGACGATCTGGAGCAGGCGACCTTCCTGGTCTCCCCCATCTGGCAGGCGAACGAAGTGCTCAAGGCGCTTTATCCCCGCTCAACCCAGTTGCCCCTGACCGAGGCGGACAACTGGTATGCGGCGCTGGCGGCGGGCAAGGGGACCGCCTACCTCGGTGACTATCTGCAACTGCGCTACCTGATGCGCGAATATCCGGATCAGGGGCTGCGGCTGCGCCGGCTGCGCAGCGATGAACTGGTGGTGAGCTACCGGCTGATGATGCGCGACCAGCCGGCACTGCGCGAGCTCATCGATACCGCTATCCGTTATCTGCCGCCCGGAGCCCTCTACAAAGACCTGGATCGCTATCTGGCGCAAGGGGAGCAGGACATCAACCCGCTTCACTTCACCGACAAGGAGCAGGCCTGGTTGGTCGGCACCTCCCGCGCCATCAAGCTGGTCGTCAACCCGGATTTCATGCCCTACAGCGGTCTCGACGAGCAGGGGGAGCTCAAGGGGTGGAGCGCCGACGTACTGCGGCAGGTGAGTCAGCAGACCGGCCTCAACTTCCACGTGATCCCCACCGCCAGCAAGGAAGAGGCACTGGCCAAGCTGCGCAGCGGCGAGGCAGACATGATGGCCGGTCTGCTGGAGACGCCGGCGCTGACCGATGCCTTCGACTTCACCCGCATCATGGCGCTCAATCGCTATGCCCTGGTCAGTCGCAAGGCGAAGTCGTTCGACACGCTGGCGGCGGTGAAGGGTGACATCGTGGTGCCCGCCACCCTCTATGACGAAGGGATGTTGGCCCGGCTGGATGGTGAACATCATTGGCGCAAAAGCGACACCCTGGCGCAGGGGCTTGCGGCGGTGCAAAGCGGCGAGGCCGACGCCATGCTGGCCGAGCTCTACCAGCTGCAATACCCGCTTCGCAACAACCAGCTGGACGGACTGGATATCAGGGAGCTGCCTCAACGCTTCGGGCTGGGCTTCGCCATCAGTCATCACAGCCCGCGACTCGCCGGGGTGATGGAGCAGAGCCTGATGGCCTTCACCAGCAGGCAGAATGACGATCTCAATCAGCGTTGGCGCCGGCTGGTGCTTACCCAGCAAGCCGGCGTCAGCTACGGGATCTGGCTGGGGTCGGTGTCGCTGGCGCTGTTGATCAGTGCCGGCGTCATCTGGCTGATCTGGCGCTCACGCCAGCAGCTGGCCAGGGAAGTGAGCCAGCGCCAGGAGATGGAGCAGACCCTGGCGCTGGAGAGCCAGTTCAGGGAGTCCCTGTTCCAGGCGCTGCCGGTGCCGGTGTTTCTGCGGGACAACCAGGGCGAGATCATCAAGCGCAACAAGCAGGCCAAACGGCTGGAGGCGCGCTACCTGGCAGAGCTGCACCTGCCAGAGGCCCAGTTGCAGGGGGGCGAGGGGGAGATGGCCCTGGGCGATCAGGTCTACTCCTATGCCCAGATCCCGCTTCAGCTTGGCAAGCAGTCGCCGGCCGGGGATCTCATCGCGCTCTCCAACATCAGCGCCCTGCGCGAGCGCACCCGCTTGCTGCGTCAGGCCGAGCGCCGCCTGCGTGCATTGACCAATACGGTGCCCGGGGTGGTGATCCAGTTCCTGCTGCAGCGAGAAGGCATCGCCCAGGTAGAGTTCATCAGCCGTGGCAGCTACGAGCTGCTGGGGCTGGCCAGCCAGCAGATCCGCCGCAATCCCGGTCAGGCGCTGGGCCGGCTGGATCAACATGACAGGCGCAAGATGAAGGCCCCCATGCTGGAGATGCTGCAGGCCGGTCAGCCTTTTTCCTACGCGCTGCGCTATGAGCACCCGGGCAAGGGCACCCGCTGGCTGCAATTCTACGGCCGGGGGCGCAGCCAGTCCGAGCAGGGTTGGCGGGTGTACGGGGTGGTGCAGGATGTGACGACCCGGGTCGAGCAGGAGCAGGCGCTGCAGGCCTCTCACGAGCGGGCCGAGCAGGCGGTGCTGGCCAAGGGGCGTTTCCTCGCGGCGGTGAGCCACGAAATTCGCACCCCCATGAACGCCATTCTGGGGTTGCTGGAGTGGCTCAGCCACACCTCCCTCAATGCCGAGCAGCGCTCGGCACTGGCCCACGTCCGCCAGGCGGGGGACGAGCTGCTGGGCCTGCTCAATGACGTGCTGGACTTCAGTCGCAACGAGAACCGGCAGCTGGCGCTCTCGCTGCAACCCACCGATCTGGTGGATTTGTGCGAGCATGTGGCGGCGGTGCACTGGTCCAAAGCCCGCTCCAAGCGCCTGCAACTGCGGCTGGATCTCGATCATCGACTGCCCGCCCAGGTGGAGCTGGATCCCCACCGGGTGCAGCAGGTGCTGCACAACCTGCTGGCCAATGCCATCAAGTTCAGCTCCCGTGGCGAGGTGGTGCTGTGGGCCCGCCGCGCTGGCTCCCAGCTGTTGTGCGGAGTGGACGACGAGGGGCCCGGCATCAGTGCCGAGCTGCTGCCGCGGCTGTTCCTGCCCTTTGAGCAGGGTGGGGAGGCGGGTCAGCCGCGGGCCCAGGGCACCGGGCTCGGACTTGCCATCTGTCGCCAGCTGATGGAGCAGATGGGGGGCGAGATCCGGGTCGAGCCGCGGCCGACCGGTGGCAGCCGCTTCCTCTGTGCGCTGCCACTGGTGTTGCTGCAGGAGATGCCGCGCTGGCGGCCAAGGGTGGCCAGTGTGCATGTACAACTTGGCGAGGCGGAGCGGGACTATCTGTTGCCCTGGCTGGGTGAACTGGATTTGCAGGACGATCCGGCCGGCCCGGTATTGAGCGTCCAGCTGGATGAGCAGGGGCTGCGTTACTGGGACTGGCAGGGGGAACCCTGGGTACCGGGCTCGGTGGTCAGCCTGATGCAGCCAAGGCTGGTGCCCTCTAGCCAGGGCATGATCACGCTGCCGGGGCAGGGGATGCGGGTGCTGCTGGTCGAAGATCACGAGGTGAACCGGGTGTTGATCAGCATGCAGCTGACCCAGCTGGGGGCCCGGGTGATCAGCGCCGCCAACGGCCAGCTGGCGCTCGACATCCTGCAGCATGAGACGGTCGATCTGGTGTTGACCGACCTGCAGATGCCGGTGATGGACGGGGCCGAGCTCTGCCGCCAGTTGCGGGACTCGCCGCGCTGGCAGCATCTGCCCACCTATGTCATCACCGCCGATCTCAGCGAGCAGGCGGCGGCGCAGCTGGCCAGCTGTGGTTGTCGCGGCCATCTGGACAAGCCGCTGCTGCTCAAAGACCTGGCCAATCTGCTGCGCGGTCTGGGTGAGCCAGACTTGGCGCCCGCACCCGAGTCACCCCCTCAAAGCGACCTGCCGGCTGAAGGGGAGGTCTGGGCAGCGCAGGAGGTGTCGCTGCTGGCGCCGGAGCTTATCCCCCTCTATCTGGATGCGACCGGGCAGGATCTGGCCGACATTGAGCGCTGCGTCACACAAGGGGACGAGATGGCGCTTGAAGCCGCTTTACACAAGATGAAGGGGGCCGCCAAAATGGTGGGAGCTACCCCGCTTGTTCAGGTGATCGAGCAGTGGAAACGGGATCCACGGCAACCCCTGCTACCCCCGCTGCGGCAAGCTCTGGATGAGGTGTGCCGGCGACTACGTGAGAGGCTCTGACATGATCATCACAGATGAAGAGTTACTGGCGTTGCTGAACTCGGAAGAGACGGACGAGCGCCTGTTCCACCCCGTGACCATCTACGCCCTGGATGGGGTCGCCTATCGGACGGCAAAGGCCGTCGAGCTGCCCGAGTTCGCCACCTTGCGCCGTACCCGCCCCGATGCCTGCTGGCAGTGGGAAGGGCTGTTTGCCGCCGGTGCCATCGCCCTGTTCGATCCCGACTCCCATGTGGGGGCTGATTATTTGCCGCAGCTGACGGCGCAGGCCGAGGGTGTCTATCGCCTCACCGACGACTGGCTGGCGGGGGTCAATGGCCGCTACCTGGCGTGGCAGGAGTGGCTGGCCCAGACCCAGGTGCTGCTGCTGGAGGATCACCCGTTTCAGGGGGCCCATATCCAGCAGGAGATCAAGGGACTGGGAGTGCCCTGTCAGTGGGTACAGGATGGCAACGCCTGCATCAAGGCACTGGCCGGCGGCGAGGTCAAGCTGCTGGTGAGCGATCTCAGTCTGGTGGAGCAGGATGCCATCAGCCTGCTGATGAGCCAGCCCCAATACCAGCACAGTGGCTTGCCCATCGTGCTGCTCTCCGCCCACGATCAGACCCTGATCGACGGCGCCCGCCGCCTGCTGCACGACGCCGGTTTCAACGTGCTGGCCGCCCTGGCCAAGCCGCTGCTGGCCGACGATCTGCTGCGGCTGCTCAAGACGCTCTATCTGGGGCCGCAGCGTCAGCGCCGCTTGAGCGGCCTGCGCCGCACCATCCGCACCTGGCAGGGGGAAGAGAAAGGACTGCTCGGACTCTTGTCCGATCCCCCGTCGCCCTTGCCCATCTGGCTGGCGGTGACCGGCTTGCCGCCGCGCTGGGAGCGGGTACGCGAGTGGCTGGTCCAGCAGGGCCGGGAGCCTGGCGAGCTTACCCTGCTCATCCACCGGCGCGACCACCTGCTGAGCCAGGCGGAGCGTTTTGCCCTGGTGCTGCAGGCCAGTCTGGCGGGGGCCAAGCTGGCACTGCTGCTGGACAACGATCAGCACATTCCGTTCGACTTGCTGGAGCGGATGCCGCTGCAGCACCTGCTGCTGGGACAGAGTCTGCTGCCCGGGCTGGAAGCCATGACCCCGGACTCCCTGCTGGGGCGCTTCATCAACCGGGCCAGGGAGCTCGGGATCGCCCTCTATCTGGACGATCCCTTCAACCTGCTTGACAGCAATCTGTGGCGCGATCAGGGCGTGGCGGGGCGCTGGTAGACGGTGGCCCGCTACCTCTGCTGGCCACCGGACGAGGCCCGCTTACGGCGCGCCCTGGCCGGCTGGCTGCATCCTCATTCGCGGGCAGCCCTGCCGCTGATGATGGAGGTGGGGGGCATTCCCTGTCGCTTGCAGGAGCTGGCGGGGGCCGATCCCGAGCGGATCAGGGCCGCCTATGGCGAGCTCAGCGAGCAGAGCGTCTACCTGCGTTTCATGCGCGCCAAGCAGATCCCGAATGACGAGCAGCTCGCCTTCTTCCTCGATTACCCCAAGGAGCAGCAGATCGGGCTGCTGCTGACCGACGGTCAGGGGCGACCACTGGCCCAGGCCCAGTCCATCCGGCGGCGGCTGCACCCGGATCGGGCCGAGTTCTCCTGCATCGTCGCCGATCACTTCCAGCACCGGGGCGCAGGGCGACGCATCCTGCTGGCGCTGGCCTTGCTGGCGCGCGCCGAAGGCATTCGCGAGTGGACGGCGGAGGTGCTGCCCCAGAATCGCCCCATGCTGGCGCTGCTGCGCGGGCTGGGCTTGCCGCTCACCCTGGTGACGGGGCGGGAGCTGGTGTTCGTGCGACTCGATCTGAGCGTGCTCGACACCCTGTAACCGCGTCATAAGACCAAGGGCGAATAGGCCGGTTTTTCACCCTGTGCTAAGGTCAGCCAGAGAAGTAGCCAGAGGGAATCAGTCATGGTGCAGTCAGCGAAACACATCGTCATTCTTACCGGTGCCGGGATCTCGGCCGAGTCGGGCATCAAGACCTTTCGCGCCTGTGACGGTCTGTGGGAAGAGCACAGGGTCGAAGACGTGGCAACGCCGGAGGGCTACGCACGGGATCCCGCCCTGGTGCAGGGCTTTTACAACTCCCGCCGCCACCAGCTGCAGCAACCCCACATCCACCCCAATCCGGCCCACTATGCGCTGGCCAGGCTCGAGCGCCTGCTGCCGGGCTGCGTCACCCTGGTGACCCAGAACATCGACAACCTGCACGAGAGCGCCGGCAGCAAGAACCTCATTCACATGCACGGGGAGCTGCTCAAGGCGCGCTGCCCGGGTTCGGGCCAGGTGATCGAGTGGCGCGGCGATCTGCAGCAAGAGGAGCTGTGCACCTGCTGCCAGTTTCCCCAGCCGCTGCGCCCGCACGTGGTCTGGTTCGGCGAGATGCCGCTCGGGCTGGATCGCATCTACAGCGCACTGGCCCAGTGCGATCTGTTCATCTCCATCGGCACCTCGGGCGCCGTCTATCCGGCGGCCGGTTTCGTGCACGAGGCGGGATTGAACGGGGCCCACACCATCGAGCTCAATCTCGAGCCGAGCGAAGTGGGCAGCCAGTTTGACGAGAAGCGCTATGGTCCGGCCTCGTTGCTGGTGCCGGCCTACGTGGATGAGCTGCTGCAAAGCTGCGGCGTGCACCAGCCGGCGCAGATCGAGGGCCACAACTGGATGGAGATGCGCGGTCCCTGAGCTATTGTGCGACTGGACAGTTGCAATGAACCGGTGAAATCGCCACACTGGCAGCCACAAAAAATGGGACGCAGTTGGCGTAAATTACCATGACCGCAGTAAAGCAATGGATCGCTTTTTTCCTCCTGATGCTGGCCAGTGCCGGCGCATCGGCCTCGATCCCCCTGATGACCCTGGTGCTGCCAGGCGGCCAGCCAGTGACCCTCGATGAGGCGGCCCTGTCCGCCCTGCCACAGACCGAATTCACCACTACCACCCCCTGGACCCAGGGCGCCCACCACTATCGCGGGCCGACCCTGGCGGCCGTGCTGGCGGCGCAAGGGATCCTGGATGCCCGCAAGATCGCCGTCTCGGCCCTCAACGGCTATCAGCAGGTGGTGGATCTGGCCCTGTTCGACGGGGTGCCGCTGACCCTGGTGCGCCAGGAGGACGGCAAGCCGCTGACCCGGCGCAACAAGGGGCCGCTCTGGCTGCTCATCCCGTTCACCACCTATCCCAAGCTGGACGTGCCCGCCATTCACAACTGCATGGTGTGGCAGGTGACCCGCATCGAGATCGTCGATTGATGGGGCTATCCCGCCACAAACTGCTGTTGGTTGCGGTGTCGCTGCTGTTTCTGCTCTCCTCGGGCAGCAGCCTCTATCTGCAGCATCGCCAGGAGCAGCTGGTCGATACCTTCTACCGCAATATCCACTGGAACATCAGCCAGGTGATGCTCGAATCCCAGCGTTTCCTCTACGATCTGCAGCTCTACCGGGCCGGCAGACTGGGGATGGAGACCCTGAGCCTGGATTACGATCTGCTGTGGAACCGGCTCGATATCTTTCTCATCAGCAGCGAAACCGCCGAGGCGCGCCAGCGGCACGGGCTCGGCAAAGCGCTGGCCGGACTGTTCGAGCAGATCAAGCAGCTCGAACCCCAGATGGAGGCCGGTGCGCTGCGCGAGGGGGCCGAGCTTGCCCGCTTGCAAGAGGCGATCGCCAGCCAGACCCACCTCATCGAGCAGATAGGGGATCAGATCCTCTCCGGCCAGGAGCGGGAGCGTTCGGTCAGCCAGATCCGCAGCAGCCTGTTCTGGCTGCAGATCTGGCAACTGATCCTGCTGCTGACCGGCGGCGCCCTGGTGACCGCCCTCATTCGCGCCAACCTGGCGAATCGCCGGCTCGCCCTGCTCGATCCCCTGACCCGGCTTGGCAACCGCCGCGCCCTGCAGGAGCAGCTCTCTCGCGCCCTGTATGCCGGCGAGGCGAGCGCCCTGGTGGTGCTCGATCTCAAGCGCTTCAAGCAGGTCAATGATCTGCTCGGTTATCAGGTCGGTGATCGGCTGTTGCAGACGGTGGCCGACAAGCTGCAGCAGGCCCACGATGGCCACGCCTACCGGCTCGGCGGCGACGAGTTCGCGGTGGTGTTGACCCGCGCGGATGGCGCGCTGGAGACTCGCATTCATGAGCTGGTGAGCCTGCTCCATTTCGAGTTTGTGACCCGGGAGTGCAGCTTCGATCTGGCCTGTCGGCTCGGGGTCGCCAAGGCGCAGCAGCAAGATGCCGGCCGGCTGCTGGATCAGGCCATCCTGGCCCTCAATCAGGCCAAACGCAGCCAGGAGGGGGACATCTGCTGGTTTGAACCGGCCATGCTGCAGCAGCTGCAGTTGAGCCAGCATCAGCTTCATCAACTGCGGGGCTGGCTGGCCGGGCGCGAGCCTGCGCCGCTGCGAGTGGCGTTGCAGGGATTGACGGACGGGCAGGGCAACGATCTGTGGCAAATGACGCTCTACTGGCGTGAGCAGGGGGCGCCCTGCCAGATGCGCTGGCTGCAGGAGTGCGGCGTGCTGGGGCTCGTGCTGGCTCGGCTGTTGCAAGCGCACGAGGCGCAGCATGCCGATGGGCGGGCGTTGTTGTTCCCGCTCGACAACCAGGCTCAGCTGGCCCATGTCGTGGCCTATCTGCCGGATGCCTCCCGCACGCCGCGGGTGCTGCTGGTGCCGACGCTGTTGCCGGATGCAGCCTTACTGGCGGGATTGCGGCAGCAAGGCTGCACCCTGGCGCTCAGAGACATTGGCAGCGCCACCCCGGTCCAGCTGGCGGCCGGCTGGCCTGTCCGCTACTGGCTGCCAGATGATGCTGAGCACAGCGAGTTGTTGCAGCCGCTGGCCCGGCGACTGGGGCTGGTGCAACTGCAGGTGCTGGCGGGCGGTGAGGCAAGACAGCTGGCTTGAGCACAAATGGCGCTATTGAACCGGCCAGAGACAAAATGCAGCAAGGCGACCCCAGGGTCGCCTTGCGCTTTTATTGCAGGTATTGCAGGTGAATGTCAGGGGCGGGGGGCGCAGGAGTCCCTGATCACCAGATCAGGGTCGACGGTGATCAGATGATCCGCCACCGCCTCGCCATTGATGCGCGCCAGCAGCCGGGTGACGGCGAGGCGGCCCAGCTCCTCTTTCGGCTGATTGACGGTGGTGAGCGGCGGCGACATGAATTCGGCCAGTGCCACGTTGTCATAGCCGACGATGGAGAGATCGCGCGGGATCACCAGCCCCGCCTGATGAGCGGCGCTGATGGCTCCCATTGCCATCATGTCGTTGCAGACAAACAGTGCGCTGGGGCGCTCGGGCAGCGCCAGCAGGCGGGTCATCGCCTGATGACCGCTGGCGCAGTCGAAGTCACCCTCCTGAACCCACTGTGGGTTGACGGTGAGCCCGGCTTCCTGCATCGCCTGCTCAAAGCCTGCCTGACGCTGGTTGGCTGGGGCGCGGCTGTGGGGGCCTGTGATGCAGCCGATGGCGGTGTGACCCAGCCCCAGCAGGTGGCGGGTCGCCAGGTAGCCGCCGCGATGGGAGTTGTCGGCGATGAGGTCCACGTCGGCGCTCTCCATCCCCCAGTCCATCACCACCACCGGCAGGCTCTTGAGCCAGTCGAGCTGGTTGAACACCTCCTGCTGCCCCTCGCTGCACATGATGAGCAGGCCGTCGACCCGCTTGCGCAGCATCATCTTGAGGTAGGAGAGTGCCGTCTCGGCTTGGCCCTCGGTGTTGCCCAGCATCAGGTTGTAGCCCTGCTCGAAGCAGTAACGCTCCACCCCGCGCACCACCTCGGCAAAGAAGGGGTTGCTGGAGGTGGTGACCAGCATGCCGATACTGTTGGTCTCCTTCACCTTGAGGCTACGGGCCACCAGACTCGGGGCATAGTTGAGATCGCGCATCGCGGCGAAGACCCGCTCGCGGGTCTCCTCGGCGACGAAACGGGTCTCGTTGATGACGTGGGAGACGGTGGTGGTCGACACCCCCGCCAGCGCCGCCACCTCCTTGATATTGGCCATCAGTGCCCCTGCGCAGTCTGCTCAAGCAGGAAGGCGTCGACCTCCTGCTTGCTCGGGATGGAGCTCTGGGCACCAAACCGGGTGACGGAGAGCGCCGCGGCGCCGTGGGCAAAGCGCACGGCCGCGTCAAAGTCGGCGCCGGCGAGCTCGGCCGCCAGCAGGGCGCCGTTGAAGGTATCGCCCGCGGCAGTGGTGTCCACTGCTTTCACCCGAAAACCCGGGATGAGCGCTTGTTGCTGCCCCTTGCTGCAATAGACTCCTTGCGAGCCCAGGGTGATCATCACCTCCCCGATACCCATCTGGTGGAAGCGGGCAGCCGCCTCGGCTGCGCTCGCCTCGTCGGTGACCTTGACGCCGGTCAACAGCTCGGCTTCAGTCTGGTTGGGGGTGATGAGGTCGACCAGTGCCAGCAGTTCGCTTGAGAGCGGGCGAGCGGGGGCGGGGTTGAGCACCACCCGGGTGCCGTGGGCTCGGGCCAGCCGGGCGGCTTCCTGCACGCTCTCCAGCGGCACTTCCAGCTGCAGCAGCAGGGTGTGGGCGGCGGCGATCATCGTCTGGTGGCTTTTCACTACGGCCGGGGTGAGGGCGCCGTTGGCTTCGGCGGAGATGCCGATGCTGTTCTCCCCCTCATCGCTCACATAAATGATGGCAATGCCGGTCGGGAGTTTGGGGTCGAGCTCGACGGCGCTCACGTCGATACCGTCTTTGGCAAAACCGGTCTTCATCTGGTGGCCGATGGCGTCATCGCCGATGCGGGCGATAAAGGAGACTTCAGCACCTAACCGAGCGGCGGCCACCGCCTGGTTGGCGCCCTTGCCACCGGGTACAACTTGATAGCTGTGGCCGGTCAGGGTTTCACCCGGGCGAGGAAAGTGGGGAACGCGCAGCACGTGGTCTGCATTGACACTGCCCAGAACGACGAGACGATTCATGTTGAGTACTCCTGATGCATCTTGGCATGGACACGAAAGCCGGATCCAGGCCGGGAGGCACCGTCAACCTTGAGTGAAAAGGGGGAGGCGAACCTCCCCCCGTCAACTTACTTGCTGACCACTTGCAGCGGAACCGGGATGGATTTTTCCACCGGCTGGCCCTTGAGCACTTTGTCGGCGGTTTCCACGCCGATGGCGCCGATCAGCGCGGGCTGTTGGGCCACGGTGGCGGCCAGTTTACCCTTGGCCACGGCGGCCTTGCCATCGTCGGTGCCGTCGAAGCCGACGATCATCACCTCTTTGCCGGCGGCCTGCACGGCGCGGATGGCTCCCAGCGCCATCTCGTCGTTCTGGGCGAACACCGCCTGCACGCTCGGGTGAGCGGCCAGCAGGTTCTCCATGACGTTCAGACCCTTGGTGCGGTCAAAGTCGGCGGGCTGGGAGGCCAGCACTTCCAGCTTGTTGGCGGCCACGGCCAGGGCAAAGCCTTCGCCGCGGTCACGGGCGGCGGAGGTACCGGCGATCCCTTCCAGCTGGATCACCTTGGCACCGGCACCCAGCTTCTGGGTGATGAAATCGCCGGCCAGTTTGCCACCTGCCACGTTGTCGGAGGCGATGTGGGCCTTGACGTCACCCTGCGCCGCGCCGCGGTCCAGGGTCAGCACCGGAATGTTGGCCTTGTTGGCCAGCCGGATGGCATTGCCCACCGCTTCGGAATCGGTCGGGTTGATCAGGATGGCGTTGACCTTGCGCACGGTGAGATCTTCCATGTTGGAGAGCTCCTTGGCCGGGTCATTCTGGGAGTCCAGCACCACCAGCTCGTAGCCAAGCTCCTTGGCCTTGGCTTCGGCCCCTTCCTTCATGGTGACGAAGAAGGGGTTGTTGAGGGTGGAGACCACCATGGCCAGGGTGTGATCGGCGGCCTGGGCGGTGCCCAGCACGGACATGATGGCGGCAGCGAGCAGGGTATTGAGCTTTTTCATCATTTCATTCCTTGTGTGTGCTTACTTGCTTTTGTTATCGATCATCACGGCGAGCAAAATCACGCTGGCCTTGGCGATCATCTGGTAATAGGACGATACGTCGAGCAGGTTGAGGGCATTGTTGAGGAAGCCGATGATGAGCGCCCCGATCAGGGTACCCATGATGCGGCCCTTACCTCCCATCAGGCTGGTGCCACCCAGCACCACGGCGGCGATGGCATCCAGCTCGTAACCCATGCCGGCGGTCGGCTGGGCGGAGGAGAGGCGGGAAGTGACGATGAGCCCGGCCAGTGCCGACAGCATGCCGCACAGACCATACACCGCGAGCTTCACCCGGTCCACATTGATGCCGGAGAGGCGGGTGGCCGATTCGTTGCCGCCGAGGGCATAGATGTAGCGACCCAGGCGGGTGTGGTTGAGCATGAACCAGGCCAGCAGGAAGACGATGGCCATCAGCCAGATGGGTACCGGCAGACCGAACAGGTAACCGGTACCCAGCCAGGCGAAGTGATCGGCGCCGTCACTGAAACCGGTGGAGATGGGGCGCCCCTCGGTATAGACCATGGTAACGCCGCGCAGGGCGGTCATGGTGACCAGGGTGGCGATGAAGGCCTGTACCTTGCCCTTGGCAATGATGAGGCCGCTGATGCCGCCAAGCAGGGCGCCGGCCCCCAGGGTGAGGGGGATCACCAGGGCGATGGGCAGCTCCATGGCGACCATGGTGGCGGCCAGGGCGCCGCACAGGGCCAGCACCGAGCCGACCGACAGATCGATGCCGGCGGTGAGGATGACCAGCGTCATGCCGACCGCCATGATGGCGTTGACCGAGGTCTGGCGCAGGATGTTGAGCAGGTTGTCGGCGGTGAAGAAGTTGGGGCTCAGGAAGGAGACCACACCGATCAGCACCAGCAGCGCGACCAGGGATTTGTTCTCGATCCACCAGGCCTTGCTCATGACGCCGCGGCGGGAAAGGGTTTGGGTTGTCATTGTGCTGCCTCTTGCTCTGCTTGCCACTGTTTGCCGACTGCCGCTGCCATCAGCTTCTCCTGATTGGCATCGCGGGTGTTGAATTCTGCGCTGATGCGCCCTTCGTGCATCACCATGATGCGATCACTCATGCCGAGCACTTCCGGCATTTCGGAGGAGACCAGGATGATGCTCATCCCCTCCTTCTTGAACTGGTTGATGAGCTGATAGATCTCCTTCTTGGCGCCGACATCGACGCCGCGGGTCGGCTCGTCCAGGATCAGCACCTTGGGCCTTGTCAGCAGTCCCTTGGCGATGGCCACCTTCTGCTGGTTGCCGCCGGAGAGCAGCTTGATCAGCTGATCCTGACTCGGGGTCTTGATGTTGAACAGGCGCACATAGTCGCCCACCGCCTGGCGCTCGGCCTGGCCGTCAATCTTGCCGTGGCTGATGAACTCGCCAAGGGCGCACAGGCTCATGTTTTCGCGCACCGACAGCTCCAGCACCAGGCCGTCGCCCTTGCGATCCTCGGAGATGTAGGCGATGCCGGCGGCCAGGCCATCGGCCGGGCTCTTGGGGACCAGAGCATGGCCATCCACGGTAATGTCACCGGCGCTGATGGGGCTGGCACCGTAGATGAGCTTCATCAGCTCGGTACGGCCGGAGCCCATCAGGCCGCTGAAGCCCAGAATTTCACCCTGACGCAGGGAGAAGCTCACCCCGCGCACGCCGGGGCCGGCCAGATCCTTGACCTGCAGGCTGACCGGGCCGAGCTCGCGGGCGAGGCGCGGGTACTGCTCTTCCAGCCGGCGACCCACCATCATCTCGATGATCCTGTCTTCGTCGAGCTCGCTCACCGCCTGTTCGCCTATCCACTTGCCATCGCGCAGCACGGTGACCCGATCACAGATTTCGAAGATCTCCTTCAAGCGATGGGAGATGTAGACGATGCCGCAGCCCTGCTCACGCAACTCGCGGATGACCACGAACAGCTGCTCGGTTTCGGTGTCGGTGAGGGCATCGGTGGGTTCGTCCATGATGATGACGCTGGCATCGAACGACAGCGCCTTGGCGATCTCCACCATCTGCTGTTCACCGATGGATAGATCCCCGAGCCGGGTATCCGGGCCGTGTTTGACGCCAAGCCGTGCCAGCAGACCGCTGGCCCGTTCGCGCAGTTGTTTGTGGTCGATGCTGCCAAAACGGGTACGAGGTTCGCGGCCGAGGAAGATGTTGGCGGCGATCGACAACTCCGGCAGCAGGTTCAGCTCCTGGTGGATGATGCTGATCCCCTGATCCTGGGAGTCGCGGGGGCCCTTGAAGTGAACCGGCTGGCCGCGATAGCTGATGTTGCCCGCATCGGCCTGGTAGATGCCGGTCAGCACCTTCATCAGGGTCGATTTGCCGGCGCCGTTTTCGCCGAGCAGGGCCATCACCTGACCCGGATAGACCTTGAGGCCCGCCTCATCGAGGGCGCGTACCCCGGGGAAGGTCTTGACGATCCCGGAAAGCGCTAGAATGGGCGAGGGGAGCATATTGGCGTTGCTCATAGCTGCTTCCTTGGGAATTTAAAACGCCACGCCGGCGCAGAGAATGAGGTTGGCGTAGGGGGTCACCTCGCCGCTGCGCACGATGGCCTTGCTCTGGTGGGAGCGAGCCTTGAATGCTTCGTGCAGGCAGTACTCGATGGTGATGGGCTTGCCCTGAGCGGCGGCGTGCGCCTCCAACTGATCCACCAGCGCCTGATGGGCGGCGGGGCTAATCTGCTTGATCTCGCTTGCCATGATCACCTTCTCCACCACCAGGTCGGTGAGCAGGGCGGTCAGCACGGTTTCAAGGCTCGGCGTCCCTGCCATCAGCGCCAGATCGATGCGCTCAGGGCCGGCCGGAATGGGCAGGCCCGCATCGCAGACGGTGATCTCGTCGGTGTGCCCCATCCGTGCCACCAGGGCACTCAGGGGAGCATTGAGCAGTACGCCTCGTTTCATACAGCACCTCGGCAGGCTATGCCCGCATATCTGATGTTAGCTAGGCAACCGGTTACGCAACCGGTTGCGTCATGAGGTGGAAGATAGGCGCTCAGGCGGTTTTGATCCACCAAGAGATGGCAGAAATGTGAAAACGATCTCAATGGCGAGGGGGAAGCGGGGAAAAACAGGTGCCAGAAGAGCACTGGCACCCGCAACGAGCGGACTAGAGGGCGAGCCCTTGCTGCACGCCTGGGCGTGCCAGCATGCGCCGATAGTGATCCGCTACCTTGGGAAATTCGCTGATGGCCACCCCGTCGCCCTCGAGCCAGCTCGCCACCACGAACAGGTAGATGTCGGTCAGGCTGAAGCGCTCCCCCAGCACCCAGGGGCCGGCCAGATAATGGCGTTCAATCTCGGCGAAGCCCTCGCGCATGTTGTGCGGCACCTTGGCCTGCATGGCGGCAATGGCCTGCGGGTCATCAGCCCAGCGGCTGCCGCGCCGGCCGTGGGCATGGGCGACGTGCACGGTGGCGGCGAGAAAGCCGTGCACCTCCTGCATACGGGCCAGCAGAAAGGGGTCGTCCAGCGGCGCCAGCCCGGCATCGGGAAAACGCTGTGCCACATAGAGCAGCAAGGCCGGCGTCTCGGTGAGCACGCCGCGTTCGGTCACCAGCGCCGGCACTCGGCCTTTGGGGTTGATGGCGAGATAGGCAGGGGAGCGCTGCTCGCCGGCCGCCAGATCCATCTGCTTGATCCGGTGAGGGGCACCGGCTTCGGTGAGGGCGATACGCACGGCCATGGCGCAGGTACCGGGCGCAAGATAGAGGGTCAAATCAGACATGAACATCTCCTTGTGAAGCGCGTGCTCCCTGTGATCCCGGGTAGGGCGGGGCGCGCAGAAAAATCCGTACTGTCGCCTGGCATCCTACGCCCCTGATTGCCGTCGGCCAAGGAGGGGATCCTGGCCTGGACTATGGGGGCTGATGAAATCAAAGGCTTTTTGAGCGCAGACGCGCGGGAAAAACGGCTACGCATGCCGGGTCAAATCGCTATAATGTGCTCCCTGAATAGCAGTTTTTCGGATGTTGGATAGTCAATTGAGTAACAAAATGCGGATAGGTGGTTCCCTCGAACAGTCCCTGAGCCAGGGATATCGTCTCGACCTCAAGGGGGTATTGCAGGAGAGCTGGCAACAGACGCGGCGCACCGGATTCGGCCTGCTGCTGGCCATCGTCGGGGTGACGGCCATCTGGATGCTGCTGAGCAACACCCTGCTCGCCCCCTATGTCAATCAGGAAGGGGGGATGGACGTGGCCCTGGTGCTGAGCCTGCTCATCACCATCATCATGTCGCCGATGACCTCCTCCCTCGACATGCTGGGGTTGCAGCAGTCGGTGGGGGTCCGTGCCCGGCCAAGCCAGGTATTCGACTTCTTTCGCCACTTCCTGCGCCTTGGCAGCCTGAGCCTGCTCGGCAGCCTCATCACCAGCCTGTTCGGTCCACTGTTCGAACTGCTGGGTCTGCCGGTGATGCTGGCCTTCATTCCGTCGGCCCTGATCGGCATGGGGCTGGTGTTTACCGTGCCGCTGGTGCTGGAGCGCGGCCTGTCGCCGGTGCAGGCGATCCTGGTCTCCCTGCGTCTGTTTGCCCGCGGCTGGCCCAGCATAGTGCTGCTGCACGGGGTCATGATGGCGCTGTTCTTCCTGGCGCTGATCCCCATGGGGCTGGGACTTATCTGGGTGGCACCGCTCTATTTCAACTGCAAGGGGATCCTCTATCGGGATCTGTGCGGGGTGGCGGTCGAAGTGACCGAGGTGAGCCAGGGCCCCGATCATTTCAACGCCTGACGGTATCCAGGGCGTCAGACAACAGCAACAGATAGCGGCGCGTGCAGATGCGTGATGCAAAAGGATGGCATATGAACAATCGATACGGGATGGCGGCCGCGCTGCTGATGGCGCCCATGCTGGCAGTGGCGCAGCCCTCCCTTGAGCTGCAGTACGGCACCTTTTACAGCCAGATGAAGACCTTCGCCAAAGGGGAGTTTGGTCACGCCAGGCTGGGTTTTTATCTGACCGATCAACAAAATGGCCGGCGCTGCCTGCTCACCTCGGCCCGGGTCTCGACCCTGGATCGGGACGTGGCGGCCGAGGTGACCGTTGACAGCGAATTGCGGCTGCCCTATGACGATGACTTGAATCTCGACAAGGCGACCGTAGTGGTAGGGCTCACCGAGCCCCATGAGGCCTGCGATCTGTCGGTACAGGTGATGGCGGATGTGCCGCCGCCGGCAGACAGTCGGTGGGAGCTCAAGGTGAGTGAGCTGACGGGGCGCCAGCACGACATGCAGAGCCTGCTGGAGAAGCTGGCCGGCATGGTCGGCAAATATTTCCTGCCCGAGATGACGGGGGTGAGGGTCAGTCTGGTGCAGCCAAGCGGTACCGCCTACCTCATCGACGGTGCTCGCCAGCTGCCGCTGCCCTGGCAGGAGGGACAACTGCTGCTGAGCAACGCCCAGCTGGCGGAGTTTGCCGAGGGCAAGCTGCAGCTGCAGGGGGAGATCCTGCGGCTGACGCCCTGGCTGCACAAGGGCTAGCCCATCTTGAGCCGCCACTGAGGGTGGTCGGCATAAAAATAAAAAAGGAGCGCCAGGCGCTCCTTTTTCATGGTTGAGGTGGGCTTAGCGCACCTCAATCACGTCCAGCATGTCCATTTCGTCGATGTCCAGCAGCGGCGCCTTGGGCAGCTCGGGCGGATCAAACGCCTTGTCGCCGCCGTCGATGATGCCGGAGTCGCGGTTGATGCTCTTGAAGTCAAACAGCTTGTGATCGAGCAGGTGGCTCGGGATCACGTCCTGAATGGCGGTGAACATGGTCTCGAGACGACCCGGGAAGCGGCGATCCCACTCCTGCATCATCTGCTTGATCGCCTGGCGCTGCAGGTTCTCCTGGGAGCCGCACAGGTTGCACGGGATGATGGGGAATGCCTTGACCTCGGCATAGCGCACCAGGTCCTTCTCCTTGCAGTAGGCGAGCGGGCGGATCACCACATTCTTGCCATCGTCGCTCACCAGCTTGGGCGGCATGGACTTGAGCTTGCCGCCGTAGAACATGTTGAGGAACAGGGTCTCGAGGATGTCATCGCGGTGGTGGCCAAGGGCAATCTTGGTGCAGCCCAGCTCCTGGGCGGTGCGGTAGAGAATGCCGCGGCGCAGGCGGGAGCAGAGTGCGCAGGTGGTCTTGCCCTCCGGCACCTTCTCCTTGACGATGGCGTAGGTATCCTCTTCGACGATCTTGAAATCGATGCCGAGGGTGGTCAGGTATTCGGGCAGCACGTGCTCGGGGAAGCCGGGCTGCTTCTGATCCAGGTTGACCGCCACCAGATCGAAGTGGATGGGGGCGCTGGCCTTCAGGCTCATCAGAATGTCGAGCATGGCGAAGCTGTCCTTGCCGCCGGACAGGCACACCATGACCTTGTCACCCTCTTCAATCATATTGAAGTCGGCGATGGCCTGACCTACGTTGCGCCGCAGGCGCTTCTGCAGTTTGTTGAAACTGTATTTTTCTTTGGCGTTAAGCTCTTCTAGCATGACCTGAAACCCGGGACAAAAATAAGCGGCTTATTATAGCCATGTCCCGGGGGAGGGCAAGAAAGGCTTATGCGGGACGGCGGCTATCGACCGGGCAGCTGTAATCGGCGGGCTTTAGGATCAGCATGTCGCAGGCGAGGCGATCCACCACGTGCTCGGCGGTGTTGCCGAGCAGGGCGGCGGAGAGCCCGGTGCGACCGACGCACCCCATGATCATCAGGGTGGCCTGCAGCTCGCCGGCGAGATCGGGCAGCACCTCTTCGGGCAGGCCTTCTGCCACCCGGGTCCAGAGATGGCCGATGCCGTATTTGTCGGCGTGGCTCAGCAGCAGGCTCTCATGGTGTTTGCGAATGGCGTCGTTGTAGGCGTTGGGGTCAAACTCCGGCAGCTCGATGGCCACATTGACCGGGGTGCCCGGGTAGGTGTTGACCAGATACAGGTTGGAGCCGAGCAGCTCGGCGATGGCGATCCCCTCTTCGGTGATCCGCTCGTTGAGCAGCTTCTGATCCTGATCGTCGCTGGAGCAATTGATGGCGGCGATGATGTTGCCGCCCCGCTGCCAATGTCCCTCTTTCACCAGTAGCACGGGGCAGGGGCACTTGCGCAGCAGATGCCAGTCGGTGGGGGTGAAGATGAAGGTTTGCAGGAAGGAGTGGTGGTGGGTGGCCTTGACCACCAGATCGTGGCGCTGCTCCAGCACTTCCTGAATGATGCATTCGAAGGGACGGTTGTGCCAGACCACCTTGATCTCGCAATCCAGCCCTCGGGCGCGGTAGGGTTTGAGAATGTCGTCGAGCCATTCGCGGCGCTGGGCAATCACCCCGTGGCGCATCTCTTCCCGCTCATCCACCGACAGCATGGCGGTCATTTCATACGAGAAGTCGTAAATGGTGAGCAACAGGGTCAGTTGGGCGCCTTCATCCAGCTCGGCTACCTTGACCGCTCGTTCGAGGGCGATTTGCCGCTCTTCTTCCGGGTTGATGACCACCAGAATTTTTCGGTACTTGACCATGTTCTCCTCCTCCTTGGCAAAAATACCAATGATGGCAGACCTTTAGCCATTACAGCTTAGCTCAGGAGGAGAAGGGGGGACGTGTGCCGGATCAAATTTCGGGGTAAACCGATCCGGCACCATAGAGAAGAAGCTTAACCGCAGGGGGGGCGGGTTGCACCGGCCATGACGCCGAGGGCGACGTGATCCAGTACGGTAATGTACTTGCCCTTGACGCTGATGAGACCGGACTTCTGGAAGCGGCCCAGCAGGCGGCTGATGGTTTCGACGGTGAGGCCGAGGTAGTTGCCTATGTCGCCGCGGGTCATGGAGAGGCGGAACTCCTTGGCGGAGAAACCACGCTCGGAGAAGCGCACCGACAGGTTGTGCAGGAAGGCGGCGAGGCGCTCTTCGGCATTCTTCTTGGAGAGCAGCAGGATCATCTCCTGGTCGCCCATGATCTCGTTGCTCATCAGCCGCATGATCTGCTGGCGGAGCTTCGGCATCTTGCCGGAGAGATCGTCGAGCACGTCGAACGGGATCTCGCACACCATGGCGGTTTCCAGCGCCTGGGCGAAGGAGGGGTGCGCCTGCTTGTGGATGGCGTCAAAGCCAACCAGATCGCCAGCCAGGTGGAAGGCAGTGATCTGCTCGTCACCCTGCTCGGTGATGGTGTATGACTTGATGGTCCCGGAACGGATGGCGTAGAGCGATTTGAGCTCATCGCCGGCCTTGAACAACTCTTCACCCTTCTGGATCGGCTTCTTGCGCTCGATGATGCTGTCCAGCTGATCGAGCTCGTTGTCGTTCAGAGTGAAGGGAATGCAGAGCTGGCTGATGCTGCAATCCTGGCAATGAATTGCACAGCCACCGCTCTGAATACGTCTGCCAGGTTTCTTTTCCGGGATCATAGGCTCATACGAATAATTGATTTATATCAAACAAGTTTACCATCAACTCATCCGTTTTGGATAGGGTTTCAAAAGGACGCAATCCCGATCAAGAGGGTATGCAGCCCGTATGCGATGAGCAGCAGGGCCCCACCAAGGCGCAAACTGCGCAGGGTCAGCCAGTAACGCAGCCGATCCGCCAGCCCCCCCAGCGCAAACAGGGTCGGCAGGGTGCCGAGGCCGAAAAAGAGCATGATCAGAGCTCCACCGCCAGCGGATCCCGCCGCTGCGCTCCAGGTCAGCATGGAGTAGACCAGCCCGCAGGGGAGCCAGCCCCAGACCATGCCAAACGGCAGTGCCTGCCAGGCCGAGGTGAAGGGGATGAACTTGCCCGCCAGCGGCTTGAGGTGGGGCCACAACCTGGCGCCAATGCGCTCGAGCAGCAACACCCCCTGCCACCAGCCGGCGAGATAGAGCCCGAGGGCAATCATCAGGAAGGCCGCCACCAGCCGCAGGCCGGCGATGGCATGCTTGCCCGCGCCGAGTTCATTGGTGGTGGCCAGCAGCCCTCCGACCAAGGCACCGGCAATCACATAGCTCAAGATTCGGCCGAGGTTGTAGTTGAGCAGGTAACCGAGCCGACCCCAGAAGTGCTGCTTCTCGGCAGGAATGGCCATGGAGAGGGCGGCGGAGACACCGCCGCACATGCCGATGCAGTGGCCGGCACCGGCCAGCCCAACCAGCAAGGCGCCCAGCAGATCAAGGGTGGCCGTCATCTTTGTGCTCGTGCTCGGCGTGTTTGGGGGCGGGTTGCTCTTCGTCGAACAGGATATTGGAACCCTGGCGGTCGAGATCTTCAAACTGCTCGGAGCGAATGGCCCAGAAGAAGACGGCGCCGGCGATGATGACGAAGAGGATGGCGATGGGGATGAGGACGAAGATGATGTTCATGCAGCAAACCTTGCAATGAAAGGGGTCATGGTACACCACGTTGGTGGCCGCAGACCCGTCGATTCGATGGTGAAGGGAGCCTGAGCGGAGCCAGCTCCCTTCACCCTGTCTGTCCCTGTGGCCACGGTTCAGCGGTTGAGCCGCATGGAGTTGGTGACCACGATGAGGGAGCTCAGCGACATGCCCGCCGCCGCCACGTAGGGAGGCAGCCAGCCGCTCGCCGCCAGCGGCAGCACCAGCAGGTTGTAGCCGATGGACCAGGCGAAGTTCTCCTTGATGATCTTGCGGGTGCGCAGCGCCAGGGCGCGGGCATCCAGCAGGCGGGAGAGATCGTCGGCCAGCAAGATGGCGTCGGCGCTGTTCTTGGCCAGATCGGTGCCGCCGGCCATGGCGAAGGAGGCGTGGGCACCGGCCAGCACAGGGGCGTCGTTGATGCCATCTCCCACCATGATGCTGATGTCGCCGCGGGCCTCGTGCTCCTTGAGGTAGGCCAGCTTGCCATCCGGCGTGACGCCCTTGACCAGCTCATCAACCCCCAGCTCGCGGGCAACCTCGTCGGCTTGGGCCGAGCTGTCGCCGGTGAGAATGGTGGTCTTGAGGCCGGCCGCCTTGAAGGCCTGGATCAGCGCCTTCGCATCGGGGCGCAGGGTGTCGCTCAGCAGGAAACGGGCGAGCGCCCGATCCTCGTCGGCCAGATAGATGACCAGCCCGTCCGCTTGTGCTGCGTGGGTATCGCTGATGCCGAGCCAGCGGGCACTGCCGAGGCGATAGTGGCGACCGTCGATCACCCCCTCGATACCGTGTCCGATGACGGGGGTCACCTTGCTGGCCGCCAGCAGCACTGCGTCCTCTGCGGTATTGCTGCGAAAGGCGCGGGCGATGGGGTGCTCGGAATAGGCCTCCAGGGCGCGGGCAATGGCAAGGCAGCGCGTCTCGTCAAGGCTACCCAGGGCCTCCGTGCTGGTCAGGCTGATGTTGCCCGTGGTCAGGGTGCCGGTCTTGTCCATCACGATGCGGTTGGCCCGAGTCAGCACGTCCAGCACGTGGCCTCGGCGCAGCAGGATGCCGGCACGGGTCAGGCGGGCGGTGGCCGAGGTGAGCGCGGTGGGGGTGGCCAGCGACAGGGCGCAGGGGCAGGTGGCCACCAGCACCGCCAGGGTGACCCAGAAGGCCTGCTCTGGCTGATGAAAGTGCCAGAAGGTCCAGACGCCAGCGGCGATGAACAGCAGCACCAGAATGAAGTGGCGGGAGAGCACATCTGCCATCTGGGCGATGGCCGGCTTGTCGTCCAGCGCGTGATCCTGCAGCCGCATGATCTGGGCCAGGCGCGACTCTTCAATGCGATGGCTGACCCGGATTTCGAGGGGGGCGTCGGTGTTGATGGTGCCGGCATAGACGGCATCCCCCGCCTGTTTGAGCAGCGGCAGCTGTTCACCGGTCAGCATGGATTCGTTGAGGCTGGCCTGCCCAAGCAGGATGATGCCATCCGCCGGCAGGGTGGCACCCGCCAGCACCCGTACCCGGTCGCCGACCTGCAGCGTCTTGGCGGCCACCTCGTGTTCGCCATCCTCATCGAGCCGGGTGGCCATGATGGGCACCAGCCGCGCCAGGTTGGAGCTCGACTCGGAGGCCTTGCGTCTGGCCCGCAGCTCGAGGAAGCGTCCCAGCAGCAGGAAGAAGACGAACATGGTGATGGAGTCGTAATAGACCTCTCCGGTGTTGAACACGGTGGCCCACATGGAGGCGATGAAGGCGCCGATCAGCGCCAGCGATACCGACACGTCCATGGAGAGGTGTCCCTGCCTGAGGCTGCGCCAGGCGCCCACGTAGAAGGGCTGGGCCGAGTAGATCATGATGGGGGTGGAGAGCAGCAGACTTATCCACTTGAAGTAGACCATGAACTCCTCTTCGACGCTGATGAAGAGGTCCATGTAGAGCGCCACCGCGCACATCATCACCTGCATGGAGCCGAGCCCCGCCAGTGCCAGCCGGAACATGTAGCTGCGCACCTCGCGGGCGTACAGCGCTTCCTGCTGGTGAGTCTGGAAGGGGTAGGCGCGATAGCCGATCTTGGCAAAACCCTTGAGGATGTCGCTCAAAGAGAGCCGGTCCGGATCCCACTTGATGCGGGCCCGGTGGGTGGTGGTGTTGACGTTGATGTAGTGCAGCCCGGCCAGATTGCCCAGATGGCGTTCGATGAGCCAGGCACAGGCGGCGCAGGTCAAGCCTTCCACCGTCAGCTGGATCTCGCGCACCTTGTGGCTGCCGGTGGCGCTGTCGGTGACAAAATCCTGCTGCACTTCGGCCAGATCGTAGTGGGTGAGGGCGGCGAGCTCTGCGGGCACCAGCTCGCCCTTGGTGCCGGGAGCGGTGCGGTGCTCGTAGTAGCTGGCCAGGCCGCACTCCAGAATGGTTTCCGCCACCGCCTGACAACCGGGGCAGCACATGGGCTGGACTATGCCTTTTATCTCGAGGGCATAGCGGCTGCCGGCGGGCACCGGCTCACCACAGTGAAAGCAGCCGCTCATGACAGCTGGCCGCAGGCTACCCGGCCTGTCGGCAGAAACAGTGAAGCGCCGGTTGCTGCCGGCGTGTCATGGTGAACAGGACGGCTCATGACTCAGCGTCCTTTGGGATCGAGTTCGACGGGGGCCTTGGTGGGGAGCTGGACAGTCTCTTGCAGCCGCCATTCGTGGTTGAAGGCATCCACCCGCACGTGCCACTTGCCGGTGAGCGGCTTGTCGAGCAGCAGGCGATAGACGCCGTTGCCGTCGGCGGTCACCATGTGCTCGCTGTCCATGCCGGCGAGGGTGGGGTGAAACAGGGAGAGGTAGAGCGCCTGGCCAGCCGGGATATCGCCCGACAGCGGCTTGAGGGTCAGCTCGTTGCCGTTGACCTCCAGCGCGATGTGGATGTTGAGGGCTTCGGAGCGATCAAACTTGCTGAGATCCTGATTAATCTCCTTGCCTTGCTTGTAATAGTCTTCGGCCACCAGATTGACGCCATCCTTGCTGGCGATGATCGCCGTGCTGATGCTGCCGATCACGGCTGCGGTCGGGAGGGCGATGATGAACCAGGGCCAGAATTGGCGATACCAGGGTTGGGACATAGTGCTACTACCGTGAAACCAGTGATTAACGAAACAGAGGAATTTCAGTCAACACAAGATAACAAAAAGCCTCGAAGAGTCGAGGCTTTTTGCTGAGTAATCACGTGTTTATCACATGTTACTGCTTATTTTGCTGGTCGTTGTGGGACAAGCTGTAAACGTAGGAGGCGAGCAGGTGCACCTTGTCTTCACCCAGAATATCCTTCCAGGCCGGCATCACGCCGTGACGACCGTGGGTGATGGTCTGCTCGACCACCTGACGGGAACCGCCATAGAGCCAGGTGTTGTTGGTGAGATCCGGCGCTCCGAAGGCGATGCCGCCCTTGGCGTCCGGACCGTGACAGGCGGCGCAGATGGTGAAGCGCGCTTCACCCTTCTTGGCTTCCACCATGTCCACCTTGCGACCGGAGAGGCTCAGCACGTAGGAGGCCACTTCCTTGACCCCGTCCTTACCGAGGATCTCGCCCCAGGCTGCCATCACGCCCTGACGACCACCCATGATGGTGGTCTTGATCTGGTCGGGCGCGCCGCCCCATTGCCATTCGCTGTCGGTCAGGTTCGGGAAACCGCGACCACCGCGGGCATCGGAGCCATGGCACTGGGAGCAGTTCTGCAGGAACAGACGCTGACCCACCTTGCGGGCTTCCGGATCGGCGGCGATCTCTTCGATGGCGCGATAGGTCTTGCCATCGGCCTGATAGGCCAGCTCACGGAACTTGGCACCGTAGATCTCGTCGGCCTTGATGAGCTCGCGATCGTATTCCACCGCGCGCCCTTCAGCCTTGGCGGAGGCCGCCGCAGCCTTGGACTCGGCCAGCGAGCGTACGTCCTGGTTGGAGCTCTGCCAGCCCAGTACGCCCTTGAAGTTGCCAAGGCCCGGGAAGGCAATCAGATAGACCAGACCGGTGACGATGAAGAAGAGGAACATGTAGGTCCACCACTTCGGCAGCGGGTTGTTGATCTCTTCGATGCCGTCGAAGGCGTGTCCCATGGACTTGCCCTCTTCCACCCCCATCTTGTCGCGCAGGCACCAGACCAGCAGCAAGAAGCAGCCGAGGATGGTCCCCAGACTGATGACGGTGACAAAAATGCTAAACAAAGTGCTCATTATTGTTTCGCTCCTGCGTTCTTGTTATCAGCACTGGGTTGCTCGTCGTCGGCAAAAACCAGATTGGCAGCCTCGTCGAAGGAGGTCTTGCGGCGCTTGCTGTAGGCCCAGACGATGATGCCGATCATGATGGCCATCAACAGCAGGGTATACAGGCCGCGAAATGTGCCGTAATCCATATCCTGACTCCTTTATTTCAGGGCATGACCCAGTGATTGCAGATAGGCTACCAGCGCATCCAGCTCGGTCTTGCCCTTCACGGCCTCGCCGGCACCCTGAATGTCGGCATCCGTGTAGGGTACGCCGAAGTGATCGCGGAACAGGGCCAGCTTCTTGCCAGTCAGTTCACCGGTCAGCACGTTGGTGTCGAGCCAGGGGAAGGCGGGCATGTTGGACTCGGGCACCACGTCGCGCGGGTTGATCAGGTGAGCACGGTGCCAGTCGTCGGAATAACGACCGCCGACCCGGGCCAGATCCGGACCGGTACGCTTGGAGCCCCACAAGAAGGGGTGCTCCCACACGCTCTCACCGGCGACCGAGTAGTGGCCGTAGCGCTCGGTTTCGGCGCGGAACGGACGGATCATCTGGCTGTGGCAGACGGTGCAGCCTTCGCGGATGAAGATGTCGCGCCCTTCCATCTGCAGAGCGGTATAGGGCTTGAGGCCCTCGACCGGCTCAGTGGTCTGCTTCTGGAAGAACAGTGGGGTGATTTCGACCAGGCCCCCCAGGCTGATGGCAAATATGATGCCGACCACCAGCATGGGAACGCTCTTTTCAAAGATCTCGTGACGGTTATTGTTGCTCATGCTTTGACCTCTTCAATCATGCTGGCTGTGCGACAGGTTCCAGGGAACCTTTGGGCGCAGTGATGGTGCGATAGGCGTTGTAGGCCATCAGCAACATGCCGGTGACAAAGAAGCAGCCACCCAGGAAGCGCACGAAGTAGAAGGGATAAGAGGCCTGCAGCGCTTCTACGAAGCTGTAGGTCAGGGTGCCGTCGTCGTTGACCGCACGCCACATCAGACCCTGCATCACCCCGGAAATCCACATGGCGACGATGTAGAGCACGGTGCCCACGGTAGCCAGCCAGAAGTGGACGTTGATGAGCTTGATGCTGTACATGCGGCCCTGGCCGAACAGGTTCGGGATCAGGTGGTACACGGCACCGATGGATACCATGGCAACCCAGCCCAGTGCGCCGGAGTGGACGTGACCGATGGTCCAGTCGGTGTAGTGGGAGAGGGCGTTGACGGTCTTGATCGCCATCATCGGGCCTTCGAAGGTGGACATGCCGTAGAACGACAGGGACACGATCAGGAAGCGCAGGATGGGGTCATAACGCAGTTTGTGCCAGGCACCGGAGAGGGTCATGATGCCGTTGATCATGCCGCCCCAGGAGGGTACGAACAGGATCAGGGACATCACCATGCCCAGCGACTGGGCCCAGTCAGGCAGCGCGGTATAGTGCAGGTGGTGCGGACCGGCCCAGATGTAGAGGGAGATCAGCGCCCAGAAGTGAACGATGGAGAGACGGTAGGAGTAGACCGGACGACCCGCCTGCTTGGGCACGAAGTAATACATCATGCCGAGGAAGCCGGCGGTCAGCAGGAAGCCTACCGCGTTGTGGCCATACCACCACTGCACCATGGCATCCATGGCGCCGGAGTACATGGAGTAGGACTTCATGCCGGAAAGCGGCACTTCCATGTTGTTGACGATGTGCAGCACGGCCACCGTGATGATGAAGGCACCGAAGAACCAGTTCGCCACATAGATGTGGGAGGTGGTGCGTTTGACCAGGGTGCCGAAGAAGACCACGGCATAGGCGACCCAGACGATGGTGATGGCGATATCAATCGGCCATTCCAGCTCTGCGTACTCCTTGGAGGTGGTGTATCCCAGCGGCAGCGAAATGGCGGCCGAGAGGATGATCGCCTGCCAGCCCCAGAACACGAAGGAGGCAAGCTTGCCGCCGAACAGTCGGGTTTGACAGGTGCGTTGCACCACATAGAAGGAGGTCGCCATCAGGGCGCTACAGCCAAACGCGAAGATCACCGCGTTGGTGTGCAGAGGGCGAAGGCGACTGTAAGTCAGCCAGGGAGTATCAAAGTTGAGGGCAGGCCAGATCAACTGGGCTGCGATCAGTACGCCAACCGACATGCCGACAATTCCCCAGACAATCGTCATGATGGTGAACTGGCGAACAACGGTGTAGTTGTACTCAGGATGGTTAGTTGTATGGCTCATCGTTGTATTCCGCTTCCGATGCTGCTGTTGTTTGATTTTGTGTCCAGTGACGTGGACCGACTTCATTGGCTACTGCCTTTTCTCTTGTTAACAACTGTTAATAAAAGGAAAAGCAAAAAGTAGCTAAATGAAAATTCAATGGGAATGATACTGAACTGACAGGTAAAATAACAGTATAAACAGTGATATATTTGGCTCCGTTGGGTCTCGCCTGTTCAATTATTTACCTTGCGCGAGATCACGAAAATGTCATTTTTCAGACATCTTACAAGGCTGTTTTTTCATGAAAGAGAGACTCACTTCACGCAAAATTGTCCATTTGGCGATCGTCCTGGCTATTTTGCTCGGATTGGTTGCCTATCGAACCTGGTTCGGCAACGCGCAGACCGCGGTAGCGGGATCAGAAAAAGATCAGATTTGTGATCTGTCCCACACCAGTTGCAACACCCAGCTGGGCGACAAGCCGTTGACCGTGCGTGTTGCCTCGCTGCCGGTGCAGGCCGAACGTGACTTTGTGATACAGCTTCAGGGCGGCGATCCGGCCGTGACGCCGGTGAAGGCGTGGCTGGAGGGGCGGGACATGTTCATGGGGACCATTCCGGTCAACTTTGAGGCCACCGAGCAGGGCTGGCAGGGGACTACGCTGGTGGGATCCTGCACCTCACCGCTGATGGTCTGGCTGCTCAATATCGAGTGGAGCAATGGCCAGCGCCAGCAACTGGCGCTCTCCGTCGCCCGCTAAATGCCTCGCCTGATTGAAGAAAGGATGGGGGGTGAGGTGAAAATTGATTTGAATTTTTCAGGCGGGGCGTTACCTTGCACTGATTATCAGGGAGTGAAGTTCATTTAATCATGATTGAAAAACAAGCATTTTATCGCACCCTCAACCAGCAGGCCCAGGCATTGCTGGAAGGGGAGCCGGATCTCATCGCCAACCTGGCCAACCTGTCTGCACTGCTCAACCAGGAGCTGGCCGACATCAACTGGGTCGGCTTTTACCTGTTGCAGGGCGAGACCCTGGTGCTCGGCCCGTTCCAGGGCAAGCCGGCCTGCGTGCGCATTCCGGTCGGGCGCGGGGTGTGTGGTACGGCGGTGGCCGAGGGCAAGACCCAGCTCATCGACGACGTGCACCAGTTTGAAGGTCACATCGCCTGCGACGGTGCCAGCAATGCTGAAATCGTGATCCCGCTGCGGCGTGGTGGCGAGATCATTGGCGTACTGGATATCGATAGTCCAATCTTTAACCGCTTTGATGCGCAAGACCGGATTGGACTGGAAGAAACGGTGCAAATTTTGGAAAGCATGCTCTAAGTCATTGCTTGATGGTTCGCAAAAGGCCCCAAGCTCTCTATAATGGGGCCTTTGTTGTGCTCGGGTGTGCCCGCGCGTTTATATGAAAGCCAAGGTTATACATGGAAAACACTGAGAAGCTGAAGAACAGTAAAGAGATCGTTGCCTACCTGGTCGAGAAATTCCCGGCCTGCTTCATTGCTGAAGGAGAGGCCAAGCCGCTCAAGATTGGCATCTTCCAGGATTTGGCCGAGCGTCTTGCTGACGACGCCAGAGTCTCCAAGACCATGCTGCGTTCTGCTCTGCGTCAATACACCTCCAGCTGGCGTTACCTGCATGGCCTCAAGGCCGGCCAGGCCCGTGTCGATCTGGACGGCAATCCGGGCGAGCTGCTCACCGAAGAGCACATCGAGCACGCCAAGCAAGCCCTCAAAGAGAGCAAAGAGCGTGTCTTTGCCAGCCGTCGTACCAACACCAAAGAAGAGAAGGCCAAGCAGCCACGTCGTCCTGCCCCGCGCAAGGCCGATGCTGCCGCCAAATCCGACAAGCCGAAAGCCGCTCCCAAGGCTGCTCCCGTCGCTGTCGAAGCACCGCTGGTCAAAGTGGATGCCGCAACCCTGAAAGTGGATCAGGGCGTCCGGGTTGTGCTGGGCAAGTCTCCGGTGCCGGCCACCATCAAGGAAGTGACCAAGGATGACGTTCAGGTTCAATTGCAGACCGGCATGATGCTGCGGGTCAAATTCGAGCACCTGGTTCTCTAAGGAGACAAATGTTGAAGCATGGCGTAATTCGTTTTTCCCTCGTTGCCTGTAGCCTGGCGCTTGCCGGGCTTGCACAGGCCATCGAGCCGGTGCTCAAGGAAAGTGATTTGCCTGTGTTGGCTCAGGAGAGCCAACATGCTACGGCTAGCAAGCGAATTGCCAATCTGTTTACCCGCTCGCATTACAAGCAGTTCAAGCTGGACGATGCCTTTTCCTCCGTGATCTTTGACAAGTATCTGGAGAATCTGGACTACAGCCGCAACCTGTTTCTGGCCTCTGATATCAGCCGCTTTGAAAAGTACCGTACCGGTTTTGACACCGACCTCGAGAGAGGGCGGCTGGCCCCGGCTTACGAGATGTTCAATCTGAGTCAGCAGCGGCGTTATGAGCGGTTCGAATACGCCCTCAAACTGCTCGATACTCCTTTCGATTTTACCCAGTCCGACAACTACATCTTTGATCGGGAAGGGGCGGCTTGGCCGAAAGACGAAGCCGAACTCAACGAGTTGTGGCGCCAGCGGGTCAAGTTCGATGCCCTGAGCCTCAAGCTCAGCGGCAAGGAGTGGCCCGAGATCAAGGAACTGCTTGGCAAGCGTTACAACAACGCCATCAAGCGGATGTCCCAGACCGAGAGCGAGGACGTGTTCCAGCTCTTCATGAACTCCTTCGCCCGCGCCATCGAACCACACACCAGCTATCTGTCTCCGCGCAGCGCCGATCGTTTCAACACTGAGATGAACCTTTCGCTGGAGGGGATTGGTGCCGTGCTGCAGGCCGAGGATGACTTCACCGTCATTCGCTCTCTGGTGCCCGGTGGCCCGGCTGCCAAGTCCAACCACCTCAAGCCCGATGACAAGATCGTCGGGGTAGGGCAGGACGACGGCAAGATTGTCGATGTGATCGGCTGGCGTCTCGATGACGTGGTCGAACTCATCAAGGGACCAAAAGGCAGCAAGGTGAAGCTGGAGATCCAGCGTGGCAAGGGCGCCGCCGCCAAGACCGAGCAGATCGAGCTGGTGCGCGACAAGGTGCGTCTGGAAGACCGAGCCGCCAAGTCCAAGGTGATCACCGCCGAAGGCAAGAAGATCGGGGTGCTCGAGATCCCGAGTTTCTACGTCAACCTGCACGATGACGTGATCAAGGAGCTCTCCAGCCTCAACAAGCAGAAGATCGATGGCCTCATCGTCGATCTGCGTGGCAACGGCGGCGGCGCGCTGACCGAAGCCTCTGCCCTGAGCGGCCTGTTCTTTGCCAGCGGTCCCGTAGTGCAGATCCGGGATCACATGGGCCGCATCACCGTCAACGGTGATGACGACGGCAACGTCTACTACGGTGGCCCCATGTCGGTGATGATCGACAGATACAGCGCCTCGGCCTCCGAGATCTTTGCCGCCGCCATGCAGGATTACGGCCGGGCCCTGATCCTCGGCGAGAACTCGTTCGGCAAGGGCACAGTGCAGCAGCATCGCAGCCTCGCCAAGGTGTACGACTTCTACGAGCAGCCGCTCGGTCACGTGCAGTACACCATCGCCAAGTTCTACCGGATCAACGGTGGCAGCACCCAGAACAAGGGCGTCGCCCCGGACATCAGCTTCCCGACCGCGGTGGCACCGGAAGAGACAGGCGAGAGCCGTGAGTTCAATGCCTTGCCGTGGGACAAGATTGCATCGGCCAAGTACGACAAGCTCGGCAACTTCGCCAGCCTGCTGCCCAAGCTGCAGTCTGCCCACGAGGCGCGGATCAACAAGGATCCGGAGTTTGCCTACGTGATGCAGGACATTGCCGACTACAAGGAGGAGAAAGACAAGAAGTCGGTCTCCCTCAACGAGGCGGAACGTCTGGCGGATCAGGCCAAGCAGGACGAGAAGGCTCTCAAACGCACCAACGAGCGCCTTGCCCGTCTCGGCAAGCCGGCGGTGAAGAGTCTGGATGAACTGCCTGCCGATTTCGAGGCCCCCGACGAGTATCTGGTCGAGGCAGCCAACATCACGGCGGATCTGGCCAAGCTCAGCAAACGCAGCTGATCATCGGCGAGTCAATTAATCAACAAGGGCGACTGAAGTCGCCCTTTCTTTTGCCTGAATGCAAACTATTTGACCCTGCCAACCGGTTGTGACAGCCTCTGACACGTCAATTACAAGCGTGGAAGCAAACAATAATGACCGATCACTCCCAGGCCATGACGGCCAAATATCGCCAGGATTACCGGGCTCCGCTCTACTGGATCGACAGCATCGATCTCGACTTTCAACTGCAGGAGCCGCTGACCCAGGTGACCGCCATCTCCCGTCTGCGGCGCAATGGCGAGCACAATGAACCGTTGGTGCTGGATGGGGAGGGGCTCTCTCTGCACAGCGTCAGAGTGGACGGGGTGCCCTTCACCCAGTACGAGCAGGGCGAGAGCAGCCTGACCCTGTTCAACCTGCCGGCCGAGTGCGTGCTGACCATAGTCACCCTGCTGGATCCGGCTGCCAACACCGCGCTGGAAGGGCTCTACAAGTCCGGCGACGCCTACTGCACCCAGTGTGAGGCAGAAGGGTTCCGACGCATCACCTATTACCTGGACCGGCCGGACATTCTGGCCCGTTACAGCACCCGCATCACCGCCGACAAATCCCAGTTCCCTTTCCTGCTCTCCAACGGCAACAAGGTCGACAGCGGCGATCTGGGTGACGGCCGCCACTTCGTGCAGTGGCAGGATCCCTTCCCCAAACCGAGCTACCTGTTTGCCCTGGTGGCCGGGGACTTCGACGTGGAGCGCAGCCATTACACCACCAAGAGCGGCCGCAAGGTGGCCCTCGAGATCTTCGTCGACAAGGGCAACCTGGATCGCGCCGGTTTCGCCATGGAGAGCCTCATCAACTCCATGCGCTGGGACGAGCAGCGCTTCGGCCTCGAGTACGACCTCGACATCTATATGATCGTGGCGGTGGACTTCTTCAACATGGGCGCCATGGAGAACAAGGGGCTCAACATCTTCAACTCCAAGTTCGTGCTGGCCAACCCGGCTACCGCCACCGACAGCGACTACCACGGCATCGAGCGGGTGATCGGCCACGAATACTTCCACAACTGGACGGGCAACCGCGTCACCTGCCGCGACTGGTTCCAGCTCAGTCTGAAAGAGGGGCTGACCGTGTTCCGGGATCAGGAGTTCTCCTCCGATCTGGGCTCGCGCGGGGTTAATCGCATCAATAACGTGCGCACCGTGCGCGGCCCGCAGTTTGCCGAAGATGCCGGCCCCATGGCCCACCCCATCCGCCCGGATGTGGTGATTGAGATGAACAACTTCTACACCCTGACCGTCTACGAGAAGGGCTCGGAAGTGATCCGCATGCTGCACACCCTGCTGGGTGAGGCCGCCTTCCAGGCAGGCATGCGCCTCTATTTCGAGCGCTTTGACGGTCAGGCCGTCACCTGTGATGACTTCGTGCAGGCGATGGAAGATGCCTCCGGAGTGGATCTCGGCCGCTTCCGCCGCTGGTACAGCCAGTCCGGCACTCCCGAGCTCACTGTGACCGACGAGTACGATGCCGAAAGCGGCGTCTATCGTCTGCACGTGAGCCAGCACACCCCGCCGACCCAGGATCAGCCGCAAAAACTGCCGCTGCATATTCCGCTCGACATCGAGCTCTATGATGAGCAAGGGGCCGTCATCCCGCTGCAGTATCAGGGCAAGGCCATCGGCAACGTGCTCGACCTGCTGGAAGCGGAGCAGACCTTCGTGTTTGATCGGGTGGCGGTCAAGCCGGTGCCCTCCCTGCTGCGGGACTTCTCGGCCCCGGTGAAGCTGCATTTTGACTACAGCGACGAAGCGCTGGCCTTCCTGATGCGCCATGCCCGCAACGAGTTTGCTCGCTGGGATGCGGCGCAGATGCTGATCAACAAGGCAGTCATCGAAGGCGTGGCCCGAGTGCAGCACGGACAGGGGGTTGAGCTCTCCCAGACCCTGCTGGCGGCCTTTGTTGCCATTCTGGATGACGGCGAGCTGGACCCGGCCCTCAAGGCGGAGATCCTGGCGCTGCCGGGTGAGGCGACCCTGGCCGAGCTGTTCGAGGTGGCCGACATCGATGCCATCCATCAGGTGCGCAACGAGATCCACACCTCGCTGGCCCACGCCTTCGGTGCCCGGCTGACGGCCACCTACGAGAGCCTGCGCCTGCCGGCTTATCAGGTGGTGCACGCCGACATGGCCAAGCGGGCCCTCAAGGGGGTCGTGCTGGGCTACCTGGCGGCGCTCGACGCCGGCAGTGCCGATCTGCTGGTACGCCATCAATATGCCACCGCCGACAACATGACCGATACCCTGGCGGCGCTGCAGGTGGCCAACAGCCATCTGCTGCCGTGCCGCTCCGAGCTGCTGGCCGATTTCGAAGGCAAGTGGGCCAAGGATGGTCTGGTGCTGGACAACTGGTTGCGACTGGTGGGCTCCAAGCCGGCGGAAGACGTGCTGGAGGAGGTGAAGCAGGCGATGGCGCATCCCACCTTCAGCATCCGCAACCCGAACCGGCTGCGGGCGCTGGTGGCCAGTTTTGCCATGAACAACCAGGTGCAGTTCCATGCGCGCGATGGTCGCGGCTACCGCTTCCTGACCGACCTGCTGATCGAGCTCAACGAGGTCAATCCGCAGGTAGCCTCCCGCCTCATCACCCCGCTCATTCAGTTCAAGCGGCTCGATGAGGGGCGCAAGGCGCTGATCCGCACCGAGCTGACCCGTCTGGCCAACCTCGAGGGGCTGGCACGGGATCTGTTCGAGAAAGTGAGCAAGGCACTGCAGCAGTAAACCCGACGGGGTGGGGGAGCCATCTCCCACCCTTTCAACACCCGGGCCGTTTATCAGACCAGAGGAGTCATCGTGAAGCAGTTTACCTTTCGCCTGTCCCTGAGCCACGACGAGGTCATGCTGATGTATCAGGGCCATGCCAAACGGCTGGTGGTACGCAGCGAGCAGGGGCTGACCCTGGAGCTGGGCATTGAGAAAATCCGGCCTTTCGTCGCCATCAGCGGGGTACATGGCTATTTTCGCCTCAAAACCCAGGATGATTATCGCTTTATCAGCCTCGAACGCATAAATTAACAAAACTTGAACATATTTCCGCGCAATTCACTGCTTTCAGTCACTATCTATCCGGTAAATCCGTAACCATCCAGTGGGATTTTCTGTTTTTTGCCAGAACGGCAAAATTTTTCACAGCTTAAGGCGTGATCTGACCCTTGTTTTTAACAACTCATTATCACCTTTGCTCGCCTTCCTTGATCCAAGACATTACACTTCGCAGCAACTCTGTACCGGTGGGCATCCAGGGTGGATGTCTCTGTGTCGGTGGTTAATGTCGTCCGATAAGGAATATAGAAATGGCATTGAAAGACGCCCCTACCTCAGTTCTGCTCGAAAACGTTCTCAGCCTGATCCATCAGAAGTTGCCCAAGAAGAGTGCCTCCCTGGTCGAGTGCTTCGTCGCCAAGTTCTACGGCAACATGGCGAGCACCGATCTGCACGATCGCAATGACAGCGATCTCTATGGCGCCGCGCTCAGCCTGTGGAATGCGCTCAACCAGCGCACCTCGACCTCCCCCTATATCCGGGTCTACAATCCAGAGCTGACCCGCCATGGCTGGCAGTCTCCCCATACCATCGTCGAGATCATCCTGCAGGACTCCCCCTTCCTGGTGGACTCCATCCGCATGGCGCTCAAGCGCCGGGGCATCACGGCGCACATGATGCTGCACCAGCCGCTGCACCTCATTCGCGGCAACGAGGGCAAGATCAGCGCCATTCTGGATCTCGACAACAGCGCCGAACAGACCTCCGTCGAGACCGCCTTCCTCATCGAAATCGATCACCTCACCAGCGAGGAGCAGATGGAAGGGTTGACCGCCGAGCTCAACTCGGTGGCCGGTGAAGTGGCCCTGGCTGTCGGTGACTGGCAGCCGATGCTGGCACGTTTGAACGAGATCATCGCCGAGCTGCCCAAACGCAAGAACCCGGTCAGTCAGGCCGAAGTAGACTCCTGCGTTGCCTTCCTCAAGTGGGTAGCCGCCCATAACTTCACCCTGATGGGCTATCGCCGCTACGACGTCAAGGCGGTGGAGGGGGATCACGAGATCCTGCCCCAGGCGGACTCCAGCCTGGGCCTGATGAAGAACTCCATCAAGGAAGTGGGGCAGCGGCTTGGCAACATGCCGGCCAGTGCCCGTCACGCGGCGCTCAGCTCAGACTTGCTGATCCTCACCAAGTCCAACAGCAAGTCGCGGGTGCATCGCCCGGCGTATGTGGATTACATCGGCATCAAGCGCTTCGACGAGCACGGCAAGGTGGTGGGAGAGGATCGCTTCATCGGCCTGTATGCCTCCTCCATCTACAACACCAGCGCGACCCAGATCCCGCTCATCAGTCACCGTCTCGAGCACATTATGGCTGCCTCCGGTCACGAGAAGGGCTCCCACGCCTACAAGGCGCTGCTGAACGTGCTGGAAACCTACCCGCGCGACGAGCTGATCCAGGCCCGTGAAGAGGAGCTGCTGGCCACCGGTCTTGGCGTGCTGGAGATGCAGGAGCGCGACATGCTGCGCCTGTTCGTGCGCCGCGACGTGTACGGCCGTTTCTTCTCCTGCATGGTCTACGTCACCAAGGAGCGCTACAACACAGCGCTGCGGGTCAAGACCCAGCAGATCCTGCAGAAGTATTTTGGCAGCAGCGAAGAGGTGGAGTTCAACGTCTACTTCACCGAGGGCGTACTGGCACGGACCCACTACATAGTGCGGGTCAACAACAACAACGTGGATGTGGATGTGAACGAAGTACAGAACAACCTGATTGAAGCGGCCCGCAGCTGGGATGATCGCCTCGACTCCGTGCTGCTCTCTCACTACGGTGAAGCCCGCGGCAACGAACTGCGCCGCCGTTTCAGCACCGCCTTCCCCCGCGCCTACAAGGAAGATGTGCTGCCGGGTTCCGCCGTGGCCGACATCATGGAGCTGGACAACCTGAGCGAGGCCAATCCGCTCGGCATGCTGTTCTACCGCGCCCAGGAGGAGGAGAACGATCGCCGGGTCCGTCTCAAACTGTTCCACCGCACCGAACCCATCCACCTCTCCGATGTGCTGCCCATGCTGGAAAACATGGGGCTGCGCGTCATCGGCGAAACCCCGTATCAGGTGCGCACCCCGGCGGGCGACATCTTCTGGATCCTCGACTTCTCCATGCTGCTGCATGGCGAGCAGCCGTTCGATCTGGAGCAGAGCCAGCAGCGCTTCCAGCAGGCTTTCGCAGCCATCTGGAACAAGCAGCTGGAAGATGACGGCTTCAACCGCCTGGTGCTGGGGGCCGGCCTTACCGGTCGTCAGGTCTCGGTGCTGCGCGCCTATGCCAAATACATGCGTCAGACCGGCGTCTCCTTCAGTCAGTCCTATATCGAAGAGACCCTGACCCGCTACCCGGATATCGCCCAGCTGCTGTTCACCCTGTTCGAACAGCGCCTTGATCCGGCCGGCAAGCAGGACGCCAAGCTTCAGGCCAAGCTGCACGAGCAGCTCGCCGCCAAGCTGGATCAGGTCGCCAACCTGGACGACGATCGCATCATCCGCCGCTATGTGGAGATGATCGACGCCACCCTGCGCACCAACTACTACCAGCTGGACAAGGCGGGCAACATCAAGCCCTACATCTCCTTCAAGCTGGCCCCCTCCAGCATTACCGACATGCCGCTGCCGCTGCCCAAGTTCGAGATCTTCGTCTACTCGCCGCGGGTGGAAGGGGTGCACCTGCGCTGGGGCAAAGTGGCCCGTGGCGGTCTGCGCTGGTCTGATCGCAAGGAGGACTTCCGTACCGAAGTGCTGGGTCTGGTCAAAGCCCAGCAGGTGAAGAACACCGTCATCGTACCGGTCGGTGCCAAGGGCGGCTTCTACTGCAAACAGATGCCGGCGGGCGCCCCCCGTGCCGTCATCCAGGAAGAGGGCAAAGCCTGCTATCGCCTGTTTATCCGCGGCCTGCTCGATGTGACTGACAACATCATCGGTGGCGAGGTGATCCCGCCGAAATCCGTGGTGCGTCACGACGAGGATGACTACTACCTGGTAGTGGCCGCCGACAAGGGCACTGCGACCTTCTCCGACATCGCCAACGAAATAAGCCTGGAATATGGCCACTGGCTGGGTGACGCGTTCGCCTCCGGCGGCTCGGTCGGCTATGACCACAAGAAGATGGGCATCACCGCCCGCGGCGCCTGGGAATCGGTCAAGCGGCATTTTCGCGAGATCGGCGTCAACTGCCAGACCACCGACTTTACCTGTGTCGGCATCGGCGACATGGCGGGGGACGTGTTCGGCAACGGCATGCTGCTCTCCGAGCACACCCAGCTGGTGGGTGCCTTCAACCACATGCACATCTTCATCGACCCGACCCCCAATGCGGCCAAGAGCTTCGTCGAGCGCAAGCGGCTGTTCGAGCTGCCCGGCTCCAGCTGGGATGACTACAACCGGGAGCTGATATCACAAGGGGGCGGCATCTTCCTGCGCTCGGCCAAGTCTATCAAGCTGAGCCCCGAGATCCAGACCCTGCTCGGCACCGACAAGGCCAGCATGGCGCCGAACGAGCTGATCAAGGCGCTGCTCTGCCTGAACGTCGATCTGCTGTGGAATGGCGGCATCGGCACCTATGTGAAGAGTTCCCGCGAGAGCGACGCCGAAGTGGGCGATCGCAGCAACGACGTGCTGCGGGTCAATGGCCGCGATCTGCGGGCCCGCATCGTGGGTGAGGGCGGTAACCTCGGCTTTACCCAGCTGGGCCGGGTGGAGTACGCCAGCCAGGGTGGACGCATCAACACCGACTTCACCGACAACGTGGGCGGGGTGGATTGCTCCGACAACGAGGTGAACATCAAGATCCTGCTTAACCAGCTGGTGGCGGCCGGTGACCTGACCCTCAAGCAGCGCAATCAGATGCTCTATGAGATGACCGACGACGTGGCGCAGATTGTCATCACCAACGCCTATCGCCAGTCCCAGTCCATCTCGGTGACCAGTTTCCGTGGTGCCGAGCAGCTCAAGGAGCAGCAGCGTTTCATCCAGGGGCTGGAGCGGGAAGGCAAGCTGGACCGTGCCCTGGAGTTCCTGCCCTCCGACGAGGAGCTCTCCGAGCGGATGGCGGCGGGGCAGGGGCTGACCCGACCCGAACTGGCGGTGCTGGTGGCCTACGGCAAGATGGTACTGAAAGAGCAGCTCAACTGCCCGGAAGTGACCGACGAGCCGTTCCTCGCCAACATGCTGGTGACCAGCTTCCCGGCCAAGCTGCAGCAGCAGTTCGGGGCGGCACTGGCCCAGCATCCGCTGCGCGGCGAGATCATCGCGACCCGGGTAGCCAACATGCTGGTCAACGACATGGGGCTCAACTTCGCCAGCCGGATGAAGGATGAGACCGGTGCCTCGGTGGCGGAAGTGGCCTGCTGCTTTGCCATGGCCCGCGAGGTATTTGGCCTCAACCAGCTGTGGCGCGACATCGAAGGGTGTGACAACCTGGTAGGGGCAGAGACCCAGCTCGAACTGATGTTCTACAGCCGTCGCATCGTGCGCCGTGCCACTCGCTGGTTCCTGCGCGCCCGCAATCGCAGCTGGAGCATCAGCGAGAACATCGCCTTCTTCCGCCCGGCCTTCGAGACCTTAGGAAAGCACCTCTACGAGGTGATGGACGAGAGCGAAGTGGCCGAGCACCAGCAAGCGGTCACGGCGTTGGTGGCCAAACAAGTGCCACAGGCCATCGCCCGTCAGGTAGCCCACATGAGCAGCCTCTTCTCCAGCCTGGATCTGGCGCAGATCGCCGCGGAGCACAAGACCGACATCCTGCGTGCCGCCAACGTCTACTACCGTCTCGGCGCCAAGCTGGATCTGCACTGGTTCCTCGACCAGATCAACCATCAACCGGTGGGCAACCACTGGCAGGCGATGGCGCGGGCCTCCTTCCGCGAAGATCTGGACTGGCAGCAGCGCAGCCTCACTTCCGTGGTGCTGGAAGGGTGCAAAGATCAGGGAGAATGCGCTACCATACTGGCCGACTGGATTTCGGAGCATGAGCAACTCTTGTCCCGTTGGACCCACATGTTGGCCGACTTCAAGACCACCAGTACCCACGAGTTCGCCAAGTTCTCGGTGGCCTTGCGGGAGTTGAACCTGCTCCAGTTGAATTGCCGAGCACTGTAATTGCCAGTTAAGGCATAACAGCGGTATCACACCCAAAGCCCCGGCCAGTTGCCGGGGCTTTTTTTAAGGAGCAAACATGCTGTACCCTCTTGCCAGGCATTTCCTGTTCAAGCTCAACCCGGAACAGGCGCACGATCTCTCCATCAAATATTTGCCCCGCCTTCTCGGTACGCCGCTTGATTGTTTCTTCCGCCACTCCTTGCCCAAACGCCCCGTCACTGTCATGGGGCTTTCTTTTGCCAATCCGGTGGGGCTGGCGGCCGGTCTGGACAAGGATGGCGAGTGTATCGATGCCTTCGGGGCCATGGGATTCGGGTTTATCGAGGTCGGTACCGTCACCCCCAGACCCCAGAGCGGCAATGACAAGCCACGTCTGTTCCGGGTGATTCCGGCAGAGGGGATCATCAACCGGATGGGTTTCAACAACAAAGGGGTCGACCATCTGGTTGCCCAGGTCAAGAAAGCCAAATATCAGGGGGTGATTGGCATCAATATCGGCAAGAACAAGGACACCCCCATCGAGCAGGGCAAGGATGATTACCTGATCTGCATGGACAAGGTGTATGACCAGGCCGGTTATATTGCCGTCAATATCTCTTCTCCCAATACGCCGGGGTTGCGTTCGCTGCAATATGGCGATGCGCTGGATGAACTGTTGGCCGCCCTCAAGGTTCGTCAGCAGGAGCTGGCCGCGCAATATAAGAAATACGTGCCACTGGCCGTTAAAATTGCGCCGGATTTGACTCCGGATGAAATTAATCAGGTAGCTGCATCCTTGATAAAAAATGGCATTGATGGGGTGATTGCCACCAATACCACCCTTGAGCGCGACATGATTTATGACATGCCCCATGCCGCTGAAGCGGGTGGCCTCAGCGGTCGTCCGCTGCAGCACAAGAGCACCGAAGTGATCCGCCAGCTGGCCAAGGCACTGGATGGCGCGCTGCCCATTATTGGCGTCGGTGGCATCGACAGTGCCATGGCGGCCCGCGAGAAGTTGGCCGCGGGTGCCAGTCTGGTCCAGATTTACAGCGGCTTTATTTACAAAGGGCCGGATCTGGTCAAAGAGATTGTGACCCATATATAAGAAATAAATCGGTGCCCTTTATTTAAAGTTGCTGAAATTCTCGACATGGAATAAAGTCGAGTAACGACTTTCAGTAAGGGCACCTGCATGTGTATCCAACCCAATGACAATTGGCAGTGGCATTATGATGCTCATGATGATCGTCTGATGCTGGATTTATCCGATCGCATGATCTTCGCCACCGAATATAAAGGGCGACAATTGGTGCCCAGCTCCTTCACCACCCAGCCTTTTTGCGTGGATGATGCAGCGCTCTATTATCAGTTAATGGACAGGGTTGCCGAACTGGAGTGGAGCGTACCGCATCAGGTTCAGCTGGTACTCAATGCCATCGCCGTCAGCCGCTTTTACAAACCCCTGATGCCACAAAGCTGGTTCTTTGGGGAAACCCACCCCGCCATTATTCCCGAAACCGGTGCACTGGTGTGCATGGGCACCCCACACGGCAAAGGGGAGTTTCTGGTGATCGAGGCAGGTGAACAGGCCAGCGTCTGTTTGAACCTGACTGACGATCTGATATTGACCACCAGCAAGACACTGCCCCGTTTTGGTGTCATCAAGGTGATGAACAATCGCATGAGCCCAAGGCCGGTGGCACAGGCGCAATATCGCCAAGTGAGTTGAACCTCGGTATTTTATAGCAAGCCTTTATCCTCTCATTCGGCTTATCCCGATGAACCTCCACTCATCCTCATTCTGTTCCTATCATTAGCCTTGATTATTTCAGGCGACTGCTTTGTGCAAAAAACGCCCTCCGATCAATTTGATAAGAGGGCGGCAAACACACACTACAGGAGGAATAAGCGGTTGTATCAACAACACGGGGTTATTCTAAATCCTGTAGTTTCTCTTGAAACCTGATAGATATGACAGTCGGACAATAGCGAGATGAACAGGGAGGAGATGAAAAAATAGCCCTCCCGTTTACGGACGATAACGGGAGGGCCAAACACGGGGTTTACAGAAAGGACTTGCTCTGTCGTGGGAAATAATAACGAGTTGAGTCTTGTTTGACGCCTGTCAGATATAGCAGCGGGACAGCTCGCCTATTCCTGACCATGGCCATGTCATATATGGTTGCAGCCTCAGCAAGGTAATGCCGTGCCAATAAGAGATGCCGGAGTGCACCAGGTTATTGTTTGAACTTTCCGAGCGGTTGGTACATTTTTTATTCGTCAGATCCTTCCTGTGCGCATGCCTCGCCAGAACGGCCAAAAGGTCGGAGGCGGCGCATGTCAGATACCCTCGGTTTATGTCGTCACTGGCAAGCTTTTGCTGCTCCGGATCGCGGCTTAAGGTATAATGCGGCACTATTTTTATGGGTTCCCCGTGAGCGTGATGAAAGAATTTTTTGCAACCTGCCCCAAAGGGCTGGAAAACCTGTTGGCCGTCGAGCTGACCAACCTGGGCGCAGAGCAGGTCCGTGAGACCGTGGCTGGCGTGCATTTCAAAGGCGAACTGGCCATTGGCTACAAGGCCTGTCTGTGGAGCCGTTTCGCCTCTCGCATCGTGCTGGTGCTGTCCGAATTCCAGATGAACGACGATCTGGATCTCTATCTGGGCGCCCACACCATTCCCTGGGAAGAGCACTTCTCCGGTACCTCCACCATTGCGGTGGACTTTACCGGTACCAACCCCGCCATTCGCAATACCCAGTACGGTGCGCTGAAGATCAAGGATGCCATCGTCGATCGCTTTACCAAGCGCGGTCATGTGCGTCCTGACGTGGACAAGAAGTCGCCGGATATTCGCATCATGGCGCACCTGGGCAAGGGCAAGGCCAATATCACGCTGGACTTGTCAGGCCCCGCGCTGCACCAGCGTTTCTACCGTCAGGGCACCGGTGAGGCGCCGCTCAAAGAGAACCTGGCCGCCGCCATGATTGCCCGTAGCGGCTGGGCCGGCGAGCCCATGATGGACCCCATGTGTGGCTCCGGTACGCTGCTGGTGGAAGCTGCCTTTATCGCCGCCGACATGGCACCGGCCCTGCGCCGCGAGCGCTTCGGGTTCGATCGCTGGCTGCAGCACGATAGCGAGCTGTGGCAGAGCCTGCTGATGGAGGCTCAGGTTCGGGCCAAGCGCGGCATGCAGCGGTGTGAAGTTAAGCTGTTTGGTTGTGATGCCGACAGCCGCGTGCTGCTCAAAGCCCGCGACAACGCCAAAGCCGCCGGCGTGGCCCATCTCATCACCTTCAAACAGGCCGATGTCACTGCGCTGGAAAACCCGCTGCCGATGCCGGCCCCTGTTGAAGGGGAAGAAGGTCAAGGGGAGGCTCGTCAGGTCGGCATGCTGATCTCAAACCCGCCCTATGGCGAGCGTCTTGGCGAGTTCCCGGCACTGCTGGAAGTGCACCAGGCCCTCGGCGATGCCCTGCGTCGCAGCTTCCAGGGCTGGAAAGTCTCCATTCTTTCCGCATCCCCCGAGCTCTTGAGCTGTCTGCGTCTGCGCGCAGACAAGCAGTATCGCCTGTTCAACGGCGCCCTCGAATGTCAGCTGCGCAACTACCAGATTGCACAGGACTCTGTTGCTTCCCAGAAAGAGGTGGCGCAGGACTTTGCCAACCGTCTGCGTAAGAATCTGAAGACCCTGGAGAAGTGGGCACAGAAAGAGAACCTCGACTGCTATCGCCTCTACGACGCCGATCTGCCTGAGTACAACGCCGCCATCGACCGTTATCAGGACTATCTGGTGGTGCAGGAGTACGCGGCGCCCAAGGATATTCCCGCACAGAAGACTCGTCAGCGTCTGCTCGACATGGTGCAGGCCGCCATCAAGGTGACCGGCATGGACGGCGAGAAGGTGATCCTGAAAGTGCGCGAGCGTCAGGAAGGCAAGCAGCAGTATCAGAAGCTCTCCGAAGAGCAGCACCGGATGGAAGTGCAGGAGTATGGCGCCCGTCTGTGGGTCAATCTCTATGACTATCTCGACACCGGTCTGTTCCTCGACCACCGTCAGACCCGCCGCATGCTGGGTCAGATGGCCAAAGGCAAGCGCTTCCTGAACCTCTTTGCCTACACCGGCAGTGCCACCGTGCACGCGGGGTTGGGCGGTGCCAGCGAAACCACCACGGTGGACATGTCTCGCACCTACCTCAACTGGGCACAAGACAACATGCGCCTCAACTCGCTGGTGGGCCGAGAGCACAAGTTCGTGCAGGCCGACTGCCTGAAGTGGCTCTCCGAGGCGGACGATCAGTACGACCTCATCTTCATCGATCCACCCACCTTCTCCAACTCCAAGCGGATGGATGAGAGCTTCGACGTGCAGCGCGATCACCTGCTGCTGATGCAGCACCTGAAGCGGCTGCTGGCCGCGGGTGGCACCCTGGTGTTCTCCAACAACAAGCGCCACTTCAAGATGGATCTGGCCGGTCTCGAGGCCATCGGTCTCAAGGCCCAGAACATCACCGGCAAGACCCGGCCCAAGGATTTCGAGCGCAACCAGCATATCCACAACTGCTGGATCATCACCCATGCGGAGGCCCAGGCCTGATGCTGACCCTGTTTCACACCGACGGCTGCCACCTGTGCGAACAGGCGTGGGCGCTGGTGGAGCAGGCCGGTCTTGCGGCTGACACTCGCCAGTGCGACATCATGGACGATGCGCAGTGGCTGGCAACCTATCGGGTCCGCATTCCGGTACTGCGCGATGAGGCGGGGCGTGAACTGGGTTGGCCCTTCACCCTGGCTGAGCTGCAAGCGTGGCTTGCCAGGCAGGGGTGAGCGGGCGATTTGACGATGAAACGGGGGGAGATCCAGTCTGCCACCCGTTTTTTCATTAGCAATAAGGAACAAGAATGGCTCTTTTGACATTGCACGGCGCGTCGTTGTCGTTCAGTGATTTTCCGCTGCTCGATCAGGCCGAGCTCACCATCGAGCGGGGCGAGCGCCTCTGTCTGGTGGGGCGCAACGGGGCGGGCAAGTCCACCCTGATGAAGGTCATCGCCGGCGAACTACCGCTCGATGATGGCCGCCTGGTGCTGCAACAAGATTTGAAAGTGACCCGTCTCGAGCAGGATCCCCCCGCGTCGAGCGAACTCACCGTGTTTGACTACGCCGCCGAAGGGCTGGCCGGGGCAGGGGAGCTGCTCAAGCAGTATCACCATATCTCCATGGAATTGGCACATGATGCCTCCGATGCCAACATCCGCAAGATGAGCCAGCTGCAGGAGCAGCTCGACTACCAGAATGGCTGGCAGTTCGAGACTCGCATCAACCAGGTGCTGACCCTGCTGGGTCTGGATCCTGACGTGACCCTCGACAGCCTCTCCGGCGGCTGGCTGCGCAAGGTGGCACTGGCCCGCGCGCTGGCCTGCGATCCGGACCTGTTGCTGCTGGACGAGCCGACCAACCACCTGGACATCGATGCCATCAACTGGCTGGAAGAGTTCCTCAAGGATTTTCGCGGCGCCATCGTCTTCATCTCCCACGACCGGGAGTTCATCCACAAGCTGGCGACCCGGATCATCGATCTGGACCGCGGCGTGATCACCTCCTGGCCCGGCAACTACGACGAGTACCTGCAGGGGAAAGAGGAGTGGTTGCGGGTCGAGGAGCTCAAGAACGCCGAATTCGATCGCAAGCTGGCCCAGGAAGAGGTGTGGGTACGCCAGGGGATCAAGGCCCGTCGTACCCGCAATGAGGGGCGAGTGCGCGCCCTCAAGGCGATGCGGATGGAGCGGACCCAGCGCCGTGAACTGCAGGGCAAGGCCAAGCTGCAGCTGGATGAGGCAAGCCGCTCCGGCAAGCTGGTATTTGAAAGTGAAGGCCTGGGGCTGGACTTTGGTGATCGCACCCTGTTCCAGGGGCTGGATCTGCAGGTGCTGCGCGGCGACAAGATTGCGCTGGTCGGCCCCAACGGCTGCGGCAAGTCGACGCTTATCAAGCTGCTGCTCGGTCAGTTGAGCCCAAGTCGTGGCACGGTCAAGGGGGGCACCAATCTGGAAGTGGCCTACTTCGATCAGTACCGCGAGCAGCTCGATCCCGAGAAGACGGTGGTGGACAACGTCGGGGAGGGCAAGCAGGAAGTGATGGTGCGCGGCCGCTCCCGCCACATACTCGGTTACCTGCAGGACTTCCTGTTTGAACCAAAACGGGCACGCACCCCGGTGAAAGCCTTGTCAGGGGGCGAAAAAAACCGTTTACTGTTGGCCAAATTGTTCTTGAAGCCCAGTAATTTACTGATCCTCGATGAACCAACCAACGACCTGGATGTCGAAACGCTGGAATTGCTGGAAGAGCTGCTGGCGGACTACCCCGGCACCCTGTTGCTGGTGAGCCACGATCGTCGTTTCATCGACAATACCGTAACCGGTTGCTGGTTGTTTGAAGGGGACGGGCAGATCAGCGATTATGTGGGCGGTTACGCCGACATGATGGCCACCCGTGCTCAACAACAGGCACAGCAGTCTGCGCAGCACGTCGTCAAACAGGTGCAGAGCAAAACGCCAGAGCCTGTCGTGGCGCCGGCGCCTGCTGCCACAAAAGCCAAAAAGCTCTCTTACAAGTTGCAGCTGGAGCTGGATAATCTACCGGCTCGACTGGAACAGCTGGAGGCAGAGCTGGATGCCCTGCAGACCGAGATCAACCACCCCGGTTTCTTCTCCCTGCCGAGCGACCAGACTCAAGCCAAACTGGATGCCCTGAATGCAGCAGAGGCTGCATTGGAACAAGCCTTCTCCCGTTGGGAGGAGTTGGAAGCGTTGAAACATCAGGACTAAGGAAGTAGATGAAAAAGCAATTATCCATGCTGGCCATTCTGGTCAGCGCCAGCCTGCATGCCCAGGCGGCACAAAGTCCCTTTTTCACCATTGTCGATGGGTCCGACAAGGGTTACGCCAGCGGGATCAGCGGCGACGGCAACGGGCTCATCGGGATCAATACCAAGAACAACATGGCCGAACACTTCTCGACCGTGCGCTTCGCCGACTTCCTGGTCGATCGTTTCCGTTTCGAGCAGGGCTGCATGCTCTCCAACTCGGTCTGCAACTCCTTCTGGAACGACAACAGCAACTTCGCCTATCAGTGGCGTCGTGACTTCCTCGACGGGGTCGACCAGCGCAACAACGTAGGTTACGTGCAGCTGGGCGAGACCGATGGTCTGGTGACAGCGTTGGGTGACGTACCCGGTACCCGGGCAGGCTACAAGATGAGTGGCAAGCTGCGCACAGCCTTCGCCGTGGTCGAGGAGGGCAACCCTGTCGAGTTGAAAGACGGTGCTGGCACTCACAGCCTGAGCGTACCGACCAGTATCAAGAAACTGGACAACGGCCAGTATCTGGTGACCGGTACCGCCGCCACCGGCAAGGATATCGTCGTTAATTCCGAAACCTACAACTGGTGCTTTGCCGGCAACGACGGCCAGTACGGCGACTACCGCTACTGCCCGGGCCTCAACACCCAGGCCAGCTTCTGGCTGGTCAACAGTACCGGCACCTTCAACAAGCTGCTGCAGGCCAACGAGTATGCCCGCGCCCGCAACGAAGTGGTGCAGACCGCCTCCGCGCTCGGGGTGGGTAAATTCAACGGCAATCTGTACGGGGTAGGGTACTCCTCCACCGGCGAGATCGGCACCAACTACCTGGACGGCCGCAACCTGGCCGCTTACTGGACACTGGATCTGGATGGCAGCAAGGTAGGCACTACCCGGATCATCCCGCTGGCCGAAGGCGAGCCCGGCAAGGATGACGCCAAGCTGCAACACAGCTGGGCCGTGGGGGTCAACGACAACGGTTATGTGATCGGCAACCAGCTCTATCGCATCAACAAGGGCCAGAACCGCCCGGTCGAGATGTTCGTGTTCAACCTGAACACACCGACCACCAATGCCGTGGTCTCCCTGCAGGACAAGCCGCTCAGCGGCTCCGGCTCGGAAGCGGCCGCCATCAACAACCACAACATGGTGGTTGGCTGGCGTGATTCCCGCCATCAGACCCAGCCCGTGGTCAACGGCACCAACCGCATGCAGGAAGGCTTCCTGCTCAACGCGGCGACCGGCAACAACTGGTATCTGAACGATCTCATCTGTGGTCTGGATGATGCAGGAGCCAAGCAGTGTGCCCAGAACGGTTACTACTACCACATCGCTTATGCCAGCGGCATCAGCAGCAACGGTACCGTCGCAGCCACGGCTTATCGCTACAACAGCGAGAGCGATCTGAACAACCGCACCAATGCTACCGTGGTCAGCGTCAAGCTGGCGCCAGTCGTAACCGACTACAAGAACAACGATCCGGCCGGTTATGTGGTCGCCAACGCACCGGTCAACAACCAGACCGGTCAGGATGGCGGCAGCGGTGGCGGCAGCCTGTTCTGGTTGACTCTGCTGGCCTTGCCATTCGCCTGGCTGCGCCGTTTCCAGCGCTAAAAAGTTGTGTCACTAAAAATTAATGCGGTTCAGTGTCTTGTGTCACAATGACCGGATAACATGAAATTTTTTGTTTGACCCTGCCGACCCCCTGGGGTAAAGATGAAAGCGACCGATGAAAAATTGGTCGCTTTTTTTGTTCCACGGAAGAGGGTCGTAGATGATGAAGAGACAAAAACGGGACCGTCTGGAAAGAGCTCGTGCTCGTGGTTATCAGGCTGGCGTGGTCGGCAAACAGAAAGAAGCGTGTCCGTATCAATGCCTGGATGCCCGTGGGCATTGGCTTGGTGGTTGGCGTGATGCCATGGAAGGGCGGGGCTCAGGCCTCTTCATGAAGTAGCCGGTACTTCATCACTCATTGCAAAAGGAAAGGGGCCATGATGGCCCCTTTACGTTGTTCAGTTTGACCTGCGGGTCAGCACTTAGAATGCGGTGGTGTCCTTGAACAGACCCACTTTCAGATCGGTTGCGCTGTAGATCGGGCGACCATCCACTTCCACCACGCCATCGGCGATCCCCATCACCAGCTTGCGGTTGATGACGCGCTTGAAGGTGATCTTGTAGGTCACTCTCTTGGCGGTCGGCAGGATCTGGCCGGTGAATTTCACCTCGCCAACCCCCAGTGCACGACCTTTGCCCGGGCCGCCCTTCCAGCCAAGGAAGAAACCGACCAGTTGCCACATGGCATCCAGACCGAGACAGCCAGGCATGACCGGATCACCCGGGAAGTGGCAATCGAAGAACCAGAGATCCGGCGTGATATCGAGCTCTGCCAGGATTTCGCCCTTGCCATGCTCACCACCGTTGTCATTGATCTTGACGATGCGATCCATCATCAACATGTTGGGGGCGGGCAGCTGACTGTTACCCTCACCAAACAGTTCGCCACGGCTGCAGGCGAGCAGCTCTTCACGGGTAAACGAGTCTTTGCCTTGTTCACACAGGGAAAGGCGGGCATCAATGGTGGTATTGTCTACGGTCACGCTGTTTATCCTTCAAATGGGTCAAAGCCGGGCCAATTTAGCGTACAGTTGTTCGCTAAACAACTCCGATCACTTCTTTTCTCACCGTCCGAACACTCGACCAAGCAGGCGGCGCAGCACGCCACCCTTGATGACGTCGGTGCCATTGAGCTCATCCAGCCGCTGCTGGATCCGGCCGAACAAGGTATCCGGCATATCCGGCTCACCAGCAACACAACCGGTCAGCAGCTCGATAGCCTCTTCCACATGATCCACCGGATGGATATGGAATTGGCCGGCTTCGACGGCTGCAATCACCTCATCGGACAGGTTGAGTTGCTGGGCATTGGTGCCGGGCAGCAGGATCCCTTGTTTGCCGGTGAGACCGTGGATCTTGCACACCCGGAAGAAGCCTTCGATCTTCTCGTTGACGCCGCCGACGGCCTGCACATTGCCGAACTGATCGACCGCGCCGGTCACCGCAAAGTGCTGGTAGATGGGCTGGCGGGCGAGGGCAGAGAGCAGGGCACACAGACCGGTCAACGAGGCGCTGTCACCATCGATCTCGTGATAGGACTGCTCGAACACCAGGTTGGCCGACAGCGGGGAAGGGTTCTCGGCACCGAACTTGTTGGAGAGATAACCGTGGATGATCATCATCGCTTTGGCGTGGATATGGCCCGCCAGCTCCGCTTTGCGCTCGATGTCCGCCACATCGCCATCACCCAGATGCACGGTGGCGGTGAGGCGCACCGGCTCGCCGAAATCATAGGGATGCCCTGAGACCTGGATGACGGAGAGGCCGTTGATCTGGCCCACTTCCTCACCATCGGTCTGCAGCAGGATCTGGCCGTCGATGACGCCCTGGTCTGACTGTTCAACCAGATAGTTGAGGCGGTAATCCTGCTCTTCCAGCGCACCGCGAATGTGCTCGTCGGTGACGACGTCCGCTTCCAGCTCGCGTGCCAGGCTGTCGGCCATCCGCATGATGGCAGAGAGTTGCACCTCGGAGAGCGACAGCCACTCCTGGTGGTCGCACAGCCTGCTGGCGTGACGGCAAAGGGCGGCGAGGGCGGCCGGAGTGAAGTCCAGCAGCTCCCAGCGCTCGCGTAGCCAGGCCAGATATTGAAGATAATCAGGCAGATCTTCTTCAATGTTCACCTCGGAGACCAGATCCGCACGCAGGAAGATGCGCTCGGACATGTCGCGGTCCAGCATCTGGAACTCGGCCACATCGAGCCGATCGCCGACCAGGATCAGCTTGAGCTTGATGGGGGTGGCTTCTGGGGTGAAGAAGGGGGTCAGGGTCTTGCCTTCCTGATAGGCGTTCCAGTCCAGCTCACCTTTTTGCATCGCATTCTTGAGCTTGAACCAGAGATGGGGCTGATCCAGTAGCTCATCCAGCTGCAAAATCAGATAGCCACCGTTGGCCTGACGCAGCAGACCTGGCTCCAGCAGGTGCTGGTTGGCATAAACGGAACCTTGCTCGGTCTGATAGTTGATGGAGCCAAACAGGGTATCCCAGTTCAAATCCCGCCCATAGATGACCGGCGCTGCCTGCTCTTCATGGTGGATCAGCAGGTTGATGAGTACCGGATGCTGGAATTCGAGCCCTTGAGCCACGTGCGCCGCCAGATCGGAGAGGAAGTCATCGATCTTGGGATCGTTGTTCTGCTTGCGCATGATGCGGGTGACCAGGCGCTCGGCATCCAGATGATGGCTCATCAGCTTGAGCAATTCGCCGACCATTTCACAGAACTCGAAGCCAGTGCCGGGTTGCAAGCGCAACCAGATGGGCTTGAATGGATTGTTCAGATTCTCGGTGTAGCAGAGATCGAACAGGTCACCGTCCTTGCCATTGGAAGCGGCGATCAGCGTCTGGCAAACGCCTTCATAATCCACCCCGGGAAAACCATTGAGCAGCATGACCGGGCAGTCGCCATCAAAGCTGGCGAGACGCTTGATGGCGGAAATGGCTCTGGGTTGCAAGGCGGCAAAGGGAATGGGTTCGAGTTCGCTGAGGGCAGGAAACTGTTCAATCGAAAAAACAGGTTTTAATTGTTCTGATGTTAATTCAGCCACTTAAGACATCCGGTCGGAGATAGGATCAATTGTTGCCATTATACACAGTTCAATAGGTGGTGACAGGAAACAAGATAATTGATTTAACATAATATACATTATGCGCGGTGTCGGGTTGTGGAAGAATCCGGAGTGATGCCGGTTAAAAAACGCTGGTCATTACAGCCATGCTCCTGAACTTACCTCTTCGTTATCTCTCATTTTTAAAGGCCTAGTCGTGCAACCGATCCAGCGGTTTGTGATTGGCACTTTCGTGGCGCTCGCTGTTGCCGGTGTGCAGGTACTTGGAGGTGGTGTCGATGCTGTCGTGGCCGGCATCGGCTTGCACATGTGATAACGGCCGCCCATTGAGATTGATGTCGTGGGTGATGCCGGTATGACGAATGGAGTGTGGTGTCAGGTTGCGCATCTCGGCGCCATCCTGCACAAACCCATCTTTTTCTGCCAACTCGGCGGCGGTCTGGATGACGCTCATCACCAGATCACGCAGCTGGCGGATCCCGAGGTTGGCGTTGAGCTCGCCTTGTTCCCGGCCATGTGCCGCAGCCTTGTGGCGCACAAACAGCGGAGTCTTCTCATCGGGTGCCGGCAATGGTGAGAGACCGAGAAACGTCCGATAGCGTTTGAGGGCCTCGAGCAAGGCATGGGACACCGCCACGGTGCGGCGCTTGCCACCCTTGCTGCGGGGAATGAAATAGCCCCAGACACCGGTTTTACCATCGCGGCGAAACTGACCCATGACGGGGGTAAATCCCGGTCTTGCCGCGACTTCCGAGATCCGCAGGTAACAGGCGTACATCAGGCTTATCAGGAAGCGGCTGCGCTCGTGCTGCTCGGGTGATTCGGCGGCTAGCAGGTCGGTTGCTTGCATCACATAGGACCACTGCAATTCGCTAAAGGCCTGGCCATGGTCGTCCGGCTCCTGCTGCATTGAGCGCTTCACCCGTTGCAGTAACAGCGCCGGGTTGCGGTCCATGTACTCTTCCTGGATCAAGAACTGGAAGAAGGCAGACAGAATGGCGAGCTTGGTCTTCATGGCCTGTTCGCTGAGGCGGTATGGCAGCTCGCGCCCCAGCTCCCGCTTGCCAAGGAAGGGTCGCCATTGGGGATTGGGCAGTCGTTCTCCCCACTCCTTGTCGAGCACGAACTGGGCTACGTTGCGATAGGCAATCAGAGCCGCCGGCGGCGCCTGACAGTAATCGAGATAGCGCATCATGATGCGCCGGGTCAGATCCTTGGGGCTGATGCGCATTTCGCCGAAGCACCAGTGCAAAAACGTGGTCAGCTCGCTGCGATAGGTTTTGTAGTTGTTCTCGCTGTTGCGCTGCTCCAGCAGCCAGTCGACGGCGAGCTCGTAGACCAGCCCGGCATCGGGCACATCGTTGAGGCTGAGGTTGGCAAGATATTGATTGACCTGAGGGTTGCCCGCCTCCAGGTAGGCCAGACCATCGAACAGCGGCATAGCGGGTGGAAGTAACATAGTGGTCATGATGATGCTTGTGAATGAGAGACTCGGCTCGGGGCTTGCGTGATGGTGATGCCGATAAATGGGGTTATCGGCATCACGTAGGACTGGAACGTCGATGCTGTGTAGCGAACAGCACCGCTATAAACAGCTGATGCTGCACAGTGTGTTTATTCAATGAATATGCACATTGGTTGGAAATTTATCGGGGTAAATATCCATAAAAATGCTTTGAAATTCTCATAAATGCATAAATTGAGGCTGTTTTCATGCTGTGATGGGCAGCCTCCCCCGTGTCGTCCTCACGCTACACGCTTGAGGGATTTGTCTTTTGGTTTGTCCGACTCGCTCTGCTCTTCTTGTTGCTCCGACTTGCCGCTCCCCTGCCCCTTGGCCCCGCGCAACACGTTTTGCAGCAGATCGCGCTGCTCGGCCAGGTAGAAGGCCAGGCTCTCTTGCTGATCCGGTTCAAGGCGAACGGGCGCGCCCGCCAGCAAATGCATCAACTCATCGGCAGTGTCCAGCAGCTTGTCATAGGCATCGGCCTCTTTCTTGCTGGCAAAGGTCATCTTCTCCACTCCCCCACGCACCACAACATATTTGATCTCAACGGCCATCGCGGCGTCCTCCTTCTGATAGTGATTACAAGTATATGTATGGATATACAGTATTGCAAATAACCCCATGCAGAAGTGTTTGATTGGCGCGCCGACGGGTGATTGCGCGTCTGCCATCACATTGATGAAAGGGTCATTTGACTTCCATGCCTGACTGGTCGGATGATTGGGCCATGACGATCACAAAGCAACTACTGATCCTGCTGCTGGTTGAGGTGACGCTCCTTGGGGGCATCGCCCATCTGGTCATCGGCCTCTCGCCGCCGCTCTCCATCCCGTTTGTGGTGGTGGCCCTGTTGGGGCTGCGCACCCTGGTGGTGGTGCTGACCTGGGGGTTTTCCCGCTTTTACCCGGTGCCAGCCATCGGCTGGCGAGAATGGTTGCCCATGGTGGGGCGAGAGATAGGTGCCTACCTGCTGACCTTCACCTGGTTGCTGCCGTTCGAGCGCTGGCTGATGGCGCCCGACAGGCTGACGCCATCCCCCCTGCCCCTGCTGCTGATCCACGGTTATGGCTGCAGTCGCGGCATCTGGCGGGTGCAACGAGCCAGACTGGAGGCTGCCGGCTACACGGTAGCGACCGTCACCCTGACCCCTCCTTTTGGCCATCTCGACGACATGGTGCCGCTCTTGGCCAAGCGCATCGATGAGGTGTTGGCCGCCACCGGTGCCTCGCAGCTGGTGCTGATCGGCCACAGCATGGGTGGCCTGGTGTGCCGCGACTATCTGGCGGTGGCGGGCGGTGACAAGGTGGCCCGGCTCATCACCCTGGCCACCCCCCATCAGGGCAGCCAGCTGGCGACCCTGGGGCTGGGCGACAATGCCCGCGAGATGGAGCCAGGCTCAGGCTGGCTGCAGCGCTTCGCCGCCGTGCCGCTCTGCGTGCCCGGGGTCTCGGTGCGCACCAGCCACGACAATTTCGTGTTGCCCCAGTCCCGCCAGCGACTGGATGGCATGGAGGATGTGGAGCTCGCTGCCCTCGGCCACCTCTCCCTGCTCTACTCCCGCCGCACCACGGCCTTGTTGTTGACCCTGCTCTCCCGCCCGCAGCCGCAAATGAAAAGGGCCTGATTGCTCAGGCCCTTTCCGTTTTTGCTACCTCAGTTCGCGGTCGCTCCCCCTAGAAGTGGATCCCCTTGATCAGGGTGGAGACCGCCATCTGATCCGCCGAGGCCTTGGACTCGTTGCCCTCCTTGGGATCGGAGAAGGTGCGGAAGCTGGTGTTCATGATCACCTGGGCCACTCGCGGTGCCAGGGCATGGATCACCTGGCCGAACACCCCGAGCCGGGTAGCCAGTCGCACGTGCTTGTTGATGATAGTGTCGCACACCAGATCGGCGGCCTCTTCCGGCGTCATCATGGGCACCTGCTCATACACCTTGGTGGGCGCCACCATGGGGGTTTTCACCAGCGGCATGTTGATGATGGAGAAGTTGACCCCCTTGTCGGCAAACTCGGAGGCGGCGGTACGCACCCAGGCATCGAGCGCCGATTTCGAGGCAACATAGGCGGAGAAGCGCGGCGCATTGGTCAGCACCCCGATGGAGGAGATGTTGATGATGTGGCCCTTCTTCTTCTCGATCATGGTGGGCAGCAGTCCCATGATCACCTTGAGAGTGCCGAAGTAATTGAGCTGCATGGTGCGCTCCAGATCGTGGAAGCGATCGAAGGAGTCCTCAATGGCGCGGCGGATGGATCGACCGGCATTGTTGATGAGGATGTCCACCCCGCCGTGCTCGGCCACGATCTGCCGGGTGATCGCCTCCCCTTGGGAGAGATCGGCCAGATCCCCCTGATAGACCTGCAGGGTCAATCCCAGCTCGGCAAACTCGGCCTGGGTCTCGGCAATCTTGTGCTCGTCCCGGGCGATGGTCAGTACCTTGGCCCCCGCCTCGGCCAGCTTTCTGGCCGTGGCCTTGCCGATGCCGGAGGTGGCGCCGGTGATCAGCACCACCTTGCCCTCGACCCGGCCGCGCAGGGTACGATCGATGAACAGCTCGGGGTCGAGGTGGCGCTCCCAGTAATCCCACAGTCGCCAGGCATAGCTGTGCAGCGGCGGCACTTCGATGCCGGTCCCCTTCAGTACCCGCTGGGTTTCGCGGTTGTCGAAGCGGGTGGGATAGTTGATGAGCCGGAAGATGTCCTTGGGCAGCCCCAGATCGGCAATCGCCGCATCGCGAATGCGCCGCACCGGCGTCAGTGCCATCAGCATGGTCATCAGATGGCGGGGAATGAAGCTGAACAGGGCCGCATTGATGCGAATGGCCGGTTCGGGGGCATGGGCGGCGCGGGAGAAGGTGCTCAGCATGTCGCCGACCCGCATGGGGTGGGAATCGGTCAGGTGGAACGCCTTGTTGTCCTCCCCTTCCAGATGGGCGATGTGATCGATGGCATCCACCACGAAGTTGACCGGCACCAGGTTGATGCGCCCCCCTTCGACCCCGATGGCGGGCATCCAGGGCGGCAGCATGCGGCGCAGCTTCTGGATGGTTTTGAAGAAGTAATAGGGGCCGTCCACCTTGTCCATCTCGCCGGTGTTGGCATCACCGACAACGATGCCCGGTCGATAGATGCGCCAGGGCAGCGTGCTCTCCTTGCGAACGATCCCTTCGGCTTCGTGCTTGGTCTGGAAATAGGGCATGTCGAGGTGTTCGGCCTCATCGAACATGTCTTCCCGAAACAGTCCGTCGAACAGACCGGCCACCGCGATGGAGCTGCAGTGATGGAAGCAGCGGGCCTGGAGCCGCTCGGCCAGTTGCAGGGCCTGACGGGTGCCTTCGGCATTGACCTGCTGTTGAATGCCCGCCTTGGCGTTGAGATCGTAGATGGCGGCGAGATGCAGGAAGTGATCGATCTTGCCGATGAGGGGCTCCAGCTCGGCACTGCCCACTCCGAGCAGCGGGTGGGTCATGTCGCCGACCACGGGGATGGCGCGATCCGCCTCAACCCCCCAGTAGGCCAGCAGATCGGGTACCCGATCGAGATGGGCGGCACGCATCAAGAAATGCACCCGGCTATTCGGGCGCTGCAGCACTTTTTTAATCAGCCGGCGACCGATAAAGCCGCTGCCCCCCGTGATGAAATAGTCCATGGTATTTATATCCCTTACTGATTGGGCTGTTAGTTGCTGTTAGATATATCACGCTTTAATGCAAAATATTCATTCGAATATCATTCTTCGTGACCCAGACCAAAATTACCAGGGTTGCTTGTTCCGTTATTAGGTAGAACCCTCTATTTTTTCTCCATAGACTGAGGATGAAAGCTAAGTAATGCCACAACGAATATATCAAGGTTGTTGTCATTACCATCATCTATATCACGAGCAAGGAGATTGTCATGGCCAAAAAATTGAAAGCACTGGCAAGTTCGGTGACCGACAACCAACTCACCTCCACTATCAAGGAGTCCACCCAGCAGATCTGGTTGGCGGGTCTGGGTGCCTATGCCAAAGCCCAGGAAGAAGGTGGTAAAATCTTCGAAGCCCTGGTGCAGGAAGGGGAAGCCCTGCAAACCCGTACCCGCCAGAGCGCAGACGAGAAGATCGCTGCCATGACCGACAAGACTGCCGGTACCTGGGGACGTCTGGAGCAGGTGTTCGAGGATCGCGTGGCCCGCGCCGTCGCCAGCCTTGGCATTCCGACCCGCAAGGACATCGACAAGCTCTCCAAGCGCATGGCCGAGCTGACCGAGGTGGTACAACAGCTGATCGATGCCCAGGACCTGGATGACGTTGCCCCGGCTGACGAGGCCAAGCCTGCCGCCGCTGCCAAGAAGCCGGTTGCAGCCAAAAAGCCGCCGGTCAAGAAAGCCGCCGCCCCCATCGCCAAGGTGAAGGAAGAGGTGAAAGCACTGGCAACGGAAGTCGAGAACGTGGCCAAAGAGGTCAAGGAGAAGAGTGAAACCACGCTCTTCTGATCCGCTGACCGGCTTGTTCTGATTGCGTAATGATCCACCGGCCCATGCCCTCTGCTGGGCCGGTTTTGCATGAGAAGGGAGGCAAATCATGAGCACGATTGCGGTTGCCCTCGCCGGCGGGGGACCTCTGGGGGGGATCTACGAGATCGGAGCCTGCGCCGCCCTGGCCGACAGTATCAAGGGGCTGCGTTTCGAGCAGGCCGATATCTATGTGGGGGTGAGCTCGGGAGCGGTGATCGCCTCGGCGCTGGCCAACGGCATCTCGCCGGACAAGCTGGTGCGGATCCTGTTAAGCGATGATACCGGTGAGTTCTTCGACCCCTCCACCCTGCTGCGTCCCGCCTTCGGGGAGTATTTTGACCGGCTTACCTCGCTGCCGCCGCTGGTGCTGACGTGTCTGGCCGACTATCTCTCCTCGCCCTGGAACAAGAGCCTGCTCGGCTCGTTGCAGGGGTTGTCCAGAGCGATCCCGACCGGCATGTTCGACAGCCGCGGGGTGGATCGGATCCTCACCCAGTTTTTCTCCCGCCCCGGTCGCAGCAACGATTTTCGTGAGCTTGCCAGCCGGCTGTTCGTCATCGCCACCGAACTCGATACCGGCCGTGCAGTGGCTTTCGGCAGCCCGGGGTTGGACCAGGTGCCCATCTCCGCAGCAGTACAGGCCTCGGCCGCCCTGCCCGGCTTGTTCCCGCCCTCGCTCATCGATGGCCGCTACTACGTGGACGGGGCGTTGATCAAGACGCTGCACGCCTCAGTGGCGCTGCAGGAGGGGGCCGATCTGGTGTTTTGCATTAACCCGCTGGTGCCCTTTGATGCGGGACTGGCCAGCGAACACCCTGCCAAGCTGGTGGACCGCGGCCTGCCGGTGGTGCTGGCCCAGACGTTTCGCGCCATCATTCATTCGCGCATGCACGTGGGGATGGATCGCTACAAACACCAGTATCCCGACGCGGATGCCCTGTTGTTCGAACCCTCCTCGGCCGACGGCGAGATGTTCTTTACCAATGTGTTCAGTTACCGGGATCGGCGCCATCTGTGCGAGCACGCCTTCCAGCATACCCGCCAGGATCTGTGGCAGCGACGGGACGAGCTTGGCCCCATTCTCGCCAGACATGGGCTGGCGCTGGATCTGAGCGCGCTGGCCGATGAACAGCGTTCCCTGCTGACCCCGGGCACCGGCTCGGTGGCGGCGCTGGATGCCTCTTTGACCCAGCTGCAGCACTGGCTGACCCGCCGCTATGGCAGCAAGGGTCGCCGGCAATCGAAGGAGTAGCATGGACTGCAAACCCAAGCGGCGTACGCGGGATCGCATCCTGGCCACCGCCCTCGCCCAGTTCAACCTGCTGGGCGAGCCGACCGTCACCACCTCTGCCATCGCGGCCGAGCTGGAGATGAGTCAGGGCAACCTCTATTACCACTTTCACAACAAGGAGGAGATCGTCAACGCCCTGTTCGGGGAGTTCGAACAGGAGATGGCCCATCTGCTCGATACCATTACCCCGCCGTTGAACGAGGCGGAGGACATCTGGTTCTTCTTGCACCTGATGTTCGAACTCATCTGGAAGTACCGTTTTTTCTACTACGACATCAGCACCCTGATGAGCGGCAACCACAAGGTGGAGCTGCGCTTCTCGGCCCTGCTGCGTCGCAAGGAGCAGACCGCCGCCGCCATCTGTCACAGCCTCTGGCGCAGCGGTCTGCTGCAAGGCGATGAGATGCAGGTGACGGCGCTTGCCGCCAACATTGCGCTGGTCGGGACCTTCTGGATCTCCTACCAGCGGGCGCTGCATCCGCGGGCCGATGCCGACATCGCGCTCGGGGTGTTTCAGGTGATGCAGCTGGTGGCCCCCCGGCTGCGAGCCGATGCCCGTGCCGATCTGGATGCCATTGCCACCCATTATCAGCCCGCCGCCACGGCGAGCTGACAGCATCGTGTATTTGATTGTGTTTTTAACAGGGAGAATCATATGACCACTTCACAGCCCAAATTGTCCGATTTTACCCCCTTCCCCTGGCCGGACGCGGCCTATGACTATGCCGGGGAGCGCCTTGAGCAGCATTGGGAGCGGCTGCACCAGGGGGATGCCGAGCCCTGGCCCGAAGATGAGCAAGTACAGGAAGCCTGGCGTGCCTATCACGCCGGTGATTTCGCTCGCGCCGTCAGCCTGGGGCTGGGCGCCGGCGAGGATGGCCTCAACGTGGCGAACAAGGCGCTGGTGATCCACGCCAGCTACCTGCTGGACGACAAATATGCCAAGCGCGAAGCGTTCGAGCTGGCCGCCAGCAACGCCGAGAAGCTGCAAAAACGCCAGCCAGACAACGTCAACGCCTGGTACTTCCACGCCCTGGCGCTGGGTCGCTACAGCCAGGTGATCTCGGTCTCCAAGGCACTCTCCATCGGCATCGGTGACAAGATCAAGAGCAGCCTGGAGCAGGCGTTGACCCTTGAGCCTGACCACGCGGAAGCCCATATCGCCTTCGGTGCCTGGCATGCGGAGATCATCGACAAGCTGGGCGCCATGATCGGAGGCATCACCTATGGCGCCAAGAAGGATGAGTCCGAGCGTCACTTCAAGGCGGCGCTGGCCATTATCCCCCACTCCGCCATTGCCCGCATGGAGTACGCCAACGCCATGGTGATGATGCACGGCAAGAGCAAGATGGCGGCCGCCGAGGCGCTCTACGGTGAGGCCGCCGTGTGCGAGCCGCTGGATGCCATGGAGCGGCTCGACGTGGAAGCCGCCCGCGAGGAGCTGGCGGACGAGTAAGGTGCCACTGCCGCAATGAAAGAGGCCAACCTCCGGGTTGGCCTCTTTTCTTTTTCACTTTTTTTCTTGCAGGCTTCCTTTCTTGCCGGCTCCTCGTCTTGCAGGAGTGGCGCGGTCAGCCGTGCAGCAGTTGATCCAGCATGTCGGGATCGTAGAGCAGGTCCGGCTCCATCAATACCAGCAGCAGCAACTGCTCAAACTCCACGGCGAAGCGCTCGACGATGAAAGCCGGGTCCGGCACCCGCTTTTTATCGGTGATGAGGCCGAGCTGCACCTTGTTGTCATAGGAGAGAATGGAGACGCCGACCGCTATGTCGCCGGCCTGGGGCACCCAGAACAGCGGCTGACGCAGGCGGGCGCCGGCCAGATAGAGGGTCTGCTGCGGGCCCGGCACGTTGGTGATGACCGCGCTGGCCTTGGCCGAGAGGATGTCGATGGCTTGTTGCTGCACCGCCTTGGGCGCCATGCCCATCACTTCCAGCAGGTTGAGCACCACTGCCGGCTGCAGGGAGGATTTGAGCGCCTGCATCCGATCCCGCACCGCATAGAGCCGTTGTAGCGGGTGCTCAATGTTGAGGGGCAGATCCAGTGCCACCAGCCCAAAACGATTGCCCAGTGCACCCTTGTCGTCCGGGGCGCGCATGTTGACCGGTACCAGCGCCCGGATGTCGATGTCGGTCTGGTCGCCCTGCTCCAGCAGGTAGTGGCGAAAGGCGCCGGCAGTGGCAGCGATCAGCAGATCGTTGACCGAGCAGCCGAGCACTCGCCCCACCGCCTTCACGTCCGGCAACGGGATCTGTTCTGACCAGGCTACCCGTTTGGTGCTGCCGGTCTCCCCTTTGAGCCGGGTATTGGCGTCGTCGGAGAGGGTGGCGATGGTGTAAAGCTCGGCGGTCACGTCCCGACTGGTCTTGAGGTAGTCCATCGCCTTGGTGGGATGGGTCAGTACCTCGACGTACTTGGACCAGAGGGCGCCGGTCAGCTTGAGGCCGGCCCGCAACAGGCGACTGCCCTGCTGATCGTGCTCCTCGTCGCCGTCGTCATTGGCCACCGGCTCGGGTTGTGGCCTGGGGGGCGCCACCGGGCTCTCGTCCATCATGGTCAGCATGGCCCGCACCAGGGAGAAGCCGTCCCCCATGGCGTGGTGAAAACGCACCACCAGCGCCTGGCCGCCCAGAGAGGTATCCACCAGGTGCATCTCCCACAGCGGGCGCTGGTGGTTGAGCGGAGTGGAGGCAAAATCGGCCACCAGCCGCTCCAGCTCCGTCTTGCCGGCCTTGCCTGGCAGGATCACCCGCTTGAGGTGCAGGTCGAGGTCGAAGTCGGGATCGGTGCGCCAGTAGTATTCGCCCCCTTCCAGGCAGGCCTTCTGCCCGAAGCGCGGCTGTACCCGAACTGTGTGCAGCAGGCTCTCCCGCAAGATGGCTTCATCCAGCTGACCGTCGAACATCAGCACGCCGACGATCTGCATCAAGTTGTTGGGCCGGTCCATCCGCAGCCAGGCGGTATCGACACAGGAGATGAGTTCACACACAGACATGTATTATCCCTATCGTTTCGCGTTATTTGTCTCCTGCCGTCTCATGAATTGGCTGGATCAGGAGTGAATGAACAAATAGCACTTATATGTTGGTGAAACTGCACGGCGATTAATTCAAAATGATGTTTCATGACAAAAATGGAGGCAATTTCATGCCTCTCAAAATAAAACAAAAAAGGGTATTTGGCCCTTTTAATAATAAATGTCGGGCCGGGTAACGATAGTGGAATCGGTTATTTCATGATTGTTTCTTGCGCTGGATCAGTATTTATTGGCCCCATCAGCGCCGGGTTGGGCAAGGCAGGCGCTGATCGACGTATTCGAGGATCTCCTGCTCCAGTACGCTGCGCACCGGCAACAGCATCAGACCGAGGCGTACCTCCAGCGACAGAGTTTCGTCGGTGAGGAACAAAGAGCCGTTGACCCCGGCGCCACGAAACAGCAAGCGGGTCTCCTCCTCGTCTTCCCACTCGCAGTCGAGTTCGTACTCCTCGCTCATGTCCTGGGCGATGGCTTCGGCGGCCAGTCTGGCGCCGGCGAGGCCGAGCGGGTGTTGGCGGCTGACCTGGATGGTCGACAGGCTGCTGCCGGCAAGGGGATCGTATAGAAACATGCTAACTCTCTGAGCGATGACAACATTTATTGATATTAAACACATGAATCAAACAAGTGAAAGCCATTTGCAACATTTTTGGGACTCACTTAACAAAGCCTGTTGAGTAAAAGCTCCATCGATTCCGCCTGGGCTGCCGCCGCGTTACACTGGGCCGGCAACACGTGACGAGCCTCGGCAAGGTGCCGCCTGTCGTCATGTCTATCCGTGAAAGGCCATTGGAAACAGGTCAAGAGAGCCGCAGATGACCCAACAACAACAACCATTCGATGACCCGCAACCGGATGAAGAGAGTACCCTGGCGCGACTCTATCGCCAGCTCAACCGGGTAGCCGCGCTGCGCGAGCAGATGCGCACCCATCCGCAGGATCAGCAAGACAGGGACGCATTGCGCCAATGGCAGGCAGATCGGCTGGGGCGCACCCATCGTGACCTCTTGGAGAGCAAGCGCTACGGGCCGGCCGCGCAGTTCTTCCTGACTGACCTCTACGGGCCGGGGGATTGTGCCCGCCGGGATGCGGACGTGATGCGGGTGATGCCGACGGCCGAGCGACTGTTGCCGGAATCCGGTCTCAAGGTGCTGGCGCAGGCGATTGAACTCGATGCCCTCTCCGAGGAGCTCGACTACCTGATGGTGGTGGCGCTGCGTCGCAGCGGCAGCATGGCGCGACTGAACGCCAAGGCCTATGCCCTCGCCTATCAGGAGGTGGGGGAAGAAGGGCGTCGCCGTCATCAGTTGCAACTGGTCAACGAACTGGGGATGACCCTGGACCGGCTGGCGAGAAAGCCGCTGCTTGGGGCGACCTTGAAGCTGATATCGGGGCCGGCCCATCTGGCGGGACTGGGCGAGCTGTTTACCTTTGTCGAACGGGGTTACCGGGTGTGTCACCACATGGGGAGAGCCAACGAGTTTCTCGAGACCATCGCCAACCGCGAGACGGCCATCATGCAGGCGCTGCTGGCGGGCGATAACACAGTACTGGATTGATCTTGGGAGCCATCCGGGCAGACATGACAAAGCGGGCCGAGTGGCCCGCTTTTCGTTTATGGCTGTGCGCCGATAGGCGAGCGGTCAGATCACCAGCAGGTCCATGAAGGCGTGCACCGGGGTGGCGGCCAGTTGCTTGCCATCCTGGCAGAGGGCCAGGATCGCCTCGGACCGTTTGGCCGGGAAGCGGGTGGCCAGGTTGTGGTGGAACTTCTCCACCAGCAGTGGGATACCCTCTTCGCGGCGGCGACGATGACCGACCGGGTACTCCACCTCCACCTTGGCGGTGTGGGTGCCGTCCTTGAAGAAGACCTGGATGGCGTTGGCAATGGAGCGCTTGTCCGCCTCCAGATACTCGCGGCTGTAGCGCTTGTCCTCCTGCACTACCATCTTGCCGCGCAGCCCATCGATGCGGGGATCGGCGGCCACGGCGTCCTCGTAATCCTCGGCGATGAGACGCCCGAAGATGAGCGGCACCGCCACCATGTATTGCAGGCAGTGATCCCTATCGGCCGGGTTGTTGAGGGCGCCGACCTTGCTGATGATGCGAATGGCCGACTCATGGGTGGTGAGCTCGATGCGGTCAATCTCGTCGAGGCGTCCCTTCACCTGCTCGTGCAGCTTCATGGCACACTCCACCGCCGTCTGGGCGTGGAACTCGGCAGGATAGGAGATCTTGAACAGCACGTTTTCCATCACATAGCTGGCGTACCCCTGATGCAGGGCGAACTGGTTGCCCTTGAACAGCACGTCATAGAAGCCCCACTTGGGGGCAGTCAGAGCGCCGGGATAGCCCATCTCGCCGCTCATGGTAATAAGGGCGAGGCGCACCGCCCGGGAGGTGGCATCCCCCGCCGCCCAGCTCTTGCGCGACCCCGCATTGGGCGCATGACGGTAGGTACGCAGGCTCTGGCCATCGACCCAGGCCTGGGAGACCGCATCGATCACCTGATCGCGGCTGCCGCCCAGCATGTGGGTCACCACGGCGGTACTGGCAACCTTCACCAGCACCACGTGATCGAGACCGACCCGGTTGAAGGAGTTCTCGAGCGCCAGCACCCCCTGAATCTCGTGGGCCTTCACCATGGCCGTCAGCACATCGCTCATGGTGAGCGGCGCCTTGCCTTCGGCCACCCGGGTACGGGAGAGCCAGTCGGCGGTGGCGAGGATGCCACCCAGGTTGTCGGAGGGGTGACCCCACTCGGCGGCTAGCCAGGTGTCGTTGTAATCGAGCCAGCGGATGATGGCGCCGATATCCCAGGCCGCCTTGACCGGGTCGAGGCAGAGCTGGGTGCCGGGTACCCGGGCGCCGAAGGGCACGACGGTGCCCGGCACGATGGGACCAAGGTGCTTGGTGCACTCGGGAAAACGCAGGGCCAGGAGGCCACAGCCCAGGGTATCCATCAGGCAGTAACGGGCGGTATCGAGGGCGGCCTGGCTGGTAATGGGGTGATTGCAGACGTAATCGGCAATATCGACCAGCACCTGATCGGGGTCTGGTCTGTGGTTGACGTCGACGTTGGCGGACATCGTGACTTCCTTATCGTTGTTGTGAATGAAACAGGGTGATGAAACGGCGCCCTGCCCGCCTGCCTGCGCGTATTGACCCCGGTGCTGCCGGGGTCGGGTGAGGCAAGGGAGTGACAGGGCTGCCCATGTTTATCGCTGCTGCAGCGAGACGAAATGCCGGGGCGCCGGGCCGACGTAATCGGCGCTCGGGCGGATGATCCGGTTGTGTTCGCGCTGCTCCATCACGTGGGCGCACCAGCCAGTGACCCGCGAGCAGACGAAGATGGGGGTGAACAGCTTGGTCGGGATCCCCATGTAGTGATAGGCGCTGGCGTGGAAGAAGTCGGCGTTGGGAAAGAGCTCTTTTTCTTCCCACATCACCTTTTCCGCCTCGCAGGAGACGCGGTAGAGCCGGTCATCGCCCACTGCCTCGGCCAGCTTGGCCGACCAACCCTTGATGATGACGTTGCGTGGATCCGAGGTGCGATAGACGGCGTGGCCAAAGCCCATGATCTTCTCCTTGGCCGCCAGCTTGGCCAGCAGCTCGCGCCGCGCCTGGGCCTCATCCTGCCAGGGTTCGATCATCGCCATGGCGGCCTCGTTGGCGCCGCCGTGCAGCGGGCCGCGCAGGGTGCCGATGGCCGCGGTGACGCAGGAGAACATGTCAGAGAGCGTCGAGGCGCAGACCCGCGCCGCGAAGGTGGAGGCGTTGAACTCATGCTCGGCGTAGAGAATGAGGGAGACGTGCATCACCCGGCGCTCCAGCTCGCTCGGCGCCTTCTGGTGCAGCAGCGCCAGGAAGTGGCCGCCGATGCACTCCTCGTCGGTGTCGAGGGGGATGCGTACCCCGTCGTGGCTGAACTTGTACCAGTAGAGGAGAATGCCCGGGAAGGCGGCCAGCAGCCGATCCGCCACCTCGTGCTCATGTTCGAAGCCATCTTCCGGCTCCAGATCGCCGAGCATGGAGCAGCCGGTGCGCAGCACATCCATGGGGTGGGCATCGGCGGGAATGCGCTCGAGCACCTCCAGCAGGGCGGCAGGCAGGGTGCGCAGGCTGCACAGGGTCCGCTTGTAATCCTCGAGCTGCTGTTCGTCCGGCAGCTCGCCCTTGAGCAGCAGGTAGGCGACCTCTTCGAACTGGGCGCCGTCGGCCAGCTCCTGGATGTCATAGCCGCGATAGGTGAGCCCGGTGCCGCTCTTGCCCACGGTGCAGATGCTGGTCTCCCCTGCGCTCTGGCCACGCAGGCCGGCGCCACCCAACGGTTTTTGCTGTCCCATTGCCTTTCCTCCTAGTCCCTGGATGTAAACAGACGATCCAGCGTCTGCTCGTAGTGGTGATAACCGAGGAAGTCGTAGAGCGACTCCCGGGTCTGCATGGTGTCGACGACGGCCCGCTGATGGCCATCCTGGCGAAGGTGCTGATAGACGTTGAGGGCCGCCTGATTAGCCGCCCGGCTGGCACTCAAGGGATAGAGCACCATGTCGACGCCGTGGGCGGCGAGTGTCTCCTTGTCGAACAGCTCGGTTTTGCCGAATTCGGTCATGTTGGCGAGAATGGGGACCCCGGCCGCCTGCTTGAACAGGTCATACTGACCGAGCTCGGTCACCGCCTCGGCGAAGATCATGTCGGCCCCGGCGGCCACGTAGGCGGCGGCGCGCTCCAGCGCCGGGCCAATCCCCTCCACCGCCAGCGCGTCAGTGCGGGCCATGATGACGAACTCACCATTCTCGCGGGCATCCACCGCCGCCTTGATGCGATCACACATCTCCTCCTGCGAGACCACCGCCTTGTTGGGCCGGTGGCCACAGCGCTTCTGGGCCACCTGATCTTCCATGTGCACGGCGGCCACCCCGGCCCGCTCGAAGACGCGCACGGTGCGGGCGATGTTGAATGCCCCGCCCCAGCCGGTGTCGATGTCGACCAGCAACGGTATACGGGTAGCGGCAGTGATGCGTTCGGCGTCGATCAGTACGTCGTTGAGGGAGGTCATGCCGAGATCCGGCAGGCCATAGGAGGCGTTGGCAACGCCGGCGCCTGACAGATAAATGGCCTGAAAGCCGCTGCGCTCTGCCATCAGTGCCATGTAGGCATTGATGGTGCCGACGATCTGCAGGGGGCGTTCGTTGGCGAGGGCGGTACGAAAACGCAGGCCTGCCGAGGGGGTAAGGCTGGACATCATGACTCCTTTCACTTGTCTGGTGAGACTATCTAATATCACGTTTACGTTAACGTCAATCATACTTTCGTGGCATACCCCCGCCAGGCAAGACAGGACGCGGGTTTTAGGGTAAATTTCACCAATTCCTTCAACAGGTTGAATCGTAATGTCGGATCTCAATCCCGTGATCGTCTGCCCGGCTTGCGACTTGCTGATCGAACGCAAGTTATTGCCGCTGAGGCGCCACGCCCACTGTCCCCGCTGTCACCAGCACCTGTACGGGCGCTATGCATTTCGCCCCTCCCAATTGATGGCGCTGACCATCACCGGCTTCCTGTTGCTCCCGTCCGCCTTCTTCGAACCGCTGATCTACCTGCGCCTGGCCGGCGTCAACTCGGACGCCAACCTGCTCAAGGGCATCATGGTGCTGCTGCTCGAGCACGAGATCTGGGTGGCGGGGCTGGTGTTCTGGTGCGCCGTGCTGGCGCCGGTGGGCTTGCTGCTCGGGATCTTTGCGCTGGCCTCGGGCCTCGCCAAACGCTGGCACATACTGGCGCCGACCCTGAAGGCGGTGGAGGTGTTTCGTCACTGGGCCATGCTGGAGGTTTATATCGTCAGCCTGCTGGTTGCCCTGTTCAAGCTGATCGACATCGCCGATGTACGCCTCGGCGGCGGTCTGTTGAGCCTGGGGATCCTGATGTTGCTCAACCTGACCCTGCTGATCCTGTTTGACCCGGCCCCCTACTGGGAGCGAGTACCGCTGGAGGAGCCGGACCATGTCCCAGACCAGCGCCCGTGAACTGGGGCTCTGCCGCTGCCACACCTGCGGCCTGCTGGTGCGCTATCAGGCGGGCAGCGTCTGCCCTCGTTGTCACAGCCGGCTGCAGGTGCGCATTCCCCACTCCCTGGCCTGGTCCTGGGGGCTGCTGGCGCTGGCCAGCTTCATGTTGCTGCCCGCCAACCTGCTGCCCATCACCCATTTCTACAACAAGGGATTGTTGCAGTCCGATACCATCTTCAGCGGTATCATGATGCTCTATCGCAGCAAGATGTCTGGCATCGCCACCATCGTCCTCACCGCCAGCATCATAGTACCGGTGGGCAAGATCCTTGGGCTGGGCTGGATCTGCTGGCAGTTGCAACGAACCAAGCCGGTGCGGCGCAAACGCCAGCTCATCATGTATCGCATCATCGATTTCATCGGTCGCTGGTCCATGCTGGACTTGTTCGTCATCTCGCTGATGGTGGCCCTGGTTGATCGCGGGGTGCTGCTCAACGTGCGGGCCGGCCCCGGCGCCACCGCCTTTGCCGGCGTGGTGGTGCTGACCATGATGTCGGCCCGCATGCTGGATACGCGCCTGCTGTGGGACAAGGCGGCCCGCTAGGTCTGCCATCACATATGCCTGAAACTGTTTGTCTTTATCTGAGCCAATTAAGGAGTCGGTATGATCGGGGCTGAACCCGTCATTGAGAAGCGTCGCTGGTTGTCACCCGTCTGGTTGCTGCCCTTTATCGCCCTGTTGCTGGCGGGAGGCTTCATCTACCAGCAGTTTGCCAGCAGTGGCCAGCTGATCCGCATCAACTTCGCCCAGGGCAACGGTATCCTGCCGGGCAAGACCCAGGTGCGCTATCAGGGGGTCGCCATCGGGGTGGTGCAGGAGCTGGAGCTGGCCGAGGATGGCCGCAAGATAGCCGTGCTGGCCAAGATTGACAGCCGGGCTCGCCCGCTCATCCGCAAAGGCTCTGACTTCTGGCTGGTGAGCCCCAAGGCATCGCTCACCGAGATCTCCGGCCTCGATACCCTGGTCTCCGGCAACTACATCAACTTGCAGCCCGGGCGGGACAACAACCCGCTGCAGGAGGAGTTCGACGCGCTGGACGGCCCTCCCCCCGGGTATCAGGCCCAGGGGCGGATGCTGCACCTGACTGCCGATTCGCTCGGCTCGGTCGGCATCGGCGCCAAACTCTATTTTCGCGGCATCGAGGTGGGCAGCGTCATCAACACCCGCCTTGGCGAAGAGAACCAGAACGTGCTCCTGGATCTGGTGATCGAGCCGCGTTTTGAACACCTCATCAAGGCCGATACCCGCTTCTGGAACATCAGCGGCATCAAGGGCTCCTTCAGCCTGGCCGGGGTCAATGTGGAGGCCGGCAGCCTCACCTCCATCCTGAGCGGCGGCATCGCCTTCGACTCTCCCAAAGACTCCCCGGAGCCGGAGAAAGGCCAGGTCTTCACCCTCTACAAAGGCCTGGCCGAGGCGGCCCGCGGTGAGCGGATCGCCATCCAGGCGGGGGATCTGCCTATCAAGGAGGGGATGCCGATCCTGTTTGAAGGTATCGAGATCGGCCGCATCGACCCCATTCGCCTGACCGCCAAGGGCCGGGTGGTGACAGCACTGATCAACCCGGAGCAGGCGTTTCGGATCACCGGCAACAGCCGTCTGGTGTGGGAGAGCGTCTCCCTAGGCGCCGGCGGCATCAAGCATGCGGATCGCCTGCTGGCGGGCCCGGCCATTCGCCTCGACTATGTGGCGGGCGAGCGGGTCAAGGCCATGACGCTGAGCAGCAAAGAACAACCGGGCGGCATCAAGCTGGTGCTGCAGGCCGACGATCTGGCCGGCCTCAACGAAGGGGCGCCACTCTGGTACAAGGGCTTGCAGGTGGGCCAGATCAGCCAGCTCACCCTGGATGGCGGTGGCAACGCCAGCGTGGCTCTGGTCGTGCAGAGCCAGTATCAGCATCTGCTCAACCGGGCCCGTTTCTATCGGGCGGCGCCGCTGCAGATCGATGCCGACTTGAGCGGCATCAAGGTGGAAACCAGCCCGGCCAGCGCCTGGATTGGCGGCGGCATCAAGCTGGTGCAGGACCCCTCTGGCGAGCGGGTCAACCGGCTCTATCCCAGCCGGGAGCTGGCCCTGCTCGGCACCCGGGATGCCAAGCCCCGGCGCTGGGTGTTGAAGGCGGAGCAGGCTGACGGTATCGGCATCGGCTCCCCCGTGCTCTATCTGGGGCTCGAGGCCGGCAAGGTCAACGCGTTGCACGCCGCCAAGGAGGGGGTAGAGATCGAACTCGAGATCGCCGGTGTCTATGCCCCCCTGCTGGAGCAGCAGCCGCAATTCTGGAAAAAGCCGGCGCTGGATACCCGGGTGCGGGTGGATGGCGTGCAGGTCAAGGTGGGGAACCTCGCCACCCTGCTGCGCGGCGCCATCGAATTCGATCGGCTCGGTACGGGTCGCAGCAGTCACCAGCTGTTTGACAGCAAGGAGCAGGCCAAGGCCAAGGTACGGACCCTCTCTCTGGTGGCCGACAGCAACCCGGGACTCGGGGTCGGCAGCCCGATCCGCTACCGCGGGGTCGACATCGGCAAGATTGAACAGATTGAGCTGGAGCCGACCCTGGGCCAGGTGATCTTCAAGGCCGAGCTGGATGGCCAGTATGCCGCGCGCTTCCTGCAGTCTGGTGCCCGCTTTACCCTGGTGCAGGCCAAGCTGGGGCTGGGCGGCGTGGCCCACCTCGATACCCTGATCAAGGGCGCCTTTGTGGAGGCGCAGCCCGGTCAAGGCGCAGGCAAGGATCGCTTCCCCCTGAGCCAAAGCGGCCCGGCCGGCCTGGCACTCACCCTCAAGAGTGCGTCGGTCAATGGCTTGAGCGTCGGCAGCCCATTGCTGTTTCGCAAGATGGTGGTGGGCAGCGTGACCAAGGTGGCGCTGGCCCGCGATGGCAGCGAGGTGCTGATCGACGTCAACGTGGAGCAGGAGTACGCCCATCTGGTGCGGGCCAACTCCCGCTTCTGGAACGTATCCGGGGTCAAGGCAGATATCGGCCTGACCGGCGGCACCATCGAGGTGGAGACGGTGCAGAGCCTGCTGGCGGGCGGCATCGCCTTCAACACTCCGGAGAAAGAGATGGGGCCGACCGTCAAGGCCGGTCATAGCTACCCGCTGTATGCCAAAGCTGAGAAAGAGTGGCAGGAGTGGAGCCCCCGCATCCAGCCCTGATCTCTCCCCTCACCCAAGCTCACTTAAGCCCGGCACTGTGCCGGGCTTGTTTTTACCCGCCACGCTTTCAGAATATTCCTACCCTTGTGATAAGATGTCGCCCCTCTTTTTCGGTCAACGAGACTGCACCGTGCACGACAACACCTATCTTCCCGATCACTTCTTGCGCCATATCGCGGCCATCATGCCGGCGCACCTCTCCATGGATGAGTTCGTGGCCAGTTGTCGACGACCGCTGCGGCGCAGCATCCGGGTCAACACCCTGAAGATATCTGTGGCGGCATTTGTAGCGCGTATGCAACCGCTCGGTTGGCAGCTCGATCCCGTTCCCTGGTGCGACACAGGCTTCTGGCTCAGCCGTGAAGACGAGAGCGTGCCTCTTGGCAACACCGCCGAGCATTTGAGCGGTCTCTTCTACATTCAGGAAGCGAGCTCCATGCTGCCGGTCACCGCCCTGTTTGCCTGCGAGCAGACCCGGCGCGACGGCATGCTGCTGGACGCGGCGGCGGCCCCCGGCTCCAAGACCACCCAGATCGCGGCCTTGATGAACAACCAGGGCATGCTGGTTGCCAACGAGTACTCCAGCAGCCGGCTCAAGGTGCTCAGCGCCAATCTGCAGCGCTGCGGCGTGACCAACGTAGGCATGACCCATTTTGATGCCAAGGTCTTCGGCCAGTGGTTGCCAGAAACCTTCGATGCCATCCTGCTCGACGCCCCCTGCTCCGGCGAGGGCTCGGTGCGCAAGGATGAAGATGCCTTGCGCAACTGGAGCATCGAGAGCATCGACGAGATCGCAGCGGTGCAGCAGGGGTTGCTGGAGAGTGCCTTTCATGCCCTCAAACCGGGCGGCGTGCTGGTCTACTCCACCTGTACCTTGAGTCTGCAGGAGAACCAGGCGGTCTGTCAGTCACTGCTGGACAAGTTCGGCGCTGCGTTCAGCTTTGACTCGCTGGCCGATCTCTTCCCCGCTGCAGAGCAGGCCTGCACGCCGGAAGGATACCTGCACGTTTGGCCCCAAATCTTCGACAGTGAAGGCTTTTTCGTTGCCAGATTGCGCAAGCATTACTCCGTGCCCAACACCATGTTCAAACCGGGCAAGCTCGGCAAATTCCCCTTCTTGCCGCTGCCGGCCAAAGAGTCCGAGCCCATGCTGCGCGAGATAGAAGCCGCTTTCGGGGTCGTACCGCAGGGAAATCTGTTTGGCCGCAGCGAGGAGATCTGGCTCTTCCCCCAGCGGTTCGAACAGGTACAGGGCAAGCTGCGCTTCGATCGCATCGGGCTGAAACTGGCGGAGACCTTCAAGAAGGGGTATCGGCTGACCCATGAGTGGGCGCTAGCCTATGGCGATGGTGCGAGCAAGGGATTCGTCGAGCTCGGCATTGCTGATGCGCGGGAGTTCATGATGGGGCGGGATGTGTGGCCGGAGCAAGCCGCCGGCACTGGCGAGGTGATCGTCCGCTATCAGGGTCATACCCTGGGCATGGGGAAATGGGTGGGCAGCCGGGTCAAGAATGCCCTGCCCCGCGAGCTGGTGCGTGACAACAATCTGTTTGTGTAACGAGAGTTGTTGGAGCCGGAAAACCCACACTCCGGTTGAACTTTTGCGTGGATCTTGAAAAGCCTTGAGCCTTGTCTAAGCTTAAGGCTATCCGAACACCAGTTAGCGCACGGCTCTGCAAGGAGCCAATTCCCCTATGCCAGGTACAAGGAATTCGTACCTGGCTTTTTTTATGCTCGCAGTTCGCATCTAGCAATGAAACATCATGCCGCCGGTGCGTTTACTCGAGCACCTCTGCCGGCTCTGGCACTTCGACATGCGGCGCGGTTTGCTTCTGTTCCAGCTCATGTTGATAGAGCAGATCGATGGCTTGCTCGATGAGAGAGGCCTGGCTGTCTTCGAGCTGCAACCCCAGCATGGCCAACCGTTCGGCGTGGCGATTGCTGATCCAGCATTGCAATCGGCTGTGCGTTTCCTGTTTGCGTTTCACGTGCTGGCGCTGGCGCTCGGCGTTGTCTTGCGCACTGCTCACTTTCATTTCCTGGCTCATATCACCTTGCAACTTTGATTCTTATCGCCTGTTATCTCTCATCGATTCGTCACCATTCGCTGACGAATGTGAGGAGCCTGACTCTCCCCTCTTGATGGGGTGAGTTCAGTGCGCTGCAAATATATCATTGGATCAACAAGATATCATTTAACATAAAAATGTGAGTGACGCGGTTAGCTTACAGCAAGCCATCCAGGGCGTGATCCGAGAACTTGTGGGCATCGTCGAAATACTCCTGCAAGGTGCGGATGTCCTTGTGACGGGTGACCTCGATGATTTTGTTCATCGGTTTGCCGGCAGTGACCGCCGAGGTGATAAAACCTCGGCGCAGACTGTGGCCACTGACCTGGAGATCGTCGATGGCTTGACCGGTACGCCGCTTGATCATCAGATTGATACCCTGCGGACCGAGCGGCTCCTGCATGAGCTGACCCCAGCGATTCATGCGGCGAAACAGGGCGCCCTCGCTGATCCTGCTCTGTTTGAGCCAGCGCGCCAGTGCCGACACCGGACAATATTGTTTGCCGGGCACCAGGGCGATCTCCGTTTCATGCAGTTGATGTTTACTGGGTTTGAGCCGAAGACGGATCCCCTGCCCTACAAAGTCGAGATCATCCACCTCAATTCTTGCGGCCTCCGAGCGTCGCAAGGCGCCGCTGAACATCAGCAACAACAGGGTGTAATCCCGCAGCCCTGCCAGATTGCCGGTGTCGATCTCATCGAGCACACAGGCCAGTGGTTTCAGGGTCAGCGCCCCCGTTTTGCGTTTGCGGTTGTCACCGAGCCGCACTATGCCCCGCATCATCTCCTTTATCTCTGCGTGCTCGGTCGGCATGGGGTGGATCCCCTTCTGCTTGAAGGCATAACGAATGCCGGCGAGCCGTCTTACCAGGGTGGCCGGTTTACGGGGTTCACCGTTACGCAGCTCCCCCCTCCCTTCTTCCTTGTCCAGCCAGACCCAGTCCGCCAGGATGCCGTCAGCCTGATCTGCCAGGAAGTTCATGATGTGATGATGGGTAGTTTGCAGCGGATCGAGCCCATGCAGCTGACACCAGAACACGAAGATGCGGGTATCGGCCTGATAGGCATTGAGGGTGGAGTCGGCTTTGGCGCTGCGCAGGAAGCGTCTGGCCCGGCTGTTCAGTTGAGGATCGAAGACACTCTGCAAAGCCTGTTGAGTTTGAGCCTGGATATCTGGGTAGTTCACTTAACTCTATGATTTAATGCGGAGTTTCGTTGGATCTTACAGGATCTTGCAGATCTATCAAGTATCGATAATGAATATTATCGATACTTATGAAGAGTGCTTTTAACCTATTTCAGCCCCCCTCATTTTATTCCTCAAGCTCCCTCTGATCCCTGCTCCGTTTTATCAGGGTTGGGGATTTGATCTCATCAACATCCACGACACCGAGTGAGAGATAACGACCTGGCGTGATCGTTTTTGGATGGGCCATGATCGCTGATTGTTATAGTAAAACGCCCCGCTATGCGGGGCGTTGTTTGTTATCGCTTTGCCAACTTGAACAACTCGAAGAAGTTGTGACTGGTCGCTTGCGCCAATTCGGCCAGCGGTATTTGCCGCAGATCCGCGATGAACTGGGCCACGTCGCGCACGAAGGCCGGCTCGTTCTCCCTGCCCCGGTGCGGAACCGGCGCCAGATAAGGTGAGTCGGTTTCAACCAGCAACCGCTCCAGCGGCAGCGCCTTGACCACCGCCTGCAGAGCAGCCGCATTTTTGAAAGTAGCTATGCCGGAGATGGAGATATAAAAACCCATCGCCATGGCCGCCTCCGCCATCTCGAGCGACTCGGTGAAGCAGTGCAACACCCCGCCGACCTGCTCGGCCCCCTCTTCGCGCATGATCTGCAGGGTATCCTGCTGGGCATCACGGGTATGGATGATGAGTGGCTTGTTCAGGGCGCGGGCCACCCGGATATGCTCGCGGAAGGAGGCCTGCTGTACTTCCTTGTTCTCCGGCGAATAGAAGTAATCGAGCCCGGTCTCACCAATGGCCACCACCCTTTCATCTGCCGCCTGGGTTAGCAACAAGGCGGCATCGACGCCGGGTTCCTGGTTGAGAGGGTGCACACCACAGGAGGCAAACACCTGAGGATAAGGGGCGATCGCTTCCAGCATGGTCGGGAACTGTGCCTGGGTGACGCTCACGCACAGAAAATATCCCACGTCCTGCTCGGCGGCCTTGGCCAGCACATCGGCCATATTGGTCTGCTTGCTGCCATAGCTCAGGCGATCGAGATGACAATGGGAATCAACGAGTAACATATAAAACCTTTGTAGCTAGATTTATAACCAGCGAGTCAGCCAGTTCATCAGATGGATGGTGGGATTGGAGAGCTGTCCCGGCTGGCAGGCCATCTTCAGCTCGACCAGCTGTTGCTCCGCCTCCAGCAGTTTCTCGCTGGAATGAAGCTCGGCCAGCTGCAGGCTGAGCGCCGTCAGGTCCGGCATCGCCAGCTGATGATGGCCACAACCGGCCTGCGTCTTGAGGGCATCGCACAAGAACAGCTGCAGCCAGTGCAGCCTGACCTGGGTATCGCTCGCCAGCAGACCGCACACGTGGTTGGCCCGGGTCGGCGTCTGTGCCAGCGCAAGAAAACTCTCCAGCAGATCCCGGCGGGCACTGTCTTGCTGCTCTTCGATATAGCGCAGCACCCGCAGCGGCGCCCCCTGGCAGATCCGTACCTGGGCCAGCGTGGCCTGATGACCCTGCTCGGCCAGCCAGCGCACCGTCTCACCCTCGGCAGGCAACTGGCAGACATGTTTGTGACAGCGACTGAGAATGGTCGGCAGCAGGCGGGAAACCTGGGAGGCGATCAGCAGCAGCAAGCTGTCGCCGGCAGGCTCTTCCAGGGTTTTGAGCAGGGCGTTGGCGGCCGACTCCGTCATGCGCTCCGCATCCGGGATGATCACCACCTTGCCGCGACCAAGCTGGGCCGAATTCTGCAGGCGCGAACAGATCTCGCGAATGGCCTCGACCCCGATGGTCTTGCTCTCCGTCGTCAGGGTGCCGAGATCCGGATGATGGCCCTTCTCAAACAGCTGGCAGGAGTGACATTGACCACAAGGCTCACCCCGTTCGGGCCGATGGCAAAGGTGCAAGCGCGCCAATTGTTCCGCAAGCTGCTCCTTGCCAAGACCGGGATCGCCGAGCAGCAACCAGGCGTGACCGAGTCGACCGGCCGCAGCGGTCTGGCTCAAGGCATGCCAGTCCGGGATCAACCAGGGATACATGAGGGCTCATCTTTCAGGTAGTGGGCCAATGCAGCCTCGATGGCCGCCTTGACCTGCTCCGGCGCTTGGCCGGCATCGATCACCTTGATTGACTCATCGGCGGCAGCCAATTCCAGATAGCGCTGGCGGGTACGCTCGAAGAAGCTGAGTTGCTCGAGCTCGATCCGGTCCAGCTCACCGCGGTGGCGGGCCCGCTGCAGGCCGATGGCGGGATCGATGTCGAGATAGAGCGTCAGATCCGGTTTGAAGTCACCGAGCACGGCCCGTTTGATGGCGCCGATGAGATTGGCATCGATGCCGCGGCCACCGCCCTGATAGGCCTGGGACGAAAGATCGTGGCGATCGCCCACCACCCAGATGCCGTCGGCCAGGGCCGGCTTGATGCGGGTTTCGACCAGCTGGACCCGGGAGGCGTACATCAGCAACAGTTCGGCTTCGATGGTGAGGCGCTCGTCGTGCACCTCCTTGACGATGGCTCGCATCCGCTCGGCCAGCGGGGTACCGCCCGGTTCACGGGTACACTCGATCCGCGCCACGCCGTGGCCATGCAGATAGTCGGCCACATAACGTACCGCGGAGCTCTTCCCTGCTCCTTCCAGTCCTTCAATCACGATAAATTTAGACATTAGGGTTTCTTCAATATGTATTCGCGGACCGCCCGATTGTGTTCATCGAGGGTCTTGGAGAAGTAGTGGGCACCGCCCCCTTTGGCGACAAAATAGAGGTAGTCGGTCGATTTGGGGTTGAGCGCCGCCTCGATGGAAGCCTTGCCCGGCATGGCGATGGGCGTGGGCGGCAAGCCGTCGATCACATAGGTATTGTAGGGGTTCACGTCGGTCAGGTCGCTGCGGCGGATGTTGCCATCATACCTGTCCTTCACCCCGTAGATGACGGTGGGATCGGTCTGCAGCTTCATGCCAAGGCGCAGGCGATTGACGAATACCGAGGCAATCTGGGCCCGCTCTTCCGGCTGACCGGTCTCTTTCTCGATGATCGAGGCCATGATCAGCGCCTCGTAAGGGGTCTTGTAAGGCAGATTGGCCTGGCGCTTATCCCAGCTCTGTTGCAAGAAGGCCCGCATGTCCTGATAGGCACGGCGCAGGATGGAAATATCGCTGGCATGGGTGGTATAGGCGTAAGTCTCCGGCAGGAACCACCCCTCCAGCTTGCCGTTGTCGATGCCAAGCTCCTGGGCCAGATCCGCCTCGCTCTGCTCCACCGTCAAGCGCTCCAGATAAGGGGCGCTGGCCAGCTGCTTCAGCCAATCCTCAAAACGGGATCCTTCGACGAAGGTCAGGCTGAAGTGGAACTCCTTGCCGGAGGCGAACAGGGAGAGAGTCTCCTTGAGCGGAGCCCCTTCCTTGATTTCATAAGTGCCGGATTTGATGGCAACCAGCTCGGGGTGACCGCGCAGCCAGAGCCGCACCGCCCAGGGGCTGGTTTCCCCCTCCCCCAGTTCGGCGATCAGGCGCGCCGCATGGGCCCCCTTCTCGACGGTAAAGAGGCGGGTCGGCCCCTTGTTGGTGAGCGTCTCCACCTGCTGCCATTTGTAATGTACATAGCCCCCGGCCACGGCGACTGTCAGCGCCGCGCCCGCGAGCAGGGTGTAAAGCCGATTAAACTTCAATGACCAAACGCTCCTGTAAGCGGCGGATCAATACCGGACTGGCATATTGGGTCTCCCCGATGCCGGTCACCGGCACTATGCCCATCAGGGTATTGGTCAGCCATACCTCTTCGGCCTGCCACAGTGACTCCAGCGGAGCCTCCACGACACGCAGTTCAATGCTCATCTGTTTTAGCATCGCCATCACATGGCGCCGCATGATGCCGTCTATGCCGCAGTGGGTTAGATCCGGCGTGAATACCGTTCTGCCACGGCGCCAAAACAGATTGGCACTGACCCCTTCTACCAGAAATCCCCGGCTGTTCAAGACTATACCTTCGACTCCCGAACGCGCCGCAAGTTCGCTTTTCAGCAGCACCTGCTCCAGCCGGTTGAGGGTCTTGAGGCCCGCCAGCATGGGGGCATCCCCCAGCCGTTGTTGACACACCAGCAGGGGAATGCCGGTTTGCTGCCACGCCGGATAGTGAGCCGGGTAAGCGGCCAGCGACAGGATCCGGGTCGGCGCATGGCAGGCAGTGCCATCATACCCCCGACCACCACTGCCTCGGGTCAGCATCACCTTCATCACCGCCAGCGTCTGGTCGCGAGCCATCCCGGCGACCTCATCACCAAGCTGTTGCCAGTCCAGCTCGGCAAGGCCGAGTCTGGCGCTCGCTTGCTGCAGCCGTGCCAGGTGAGCCGGCCACCAGACGGGGTGACCATCCTTGACCAGCAAGGTGGTGAAATGACCATCGCCATATGCCAGGCCACGATCCATGGCGGAAACGCTGTCTGTCGGTATTCCATTGATCAGCAAAAGGATCCCTCCGATAAAAAAGGCCCGATACTGTCGTATCGGGCCCATACTATCCGCCCAGGGCGAATTATACGCGTTTGAAGATCAGTGAGCCATTGGTGCCACCAAAACCGAAGGAATTGGAGAGGGCATATTCGAAGTCGCCAGCCTTGGCAACATGAGGCACCAGGTCCAGATCGCACTCATCATCCGGGTTGTCCAGGTTGATGGTGGGCGGCGCCATCTGATCGCGCAGCGCCAGTACCGTGATGATCGCCTCGATGGCGCCGGCGGCACCCAGCAGGTGACCGGTCATCGACTTGGTGGAGCTGATCATCAGGGATTTGGCATGCTCGCCAAACACCGCTTTCATGCCGCGCAGTTCGGCCACGTCACCCAGGGGGGTGGACGTGCCGTGGGCGTTGATGTAACCCACCTGCTCGGGAGCGATGCCGGCATCCTTGATGGCATTTTGCATGGCGCGGGCGCCACCGTTGCCGTCAGCGGGAGGCGCCGTCATGTGGTAGGCATCGCCACTCATGCCAAAACCGACCAGCTCGGCGTAGATCTTGGCACCGCGGGCCTTGGCATGTTCGTACTCTTCCAGCACCAGCACCCCGGCGCCATCACCCAGCACGAAACCGTCGCGATCTTTATCCCACGGACGGCTGGCCTTGGTGGGCTCGTCGTTGCGGTTGGAGAGCGCCTTGGCCGCCGCAAAACCACCCATCCCCATCGGGGTGGAGGCTTTCTCGGCGCCGCCGGCCACCATCACATCCGCATCACCGTAGGCGATCATCCGGCCGGCCATGCCGATGGCATGGGTACCTGTGGTACAGGCGGTGGTCACGGCGATGTTCGGCCCTTGCAGACCCTTCATGATGGAGAGATGACCGGACACCATATTGATGATGGTGGACGGCACGAAGAAGGGGCTCAGCTTGCGGGGGCCGCCGTTGACCAGGCTGCTGTGGTTCTGTTCAATCAGACCCAGGCCGCCGATACCGGAACCGATCGCCACACCGACGCGCTCGGCATTTGCCTCGTTGATGACGAGACCGGCATCATCCAGCGCCTGTATGCCTGCGGCGATACCGTACTGAATGAAGAGATCCATCTTGCGAGCTTCTTTGCGGTTGATACCGTACTGCTCGGGATCGAAATCCTTGACCTGGCCTGCGAAACGGGTCGCAAACTCGCTGGCATCAAAGTGTTCGATGGGAGAAATGCCGCTCTGCCCGTTGAGCAGGGCTTGCCAGCTGGATTCGGCAGTGTTGCCTACCGGGGAAAGCATCCCCAAGCCGGTCACCACGACTCTGCGTTTTGACACTGAGGTAGTCTCCGAGAGGTGTTTTGAAAAGGGGTAAACATAAAAGAAGCGGCCCTTGGGCCGCTTCTTTCAGAACAGGAACTTATTCCTGATTAGCGGTGATGTAGTCGATAGCCGCTTGAACAGTTGTGATCTTCTCGGCTTCTTCATCAGGAATTTCGGTATCGAATTCTTCTTCCAGCGCCATTACCAGTTCAACGGTATCCAAAGAGTCAGCGCCCAGGTCGTCGACGAAGGAGGCAGCGTTCTTAACGTCTTCTTCTTTAACACCCAGTTGTTCGATGATGATTTTCTTTACGCGTTCTTCGATGTTGCTCATGACCTGAATTTTCCTTTAAAAATACGCTATTGCGTCTGGTTGGGGTAGTTTATTCAATTGACGTGAGTTTGCAAGTGGCTTGCCGCTGGTCAAACCACGAAATTCGCCAAACTTCGGCGTACTATCGCAAATTTGAACAGATCTCACGACAAATTGATTACACCATGTACATCCCGCCATTAACATGCAGGGTTTCGCCAGTGATGTAGGCGGCATCATCCGATGCCAAGAATACCACAGCAGCGGCAATTTCTTTCGGGTCGCCCAGACGAGCGGCAGGCACCTGGCTCATGATGCCGGCACGCTGCTCTTCATTGAGCGCCTTGGTCATATCGGTCTCGATGAAACCGGGGGCAACCGCGTTCACGGTAATGCCGCGGGAGGCCACTTCACGAGCCAGCGACTTGGTAAAACCAACCAGCCCCGCCTTGGCGGCCGCATAGTTGACCTGACCGGCATTGCCCATGGTTCCTACCACGGAGCCGATGCTGATGATGCGGCCATTGCGCTTCTTCATCATGGCGCGCAGCACCGGTTTGCTCAGTCGATACAGGGAAGTGAGGTTGGTGTCGATGATCTCGTTCCACTCATCGTCCTTCATCCGCATCAGCAGGTTGTCACGGGTGATACCGGCGTTGTTGATCAGGATGTCGATGTCGCCAAAACGCACCTTGATGGCGGCGAAGACGGCTTCGATGGATTCCTGGCTGGTCACGTTCAGTGCCATGCCGCAACCCTGTTCACCCAGATAGGCGCTGATCGCCTCGGCGCCGCTCTCGCTGGTCGCCGTGCCGACTACCTTGGCGCCACGGGCCGCAAAAGTTTCGGCAATTGCACGGCCGATGCCACGACTGGCACCGGTCACCAACACAACCTTATCGGTAAAGCTCATTACTTGCTCCTGTTTACTTGATCTGGGCCAGCGCCTGCTCGAAAGAGGCTGCATCGTTGGCATGAATACCTTCCACGCGCTTGTCGATGCGCTTGGCGAGCCCGGTCAATACCTTGCCCGGTCCCATCTCGATCTCGAGGGTAACCCCCTCATTGGCCATCCGCTCGACAGTCTCGGTCCAACGAACCGGGCTGAACAGCTGACGCACCAGAGCCTGTTTGATGGCGGCCGGATCCTGTTCACAGGATACGTCGACATTATTGATGACAGCGATGGCAGGAACCTTGATCTCGATCCCGTCCAGCGCAGCTGCCAATTTTTCTGCGGCAGGTTTCATCAGGGCACAGTGAGAAGGCACGGAGACCGGCAGCGGCAGCGCACGCTTGGCGCCGGACTCTTTCATCAGCACGTTGGCACGCTCGACAGCCTCTTTGTGGCCGGCGATGACCACCTGGCCCGGAGAGTTGAAGTTGACCGGGGAGACCACCTGTCCTTGTGCCGCTTTTTCGCAGTTGGCAGCGATGGCGTCATTGTCCAGCCCGATGATGGCGGCCATGGCACCGGTGCCTTCCGGCACGGCTTCCTGCATGGCCAGACCACGCAGCTCGACCAGTTTGACCGCATCGGTAAAGGCCAGTGCACCGCTGCACACCAGGGCGGAGTACTCACCCAGGCTGTGGCCAGCCATCACGGCGGGGGTTGTTCCCCCCTGCTGTTGCCACAGACGCCACAGCGCGACAGAGGCTGTCAGCAAGGCGGGCTGGGTGCGCCAGGTCTTGTTCAGATCGTCGGCCGGACCATCCATCACCAGGGCAAACAGGTCATAACCCAGCACCTGGCTCGCCTCGGCGAAGGTCTCCTTGATCACGGCATGTTGTTCGGCCAGCTCGGCCAGCATGCCGACGGTTTGGGAGCCCTGTCCCGGGAAGGCAATGGCAAATTGGGTCATCATTGATTCCTTTAGATAAGACAAAAATGAGAGCGGCAGGATGAGCCAGATTGCTCATCCCGACCACGATCAGAGGCGAACCAGCGCCGAGCCCCAGGCAAAACCACCGCCGAAGGCCTCCAGCAATACCAGCTGGCCCGGTTTGATCCGGCCGTCACGCACCCCTTCATCGAAGGCGATGGGCACGGAGGCGGCAGAGGTGTTGCCGTGCTTGTCGAGGGTCAGCACCACCTTGTCCAGCCCCATGCCAAGCTTCTTGGCGGTGGCGCTGATGATGCGGAAGTTGGCCTGATGAGGCACCAGCCAGTCCAGCTCGCTCGGTGCGATGCCGGCGGCGGCCAGGGTCTCGGTGACGATCTCGCTCAAACGGGTGACCGCCACCTTGAACACATCGTTGCCCTTCATGTACATGTAGGCTTCAAGTTCGGCCCCCGGCATACCGCGACGCGGCTGCGGCAGCTTGAGCAGATCGCCGTAACGGCCATCCGCATGCAGATGGGTGGAGAGAATGCCCGGCGTTTCGCTGGCACCGATCACCACGGCCCCTGCCCCGTCACCAAAAATGATGATAGTGCCGCGATCTTGCGGATCGCACATGCGTGACAGCACATCGGCCCCGACCACCAGTACGTGGCGGGCGGCACCGGATTTGACGAACTGATCGGCAATGGAGAGCGCGTAGGTAAAGCCAGCGCAGGCGGCGGCCACATCAAAAGCCGGGATCCCTTGCACCCCGAGCAGGCCCTGCAATTCACAGGCGGCGGCCGGGAAGGCGTTCTCGGCACTGGTGGTGGCCAGCACTATCATGTCGAGATCGGCGGCGGTCAGGCCCGCCGCGTCCAGGGCGCGCAGAGCGGCCTGGTGAGACAGGGTGGCGACGGTTTCATCGGCACCGGCAATGCGACGTTCACGGATCCCGGTACGCTCCACAATCCACTCGTCGCTGGTTTCCACCATCTGTTCGAGATCGGCATTGGTACGTACCGAGTTCGGCAGATAACTGCCAGTACCCAAAATTTTGCTATGCATAGAGTTCTTATAGATCCCTGTCGGAAAAGACAGATTCAAGGCGATCTGCTATTTGCAATGGAAGTTGATGCTTGGCCTCTTGCGCGGCCAGCAGGATCGCGTTACACAGGGCGCGCCGTTCGGCCCGCCCGTGGCTTTTTACCACAATGCCGCGCAATCCTAACAGACTTGCACCGTTATACTGGTCGGGGTTCAGGTAAGAAAAACGCCGTTTGAACATAAATCCGGCGATACGACCAAGAAAACTGCGTTTTTTGCGGGGATATCCGGCCAGTTGGGCCATCATCCGCACGACCCCTTCCGCCGTCTTGAGGGCCACGTTGCCAACAAAACCGTCGCAGACGATCACGTCGCACTCACCGCTGAAGATCCGGTCCCCTTCAACAAAACCGACGAAGTTGAGCGCCTGGCACTGGCGCAGCAACTCGGCACTGTGGCGCACCAGATCGTTGCCCTTGATCTCCTCCTCCCCCACGTTGAGCAGGGCCACCCTGGGAGCGGCAATGCCCTCCACCTTTTCAGCCACCACGGCGCCCATCACCGCAAATTGCAGCAGGGTATCGGCATCGCAGCTGACGTTCGCGCCAAGATCCAGCATCACGGTACGTTTGCCGGAAAGGGTGGGCAACGCCTTGATGAGAGCGGGTCGGTCGACCCCGGGCAGGGATTTGAGCACGCACTTGGCCATGGCCATCAGCGCACCGGTATTGCCGGCGCTGACGCAGGCATCGGCCTCGCCGGCCTTCACCAGATTGAGGACGACCCGCATGGAGGAGTCTTTCAGGGTGCGCAGCGCCACGATCGGTTTGTCGCCCATGCCAACCACCTGGGATGCATGCACGAAACGAACGCGGGGATGATTCAGCAAGCCATGTTGCTGCAAAAGAGGGGTGGTCTGGTGTTGGTCACCGACCAGGATCAGTTTTAACTGGGGTAAAAGAGACAGTGCCTGCACGGCGGCAGGCACTGTTTCCGAGGGGCCAATATCTCCCCCCATGATGTCTAGCGCGACAGTTTGCGTAGACAAAGGCAATCCTTAAGCGATTACCTTTTTACCGCGGTAGAAACCATCGGCAGTCACGTGGTGACGACGATGGATTTCGCCACTGGTCTGATCAACAGTCAGGGCAGCGGTGGTCAGCGCATCGTGGGAACGACGCATGCCACGCTTGGCACGGGTTTTACGGTTCTGTTGTACGGCCATTGTAGGCTAACTCCTAAATTCACTTACGTTTAAGCTCTTCAAGAACTGCAAAGGGATTCGGCCGCTCATCAGCAGGTTCGATTTCACCCCAGGTCATCTCCATGTTACCGCGCGGGCAAGCATCCATGGGATGCATGGCCACCTGCGGCAACGAAAGGATGAGTTCATCCTCCAGGATTTGATGAAGATCCATCTCGCCGTTTTCGTCCAACTCAATGGGCTCATAAGCTTCCGGCAGTTCTTCCTCGTTTGTTCTCTCGAACAGCGGAGTGTAGATAAATTCAGCTTCACAGAGATGCTCGAATGTTTCTCCACAACGCTGGCAAACCAGGTCAACCTTGGCATGGGCAGTGCCTTTCATAACGGTCAACTTCTGGACATCTTTGCCAAAGTGCAGCGATACATCGATATCACTCTGCAAGCCTGCGGTTGATTCCTCCAGCCTGGGCATCTGCGACTTTTCCACTATCCCGACATAATCGAGCAGCTTCGAGGCACTACGGACTGGATCAACCTTTACGGGCAACTTCACCTTTTGCATAGGGCGCGAATATTATAGGTCCAACAACTGATAGTCAAAGGAAAAAGTCCTTACCGCCGATGATTTTAACCTCACAACCCCCGCACATGGCGGAACTTGCGCTCACCGGTGGCTGATTATGCCATAAACCAACGGATCCGACACCGGATCCTGGCCGCATTTGCGTTGACGGCGGGGATCCGGCTCACTCCTTGACAGCAGCATTTCACGGCGCAGGTGGCTCAATCACTCCCCTGCTCCAACGGGGTTCATGGATGGCTGCCGCACAGCCCAACCTGACGCCCCTGCCGCATGCGGGCGCAAGGGCAAGGTTCGGGCGGGATGGCCTCCATCAGACGGCGGATGGCCCGAAAACTGTCCAGCGCGGCCTGGGCTGCGATGGGGTTGATGAGCCAACCAGGCAGGTTGTCACCCGGGTTGGTATAGGTTTCGAGGCGTATCAGGGTGGTGCCGTTGAGTTGCGGCACCGCCTCCCAGCGTCCTTCACTGGTGCGGATCCGCACCCGACCGGGATAAGGCGGCAGAGCATCAGGGGCGGCCCATACCGTCAGCACCAGAGCACAATTTGGTAGGCGTTGCAGGCGGGAGTGGGTGATAAGCTCCCGCTCCTGTACCGGCCAGGGCGCAGAGAGCCGGGTATAGACCAGATCTTCATCGGGTGCCGGCTTGGCCAGAACTCTTACCTCCAGGCTCTGGGGCAGCCACTCCTGATGGCGGGCGGTATCACGCAGCACGGCCAGCAGCGCCGACGGCGGAGCAGCCACGTTCATCTCCAGGCGCAAAGTCTGAAAGGCGCCGGGAGGATGGGCCCGGCTCCAAAGCAGTATGCCCGCCTCCCCCGCCTGCAGGTGCCAGCCCTGTGCCCAGGCCGGCGCGCAGAGCAGCCATAACAGCCATATCCCGACTCTCATCATCCATGACCCCGCCTTGCCCATTCCTATGCTTATAGCCGTTTTTCTGGCCCTGCGAGGTGCTGACCAGGGTTAACCCGCGCCAGCGGCCCCGATATGCTGGTGGTAGAGGCGTTTGATCTCGTCGCGCAGCCACAGCACCTTGGTGTTGTGGTTGTTGCGCTTGTGCCAGAGCAGGATGAAGGCGATGTCGAGTTGCCGATAGAGGGCTTCATCCAGCGGCAACGGCAAGGAGATGAGATTGTTGTGGTGCTGGCGGGCATAGCTGGCGCAATAGGAGGGCACCACCGCGATCAGTTCGTGGTCAGACTGGGCTGCGATATGCAGCGCCTGCTCGAAGCTGGAGACCCGGATCGGCACCTGCCGGCTAAGCCCCTCATCATCCAGCAGACTGTCGAGCGCCCAGGCATCGCTCGCCTCCCACACCACGCTGACATGGGGATAGGCGAGAAAGTTGTCGAGGTTCCAGGTGCGGGCCAGCAGCGGGTGATCCTTGCGCAAAAACACCATGGGCCTGTCTTCGAACAACACCTCGTGATCGATGTAATAGGGCAGCCGATTGACCCTGGCAAGCGAGCTGGGGTGGGTTTCCCTCGCACAGAAGCCGAGATCGGCATCGCCATTGATGATGTCGTTGAGGGAGTGATGGTCCCAGTTCATGATCCGGATGGTCGATTTGCGATAGGTTTCATAAATCACCATGGGCAGATCATTGAGAAAGCTGATGTAAAAGGGCGACTCCAACACCAGCCTGAACGCGGCCCCCGCCGGAATGGCATTGCCGCAGAGAGAGGCGATGTTGCCCGATAGCTGGAACCACTCCTTGAGCTCTTCCTCCAGGGTGAGCGACAGATTGGTGGGCTCCAGCCCCCGCTGAGTGCGAAGGAACAACGGGTCGTCGAACCAGTCGCGCAGCCGCGCCAGCGCCTTGCTGACGGTGGGCGCCGTAACATTGAGTTTCTTGGCAGCCTTGGTGACACTGCGCTCTTGCAACAACAGCCGAAATACCACCAACAAATTGAGATCGAGGTCGATCAAGGGACGCATGCTCAGGGATTCTCCATGACCGGGGCGCCGTGGGCGGGGCTGTCGAAGGCCGGTCCCAAGGCGCGAAAGAGCAGATAGAGTAACACGGCGCCGAGCAGGGCACAGGCAAGCAGCGTGCTGGGGGTAAAGCCAAGCCACCCCATCAGCCAGATATAGCCGGCGCTCACGGTTATCTGGGCAAGACAGAGGGTGGCGCTGGCGAGCGCTATCTGGTGACGGCAACTGGCCAGCGCCTCACCCATGGCGATGCCGAAGCTCGCGGAAAAACCGATGCAGGTGAAGGCAAAGCCCGCCAGTAGCAGCCACAGGCCCCAGGAGCTCTCAAGATGAGAGGCCAGGATCAGCAGCAGCGCCAACCCTAACCCGCTGTGGGCCAGTGCAAGCAGGCTGTGCTTGTGGAGCCGACGCAGCAACCAGGGGGCAAGGAAAGAGGTGATCATGCTGATCATCGCCATGATCATCATGATGCGGGCATACTCTGCGGTTGCCAGCCCCCTCTGGGCCATCAGGATCATGGGTGAAGTGCTGACGTAGGTCAGAATGCAGGTCATGCCGGCACTGCTCAACGCGCACATCCAGAGGAACTGCGGCGCTCGCAAGCAGGCAAAGCGGGCTGCTGACGCGCTCGAGGATGACTCAGGGTGCAGCGGCAGGCTCTCTTTCAGCCCCAGCAGGTTGATCAGCAGCACCATGCCGCCGAGCAGCGCCATGGCCTGAAAGATGGCAGGCCATGGGAAGCCGGTCAGGATGAGATAGCCCAGCAGCGGCGCCAGCACGGGGATCACGCAGATGACCCCATTGATGGCCGACAGCACGGCCGCCAGACGGGCCGGTGGCAGCACGTCTCGCAGTACGGTAAATGTCATGATGTAGAGCGCGCCAGCCCCTGCCCCCTGACCCACTCGCGCCAGCAGAAACTGCGCAGTGTCGTCGGCGCTGCCGGCCAGTAGCGACGCCAGCATAAACAAGCCGGCCCCACTCAGGATCACCGGCCTGCGGCCGTGGCGATCCGCCAGCAGGCCGGCCAACGGGACGGTCGCCGCCATGCCGAGCAGATAGAGGGAAAACGCGGTGTGCAGCTGAGCCTCGCTGGCCTGAAGGCTGGCGCCTATGTTGGGCAACGCCACCAGATAGAGATCGATCCCTACCGGGTAGAGCGTGATCATCAAAAAACAGCAGAGCATGTAACGGCCCATGGTGACTCCTCAGCGAATGGGTAGCATCGACGGGGCACTATAACGTCAGGCCGGATGAATAAGCCGATAGCGGTGTTTTCCAATCTCGACATGCTGGAGAGAATGGCGGCGATATTTGCCCTCGCCGCACGGGGGCGATACCATCCACGCCTGCCCGTTTCTGAACCTGGATACCTGATTGCCATGTCGCGTCCCCTGATCCTCGCTTCCACCTCCCGTTACCGCAAAGCCCTGCTGGAAAAGCTGGGCCTCCCCTTTGAGTGCGCCGCGCCAAATGTTGATGAATCCGTGCTGCCCGGTGAAGATGCACAGACGCTGGTGGCACGGCTTGCCCATGCCAAGGCCCGTGCCATCGCCGACCAGCATGATCAGGGGCTGATCATCGGCTCGGATCAGGTGTGCGTCTGTGATGGCCGGATCCTGGGCAAGCCGGGAACGGTCGAGCGAGCGGTGGCCCAGCTGATGGCGGCCCAGGGGCGCAGCGTCACCTTTTATACCGGCCTGTGCGTGCTGGACGCCGCGTCTGGCCGCGCCGAACAGCTGATAGAACCCTTCACCGTTCATTTTCGCCAGCTGGATGAGGCGGCCATCCGCCGCTATGTAGAAGCTGAACAGCCCCTCGACTGTGCCGGCAGCTTCAAGTGTGAAGGCATGGGGATCGTGCTGTTCAAGGCCTTGGAAGGGCGCGATCCCAATGCACTGATCGGCCTGCCGCTGATCGGCCTGATCGAGCTGCTGGCCCGCCACGGTATCACCCTGCCCTGATGGGAGCGGCATGTCAGCCATGAAAAACGGGAGCCAAGGCTCCCGTTTTTCGTTTATTCATCGGTCATATCGCAAGGCTAATCCAGCAACCGCTGAAGCTCCGCCATGGTATCGACCACCGCCAGCGGATGGTGGGCCAGCAAGCGTGTACGGTCGTGCACGCCCCAACTCACCCCGATCCGCGGCATGGCCAGCGCCTCGGCCATCGCCATGTCGTGGATGGAATCGCCGATCATCACCGCCTGGTGCGGGGCAATGCCCAGCTCATCCAGAATTTGCGTCAGCATCAGGGGATCGGGCTTGGAGTTGGCCTCGTCCGCCCCGCGCGTGGCGGCAAACAGCGGCCGCAACCCGGTATCATCCAGTACCCTGTCCAATCCACGCCGTGACTTGCCGGTGGCGACCGCCAGGGCCACCCCTTGTGCATGCCAATGCTGCAACAGCTCCCTTGCCTCGGCAAACAACGGGCTGGGGGTGCTGTCATGGACGTAATGGTGGCGATAACGGGCGATCAGGGCGTTGGCTCGTTCACTCCCCTGCTCCAGGGAAAACAGCCGGGGGATACCAACCTCCAGACTGAGACCGATGATCTGGTGCGTCTCGACGGCGGTGGGCACGGGCTCGCCGCAATCGCCAGCCGCGTGCGCCACACAGGCAACAATCCGGCCCACCGAGTCCATCAGGGTACCGTCCCAATCGAAGATGGCGAGCCGGATGGTCTGCATCAGCGGGCCAACTTGTTCAGGAAGTCGTCGAGTTCGGGGGCCAGCGGTGCTTCCACCTGCATCTCGCGGCCATCGGCCGGATGGATGAAGCTCAGCTTCCAGGCATGCAAAAACAGTCGTTTCAGCCCATGGCTACGCATTTTATCGTCAAATGCGGCTTCTCCATACTTGTCATCACAGGCGATGGGATGACCCGCATGCTGGGTATGCACCCGGATCTGGTGGGTACGACCGGTGATCGGGCTGCACTCCACCAGGGTGGCCTCGGCAAACTGACGGGCAATCCGGAAACGCGTCTCGGAAGGCTTGCCATCGCTGCTGACCCGCACTACCCGCTCGCCGGATTGCAGGTCATTTTTGCGCAGCGGCGCATTGACCACCTTGACGTGAGGCTGCCACTGGCCACGCACCAGCGCCAGGTACTGCTTGCGCATGGTCTTGACCCGCAGTTGTTCATGCAGGCTGCGCAGGGCGCTGCGCTTCTTGGCAACCAGCAGTACGCCGGAGGTGTCGCGATCGAGCCGATGCACCAGTTCAAGGAAACGGGCTTCCGGGCGCAGGGCACGCAGCCCTTCAATCACGCCAAAGCTCAGACCGCTGCCGCCGTGTACCGCCATGCCGGACGGCTTGTTCAGCACGATCATGGCATCATCTTCAAACAGGATCTGGCTCTCCAGACGCTGGATGCTGCCGAGATTGGCCGAGGGCAGTTCGTTCTTTTCGGCAACCCGCACGGGGGGAACCCGTACCTCGTCGCCGGTGCAGAGTTTGTATTCCGGTTTGATGCGCTTTTTGTTGACGCGCACTTCCCCTTTGCGAAGGATGCGATAGATCAGGCTCTTGGGGACGCCCTTTAGCTGAGTCTTGAGAAAATTGTCGATGCGCTGCCCTTCATGCTCAGCTTCGATGGTGAGCAGCTGCACTTGTTGATGTATCTGTGTCATGGCGCGGATTTTAACACTGCCGGCGGCCCTTGGCTGCATGCTTTGTTGAAAAATGGCGCCTTGCTATAAAAGTGGTTTAAATGGGATAATAAACAAGGTTTTGTCATTGTGTTCAAGCCTTGTACTAAGTGGCCAAAATTTATGCCACCCAATCCCGAAACACCGTGTATACAAGAACATGACGGTTCCCGGGTGCGAGGTACAGCGCATGGAGAACGCAAACAGAACCGCTAATTTGTCTCCACACCGGTATCCTTTTCATGCCTTCTCGAGAAGGCTGGACCAGAGTGCCCTTAGTTTGCGCCTCATGCATACCCCAACCGGGAGGTTGCCCCAGTATGCTGAAGACCCGAGGCCGGCGCCGGCAGGATCCTGTGGAGGAAATCAAAATGACAAAATAACGAGAACTCAATGAAAAGAATGCTAATCAACGCGACTCAGGAAGAAGAGTTGCGCGTAGCGCTGGTTGACGGACAACAGCTCTACGATCTGGATATTGAAAGTCCGGGACACGAGCAGAAAAAAGCGAACATTTACAAGGGCAAAATCACCCGCGTAGAACCCAGTCTTGAAGCTGCTTTTGTCGACTATGGCGCCGAGCGCCACGGTTTCCTGCCGTTAAAGGAAATCGCCCGCAATTACTTCCCCTCCGGTTACTCCTATCAGGGTCGTCCCAACATCAAAGAAGTGGTCCGCGAAGGCCAGGAAGTGATCGTCCAGATCGACAAGGAAGAGCGTGGCACCAAGGGTGCAGCCCTCACCACCTTTATCAGTCTGGCCGGCAGCTACCTGGTACTGATGCCGAACAATCCTCGCGCCGGCGGCATCTCCCGTCGTATCGAAGGTGATGAACGGACTGAACTGAAAGAAGCCCTGAGCGGCCTGACCGTGCCGGACGGCATGGGCCTCATCGTGCGTACCGCCGGTGTGGGCAAGTCGCCAGAAGAGCTGGAGTGGGATCTGAACGTTCTGCTCAACCACTGGGATTCCATCCACAAGGCGTCACAGAGTCGCTCTGCACCGGTGCTGATCCATCAGGAAAGCAACGTCATCGTGCGGGCCATCCGTGACTACCTGCGTCGCGATGTCGGCGAGATCCTGATCGACAACCCGGTCATCTTCGAGCGTGCCAAGGCGCATATCGAGCTGGTTCGTCCCGATTTCCTCAATCGCGTGAAGCTGTACAAGGGTGAAGTTGCCCTGTTCAACCACTTCCAGATCGAGAGCCAGATCGAGTCGGCCTTCCAGCGTGAAGTGCGTCTGCCCTCCGGCGGCAGCATAGTCATCGATCCGACCGAAGCACTGACCTCCATCGATATCAACTCCTCCCGCGCCACCAAGGGCGGCGATATCGAAGAGACGGCGCTGCAAACCAACCTGGAAGCGGCCGACGAAATTGCCCGTCAATTGCGTCTGCGCGACCTGGGTGGCCTGATCGTCATCGACTTCATTGACATGACTCCGGTTCGTCATCAGCGCGAAGTGGAAAACCGTCTGCGTGAAGCGGTGCATCAGGACCGTGCCCGCATCCAGCTGGGCCGGATCTCCCGTTTCGGTCTGCTGGAGATGTCTCGCCAGCGTCTGCGTCCCTCCCTCAACGAGTCCAGCAGCCATATCTGCCCTCGTTGCCAGGGCCAGGGTGTGATCCGTGACAACGAATCACTGGCGCTGTCCATCCTGCGTCTCATCGAAGAAGAGGCCATGAAGGACAACACCGAGCAGGTTCACGGTCAGGTGCCGGTCGATGTTGCTGCCTATCTGCTCAACGAGAAGCGTGCTTCCATCGCCAGCCTGGAACAGCGCAATGATGTACGTGTCTACATCATTCCGAACCAGCATCTGGAAACCCCGCACTACGAAGTGACCCGCATCCGTCAGAACGAGATCCCGGAAGCGGCCAGCTACGAGCTGAAAACCGAGATTGCCAAGCCGGTCTACCAGCCGAAGCAGGCTCAGGTGATCGAGCGCGAACAACCGCTGCTGCAAGGTTTTGTCCAGGCGCCCCAGCCGGCCCCCGCCGCGCCGGCCCCGGTCGTGGCTCCCGCTGCACCGGCCGCCCCCGAAGCCGGTCTGTTTGGCAAACTGTTCAAGGCCATCTCCGGCTTGTTCGGTTCCGACACCGCCCCTGCCGACGTGAAGGCTCCGGCCGACAAACCGGCCGCCCAGCGCGAAGCACGCAAGGATGAGGGTCATCGTCATCAACGCGATGAAACCCGCAGCCGTGGTCAGCGTGGTCGTCGTGATGACAACCGTGGTAACCGCAGCCCTGCCGACGCCGCAGAGAAGCGGGAAGCGGGTGCCAACCGTGAAGGCGGTGAAAGCCGCAACCGTCGTCCCCGCAAAGAGCGTGAGCCGCGCCAAGAGCGTGAAGCCCGTGGCGAAGTGCGTGAACAGCGCATGGAACGTGAACCTCGCGAGGCTCGTGAGCCGCGTCAGGAACGCGAACCCCGCGCCCCGCGCCCTGCTCGTGAGCCCCGTGCTTCGCGTGAACCTCGTGCCGAAGTGGTCGTTGACGCGGTAGAAACCGTCGATACCACCATGGTCAACGACGAGCCGCGTCTGGAAAAAGAGCAGAAAGTGGCTGAGCGCCGCGAACGCCGTCAACTGCGCAAGCAGATCCGGGTCGATGCCCCGGCCAGCGACGTTGCCGCCCTGCCCGCCGATGCTCCGGTTGTTGCCACCGAAGATGCCTCCGACTCAGTAGAGCAGCACGATGAGCAGGCCGAAGGCCAGCGTCGTTCCCGTCGTACGCCGCGCAATCAGCGTATCGAAGGCCAACGTCGCAAGCGCATCAATGAAGATGCCCGCAGCCAGCGTGAAGATGAAGAACAGTCTGCCGAAGGCGCTACCCCTACCCTGACTGCAGCTGCCCAGGCAGATGCCGCCCAGGTGAAAGTGGAAGAGCCGGCAGTCCCTGTCATCACCATCCCCAGTGCTGAAGCGGTTGCCGCCGCCCTGCAGGCCTCTGCTGCGCTGACCGAGCATGTCGTGCCTGAAGCCGTTGTGGCAGAGGCTCACGAGCAGGCTGAAGTCGTGGCCGCAGAGCCAGTGGTAACCGAAGCGGTAGTTGCTGCGGTAGTTGCTGAAGAAGCCCAGGTAGCGGTTGTCAACGAGCCAGTGGTTGCAGAAGTTGCAGCCCCGGTCGCAGCGGAAGTCGTTGCTGTCGAGGCTCCGGCCATCGAGACTGCCGTGGTTGAAGCGGCACCTGCTGCACCGGCAGTTGAAGAAGCGGCTCCGGCAGTGGTTGAACAGCCAGCTCCGGTCGCTGAGCCTGTCATCGCTGACGAGGCTTCGGTAGCCACTGCCGTAGCAGCCCCTGTGGCCAAGCAAGTCAAACGTGGTGGTGGCCTGCTGGCCGGTGCCCGCAAGGCCTCTGCGCCGATGGCCACACCGGCTGCGGCCCCTGCCCTGCCAGTACGCGAGCCGGTTGATCATGCGCCGCTGGTGCGCAGTGAAGTGGCAAGCTCAGGTCGCCATGGCGGCAGTACCGCAGCGGTCAACGTTGCAACCAGCCCGGCCGGTCGTCCTTGATGACTCGCTAGTCTGACAAAAAGAGCCACACATTGTGTGGCTCTTTTTTTTAGGTGCGGTATAGCGTCAGCTCGTCTCGGTTACCCGTCCTTTTACTACTCCGCTACCTACCTACTAGCACTTAGAGCCACAAGTCTCTCGCATCATATTGAATAACCACAGCCATTGGCTCATTGCGGCTCAATCCACACTCCTTGTTTTGTCTTCCTGCTGCTGCGACTGTATGGCTCCTGATTTAGGCAGACTGGATAAGATAAGAGCCGGCACAGATACAAATATCGCGCTGTGTAGACATCCTTGACGACACTGGTGCGCATGAACTACATGGCCAACATCTCGAAATCGGTTTGAAGTGCGTATGCCTCTATCAATCGGCATTGGTTGTCCATTCGACCTTCCATCCTCTCGGCACTCCAGACGTACTGCCGACCAATACAGGCAAAGACCCCTCTTCCACCGCTGTCAACACAGCTAATCCCATCTGCTAATTTAGGCCGTCATGTACCATGGGATAACAGGCGCCGACCTTAGCCGAGCAGCGCCATGGCTCTCACGGCACCCTATGCAGGGGGTATTAACCGCAAAAGATGCCCAATCTGCCACCTCCCTCTGTTTTGAATGCCTGTTGATGGGTGGGGATGATCTTGGAGGGTGAGAGAACTAATTGATTAAATGGAATAATTAGTTTGATGGCATATGAAGGATGGTCAGGCTGGAAACCCGGCGGGTAGGAGCCTGACATCACACGCTCGTTTTTAAGGCCATGAAAAAAGGGCCGCAAGGGCCCTTTCTCAACACGCTTTTGGTATCTGCGATCAGCTGAACAGATGATGGCTGATCAGGAACAGACCACCCGAGAGCAGCATGGTCAGCGGCAGGGTCAGCACCCAGGCCATCAAGATGGTCTTGATGGTCTGGCTCTGCAGGCCCGACTTGTTGGCCACCATGGTCCCCGCTACCGCAGAGGAGAGGATATGAGTGGTCGATACCGGCATCCCGGTCAGACTGGCCACGCCGATGGAGGCGGCAGCGGTGATCTGGGCGGCGATCCCCTGGCTGTAGGTCATGCCGGAGGAGCCAATTTTCTCGCCTACTGTGTAGACGATACGACGCCAGCCCACCATGGTGCCACAGCCCAGCGCCAGCGCGATGGAGACGATGACCCAGGTCGGTGCATATTCGGCAGTGGCCGTCAGATCCTTGCGCCATTTGGCTAGGTCAGTCAGCTCTTTGGCCGGCAACGGCAGCTTGGACACCTTGCGAGCGGTATCGTCGATACACAGCAGCAGACGGCGCACTTCACGGCGGTCGGTCAGGTCCATCTCTTCATAGGTCCGCACTTGGGCAAGACGATTGTCCAGCGTGGCCATGGCCTGCAAGGCACCATCGGCAGCACAATGGGTCATCAACTCTTCCTGGGCCTGGGCAGGCACACTGAAGTTCACTACCTTGGAAACCTGCTCATGGTTGCGCTGATAGATCTCCATGATGCGCTGATTGGCATCCTGGGTGCGATCCAGGTCATAGGAGCGGCTGTTCATGTCCAGTGCGAAATAGGCAGGAGCCATGCAGATCAGCACCAGCATCACCAGACCGATACCCTTCTGGCCATCGTTGGAACCGTGCACAAAGCTCACGCCCATGGCAGATGCCACCAGAGTGAGACGTGCCCAGAACGGCGGATGCTTCTTGCCGTCCACCAGCAGACGCTCTTCCGGGGTCTTGTGGATTTTGCTGCCCTGCCAGACACGTTTCATGGCGAACAGCAGCAATGCGGCGATGATGAAACCGACGGTGGGAGAGATGATGAGGGAAAGCATGATGTCGATGGCTTTCGCGACGTTGATGCCTTCCTGCAGCGGTTGATGGCTGATCCAGGCATAGGCGCCGCCTACCCCCAGAATGGAGCCGATCAGCGTATGTGAGCTGGACGCCGGGATCCCGAAGAACCAGGTACCCAGATTCCATACGATGGCGGAAAACAACAGGGAGAACACCATGATCAGACCCTGAGTGGAGTCCATCCCCAGCAGCAGATCGATGGGCAGCAGGTGGACAATGGCATAAGCCACGCCCAGACCACCCATCATGACCCCGGCAAAGTTGAACAGACCGGAGGCCACTACTGCCATGTGTGCCGGCATCGCCTTGGTATAGATAACCGTTGCTACCGCGTTGGCGGTATCGTGAAAGCCGTTGATGAATTCATAGGCCAACACAAAAAAAACGGCCAATACCAAACCGATTGACCACCACAAACCCAAACCACTAAACATTTCAAACATAAAAAACGAACCTGTTTATGAGTTGCGGCGGATTATGCCAGAAGGCTGGTAACGCCATACCCGTTGTTGAAATATTTCAGTAAGAAAAAAAAAGAGCATTCCGTCTGCAAATAGCTTAGAGCCAGTCACCATGCGGCTTGTCACAGATTAATTAAACAGACCTTGCCTGACAAAAACAGTGCCCAAACGGGAACAATTCATCATCAGTCTGCCGCAGAGATCACTCTCACCGACCTCGGCTCCGTCAATTTTCGACCGACCGTATCGCCCTGTTTGTACGAATGGCAGGCAAGATCACTCCCTCGCCCTGCCCTCTTCGCCACATCAATCTGCCGAAGCAAATGGAGAAGGGCGCCATCGGCGCCCTCTTTTAACACATTGCCAACGGCTCGACTGTCGACCCGCTCTCAGTCCTGATTGATGCGGCTGGCAACCGCACCCTGCTGGCTCTTGTACTTGGCGTTTTCCCGTTTGTTGTAGGGACGCGCCGCCACACCGGAGAGCATCTCGAAGTTCAGCGCACCGATCTTCATCTTGGGGCGCAGCGCCAGCGGCAGCTTGCCGCCGTTGTAGAACTCCAGCACGATGCGGCCGGACCAGCCCGGATCGATGCGGTGCGCAGTCACGTGCACCATCAGCCCGAGGCGGGCCAGGGACGAGCGGCCATCCAGCCAGCCCACGATGTCGGCCGGCAGGGTGACCGATTCATAGGTCACCGCCAGCGCCAGCTGACCCGGGTGCAGATAGAAGGCTTCGCCATCCGGCACATGGATTTCATCGCTCATCACCCGATCGATGGCGTCGGCCATTTCGCTGCTGGGGCCGCTCAGATCGATATAGGGGGCGGTATGATCGCGAAACACCCGAAACTCGTTGCCCAGCAGCACGTCGACGCTGACGCCGCTGATCCGTTCAATACCGGGTCTGGGCTCAATGACGATCTTGCCTTCATCCAGATGACGTTCGATATCGGTATCACAAAGACGCATTGGGCGACTCTCCTGACAAATTGTTCATTTAAAAAAGCCGGGCATCACCCGGCTTGATTTCTCTCAACCAATCAACATGTGGCGAATACGCGCCTTGAGCATGTCGATGGCGATGCGGTTCTTGCCGCCACGGGGGACGATCACGTCCGCGTACTGCTTGGAAGGCTCAATAAACTGCAGGAACATGGGGCGTACCGTCTTCTGGTACTGCTTGAGCACCGAGTCCATGGTCCGGCCACGCTCCTGCACGTCACGCACCAGACGGCGCAGCAGGCAGATGTCGAGCGGCGTATCCATGAAGATGGAGGCATCCATCAGATCCCGCAAACGGCTGTCGGTCAGCAGCAGGATCCCTTCCAGAATGATCACCCGACGCGGTGCGAACGGGGTCACTTCACTCATGCGGGTATGTTCGGTATAGGAGTATTGGGGAATATTGACCGCATCACCTTGCACCAGCTGGCTCAGGTGCTGGACCAGCAGGTCGTGATCCAGCGCGTTGGGGTGGTCATAGTTGGTTTTGACCCGCTCTTCCATGGTCAGGTGGGTCTGATCGCGGTAGTAGCAATCTTCGGTGATCACGCCAATCTGACCGGCTCCCAGCTCGGCCACCAGCTCTTCATAGATGGTTTGGGCTATAAGACTCTTGCCGGAAGCGGATGCACCAGCAATACCGATGATCACACACGAATGTTGAGTATCAGACATTGAAAATACCTAAAGAGAAGAGCAGTGGGGATGGTTTAAACCGATCCATTATATAAAAAAGGGTGAGCCATGCCCACCCTCAAATCCACCCCAGGCGGTCGACCGCCGATTATTCATCCAGCGCCATGGCATAGAGGGGGGTCGCAATCGGTTTACCGCTGAAATAGAGTTCAGCTCCCACCCGACGGGCCAGTTTCAGATAGGCCTCTGCCAGCTCCCCGCTCGGGGCGCCAAACACGGTCGGACAGCCATCGTCCATGTGCTGGCGGATGTCGATGTGCAGCGGCAGCTGGCCAAGCAGCGCCACCTGGTACTGCTCCGCCATCTTCTGGCCACCACCGGTACCAAACAGCGGCTCATGATGACCACAGACGCTGCAGACGTGGTAACTCATGTTCTCGATGATGCCAAGCACCGGCACGCTGACCTTGTTGAACATGGCCAGTCCCTTGCGGGCATCCGCCAGTGACACGTCCTGCGGCGTGGTGACGATCACCGCCGCCGTGGTCGGCACCTGCTGGGCCAGGGTCAGCTGGATGTCGCCGGTACCCGGCGGCATGTCCACTACCAGATAGTCCACTTCGCCCCAGCGGGTCTCGTGGAGGATCTGGGCCAGCGCCTTGCTCGCCATGGGGCCACGCCAGATGGTGGCATCCTGCTCGGCCACCAGATAGCCGATGCTGTTGCTCTTGAGGCCGCAAGCCATCACCGGCTCCATCAGCTTGCCGTCATGGCTGACGGGGCGCTCCTTCAAGGTCCCGGTCATGGTCGGAATGGAGGGGCCATAGATGTCCGCATCCAGAATGGCCACCCGCGCCCCCTCCTTTTGCAGCGCCAGCGCCAGGTTGACCGCGGTGGTGGACTTGCCCACCCCGCCCTTGCCGGAGGCGACCACGATGATGTTGCGAATGCCCTGCACCGCCGCCAGCCCTTGCGCTCGCGGCAGGCTGGCTACCTCGATTTCGCCAACCCAGTCGATACGGGTGGCGCCGGTGGCGCTGCGCAGGCGAGCATCGAACTCCTGCTTGATCTGCTCAAACAGGGAGTGGCCCGCAAAGGGCAGCACCAGCTTGATGGTCAGCGTCGAGCCCTGTTTGTCGATGCTGCGCACAAAGCCGGCAGCCACCAGATCCTTGCCCCAGCCAGTTGGCTTAAATTCGGCGAGGATCTGTTTTACTGAATCAATCACCATTAACTCCTCATTATCTTGTCTTTATCTTGAGGTGAACGGTTACCGCACACAAATCAGTGGCTTGCCTGCTGGTCGACCAGCGTACGCCGGCAGGGCGGACGAGCCACAACCCTAGGCAGGCTACCCCCAATTCGGGTAACATGCACGGCACTCTATCATCCCAACAAGCACATCAAGAACGACTATATGGCAACTGATCCTCGTACAATGCTGGTAACCTGCGCCCTTCCCTATGCCAATGGCTCCATCCATCTTGGCCACATGCTGGAACACATCCAGGCCGATATCTGGGTTCGTTATCAGCGAATGCGCGGTCACCAGGTGCACTTTGTCTGTGCCGACGATGCCCACGGCACCCCGATCATGCTCAAGGCCCAACAGCTGGGGATCACCCCGGAAGAGATGATCGCGGCCGTCTCCAAGGAGCACCAGGCCGACTTCGCCGGCTTCAACATCAGTTTTGACAACTATCACTCCACTCACAGCGACGAGAACCGCGAGCTGGCGGAGCTGATCTACGGCCGTCTGCAGGCCGGCGGCAAGATCAAGAGCCGCACCATCTCCCAGCTGTTCGATCCGGAAAAGTCCATGTTCCTGCCGGATCGCTTCGTCAAGGGTACCTGCCCCAAGTGCAAGTCCCCGGAGCAGTATGGCGACAACTGTGACAGCTGCGGCGCCACCTACAGCCCGACCGAGCTGATCGATCCGAAATCCGCCGTCTCCGGCGCCACCCCGGTGATGAAGGACTCCGAGCACTTCTTCTTCGATCTGCCGCAGTTTGAAAAATGGCTGGCAGAGTGGGTGCGCGGCTCCGGCGCCATCCAGGAAGAGATGGCCAACAAGATGCAGGAGTGGTTCGAAAGCGGCCTGCAGCAGTGGGACATCACCCGTGACGCCCCCTACTTCGGGTTCGAAATTCCCGGCGCCCCGGGCAAGTACTTCTACGTCTGGCTGGACGCCCCCATCGGTTACATGGCGTCGTTCAAGAACCTGTGCAACAAGCGCCGCGACATCGATTTCGACAGCTACTGGAAAGCGGACTCCGAAGCCGAGCTCTATCACTTCATCGGCAAGGATATCGCCTACTTTCACTGCCTGTTCTGGCCGTCCATGCTGGAAGGCGCCGGTTTCCGCAAGCCGACCAAGGTCAACGTGCACGGCTACGTGACCGTCAACGGTGCCAAGATGTCCAAGTCCAAGGGCACCTTCATCAAGGCTTCCACCTATCTCAACCACCTGGATCCGGAGTGCCTGCGTTACTACTACGCCGCCAAGCTCAACAGCCGCATCGACGATCTGGACTTGAACCTCGATGACTTCGTCGCCCGCGTCAACGCCGACGTGGTCAACAAGCTGGTCAACCTGGCGTCGCGCAACGCAGGTTTCATCGCCAAGCGTTTCGACGGCAAGCTGGCGGCGACCTGCGCCGAGCCTGAGCTCTACGCCGAGTTCGCCAACTCCCGCACTGCCATCGCCGAGGCCTACGAGAGCCGCGAGTTCAGCCGCGCCATCCGCGAGATCATGGCGCTGGCCGACAAGGCCAACCGCTACGTGGATGACAAGGCTCCTTGGGTCATTGCCAAGCAGGAAGGCGCTGACGCCGAGCTGCAGGCGGTCTGCTCCGTCGGCATCAACCTGTTCCGGGTGCTGATGGCCTACCTCAAGCCGGTGATGCCGCTCTTGGCCGAGCGCGCCGAAGCCTTCCTGGCCGAAACCCTCAGCTGGGATGGCATCGAAATGCCGCTGGTTGATCACACCGTTGCCCCGTTCAAGGCGCTGTTCTCCCGTATCGAACCGGCCAAAATCGAAGCCATGATCGACGCGTCCAAGGAAGATCTGGCCAAAGAGCAGGCACCGAAAGCGAGTGGCCCGCTGGTAGACGATCCCATCAGCGAGACCATCAGCTACGACGACTTCGCCAAGATTGACCTGCGCGTAGCGCTGATCAAGAAGGCCGAAGCCGTACCGGAAGCGGACAAACTGCTCAAGCTGCAGCTGGATATCGGTGGCGAGACCCGTCAGGTGTTTGCCGGCATCAAGTCCGCCTACAACCCGGAAGATCTGGAAGGCAAGCTGACCGTGATGGTGGCCAACCTGGCCCCGCGCAAGATGCGTTTCGGCATGTCCGAAGGCATGGTGCTGGCGGCAGGCCCAGGCGGCAAGGATCTCTGGATCCTGGAGCCGCAGGAAGGCGCCAAGCCCGGCATGCGCGTCAAGTAAGCGCTGCCCGGTCATCAAGCAACGAGGGAGGCCTGAGGCCTCCCTTTTATTTGGCTATGTCCCAATTACGTGTTGCATGGGGCGCCCCAGCGCCTCATGCAAGCAACGTGAGATATTCACTTCCCGCCCATAGCGCTCCAACATCCTTCGCCAACCTAGATAATTCCTCAGATAGTGGGTCGCGACCCCATGGAACCGTTCCATCCACTCCTTCAATCGCCTGTGGTACCCGTTCACATGTTGGATGTGATATGCACCCACCACCCGCTCTCCCGCTCGATTGCGCACCACTTGGTGTGTTATCCCTTGCTCCTCGCTGAAACTCGCATACACCCCGGCACCATCGCTGCACAGGACGGCATCCGGGGCGATAAGCGGCTCAAGCACCGCCTTCACCGCCCGGGCATTCAGCCGTTCCAGCTGGAAGTCAGCCAGGTAGCCTGCTCGGTCTTGCACCACCATCACCGGGATGTAATCCGGTCCTGTGCCTCGGGTACGGCCTTTACCTCCACGATGGCGGGCCGGACGGGGCAATCCGCGCTGTCCTTTGAACGACGCCAGGAAGAAGGTCTCATCGACCTCGACGATACCCTCTTCCCGTACCGCCTGGTGGCTGGCCATGGCCTTCAGGAAGCGGTGACGCCACAAAAAGGCGGTGTTTTTACCGACCCCACAGCGGAGCGCCGCCTGCCGGACGGTCAGACCGTCGATGAGGGCCTGTGCATAGTCTTCCCAGCACTGTGGCTTGCGAAGTCGGGCGAGAGGCGTGTTGGTGAGCACGGAACTGGTGCGCAAACACTGCTTGCAGCGATAACGGCGCAGCCCTCGAGACCAGCCCCAGGGAGCCAGCTGTGTGGTCTCGGCCTGACAGTGAGGGCAGCATTGGCATGCGGGCAGTTGAGTGGCCAACGAGGTGATGGGGTGAGGGGTGGTGAGTTCCTGTTGCGCGAGACGACGCTGACGCAAAGTGAGCAATGGGAAGAGGGACAGTAGATGTTGGAAGGCTTGGGTATCCATGATGGCGGCCCTCAAGGTGATGACCTACTTCAAGGTTAGCCTTTCAACACATAACTGGGACAGAGCCTTTTATTTGCCCTCTTCGCCCCTTTCCTCGTTCCTCTCCCCACTGAACGCCCTGGGTGGTGCGCGCTTCACCCTTTCGGTGCTTGTTGCACCTGGGTAATTTGCCTAGACTGGCGATTCACTTCGGGCCCATGGCCCCCTTCATCAGGCAAGGAGCAAGCATGATCACCTTATATGGCACCCCCGTCAGCCGGGCCCTGCGCGTATCCTGGTTACTGGAAGAGCTGGACGTGGCATGGCAGTTCCAGTTTCTCGACTTCGCCAAGGGCGAGAACCGCAGCGACTGGTTTTTGACCCTCAACCCGAGCGGCAAGATGCCGGTGCTCAAGGACGGGGAGTTTGTGCTGACCGAATCCGCCGCCATCATGCAGTACCTGGCCGAGGTGTATGGCCCGAACTGGCTGCCAGCCAGAGGGAGCCAGGCCTCGGCGCTGCACGCCCAGTGGGTCAGTTTCATCACCTGCGAGCTGGAGCAGCCACTGTGGACCATTGGCAAGCACCGCTTCGCCCTGCCCGAGGCCCAGCGCCTGCCGGCCATCTTCCCCACTGCCAAGTGGGAGTTCGACAAGGCGGCGGCCATCGCCGAATCCTGGGTGCCCGAGCAGGGTTACCTGCTCGGTGAGCAGGTAACCATCGCCGATCTGCTGCTGGCCCATACCCTGATGTGGGCCACCCGCTTCGAGCAGACCATTCCCCCCAAGCTGGCGGCCTATCGGGATCGTCTGGCCAAACGCCCCGCCCTGCAGGCGGTGCTGGCCAAGACCCAGGCCATCGCCGATGCCGCCCAGGCCGGCTGACTCAAGAGTGCTATCGATGCAAACGGGAGCCTGTGTGGCTCCCGTTTCTCATGGCTGTTCGGCGTCTGGCAAGGCGATCAATTGGTATGAAAGCCGCTCCCCTTGGGCGGCGGCGCCACTTCATACTCCATCCGGGTCACCTCGGCGGTACGCGGCCCGCGCTCCAGCCAGCCCAGCATCATTTGCACGCTCTGCTCCGGCCCGCAGATGAGGATCTCCACCGAGCCATCTTCCAGGTTGTAGGCGTGGCCCCGCAGCCCCAGTTGCAGCGCCCGCTCCCGGGTGAAGTAACGAAACCCCACCCCCTGAACCAGGCCCCACACTCGCACGACAAACGATTGCTCTCCCATTTCTCACACCTTCCCCTTAAGAAATTTCCCCCCAAGGCGATAATGAGCGCGACACTCTCATCCCCTTGCAGGACGCAATACCATTATGAAAGAAGTAAAGTTTCGGTGGGTTGACCGTTATCTCATTCACCTCACGATCAGCGAAAAATTTCTCATCACCTTCTGGTGCCCGCTGCTGTTCATCGCCTTTCTTAGCTGGTATCTGCTGGCAGACGGTCACCAGCAACAGATGCAACTGCGCCTGGATCAGCTCAAGCAGCGGGTCGAACTGAGTGCCCAGCTATCAAGCCAGCACGCCGGTCTCACCCTGCCGGCCGAGCTCACCCTGAGCCCGACCGGCAGCACAGGGTTAACCCGGCAGGGCGACATCTATCGATATGGTGCCAGCGCCGGTCAAGCCGGGGTCGTCACCGGCACCCTGGATGCCTCCCGCTACTCCATGTGGGATGGTCAGGGCACCACGCTCACCATCATCGCCGTGCTGGCTGCCCTGCTGGCGCTGGTCACCCACTACCTGATGACCTTTGTCTCCGGTGCACTCTACTCCACCAACAAGGCGCTGCAGACCGTGGCGGATGGCGATCTCACCTTCCGCCTCAACTTCTTCCCGGTGCGCGACGAATTCTCCATTCTGGCGGGCAGCATCGACAGGTTTACCGACCGCCAGCACAAGATAGTGCAACTGGTGGAAGAGTCCGCCGAGGCGCTCACCCTGGCCGCCGACGAGTTTCGCGATCATGCCAGCGAGGGCGAGAGCATGGCCCGCTCCCAGCGCCAGCACATGGACTCCCTGGCCGCCGCCATGGAGCAGATGTCTGCCGCCATCCGCGAAGTGGCCCGCAACGCCAACGACACCTTGCAACAGACCCGTCAGTCGAGCGAAGAGGCGGCCAACGGCGCCGCCCGGGTATCGCGTACCATCGCCGCCATCCGTACCCTGGCCGACGAGATAGGCAACGCCTCCGGCGCGGTGGAACGGCTGACCCACAACGCCAATCGCATCAACGAAGTGGTCAACGTCATCAACGCCATCTCCCAGCAAACCAACCTGCTGGCCCTCAATGCCGCCATCGAGGCGGCCCGCGCCGGCGAACAGGGTCGCGGCTTCGCGGTGGTGGCCGACGAGGTACGCACCCTCGCCAGCCGCACCCAGCAGGCCACGGTGGAGATCCAGCAGATGATCGAAGAGCTGCAGGCCGGCACAGGGGCGCTGAACGACATCATGGAGAAAACCGTAGGTCGCGCCGCCAGCAGCCAGGCCTTGATCAGCGAAGTGGGGCTCGACATCGACAAGCTCAGCAACCACAGCGATGCGGTGCTGGAGATGAGCACCCAGATCGCCACCTCCAGCGAACAGCAGAGCTCGGTGGCCGAGGAGATCACCCGCAATCTGGATCAGGTGCGCCACGAAGCGGGTCAGGTGGAAGAGTCCGCCAGCGCCTCGGTGGCCGGCACCGCCGGCCTCAAGGCCACCGCCACCGAGCTGGCCCAGGCGCTGAAGGGGCTAAAAATCTAACGTACCGCCAAACAACAGAGGCCATCCATAGGACGGCCTCTGTTGTTTCAGCATCAATTCACAATCTGAATATCATGACTTCACAATCATCTGCTAAGGGATAAATCCCTTTGTTGAACTCATGGCACTGCAGAGTGCCATGAGTTCAACTTGCTGATCATGACTGCAGCAGACTAAGTGCCATATTGGGCCGACTATTGGCCTGACTTAATATGGATGAGCTGGCCTGCTGCAAGATCTGAGTACGAACCAGACGCGCCGACTCACTCGCCATATCGGCATCACGGATCCGTGAACGGGCAGCACTGAGGTTCTCATTGGCATTGGCAAGATTGCGCACCCGTGCATCCAGTGCATTGGCCTGCGCGCCCAGTCTCGCACGCTGCACTCCCAGCTGTTTCATTCCCACATCCAGCGTCTTGATCGCTCTGCTGGCATTGTCATTATTCAGAACATCAATGTTATCAACGGTGTATTTCTTCTTGTCCGCTTGATAAAAGCCCAGCGCATTCAAGCTAGCCCCTTGCATATCGATGTTAGAGTACTTGTCGCCTGATGAATGCAGCTCTATCTGACCGATATATGTCGTGGGGGTAACATCAGGCAACAGAGCGCTCAAAGAGGAGTTGCTGCTCACTGGAGGCGCCGGTGGGGCGGGCTGCGGAGGGGCCGTTGTGCCATTGGCCAGCGCCAGGCTGTTGCCCTGAGCGCTATGCATGGTCAAAGCATTGCTGGCGGGATTGCTGTTGTTGGAGGCACTCACATAAAAACCCAGACCTGCCGCTTGAGCAGTACTGTTGATGCGCTGAGCCACGGTTGCCATGATGGCACTATTTTTCGCTGTCGGATTGACCGGATCCCATCCAGTCATGTCAATGCCGGTGGTCAAGTCCACAGAGTGGCCCGCCACATCGATATAGGATGGCAAGGCGGATAAATCGACTGCAGAAGCGACTGAAAAAGGCAGTTGTTGTGCTTTTACCGGCCCCTCATTATTGGGGAAAGTGGTGCCATTGATATCTGCCACGAATGCTTCCAGGGTGGAATAATCTTTGTCAAAGGTCACGCCATTGAGAGTCACAGGTTGAGATGAAAGTTTGAGATCAGCAATGTCATATGCCCCCGGCTTGCTGCCTGCCGGACTGCGCGCTTGCCACTCCATCTCTCCCAAATTTTTGGTCTGGGCATTGAGATCGGTAATGACGGTATTCTGTCCTGCATAAGCACCAACCGAAAAAATGCCTTTGTAGCTCCCCACCAGCAGATCCTGTCCGGCAAACCGGGTGCCTGTGGCAATCCGGTCCATCTCCAACTGCAGTTGCTTGAATTCAGCATTCAAGGCCGCGCGATCCTCTGCCGTATTGGCACCGCTTCCCGACTGAAGAGCCAAGGTGCGCATTCGCTGCATCAGGTTTACCGACTCATCGAGCGCACCATCGGCCACGTTGATGACCGAGATCCCATCATTGGCATTGCGGATCGCCGTGTTGGTTCCGTTCACTTCACTGGTAAGACGATTGCTGATCTGCAAGCCGGCTGCATCATCGGCGGCACTGTTGATACGCAGTCCGGATGACAGTCGTCGATATACAGAGTCCAGCGTATTTGCTGACTGACCAAGATGGCGAGACGCATTGAGGGCAGAAACATTGGTGGCAATAGAAAGTGACATGGACAGCTCGATGCAAGGAAAGATTCAAAATAGCCCCCACTCTATCGACATCACCAAATGGCTCTTTAGAGGAAATCTCACAAAATAAAGATAAAAATACCAATATGGATATATTTTGCACATCAAGAAACGATTATTGAACGTAAATTAAGCACTTCAAACCACAGCCAGTAAAATAAGCAGCCTACAACACCAACAAGAAATCTCCTCAGACTACGCACATCCTGCATCCAACCATTGTCCAACGGCAAAGATGAGTCATTCGTCATATACCAGCAAAGACTGGCTTAGCCGCCCTATTGCCCTTAGAATGTGGCCCCTTTTCTTTTGACCATCTGGCAACCCCCATGAGCGCTTCCATCTATCTCGTCAAAGGCCGCGAAAAATCCCTGCTGCGTCGCCACCCCTGGATCTTCTCCAAGGGGATCGAGCGGGTACAGGGCAACCCCATCGATGGCGATACCGTCGAGATCTACACCCAGGATGGCAAGTGGCTCGCCCGCGGTGCCTGGTCCGGCAGCTCCCAGATCCGTGCCCGGGTCTGGACCTTCGACAAAGAGGAAACCGTCGATCTCGACTTCTTCATCCGTCGCCTCAAATACGCCCAAGAGTCCCGCGATGGGCTCATCAAGCGTCAGGGCCTCACCGGCTATCGCCTCTGCGCCGCCGAATCCGACGGCCTGCCGGGTCTGACCATCGACCGCTACGCCGATTTTCTGGTGTGCCAAATTCTCTCCGCCGGGGCCGAGTTCCAGCGCGACTTGATCACCCAAGCGCTGCGTACCCTCTACCCCGAGTGCAGCATCTATGAGCGCTCCGACGTGGCGGTACGCAAGAAGGAAGGGCTGAAGGAACGTACCGGCGTCATCTATGGCGAGACCCCGACCGAGCCGGTGGTGATCGAGGAGAATGGCGGCGTCAAGATCCTGGTGGACATCCGCAACGGTCACAAGACCGGCTTCTATCTGGATCAACGGGACAACCGCCAGGCTGCCGCCAAATACACCGAAGGCAAGCGGGTGCTCAACTGCTTCTGCTACACCGGTGGTTTTGGCGTCTACGCCCTCAAGGGCGGCGCCAAGGAAGTGGTCAACGTCGATCTTTCCCAGAATGCACTGGATATTGCCCGCCAGAACGCCGAGCTGAACGGGCTGGATACCAGCAACACCCAGTTCGTTCGTCACGACGTGTTCAAGCTGCTGCGTGAATACCGCGAAAAGGGCGATAAGTTCGATGTCATCGTGCTGGACCCGCCCAAGTTCGCCGAGAGCAAGGCCCAGCTGCTGGGCGCCTGTCGCGGCTACAAAGACATCAACATGCTGGCGTTCCAGCTGCTGGCACCGGGTGGCGTGCTCTTGACCTACTCCTGCTCCGGCCTGATGGAGCAGAGCCTGTTCCAGAAGATCGTCGCCGATGCGGCGCTCGATGCCGGCCGCGACGCCCAGATCCTGGAGCTCTTGTCCCAGGCCTCCGATCACCCCATCGGTACCGCCTATCCGGAAGGCTTCTACCTCAAGGGGCTGGTGGTGCGCGCTCGCTAAGCCGAGCAGACCAACGCAGCCCCCATTGTCCCCGGTTCCAGATCCAGGCCAGGATTGGGTCCGGCAAGCCATCAAAAAGCCCGCGATCAAAGCGGGCTTTTTTTATGCAGCCGCCAAAGAGATAACCTCACCTCCGACTCTGCTACCAACAGCGAGGGGTGCTCCTATCTCTCCTCTTCAACTGACTGCAGCCATCCTCAATCTGAAATTGCCCCATCGTTAGCCCGATTCTCATCTATCTTTCACCCCAAGCATGGCATACACAGCCCGCCAGCAGGGACATTCCCGGCATTTTTATGCAAAAACATGAAATATTACGCATCAACATTAAAAGTTCCTCGGGGAAATATCAGCCATAAACGCATACCCACTCATCTGAATGAATATTGCTGTTTTTCCCCGGCAATTGATCACGCCATGCCCCTGTCCGCCTCGCACATTGCCCGGGGCGGCAATGCCCGCCCGCCACAAATCATCCCGCTCAGTCACGCGCCGGCGCGCCCAGCGGGAAGTAGTGTCGAAATGGCCTGGCCTCCTCCACCACCCGCACGATGGAGGGATGATTGAGCAGACGGGCGCGATAGGCACGCAGACGGCCATAGCTAGCGGGGATCTCGTGGGCCCAGTCGGCGTAGAAGAGCGAGGGGGCGGCGGCGCAATCGGCCAGCGTGAAGCCAGCGCCGGCAATCCAGTGGCGCCCTTCGAGCCGCTGATCGAGCCAGGGGTAGATCTGATCGAGCAGCTCGCGGGCCTCCGCTACGCCATAGCGGTCGCGATCCGCGACCGGGCGCAGCGCATCCAGCACCACTTTTTGCATCGGCGTCATCACATAGTTGTCGAAGACGCGATCCAGCATATGCACCTCCAGACCCGCATCACCGGGCGGGATCAGGCTGACGGGGCCCGGGTGGTGCGCCTGCAGATGGGCGACGATGGTGCTGCTCTCGAGAATGCAGCGACCGTCATCGAGCAACACGGGGAAGCGCTTGAGTGGCCAGAGGGCAGCAAGTTCGGCGTTGGCCGCCGGCTCTTCGAGATTCCGGTACTCGAACGGGGTGGCATTCTCGTAGAGGGCGATCAACACCTTCTGGCTGTAGGATGAGAAAGGATGGGCATAGAGTTTCATCGGGACGATCCTTGCACACTGATGGATGACTTCCCTAGTCTAGATCCCCTCTTCACCTTCGCTGCAGCGCGGATCCCTTGCTGGTTTTTGGATGATAAATGCGCATTCATGACGAAAATCACACCCGTATGGCTCTCTTTTAGGTAGGGTGATCCCGCCTGTGGCCGCCAAGCCTGGGCAGCCGACTCATCAGGGTTGATGAGCGGCACCACAACAAAAATCGATGTCAGGCCAAGCTGAACATCATCAAGGATCCCGTCATGAATCAATCATTGCCGCTGTTGACGCCGCTGCGGGGCATCGCTGCCCTGATGGTGGTGCTGTTCCACGCCCGCTTGCTGCTCTTTCCCCAGTGGATGGAATCGATCGCCGGCCACACCCAACTCATCGAGAACGGCTACCTCTGGGTCGATCTGTTCTTTATTTTGAGCGGGCTGGTGCTGGCCCACGTCTACGGGGAGGCCTTTGCCCGCACGCCCCGCACCATAAGTTATGGCCGCTTCCTCTGGCTGCGGCTGACCCGGGTTTATCCCCTCTACCTGGTGACCCTGCTGCTGCTGGTGGGCTGGGAGCTTTACAAGGCCCACCATGGGATTGGCTTCTACGCCGGCCCCCTGTTCAAGATGTGGGAGTGGGAGGGGATGCCTCCTTTCGGCTCGCCCTTTACCCCGGCCGAGGCGCTGCCAAGCAGCCTGTTGCTGCTGCAGGTGGTGACCGATCACGGATTGACCTGGAACTTCGCCGCCTGGTCGCTGAGCGTAGAGTGGATCAGCTATCTGTTGTTTCCGCTGCTCATTCCCCTCGCCGTCACCCGCAGCCGCTGGAGCAACCTCGCCCCCTTGCTGGCCCTGACGGTGCTGGCCTTTATCGTGCACAGTCGCGGTACCCTGGATGTCACCAGCGGGGCGCTGGCCATTGGGCGCGGGGTAAGTGAATTCGTGCTCGGGCTCTGGCTGCTGCCGAAGGTCAAGGCTGCCCGCCAGTGGCCCATGATGCAGCAGGATCTGCCGCTGCTGCTCGCCTTTCTGCTCCCCTTCGCGCTGATGCAGTTCACCATGACGCCGCAGCTGACCCTGCTGCTGATCAGTGCCTACGTGTTGCTGATCTGGATTGCCGCCTGCCAGGGGGATCGCCAGAGCCCGCTGCTGCGCCTCCTGGATAACCGCGTCACCAACTGGCTGGGGGATCTCTCCTACTCCATCTACCTGCTGCACGCCCTGGTGCTGCTCACCGGCTGCGAGCTTGTCCACTATCTGGCGCCGGGGCTCACCGAGTGGTGGTACGCCCAGACCAACCCCTTGCTGGGTGTGTTGGCCACCATGTTGATGCTGGCGGTGCTGATCGGGCTCTCGGCGCTGAGCTACACCCTGCTGGAGCGGCCGCTGCAACGGCGCCTGCGCCGGCTCGGCAAGGCTCGCCAGCCGGTGATGGAGCAAGCCGGCTAAGTTCCCCACCAAAAGATGGCCCCGATGGCAGCATGGCTCGCCTTCGGGGCTGCGCCGGGGGAGAGCCTTGCCTGCGTCATGACGAAGGCTGACCCTTTCCTCTAAAGCCGCCAATTCCCTGCGCTTTGTGTGAATTCCAGTTCGAACCAGAGCGGCCATTTGTGGCATAATGGCCCGTCCTGTGGCCCTTGGAGGGGCTGCGCCGGCGCATCTGTCGCCTCTCCTCCCCCGTCCTGCCAGACTGCCTTGCACGGCTGCCTGACATCGCTGCGCTCAAAGCCAGCCAAGGCCACCCGAATTTCGCGCGCATACGCGCACATTTGACGGCTCCACAGAGCCGCTGCACTTATTTGTATACGCAAGTTTGCACACACAAGGGGAAAGTATGTCTTCCATTCGTCTGACCCAATACAGCCACGGCGCTGGCTGCGGCTGCAAAATCTCTCCCAAGGTGCTCGACACCATTCTCAAGAGCCAGATCCCGGGTTTTGACGACCCGACGCTGGTGGTCGGCAACAGCAGCAAGGATGACGCGGCCGTGGTCGATATCGGCAACGGTCAGGGTATCGTCTCCACCACCGACTTCTTCATGCCCATCGTCGATGACCCCTTCACCTTCGGCCGCATCGCCGCCACCAACGCCATCAGCGATATCTACGCCATGGGCGGCAAACCCATCGTCGCCATCGCCATCCTCGGCTGGCCCATCAACACCCTGGCGCCGGAAGTGGCCCAACAGGTGATCGACGGCGGCCGTCAGGTGTGCCACGAAGCGGGTATTTCTCTGGCCGGCGGCCACAGCATCGATGCCCCCGAGCCCATCTTCGGTCTCGCGGTGACCGGTATCGTGCCGCTCGATGCCATCAAGCAGAACGACACCGCCAAGGTGGGTGACACCCTCTATCTGACCAAACCCCTCGGCATCGGCATCCTCACCACTGCCCAGAAGAAGGGCAAGCTCAAACCCGAGCACGAGCAACTGGCCCCCAACGCCATGTGCACCCTCAACAAGATTGGCCAGCGCTTTGCCGAACTGCCCGGCGTACACGCCATGACCGACGTGACCGGCTTTGGTCTGGCCGGCCATCTGCTGGAGATGTGCGAAGGTTCCGGCGTCAGTGCCCGCCTAGACTTCAAGGCGCTGCCGCTGCTGGACGAGGTGGATTACTACCTGAGTGAGGGCTGCGTACCGGGCGGTACCCTGCGCAACTTCGACTCCTATGGTGACAAGCTGGACGCCATGGATGATCGCACCCGTAACATCCTGTGCGACCCGCAGACCAGCGGCGGCCTGCTGGTAGCCGTCGGTAAAGAAAGTGAAGCCGAGCTCCTCGCCATTGCCGCACAGGCAGGGCTGACCCTCTCCCCCATCGGCCAGCTGCAGGCCCGCACCGGCAACCAGTTCATCGAGGTTGTCCAATGAGTGCACTGCCACTGGCCACGGATTACGCCCGGATTTTTCTGGATGACGTTCCGCTCATCGACCTGCGCGCCCCCATCGAGTTCAAGGAGGGGGCCTTCCCCTGCTCGACCAATCTGCCGTTGATGACGGATGATGAGCGGGCCCAGGTCGGTACCTGCTTCAAGCAGCAGGGGCAGGCGGCCGCCATCGCGCTGGGCCATCAACTGGTCGGTGGCGCAGTGCGGGCCGAACGCCTCGAGGGCTGGCTGGCCCAGCTGCGCCGGCAGCCGGATGCCGTGCTCTACTGCTTTCGCGGCGGCCTGCGCTCGCAAACGGTGCAGCAGTGGCTGCATGAAGCTGGAGTCACCCGCCCGCGGATCGCAGGTGGTTACAAGGATCTGCGCCGCTTCCTCATCGACACCCTCGATGGAGCGGCCGCAGAGTGCCAGTGGACCGTGCTGACCGGCATGACCGGCTCCGGCAAGACCCACATGCTGGCCGAGGTGGCCCAGGCGCTGGATCTGGAAGGCCATGCCCATCACAGGGGGTCGTCGTTTGGCCAGCTGCCCGGCGGCCAGCCCAGCAACATCAACTTTGAAAACAACCTGGCCATCGAGCTGCTCAAACGCCGCCATCAGGGTGAGCAGGCGTTCGTGGTGGAAGACGAGAGCCGTCTCATCGGCCGCTGCTGCCTGCCCAATCCACTGTTCGATGCCATGAGCCAGGCACCGCTGGTGGTGGTCGAGGTGCCGCAAGAAGAGCGCGCCGAACAGATCCGCCAGGACTATGTGCACGACCTCTGGCTGCGCTATCAGGCGATGTTTGGCGCCGAAGAGGGCTGGCCACTGTTTGCCGCTTACCTGACCGATGCACTGGCCAGACTCAAGCGCCGGCTCGGTGATCAGGCCCATCGCGAGCTGGACACCCTGATGCAGAGCGCGCTCGCCGAGCAAGCCAGCAGCGGTGATACCTCGCTGCACCTGGCCTGGATCACCCTGTTGCTGACCCGCTATTACGATCCCATGTACCTTTACCAGCTTGGCAACAAGCGCGAGCGCATCATCTTTCAGGGTGACAAGCAGGCTTGCCTCGACTTCTTTGCCAAGCAGCGTGCCTGAATCAGCGGCCCATCAAGAGGACCCCATATGTTGAAATTCGAGGTGATCCCGGTCACCCAGTTTGCTCAGAACTGCTCCCTCATCTGGTGTGACGAGACCCATCAGGCCGCCCTCATCGATCCGGGCGGCGAAGCGGACAAGCTGCTGGCCGCCATCGCCAAACGCGGGCTGACCCTGACCCATATCCTGCTGACTCACGGTCATCTGGATCACGTGGGTGCCGCTGCCGAGCTGCGGGAGAAAACCGGGGTGGCCATCACCGGCCCCCACAAAGAGGATGCGTTCTGGCTCGACATGCTGCCCCAGCAGAGCCAGATGTTTGGCTTCGCTCATACCCCCGCGTTCACGCCGGATCACTGGCTTGAGCAAGGTGACAAGGTAAAGGTGGGTCAATGCGAGCTGGAGGTGTACTTCTGCCCTGGCCACACCCCGGGCCATGTGGTGCTGCTCTCTCAGACCGAGCGGCTTGCCTGGGTGGGCGACGTGCTGTTTGCCGGCAGCATAGGTCGGACCGACTTCCCCCGTGGCGATCACGGGACGCTGATCAAGTCGATCACCGAGACCCTGCTGCCCCTTGGCGATGACATCGTCTTCATCCCCGGCCACGGTCCCAGCTCGACGTTCGGCCGCGAGCAGGCAAGCAATCCCTACCTGACACAACCTATCTGGTGATCCCCCGCTCCTCGCGGGTGTCCCACTGGGCCTTGAGGCGCAAGATCTCCGGCATGATCTCGAGAAAACAGGCGAGCAGCCGGGGATCAAAGTGCTGGCCAGCACCGTCACGCATCGTCGCCAGCACCTGCTCCAACGGCCAAGGCTCCTTGTAAGGGCGACGCACGCTCAAAGCATCAAACACATCGGCGATGGCCACGATCCGCGACGCCTCGGGGATCCCTTCGCCGGTTTCTCCTGCAGGGTAACCCGAGCCGTCCCACTTCTCGTGGTGATGCAGGGCAATCTCCGCCGCCATGCGGAAGATGAGCCCGTCTGAGCGCTTCAAAATTTCGTAACCGATGCGCGGATGGGTGCGCATGATGGCCCACTCCTCTTCGGTGAGGGGGCCGGGCTTCTTGAGGATATGATCGGGGATCCCAATCTTGCCCATGTCGTGCATGGGGGCCGCCAGCTCCAGCAACTCGGACTGATCCGCACTCCAGCCTGCCGCGTCGGCCAGGGCTCGGGCATAGGCGGCCATGCGCCAGATATGTACCCCGGTGTCGGTGTCGTTGTAGTGGCCCGCCTCGCTCAGCATCACGATGGCGGTGCGGTAGCTGCGCTCGAGCTGATCGAGCCGCACCAGTGAGAGGTGAGTGCGCACACGGGCGCGCACCGTGCTTGGGCAGACCGGCTTGTAGATGTAATCCACCCCGCCCGCTTCGAACCCCTGGCTCTCGCTGTCCGGGTTGTCGCTCGCCGTGATGAATAGCACCGGGATCCCGGCGTGGGCCGGATCGGCTTTAAGCCTACGGCACACCTCGTAGCCGTCCATGTCAGGCATGCGCACATCAAGCAGGATCAGGGCCGGTTCGTGGCGCGCCACGGCGGCAAGCCCCTCTTCGCCGCCCTTGGCAAAAAAGAGGCTGTACTCCTCCTTGAGGATTTGCCGCAACAGCCCGAGGTTGCTCGGCTCGTCGTCGATGATCAACACGCGCGGTCGATTCATGATCCAGGTGTCTCCCGATTATCCAGATACCCCTCCAGCTTGCAGGTCGCGAGCTGGATGTCGAACAGCTCCAGGGCCGCACCGATCTCGCTCACCAGCTCAGCAGGCAAGTAACTCTTGGCCTGGCCCAGCGCCGGTTCAATCAGTTCCAGATCCTCGCTCACAAGGGCCTCACGCAGAGCGTGCAGGCACACCTCCTGCGCCTCACCCTGAGCCAGCGGGGAGCTGACGGCTCCCGGCTCTCGTCCGGCATAGAGGTCGATGGCCTGCTGCGCCCGTTCCAGCGCCTCCAGGAAGGGAGCCATCAGCTGACTGGTGTCTCCCCCCTGCTCGATAGCCTCATTCAGTTCTGCACTGATGCGCGCCACATCGGTGAGCGACAGGCTGCCTGCCACCCCCTTGAGCTTGTGTGTCAGGCTCGCGGCCGCATCAGTCTCGTGCTGGGCGATGTAGTCCGGCAGCACGGTACCGACCGTCATGTAGTCATCGCGGAATCGGCGCAGGTATTTGAGATAGACGGAGGCCTCACCCCAGTTGCGAAGCCCGGTATCGATGTCAATGCCGGCCACCGGCTCCACGGCAGGTGGCGCGTCGCTGATCGTGAGCGGCACCACACTGTCGGGCAGGTAACGCAGCAGGGTCGCGATGAGCTGCTCCACGTCGAGCGGCTTGGCGATGAAATCGTTCATGCCGCAGGCCAGCGCTGCCTCGCGTTGATCCTTGAACACCCCGGCGGTGAGTGCCAGCACGGGCGTCTCCTTGTGTCCCGGCAGCTGGCGCAGGCGACGGGTCGCCTCGTAGCCATCCATCACCGGCATCTGCACGTCCATGAGCACCAGATCGATACGCTGCGCCGGATCGGCAAGACAGGTCAGGGCCCGCTCCCCGTCAATGGCGGTGATCACCTCGGCCCCCTCCCGCTGCAGCAAGCGGGTTGCCACTTCCAGGTTGATGTCGCTGTCATCGACCAGCAGTATGTGAACGCCAGGCAGGCGCAGACGGCGCTGGCCGCTCTCCAGCAGATCCACATGCTCGCGCTTCTCATGGATGAGGCGTGCCACCGCGTTGTAGAGGCTGGAGCCAGTGACCGGCTTGTGCAGCACCAGATCCACCTGCTCCGAGCCGGGGCGGCGCATCAACTCTTCCTGGGAATAGGCCGTTGCCATGATGATGATGGGCGAGCGCTCCTGCTGCTCGAAGGCTTGACGAATGGCCACGCAGGTCTCGAGACCGTCCATGCCAGGCATGATCCAGTCGAGCAGGATCACATCGAAACGCTCCCCCTGACGCAGCAGATGGTGCAAGGCCTGCTCGCCCGACTCCACCACCCGTGACTGCCAGCCGAGGGAGCCCACCGTCATCGACAGGGTGTCACGGGTCACCTGGTTGTCGTCGGCGATAAGCAGCGAGACGTGTTGCAGCCGCTCGTGGAAGGCCTCTGGCCGCTCTACCTGCTCCAGCCGGACACGGAACCAGAACTCGCTCCCCTTGCCCAGTTCGCTGGTAACGCCGATGTCGCCCCCCATCAGGTTCACCAGACGGCGACTAATGGTCAGGCCGAGCCCGGTTCCCCCAAAACGACGGCTGGTGGAGGAGTCGGCCTGGGAGAAGGCATTGAAGATGTTGGCCTGCTGCTCGGGCGGAATGCCGATCCCGGTGTCACGCACCCGAAACAGCAAGGTGGCCATGCCGTCTTGCTCGGCTTCCAGCTCGACCCTGACTTCCACCTCCCCGCGCTCGGTGAACTTGATGGCGTTGCCGGTCAAGTTGAGCAACACCTGCTCGAGGCGCAGGGCGTCCCCAACCAGGTGGGCGGCCTGTTCGGGGGCGCTGCTCACCACCAGCTCGAGGTGCTTGTTGCCAACGCAGGTGGACATGATGGCCGCCACATGATCGAGCACCTCTTCCAGGCTGAATGGCACCTGCTCGAGCTCGAGCCGGCCCGATTCAATCTTGGAGAAATCGAGGATGTCGTTGATGATCCCGAGCAGAGCCTGCCCGGCCTGATGGATCTTGCGCACCAGGGCGCGCTGGCCATCGTCGAGCCCCCCCTGTTCGAGCAGGTAGGCCAACCCCATGATGGCGTTCATGGGGGTGCGGATCTCGTGGCTCATGTTGGCGATGAAATCCCCTTTGACCCGCGCCAGTCTGGCTGCCTCCTGCTGCGCCAGCTGCTCCCGATGCCGGCTGAGCACCAGCGAGGCCACTGCGGCGCCGAACAACAACAGCAAGATGGCGCAAGTGGCCGAGATGATCCCCCAGATATGAGTGCGAATGGCCAGCAGCTCGCTGCGTGGCACCATGGAGGCAGCTTTCCAGGCCAGCTGATCGTGATTCAGTGCCGGGTACAGCGTGGTCCAGCTCCACAGACCGTCGGCAAGCTCAACCTGGCCACTCGAAGCACCCAAGAATGCCTGCCAGGCCTGGGGAGAAAACTGCTTCAAGGTGAGGTCCGGACGCTCGAGCATGAAGCCCCACTCTTGCGCTGGATCCGGGCTGCGCAGCCAATAGCCATCCTGATTGAGCAGCATGGTGTGATCGGCGGCCCTGCCACTGCTGTTGGCAAATACCTTGAGCATACGGCCGGCCTGCACGTTGATAAGCAGCAAGCCCAGATCGCGATCTCCCAGGCGCAGGCGCTTGGCAATACGGATCATGGGATTGAAGGGGCGATCGATCACCCCCTGCTCGACGTTGAGATCGAGCGGCGAGACGTAAATCCGCTCCCAGGGCAGCGCCATGGCATCGCGGAAATAGTAGCGATCCTTTTTGTTTTGCAGCTGGTCATCGGGCACGCGCTGCAGATGCTGGCCCTGACGATTGAAGCGCACCAACTCCATGCCATCCGGCGCCAGCCAGCGTACCTGGGCATAGTCAGGATTGCGGTTCATCAGCACGGTAAACTGGGCGGCAATGTTTTCACGCTCGTTGCGACCCGCCGCCTCGAGCAGGATGGGCTCTTCAGACATGCTGCGCACATGGCGCAGCGGCACCGCCAGTTCGTCATCGAGACGACCGCTGGCAAGCGACAGGAAGGTGCTCTCATCGCTACGTACACGGTAGAGCTCGCGCTCGATCAGTGCGTCACCCAGCAGATACCCCCCCACCAAAACCAGTACCAGAATGGGTGTGAACAGCAGGAAATATCCCCGTATGATTCCCTTCATCACGGTCAACATTACCCCGTATTTGGACTTGTTCGAATACTTCGTAGATGCCAGAGCATCACAGTTGGTGTGTCGCTGTCAATCATGCCTACAAGTAAAGACTAACAGTACTATTTGAGTATTTTATTTTTATCGGGGAAAAATGCTGTAAAAACAAAGAGGCCACCCGTTTGGGTGGCCTCTTTACTGGAACGTTCGTTGTCGATTAAACGCGAACGAAGTCCAGGTGAACCAGCTTGTAACGAACCGGGTGACGCTGGATAGCCTTCACTTTCACGTTAACTTCTTCGCCGTTGATAACCAGAGTCAGTACAGACTCGTAGAATTCCGGCTTTTCTTGGGCCAGGATGAATTTCTTGTGGTCAACGGTGATGGACTGGGCTTCTTTGCCTGCACCGTAAACGATGGCAGGAACTTGGTCAGCATGACGCAGGCGGCGGCTCGCACCTTTCCCCAGGTCAGAACGGACTTCAGCTTGGAATACGAAAGACATAATGTTTATCTCATATAGATGAATGTATGGTGTTGACTGCGACCGGTCAGCACCTCGCAAAACGAGGGCGCATACTATCACGGGCCCCGAACAGTGACAAGAGACCTTAACGCCCCTGTTCCAACCGGGCAAAGCGCTGCTGCCGCTGGGCCGGGCTCAGGGCATCGAAGCGGGCCAGGGTCTGCGGTGCCGGGCAATACAGGGTGTCTCCGGCCTTGACCCGAATGCCGTTGCCCATCAGTGCCCGATTGTCATCGACGATGGCCAGCAGATAGCTGTAGGTATCCCCCGCCGCCCCCGTCACGGTACCGCTCTGGGCCAGCATGGCGGCGATGCGCCAGAGCGTCTCCCCCGCCGCGACCTGATGACATACCCGTTTGCCGCCCGCCGCTGGCGCCGCCAGCGTGAGGGTACTGCCAGTCGGCTCGCTTGCCAGTGACACCAGCGCGGGATCCTGCCTCTCACCTGCTTGAGCAAGCAGTGTCGCAGGCACTTGCCAGTCCGCTGCTCGCAGATTGAGACCAGCCAGCAGGGGCTCGGCATCCTCTGTACTATTGCTACGGGGCTGACCTAGTCGCTGCGGCGCGGCAAACTCGGCCATGAAGGGTACGCCAAGGGTGGCCACCTCTTGCTGCGCATGGTGCTGGTAAGGGGGAACCGCAACGGGTGCCAGCCCGTAGGCCGCCTCGTCAATGCGCCTTAACCTGGCCAGATAGGCCTTGGAGAGCTCGGCCTCCCCTTCGAACAGATCGAACGGTGGCACCAGCCTGGCCGGAAACAGCACCTGCCAGCGCCCCTTCTTCTTCTTGAGTTCCAGGGTGGGGAATTGATTACCCCGCCAGGCCACAAACATGGCGGGCGGGGTGCGTTGCAGCGGGTAGTATTCCGGGTTCAGTTGCACCCAGGTTTGCTCGGCAATGGGTTGATAGCCACTGATGTTGACCATCGCCATCCCTAACCAGATTCCAAGCATCCTTGCTCCTCCGTCAGCGTCCAACCGGCCGGCAACACTGCACCGGCCCCTCTCCTTTACAGCAGATTAGCACTGAGCGATAGCGTTCAGCACCCGTTTATCCGACACCGGATAGGGGGTGCCCAGATTCTGGGCAAAAAACGATACCCGCAGCTCCTCGATCATCCAGCGAATATTGGCCACCTCGGCCGGGATCAGCTGAGATTTGGGGATCTTGGCGAGCAGTGCCTTGTACTCCGACTCCACGCTGTGCACCTTGAGCATGTAGACCCGATCCCGGTTGGGATCGATGGCGAGCTTCTCGAGCCGCCGCTCGATGGCCCGCAGATAGCGCAGCAAGTCAGGCAGCCGCTGCCAGCCGGTCTCGGTGACAAAGCCCTTGTGAATGAGGTTGCCGAGCTGCTGCTGGATATCCGACATGGCAAAGGCGGTGTCGAGCTGCATCTTGCCCTTGAGCCGTTTCTTGATCTCATGGGACAGCGTCAGCACGGCTTCCACCTGCTTGGCCACCTCCACCACCGCATCGTTGAGCTCGGCGCGGACATACTCCTTGAGCGCCTCGAAACCGGCCTCGTCCCACGCCATGCCGCCGTGCTGCTCGATGAGCTTGTCGCAGCCGCAGGCAATGCAGTCGTCAATCAGCTCGGCCACCTTGCCAAACGGGTTGAAATAGAGCCCCAGCTTGGCCTTGTTGGGCAACTTCTCCTGCAGGTACTTGATGGGAGATGGCACGTTGAGCAGCACCAGCCGGCGTTGGCCTGCCCACATCAGCTGCTGCTGCACCACTGGACTCTCCACCAGCTGGATGGCAACCGAATCCTTCTGATCCACCAGGGCCGGATAGGCCTTCACCTCGAAACCGCCCCGCTTCTGACTGTACTCTTGGGGCAGCTCGCCAAAGCTCCACAGGGTGAGGCCAGACTGCTCGATATCGTCGTCCGCCACTTGCGACAGGGTCTCCTGCACCTTGCCGCGCAGGGACTCTTTCAATGCCTCCAGATCCTTGCCTTCCGCCACCTTCTTGTGCTTGTCGTCCACCACCCGGAAGGTGAGTTTCAGGTGATCGGGCACCGCAGCCCAATCCCAGGATTCACGGGGCACGGTCACGCCGGTCATGCGGCGCAGCTGACGCTCCATCTCGTCCAGTAGCGGCCCCTGTTCGGGGTTGATGCTGGCGAGCAGCGCATCGGCATAGTTGGGGGCCGGTACGAAGTTCTTGCGCATCGGTTTTGGCATCGACTTGATGAGGGCTACCAACAGCTCGTGACGCAGCCCCGGGATCAACCACTCGAACCCCTTCACCTCCACCTGATTCAGGAGCGGCAGCGGAATATGCAGGGTCACGCCATCGGCGGCCTCCCCCGGCTCGAACTGATAGGTCAACTTGAGCTTGAGGCGCCCCTGCTGCCAGAAGTTGGGGTAGTCGAGATCGCTGATGTGGGCAGCATCCCCCTTCATCAACATCTCTTTTTCGAAGTTGAGCAGCTCGGCATCCTGCTTTTGCGCCTCTTTCCACCATTTGTCGAAATGGCGAGCGGAGATCACCTCCTCTGGCAAGCGGGCATCGTAGAAGCGGAACAAGTCCTCGTCATCCACCAGGATGTCGCGCCGACGGGACTTGTGCTCCAGCGCCTCCACCTCGGCCAGCAGCTTGCGGTTATCGCTGAAGAAGCGGTGGCGGGTCTCGAAATCCCCCTCCACCAGGGCGCGGCGGATAAACAGCTCCCGACACAGCGCCGGATCGATGCGGCTGAAGTTGATGGTGCGCTCGTTGACCAGCGTCAGGCCATAGAGGGTCACCTTCTCCTTGGCCATCACGGCGCCATTTTTCTTCGACCAGTGGGGATCGCTGTGGTGCAGCTTGATGAGGTGGCTTGCCAGCGGCTCCACCCACTCGGGTTCAATCTTGGCGTTGATGCGGGCGTAGAGGCGCGAGGTTTCCACCAATTCTGCAGCCATCACCCACTTGGGCGGCTTCTTGAACAGACCCGAGGCCGGGAACAGGTGGAAACGGCCGTTGCGGGCGCCGAGGAATTCGGGCTTTTCCAGATCCTTGTTGCCGATATGGCTCAAGAGGCCGGTCAGCAGGGCGCAGTGCACCGTCTTGAAATCCGCCGGCTCATGGTTGGCTTTAAAACCAAGCTCTTTAACCGTCTGACGCAGCTGGAAATGGATGTCCTGCCATTCGCGCACCCGCAGGTAGGAGAGAAACTCCTTCTGGCACATGCGACGGAACGGGTTGCTGCCGAGCAGATCCTGCTGCTCCTTCAGGTAATTCCACAGATTGACGAAGGCGAGGAAGTCGGAATCCTTGTCCTCAAAGCGTCTGTGCTGCTCGTCGGCGGCCTGCTTCTTCTCCATGGGCCGTTCGCGGGGATCCTGAATGCTGAGGGCCGCGGTGATCACCATCACCTCGCTCAGACAGCCGGTCTGCGCCGCAGTGATCACCATCTTCGCCAGACGCGGATCAAGGGGAATGCGCGAGAGCTGGCGACCGGTCTCGGTCAGCTGCAGTTTCGCTTCGCGATCGCCAGTGGCGGGCAGCTCGCGCACCGCTTCCAGCTCTTTCAATAGGGTCAGGCCATCCTTGATATGGCGCGACTCTGGCGGCTCGACGAAGGGGAAGGCCTCCATGTTGCCAAGGCCGAGCGCCAGCATCTGCAAGATGACGGAGGCCAGGTTGGTGCGCAGGATCTCCGGATCGGTAAAGGCCGGACGGCCGTTGAAATCCTCTTCCGAGTAGAGGCGGATACAGATGCCGTCCGCCACCCGGCCGCAGCGACCCTTACGCTGGTTGGCGCTGGCCTGGGAGACCGGCTCGATGGGCAGGCGCTGCACCTTGGTGCGCCAGGAGTAGCGGCTGATGCGGGCGGTGCCCGGATCGATGACGTAACGAATGCCCGGCACCGTCAGCGAGGTCTCCGCCACGTTGGTAGCCAGCACGATGCGCCGTCCGGCGTGTTGCTGGAACACCTTGTTCTGCTCGGCGTTGGAGAGGCGGGCGTAAAGCGGCAGCACCTCGGTGTCGCGCAGGTTGAGCTTGCGCAGGGCGTCGGCGGTATCGCGGATCTCCCGCTCGCCATTCATGAAGATGAGGATGTCCCCCAGCCCTTCGCGGGCCAGCTCTTCCACCGCATCGAAGATCCCCTGCAGCTCGTCGCGCTCCTCCAGCCCTTCACTTTTATCACTGGTGAGCGGACGGTAGCGTACCTCCACCGGATAGGTGCGACCGGAGACCTCGATCACCGGCGCCTTGTTGAAATGGCGGGAGAAGCGCTGCGGGTCTATGGTGGCCGAGGTGATGATCACCTTGAGATCGGGGCGCCTTGGCAACAACTGCTTGAGATAGCCCAGAATGAAGTCGATATTGAGGCTGCGCTCGTGGGCCTCATCGATGATGATGGTGTCGTACTGGGTGAGCATCCGGTCGTTCTGGATCTCCGCCAGCAGAATACCGTCGGTCATCAGCTTGATGTGGGTCTGTTCGCTCACCTGATCGGTAAAGCGCACCTTGTAGCCCACGTAGTGACCGAGCTCGGACTCCATCTCTTCGGCGATACGGGCCGCCACGGTACGGGCCGCCAGACGACGCGGCTGGGTGTGGCCGATAAAGCCCTTCACCCCGCGCCCGAGCGCCAGACAGATCTTGGGGATCTGAGTGGTTTTGCCCGAGCCGGTTTCGCCGGCGATGATCACCACTTGGTGCTCTTCAATGGCTTTGGCGATCTCCGCCTGCTTTTGGCTGACCGGCAGGTTGTCCGGATAGGTGACCTTGGGCACGCCCGCCAGACGGGATTGGTAGCGCGCCTGTGCCGCATCCAGATCGGCGGCGATGGTCTCGAGTACGGCAGCCTGTTTGCCCTCGGGCAGCTTCTTGGCCCCGTGCAGACGGCTGGAGAGACGGCGGGCGTCGAGATTCATGCAGGCAGGGAGACGGCGGCGCAGCGCCTCGATAGAGAGAGACAAGGTACGAATTCCTTAAAAGAGTGCCCGGCAAGAGGGCCATATCGATAGCTGGGAGAGATCCTAAAGAGCGAGGCCGGAGGGTGCAAGCCTTAAAGCGGCCGCGAGGGCGATGAAAGAGGCGTTATTTATCTAGGTAGGCGGCACTCCACATCACAATAAGAAAGAGCAGGCCAGATGCCTGCTCTTTGGATGACAACAGTGCCCCCATCAATCGGACTCAGGCCCGCGCCTTGCGCACGAAGCAGGATCCCAGCTGGGCGTGGATAGCCTGCATCACGTCGTGGCGGCTGATGACCCCGAGCAGATGTCCCTCCTCCACCACCGGGTAGATCTTGGGTTTTTGCCCCATCATCATTTCGGCCAGCTCCAGGATGCTGGTATCGGGGCCGACGGCCAGCACCTCCTTGCGCATCACGTCCCGTACCTGGGCCACCTGTTCACAGTGGTAGGCCTCTTTCAACATGACGGCGATGCAGTCCTGCTCGGAGACCCAGCCCACCAGATGGCCCCGCCCATCCACCACGGGGCCGCCAAGCTGACGGCTGTTGAGAAATTTTTCCACCGCCGCCTGCACCATCATCTCCGCGCTGAAGGTGATGGGCCGAGTCTGCATGTAATCCTTTGCCTTGAGTGATTCCATCGTGCATTCCCCCAACCGGCCTCCCGGCCGGGAGGCGCGAGCCGGGCACTATGTCCGGCTCACTCCAAGCATAGCTTGCATGGATCAGGAGATGGATTGCAGCAACAGCAAGAGCTCGTTCTGGCTGTGGCAATCGGTCTTCTTGAAGACCCCTTTCAGGGTCGAGCGCACGGTTTCCACCTTGACGCCGCGCAGCTCGGCGATGTCGTTGCTGCTGTAGCCCTTGCTCATCAGCACCAGCAACTCTTTCTCGCCGATGGTGAGCGGATATAGGCTGGCCAGTGCTTCAATGTCGGGATTGAAGGAGTGTTCGGGATCCCGCAGCACCACTTCCACATACCGCTCGAAGCGGTTGAGACCGCTCATCAGGGTGCACTGGATCAGCAACGGCCGCAGATTGGGCTGACGGGGAATGGACATATAAGCGCTGGCACCAGGCAACAGATAGGCAAAGCCATTCAATATCTCTTTGAACTGGCGTTGCTGCTCCTTATTTTGCAGCGAGAAAATACCATTGCCTGCCCGCAGCTCCACGTTCTCGTCGGCAATACGATTGAAGGCCACATTGGAATAATGAATATGCCCTTTGTCATCCACGATGGCGCTGGGTTTATTGTGGTTTTTTACCAGCTGTTGCAGCTGATAGTTCTGGGTTTCCAGGGCCAGCAGGTTCCAATAATGTTGGCTCCAGGCCGCGAGGCCAGAATAAACTTCGCCAAGGGAAGAAATTTCCTGGGCGCTGAAATCATCCTGGGTGGCCGCCCGGTAGGTACACAGGCTGCTAAGTCCCCGCCCCTTCACCCGGCAGACACCACCGGCCGCGAACTGGGCGCCGAAGCTGGCCAGCAGACCCGCCGAGTTGGACAGCGTGTTGGCGCTGACGATCCCCTGGCAGCCCTTATCCAGATAGTGATTGAACCACACATCCTGGCGATGGTGCTGGACGTAGAACTGCTGCTGGGCCTCGGTCAAGCCGCTCGCGAAGAGCTTGATGCCGTCACTCTTGTCATCATCACGCAACAAGAACAGCGACGAGCTGCCCGACACGTCGGAGCGGAACTGATCCACCACCAACTTAATGTCAGAATCATTAATACCGCACTCATATAACTGGCTTATATAGGGCGATACCCTTTCTTTTACTAATGCCTTCACACCCGAACTCCTAATTCTTATTTTTATTGAAGTGGCATCTTACTCTGCAATGAGAAACGCGAAAAGTAGTCAAATGAACAAAGGTTTTATAACTGATCCATAAATAGTAATGATGAAACGACATAAGCGTCTTCGAAAGCGAAAATCTTAAATCCAAGTTAATGTTTTATATGATTTTTGTCGCTGATGTTGGATTTATCTGCAACAAGGCAACAGGCCAGTACCACGGTCAATTGCGCGCAAAAGCTCTCATCTTGCACCATTTGTCGCGACAAGTTGCACTGCAGCGACAAAATCATCCCGCCAGCCGGGCCGTTGCCCCAGTTATTCTGGGCCTGCCGCCGGTGCAACGCACTCCGCCATTCGCACGTATCGGCTGCAACTTGTCCAAAGATCTGCGGGCAACCAGCAAGGTACTCTCGGCAACTCGAAGCGCTTCATCTCGACCTTCGTCCCCACCAGCATCCTCAACGTCTCGGTCAACGTGGATCAGCTGGCGGTGATCTGGCTGCAGAATGAGCACACCCAAAAGACGCTATCACCTCACTTGCTGTTGACGTATCCAGTCAAGCGAAGATCCCAACACAATGCATCTGCTCTGCCTACCTTCGCCATTGCCTCGATACCAGGTTCATCTTCCATCAGGAAGTCGCGCATATCGAGCTCCAGAAAACCGATATGAAAAATAAAAACATAGAAGCGGCCAGCGGTATCAATATATGGCCGACATGTTTATCCATGGCTCGTCAAGCACATTACTGACTACAGATAAAAAGAATAAGTGAAGCAATCAATGTATTTATGTTGCAAGTAGCAAACAAGACAAAATGTCTCACCATAATAAAGGTGAACCTCTTAAGTAATATTTGGTAACAACTTGTTCATTAGCATCCATCAGAATATGTGATACTAGATTGAACATCGATATTTTAGTGTGGTGGCCTTTATCAATATGGATATTACCATGACCCATTTTCAGACCACGGATGTCAGTCTGTTCGTTGTCAAAGCGCAGTCTTGCCTGCCGGGAGGCCCTCATGCAGCCCACTAGCACAGCCCCGAATACGCATCTGTACGGATTATTGCTGATGGTGCTTGCCATCACCCTGATGGGCCAGTTTGGACACCAGTTGTGGACGCCCGACGAGCCTCGCGAGGCAGCCATCGCCTGGGAGATGTTCACCAGCCGTGAACTGGCCATTCCGACGCTGGGCGGCAGCAGCTTCATCGAAAAGCCGCCCCTCTATTACATCCTCACCATTCCCTTTCTTGCCCTGCTGCACGACAACCTCGGCGTCACGGTGGCGCTGCGTCTGGTGGGAGCTCTGTGGGCCATGGCAACCCTGCTGTTCACCGGCCTGCTGGCCAGACGGGTACTGGGCTCCAGCACTGCCGCCCTCTGGTCGGTGATCGCCCTGGGTACCATGGAGGGCTTCATCATGAACAGCCACTGGATCCGGGTCGATACCAGCCTCGCCTTTTTCGTCGCCTTCACCATGTGGGCATTTGCCGAATGGTATCTGGCGGATCGCCAGCACATGCTCTGGTGTGCGGGACTTGGGCTCTCCTTCTGCTTTCTGGTCAAGGGCCCCATCGGCCCCATCACTCTCTTCTTCGGCTGGCTGGCGCTGTTTCTGCCGGCACTCAAACGCCATCTTGCACACCAGGAGGGAGGCCGCGTCGTGATACAGCACCTCGGTATGACCCTCCTGTTTGTCGCCCCCATCGCCGGCTGGCTGCTAGCCCTGTGGCAGCATCCTGAGGGGGAGTCGCTCTGGCAGCAGTGGTTCTGGCAAAATCAGGTGGGCAGGTTAACGGGCAGCTCGGCCGAACTCGGTCACATCAAGCCCGGTGAATACCTCTTTTACCTTGGCGGGCTGGCCGAATACACCCTGCCCTGGCTGCCCCTGGTACTGCTCTGGTGCTGGCAGACCCTCAGGCAGAAGCAGTGGAGCGCCTCCCGCCTGTTTCTGCTGATCTGGGCGCTGGGTACCCTGCTGCTGCTCAGCATCGCCTCCACCAAGCGAACTCTCTACCTCTTTCCATTGATGCCGGTCTTTGCCCTGATGATCGGGCAACTGAGCGTCTGCTGGCCTCGCTGGATCAATGGCTATGGCCGTGGCTGGACCTTGTTCATGTTCCTGTTTGCACTGGCGCTGCTGATGGCCCCTTTTTATCTGCCGCTGTTGCCGCTGGAAATACCCGACAAGGTGCTCACGGTCATCAGTACGCTGGGTTGGCGGCATGTATTTGCGGCCATATTACTTATCTTTGCAGTAGAACAGTTGTGGCGCTGGCGCGAAATACACGGCGCAACCTTGCTGGCCAGCGCAGCCGGTATTATGTTTATGCTGACGTTTATTCTGGCCTACCCCGCCATTGATGCCGCCAAGAATATGAAAGATGACACCCAACACTTCTTGTTTACAATACCGATAGAACAACACACCTATATTGCCGGCTGGCAATTTGGTGAAACCGAACGCGGATTATTATCGGTATATGGCAACTGGCAAATAACCAATGTCAACAAGACCCGCCTCGATGCTATTTTGACCTGCCGGGACCCCGTCTATACCAGCCTGCTCATCAACCAGGATGACCCGCATTTCCAGCTGGCCCAGTTGCTGGCAGAGCAGCCTTACCGGCTACTGGCGACAGGCCACCCCAGGGTAGACAAGGATGCCCGAGCCATCTATTGGGTGAAGGGACGCTGCCTTCCTTGATGCTCCCCCCTGCATGGCTGGGTTAGCACTGCACAGTTGCGCGCCAACAGGCAACCAAACAAGACCGGCTATCGCCTTGCAAACCGGATAAAAAAACACCGCGGATACATCTCTGTATCCGCGGTGTCGTCTGGTCACGCCATCGTGCGCAAAAAACGCAGTACGGCGCACTTGCCAGGCCGAGCTTAGAACGGCATTTTGAAGCCGGGGGGCAGTTGCATGCCGCCGGTCAGTTCGCCCATCTTGCTCTTGTTCTGCTCTTCCACGCGACGCACGGCATCGTTGACGGCAGCGGCCACCAGATCTTCCAGCATCTCTTTGTCATCTTCCATCAGGCTCGGGTCGATCTCGATGCGGCGCACGCTGTGGCTGCCGGCCATGGTGACCTTGACCATGCCAGCGCCGGCTTCACCGACCACTTCCATCTGGGCAAGCTGCTCTTGCATCTTCTGCATGCGCTCTTGCATCTGTTGGGCCTGTTTCATCAGGTTCCCCATTCCACCTTTACCAAACATATGTCGTCTCTCGTCTTGAAATCCGGCATCCAGCGCCGGGCCGTGGGTTTACCCGTCCTAAGTGGGGACAGCCAAACCATTTTTCAACCGGGCACCAGGCCCGGCATGGTGTTTGTCAGCGACTCAGCGGCTCTATGCTGTCGTGGTGAAGCACGGCGCCGAATCGCTGCTGCAAAAATTGCACGTTGGGATCCTGCTCCAGATCCCGGGTGACCTGCTCACGCACCCCGAGATAGAGGCGGTGCTCTATCTCCAGCGGCGTCTCCTGCTCGGGCACGTTGCCCAGCGTGACCTCCACCTGCACCGGTTGCCCCAGCTCGGGGCCGATGATCTCGGCCAGATCGGCGCGCGCCCTGTCGCTGATCAGATGGCGCTGCTCCGGTTTGAGGGTCAACAGTACCTTGTCCCCCTGCTGGCTCATGACCGAGTTGATGGCCAGCTGACGCAACCGGCCACCGACACCGGTGCGGGCAATCAACTCGGCCCAGGGATCGCCACAGCTGTTCAGCAGAGAGGACGGGATCAATCTGGCCGCCACTTCTCCCGCTTGCGGCTGGTTGTCACCCTCCAGCTCATCCCAGTCGATGGTTTCCATGACCGAGACGGCAGGCGCCGACTCGCTGGCAACGACCTCGCGAGGGGCCGGCACAGGTGTTGCAACAGGCGCAGCGCTAACCTGCCGAGGTGCACTACCGTCCAGATCCCAGGGCGGCAGATCATCTGACTGAGGACGTGCCACGGCCGCGGGGACAGGCGCTGGCGACAAAGCCTCGGCAGCCCGCTCCGGCAGAGGAGCGCTGGCGAACGCATCGCTGAAACCTTGACTCAAATACTCTTCGTAGTCGCTGCCGCTCTCTTCATAGGCATCGAGCGGCGGCAAGTCGTCATACCCCGTCTGCGGGGCTGGTCGGGCAGATGCCTGTCCTTGCCCATCAACTCGCGCCGGTTGCGGCTCGAAAGCCGGGGCTGGCGTGGCGGCTGGCTGTATCACAGTTGCCGATCTGGCGGCTGCCACTGGTTTGGCGGGAGCTGCGCGCGCAGCGCTGGTCGCCGCCGACGGTTCGCTACGCAAGCGACTGCGCAGCAGATTGCGCTTGCCAAGCAGGCTTTGCATGCTGGAGACCGTCGAGGGAACGGTATCTGTGTCGGCCACAACCTCGGCCTGCGGGATTGATTCGGGCTCGGGCTCGGCCATGACAGGCACTGAAGGGGGAGCTACAGACGCCTCAGCCGGCAGGTCGCCGGACGCGGTCGGCAACGTCACCGCCTCGTAACCCATCTGCTCGGCCTCGCGCAGCAACTCATCCTGCTCGGCAAACAGCGGATCCAGATCGGCGCCGTTATCCTGTCTCTCCAAAGCTGGCTCGACAGTTGCTGGCTCGGCCATCACAGCAGGGGCCATGGGCGCTGCAGGTGCGGCGGCTGCAACCGCTGACGGAGCCAGTGGCGCTGCGCTGGCAGCCGGGGCCGGCTCAGCCCCCTGGGGCTTTCCCGGCGCCGCTGCGCCACTTCTCGCCTCTGTCGCCAACCCTCCCATGGCGGGGGGCAGCGCCGTCAGACTGGCGGGGTGCAGTACTTCGCGCCGGGGCGAAAAGGCCAGCATCCGCAGGCAGGTCATCTCCAGCGCGGTGCGGCCATCGGGGGCCCAGGGCAAGTCTTTACGGCCACCCAGCACGATTTGATAGCAGAGCTGTACCTCTTCCGGGCTCATGGCCTGGGCCAGCTGCAGCAGGGCATCGGCGTCCGCCCCCTGCTCCTGCACGGTGGCCGGCAGCAGCTGCGCCATGGCGATACGATGGAGCAAGCCTTCCAGCTCGGCGTGCAGCTGATCAAAATCGGGGCCCAGGGTGGCGATTTCGGTGATCTTGGCCATGGTGGCCGGCGCATCCTGGCGCAGCACGGCCTCCAGCAGCTGGTGCAGATGGCGATGATCGAGCGTACCCAGCATGGCCAGCACGCTGTCGAGGCGCACGCTGCCATTGCCGTGAGCCAGTGCCTGATCGGTCAGGCTCAGGGCATCGCGCATGCTGCCGTCAGCCGCCTTGGCCAGCGCCAGCAGGGCGCGCGGCTCAAAGGGTTGGCCCTCCTGATCCAGCACCCATTCGAGCTGCTTGGCGATCTGGGTCTGATCCAGACTCTTCAGATGAAACTGCAGGCAGCGCGAGAGGATGGTGATCGGCAGCTTCTGCGGATCCGTGGTGGCCAGCAGGAACTTCACATAGGGGGGCGGCTCTTCCAGGGTTTTCAGCAGGGCGTTGAAGCTGTGGCGCGACAACATGTGCACTTCATCGATGAGATAGACCTTGAAGCGGCCACGGGCCGGCCGGTACTGCACGTTGTCGAGCAGTTCGCGGGTATCTTCCACCTTGGTGCGCGACGCAGCATCGATCTCCAGCAGGTCGACAAAGTTGCCCTGATCGATCTCGCGGCAGGTGTCGCACACCCCGCACGGGTGGCTGCTGATCCCCTGCTCGCAGTTGAGGCTCTTGGCCAGGATGCGGGCGATGGTGGTCTTGCCGACCCCGCGGGTGCCGCTCAGCAGATAGGCGTGATGCAGCCGTCCCTGATCCAGGGCGTTGGTCAAGGCGGTCAGCACATGATGCTGGCCTACCACTTGTTCAAACGTATGGGGGCGCCATTTACGCGCCAGAACCTGATAGCTCATAGATCTCGATGCAGGGATGACAAGGCATTGAGGCTGGATGCTAACACAAATGCGGGGCGGGCTGTATCGGCTATCGGCCAGGGCGGGAGGGATCGCTTGAATTTCAAACCGATGCCCGTACGGGCACCGGTCTGGACGCAGGCAAGGCTGACGAGACCTGCCTGCTCGGTGAGACTGAGGGCTTATTCGCCCGGCAGTTCGACCAGAGAAACCACCTTGACGCCGGCGGCAGTCAGGCGGGCATCACCACCGAGGGACGGCAGGGAGATGATGAAGGCGGCATCCACCACTTCACCGCCAGCGCGGCGAATGAGCTTGACGGTGGCATCGACGGTGCCGCCGGTGGCCAGCAGATCGTCCACGACCAGCACCTTGTCACCGGGCACGATGGCGTCGGTGTGCAGTTGCAGGGTATCGGTGCCGTATTCGAGGGCATAGGACTCTTCGATGACGGCGCGGGGCAGCTTGCCCGGCTTGCGAACCGGCACGAAGCCCAGACCCATGGCGTAGGCAACCGGCGCGCCGAAGATGAAGCCGCGCGCTTCGGTACCGACAATCTTGGTGATCCCTTGATCACGATAGTGATTGGCCAGCAGATCAATGGTGGCCTTGAAGGCGTCGGCATTCTCGATCAGGCTGGTGATGTCGCGAAACAGGATGCCCGGCTTCGGATAGTCGGGAATGGTCTTGATGCTCGCTTCGATAAATTTCAGGGTTTCCGGATTCATGGTGTGACCGTTTGTTTTTCGACGCAGATGGTCGTTTCTCTCAGCTTCCCGCCAGCGGGAAATAAAAAGGCCCGTCACGCAAAAATGACAGGCCGACTCCATAGCATTATTGCCGCAATAGCTTAGGGACTTCACTTCTCCATTGCAACTGGCTCCAGCACCGGCAGACGCATTAACCAGGTGAGCAGGATCACCATTATGGCAATGAGCAGCAGCCTGACCCACAGCAGGGGGACCACCGCCAGCGACACCGAGAAGGAGAGCAGAATGAAGAGGATGGCACGCCGCCGCGCATGGCGGCGAATGCCGCGATACTGCTGCCAGTCGGCAATGGGCGGCCCGAACCAGGGATGGGCCAGCAGCCAGCGGTGAAAACGGGGTGACGAGCGGGCAAACAGGGCCGCCGCCAGCAGCATGAAGGGCGTGGTCGGCAGCAGGGGCAGCACTATGCCGATGATGCCGGTCACAAATGCCAGCCAACCCAACCCCATCAAACACCAACGTTTCATCGCAGCCCCTCTTGCATGCCCTTGCGCCATCCTAACAGGATCCGCCCCCATGTTGACAACGATTCCCATTAGCACGGCAACTGATGCCCCGGATCGCGGGGCTTGCGCGCCAGTCATGGCCTTAACCTGCCCATTCCCGTGGCATGACGGCTGACAACCTGCCCCGTTACCACTACAATCTGCGCTCTTTTTTCTCTGTTTGCCCTTCGGAACCGGTTATGCGCGTAATTTTGGCCCCCATGCAGGGGGTGCTGGATCACTTGATGCGGGAGGTGCTCACCTCCGTCAACGATTACGACCTCTGCGTCAGCGAATTCATCCGGGTGGTCGATCAGCTGCTGCCGGCCAAGGTGTTCCATCGCCTCTGTCCCGAGCTCAAACAGGACGGCAAGACCCGAGCCGGCACCCCGGTGCGGGTACAACTGCTGGGCCAGCACCCCGAATGGCTGGCCGAAAACGCGCTGCGGGCCATCGAACTCGGCTCCCCTGGCATCGATCTCAACTTCGGCTGCCCTGCCCCCACGGTCAACAAAAGCAAGGGGGGCGCCGTGTTGCTCAAAGAGCCCGGCACCATCTATCGCATCGTCAAGGCGGTGCGCGAAGCGGTGCCTGCCCATCTGCCGGTGAGCGCCAAGATCCGCCTCGGTTACGATGACAAGGAGCTCTATCTGGAAAACGCTCATGCCGTTCATCAAGGCGGCGCCAACGAGCTGGCCGTGCATGCCCGCACCAAGCGCGAAGGCTACAAGGCGCCGGCCCACTGGGAGTATGTGGACGCCATTCGCCGTGCCCTGCCCATTCCCGTCACCGCCAACGGCGAGATCTGGGATCATGCGGATGCCCTCGCCTGCGCCCAAGTCTCCGGCTGCGACACCCTGATGGTGGGCCGCGGCGCCATCTCCCTGCCCAATCTGGCCAACGTGATGAAGACCGGCTGTGCCCACATGAGCTGGGCCGAGGTGCTGCAACTGATGGTGAGCTACACCGAGCAGGACTTGGCAAGCGAGAAAGCGGACTACTACCCCAGCCGGATCAAGCAGTGGTTCAGCTATCTCAAGCGGGAGTATCCCGAGGCGGATCGGCTATTTGGGGAAATACGGGTACTCAAGGAGACCCATCCCATCCGGGATGCCTTGCTGCAGGCGTCGAAAACTGTGATCTAACCGTCCTTTACTTGACGCATATCATCTTGATAATCCTGTCGCTTCCCTATACTGCCCCAGATTCGTAATTCGTCTGTTGGGGGCTAGTGTGTGTGAAATGACGCAAGCTCAGTTGGCCGTGTGGCGTGATCGCCTGCTGACTGACTGGGCGCAAGTAAGAGAAGAGCTGATCGGTCAGCTCAAAGCCTGTCGGCGTGACGAGTGGGCAGAGAAGGTGGATCACTGCGAGCGGGATCAACTGGTTGATCTGACCAGCCGTCTCGACTTGCCCAAGGTGGAGCAGAGCGTGGCTCGCCTCAAGCGCATCGATGCCGCCCTCTGTCAGATGGATCTGGGCCTCTATGGCCTCTGTTCCGACTGCGAGGAGCCGCTGGCCATCGAACAGCTGGAACAGGACCCGACCCTGCAACGTTGCCCGCGCTGCGAAGCCCGCTATCGCAAGGGATTCCACGCCCACGAACTCTGAGGGATGCACGTCCGTGCATCCTCTCCTACGGGCTGGTCAGCCCGACATTTCTATTCAATAATCAACAACAACCACGCTGAACAGGGACATCTCCGTGTACAGAGTCTTGTTGTTATGGTGTTTGTGCTGCTCCGCCTGGGCGCAAGAGTCTTTGCTGGTAGGCTGGTCAAGCTGGCACCCGTTCAGCTTTCGCGACGAACAGCAGCAACTGCAGGGGCTGGATATCGACCTGCTGGAAGCCATCTTCAACCGGGCTGGGTTTCACGCCAACTACAGCGAGATGCCCTGGGCCCGCGTGCTGCGCGAGCTGGAATTCGGCACCATCCAACTGACCATGTCCGCCAACCAGACTGCCGAGCGCGACCTGTATGCCCGCTTTACCCTGCCCTATCGCAATGAAGAGACCGTGCTGCTCATCCGCCGTCAGGACAAGGGGCGCTGGCAGGAGATAACCCAGCTCTCCGACTTGCTCTCCCGGCCGGACTTCACCATCGGCTTGCTGCGTGATTTTGATTACGGCACCGATTTTCGCACCTTCATGCAGTCACCCCAGATGCAGCAGCGACTGCTGGTAAGGCTTAAAATGGAACCGCTGATCAAGCTGCTGCTGGCCGGCCGGATCCAGGGGGTTGTCATGGACCCCATGGGATTGCAGCAGCTCAATCTGGCCGGGATCCCCCTCGATCAACTGACCACCCTGCTCGACATCCAGCAGACCCCGGTCCACCTGATGCTGAGTCGCCGCACCACCACGCCGCAGCAGTTGCAACGGCTTGATGAGGCGATCCGGGCCCTGCTGCAGAGCCCGGAGTACGGGCAGATCCTGGCTCGCTACCGCTATCCGCTGCAGTAACGCCGACAAAAAAAGGGGCCCCGAGGGCCCCTTTTTTTATCTTGTGATCACTGTGCCAGCAAGTGGCCAACCAGTTCATGGCGCCAGCCTTGCAGCAGCATCGGCTTGTCGGCCCGGGCGCGCTCTTCGTCGCTCATGCGCCAGCTCCAGGTGAAGTACTGGTGAATGATCTTCTTGCTGGCCACCAGCTCGGGCGGAATGTTGCTGGCCTTGGCCTTCTCTTCCACCATCCCCTTGATGCGCTTGAGCTCGGCCTTGTACTGGGGGTAGTCCACCAGCCGGCGAATGGGCTCGGGCCAGCTGTCGGGATCGCTCTGCTGGGCCGCGGCCACGATGTCGAGCATCCGTTTGCCGTGGATCTTGATCTCGATGGGGGCCAGCCCCAGCTCGTTCAGATCGCGCAGCGAGGTCGGTCTGCGCTCCGCCACCTTGAACAGATGCAGCTCTTTGACCACAAAGTTGAGTGCCAGATCCCGGCGCACCGCCTCCTGCTGACGCCAGGCGGCCAGCTCACGCAGGATCGCCAGCTCGCGGCGTCCCAGTTGCCAGGCATTGACGATGTCGAGATAGGCCTGGCGGGGATCACTGGTCTGGGTCTTGCGGGCGGAGTGGTTCTGGCACTCCTGCTCGAACCAGGCGAACTTGCCGCTCTCATGCAGCTTGGCCATCACCTTCTCGTAGAGTGGCAGCAGATAAAACACGTCGGCCGCCGCGTACTCGAGCTGGCGAGGTGTGAGCGGGCGCGCCAACCAGTCGGTGCGGGCCTGATCCTTTTCCAGCTCCACCGCGAGAAACTCGTTGACCAGGGCGCCAAAACCGACCGATACCCCGTAACCCAGGAAGGCGGCTGCCAGCTGAGTGTCGTGCATCTGGTTGGGCAGATGGCCTGCCTGATGCTGGATAAGCTCCAGATCTTCACCGGAAGCGTGCAAGATGGCGATCTGCCCTGCCCGGCCGAGCCGTTGCCAGAGGGAGGAGAGATCCAGCGTCAGCGGATCCAGCAGTGCCAGATGCTCACCGTCATAGATCTGGAACAGGCCCAGCTGGGGATAGTAGGTGCGGGTGCGAACGAATTCAGTATCGATGGCCAGGGGAACGTCGGCCAGGGAGGCGAGATACTGATCCAGTTCGGCTTGCTGTGAAATGAGTTGATAGTGCATCTGTGCCTGCGCGTTGATCAGGGCCAAAAGAAAAAACCGTGGGCTGACCCACGGTTTTGCATAACGACGGCATGCTGCTTGGCAGCGCCACGCCGGTTACTGCTTGGCAATCTCCTCGTCGCGCAGCACGCGGCGCAGGATCTTGCCCACATTGGTCTTGGGAAGTTCGTCACGAAATTCTACCAGTTTCGGTACCTTATAGGCAGTCAGATGTTTGCGGCAGTGAGCAATAATCTCGTCTTCCTGCAGCTTTGCATCTTTCTTGACCACGAAGATCTTCACCAGCTCGCCGGAGACCTTGTGCGGCACGCCGACGGCGGCCACTTCCAGCACTTTCGGGTGCAGCGCCACCACGTCTTCAATTTCGTTCGGATAGACGTTGAAGCCGGAGACCAAGATCATGTCCTTCTTGCGATCGACGATCTTGAAGAAGCCCTGCTCGTCGCACACCGCGATGTCACCGGTACAGAGCCAGCCATCCTGCATCACCTCGGCGGTGGCTTCCGGCCGCTGCCAGTAACCGCTCATCACCTGCGGGCCGCGCACCTGCATCTCGCCGGGTTTGCCAAGCTCGTGGATCACCTGACCTGCATCATCAACCAGACGAATGTCGGTGGAGCAGACCGGCAGGCCGATGGAGCCGTTGTAGTCGAGCAGATCATAGGGGCAGACGCTCACCAGCGGCGAACACTCGGTCAGGCCATAACCTTCCAGCAGCGGCGTATCGGTCAGCCCTTTCCACTGTTCGGCCACCGCCCGCTGCACCGCCATGCCGCCACCTATGGTCAGCTTCAGGCGGGAGAAGTCCATCGACTGGAACTCACCGTTGTTGACCAGCGCATTGAACAGGGTGTTGACCCCGGTAATGCAGGTAAAGGGGTACTTTCTGATCTCTTTGACAAAGCCCGGGATGTCGCGCGGGTTGCTGATGAGCAGGTTGTAACCGCCGATGCGCATGAACAGCAGACAGTTCACGGTCAATGCAAACACGTGATAAAGCGGCAGTGCGGTGACCACGAACTCCTTGCCCCGTTCCAGCATGGGGCCGTATACCCCGAGGCACTGCTCGACGTTGGCGATGAGATTGCGGTGAGTCAGCATGGCCCCCTTGGAGAGGCCGGTGGTACCGCCGGTGTACTGCAGGAAGGCCAGATCGTCGTTGTTGATCTCGGGCTTGATGTACTGCAGATAGCGGCCCTTGGCCAGCGCCTGGCGCATGGTGCTGGCGTGGGGCAGATTGTATTTGGGCACCAGCTTCTTGACGTATTTCACCACGAAGTTGACCAGGGTGCCCTTGGCCAGGCCCAGGTTGTCGCCCATGCGGGTCAGGATCACGTGCTTGACCGGGGTGTCGTAAACCACCTTTTCCAGGGTATGGGCAAAGTTGGAAACGATGACGATGGCCTTGGCGCCGGAGTCCTTGAGCTGATGTTCCAGCTCGCGCGGGGTGTACAGCGGGTTGACGTTGACCACTATCATGCCAGCACGCAGGATGCCGAACACCGCGATGGGGTACTGCAGCAGGTTGGGCATCATCACGGCGACCCTGTCGCCCTGACTGAGCTTGAGCTCGTTTTGCAGGTAGGCGGCAAAGGCGCGGGACTGCTCTTCGAGGCGACGGTAGGTAATGGTCTGCCCCATGTTGACGAAGGCAGGCTGATCGGCGAATTCGTTCACCGACTCTTCAAACATTTCGACCAGGGAGCTGTATTGGTCTGGATTGATCTCGGCGGGCACCCCTTCTGGATAACGCTTCAGCCAGACTTTTTCCACGAACTTCTCCTGCATAACTAGCACCTGTGCGCTCACTGTGTTGCCTCCGTCCCTGTTCACATCCATTTCAAGCAGTTGTTTTAAGCTCATACTCTAATGCCGCCCATATTTACATAGGGCAACATCAATTAACAGCAAATTAACAACGGAAAAATGTGAGGGAGAAGACAAACCTGGAATTATTGAAAGCCGACGATTCTACCGAATTTGACAAAATTTTTCGATACAAACCGCGGTCTCTGCCGAATTTTCCATATGAAAATGGTGGTTTCCCGCCAAAACGACCCGCTCTATCTGGGTAAACGCGGCATGACGCTGTTGCCACTGCGCCTGCAGGCTGGCAAAACCCTCTGCACCGGCGATAAACAGCACAGGACAGGTAATGGCCCGGATCAGCGCCTGGGCCTGCCCTTCGCTCATGCGCATGGGGGAGAGATCCCGCAAACGAGGATCGCTGCGCCAATGCCAGCGCCCTGCCCGTGCTTCCAGCTGCCGCTCGCAGATGAGGCGTGCAGAACCCGGGTCAATGTCGGCCACCTTGCAGCGCGCCGCCACCGCTTCATCGATGGACGCAAAGCCCTGGGAGGCTCGCTCGCGGGTACGACTGCGATTAAGGATGGCGCGGCGCAGTTGCTCCGGCACCGCCTCATCCGGCTGGCTGAGAGGCCCGAGCCCCTCCAGCAGGATGAGTCGCTCCACCTGCTCGGGGAAGACCCCGGCATAGGCGGAGGCGATCAAGGCCCCGAGGGAATGGCCAAGCAGCGTGAATGCCGTCCAGCCCGCCGCCTGGGCGATCTGGTAGAGATCGTCCAGCCAGTCGACGAAGACATAGGGCGTGCTCTTGTGATCCGAGTGACCGTGCCCCGGCAGATCGATGCAGACCAGCTGAAAGTGGGTCAGATAGGGGGCTAGGGGCAGAAAGCTCGCACTGTTGTCGAGCCAGCCGTGCAGTGCAACCAGCAAGGGTTTGCTCATCTGCTCAGCCGGCGCTGGCTGGCTCTCAAGCAAGGCCACCCGGCGGCCATCGGCCAGGGTCAGGAAGCGCTCCTGTAGCACGTCGTTCACTCCCGGTCCTAGCGGCGCAGCGGCCGTCTCGGCCAGTAGGGATCATAGAAGGGGTCGTAGAAGTAGGGATCCACATAGCGAACCTCCACCTCCTTGACCGGCGGCCACAGCTTGCTGCCCGTCACCTTGAGCACCGAGAAACGGTATTTGTGCTCGCCTATCTGGCTGTCGAGCGGCTTGTCGATGGTGCCGAGCACCGTCAGGCTGCGCCCCTTGGCATAGAGGGTCGGGTCGACAAAACCCTGCATGATGGCCAGAAAACGGCCGGGGCTTTGCTCGGTCTGCTCCGGCACCCCGTTGGACTTGAGCGGCAGATAGACCACCTCGATGACGCTCTGATCCGCCTTGTTGTGTACCGCCGAGATGACCCCGCTCCAGCGGGCCGGTTTGCCCTCCAGGCCGGCAAGGGCCGGCTGATAGGCCACCAGCTGGTTGGCGGGCTCATAGGCCAGCTCTTTCGGGACCGAGCTGCAGGCACCGAGCAAGATCCCTGCGGCCCCCATCACCATTGCACGCTTCAACATGTCACGCTCCTCTGGCCGGATGAAACCGGCTGTCAACCACCCGCAATGGGGCATGTTCCCATCGGCGTGAGCGACATGCCTGCCACTCCCGCCCTTATTCGCGACCCGGCAGCTTCTTCCAGGTCACCTTGTCACGCAAATAGACCGGGGTCGCCTGCTCCACCGCCACCGCCTCACCCGCCAGCCAGGCGCTGTGCGCCAGCGGCAGCATGTCCAGCGCCGCCGGGAAACGAACCTGGCTCGCTACCAGCTCGTCGGCAAGACCACTCAAAATCTCGCCATAGGTCTCAAAACCGGTGCCGACGCAGGTCACTCGACCCGCCAGCTTGCCACGGACGTCAACCAGTGCCGCGGGATCGCTCACCACCTCGTCGCCCACCAGCTGCATGCGGCCATCGACCAGCTCATAGCGGCCGAAATAGACCTCATTCATCCGCGCATCGATGGCGGTCAGCACTTGTTCGGCGCCATCCAGACGATAGGCACCTTGCGCCATGGCGGCCAGGGTGGAGATGCCGATCAGCGGCACGCCGGCCCCAAAGGCCAGGCCCTGCGCCACACCGATGCCGATGCGCACCCCGGTAAAAGAGCCGGGACCACGACCAAAAGCGATGGCATCGAGCTCATCCAAGGTTATCCCGGCGTCGTCCAACACAGCCTGAACCATGGGCAGGATCTTGCGGGTGTGATCCCGCGGCGCCTCCTCCCAGCGGGAGAACACCTGTTCCCCCACCAGCAAGGCGGCGGAGCAGGCTTCGGTGGCGGTATCAACGGCCAGGATCTTCAACTCGTTCATGCTTTCCAATCTCTATAAAATCAGTCAATTACATAATCTGCAAGCAGACAGTGCCAGCAGTTTTTCAAAATGTTGCAAGGCTTGCCCGGCCACGCCAGGGCAAACGCGATCACCGCCCGGCAAGCGCCTGCTGCTCGAAGAAATTCCCCAGCATCGCCAGCTCCCGGGTCCGTGGAATGGCAGGCAGACTCTTGATGAAGGTGGCGCCGTAGGGCTTGTTGACCATGCGGGGATCACAGATGACCAGTACTCCGTGATCACCGCGATCACGGATGAGCCGCCCCACCCCCTGTTTCAAGGCGATCACCGCCTTGGGCAGCTGGATATCGGCGAAGGGATCGCCGCCCCTGAGCTTGCAATCATCCACTCGCGCTTTAAGCTGCGGATCATCGGGGCTGGCAAACGGCAGCTTGTCGATGATAACACAGGAGAGCGCCGCCCCCCGCACGTCGATCCCCTCCCAGAAGCTACTGGTCGCCACCAGCACGGCGCGGCCATTCTCAACGAACTCCTTGAGCAGCCGCTGCTTGTTGTCCTCTCCCTGCAGCAGGACGGTACGGCCGATCTCCCGGCGCAGCACCTCGGCCACCTGGCGCATCACCTGATGGCTGGTACAGAGAAAGAAACAGCCCCCCGGCGTCTTGTTGATGAGCGGGATCATCAGATTGGCCAGCTGCTCGCCACGGCCAAAGGCATTGGGCTCAGGCAGAAAGCGCGGCACGCACAGCCGCGCCTGCTCGCCATAGTCGAACGGGCTGTCGAGAATAAGCTCGGCGCTGCCGGCCAGCCCCAGCTCGGCTTTGAAGTGATCAAAGCGCATGTCCACCGTCAGGGTGGCCGAGGTAAACACCCAGGCTACTTCGGGGCGCAGCACCTCGGCGCCAAAGCGCTCGGCCACCGACAGAGGTGTCAGGTTGAGGGTAAAGTGCAGCCGCGAGCAGTCGTACCAGTAAGAGAAACCGGTCTGGTTGATGGCCAGCACTTCGCCAAGGCGGGTGCGCAGCTCACTGATGCGCTCGAAACAGTGATCAAGCTGCTCGCCGCGCCCGAGCGCCAGTTTCAGCACTTCATAACAGAGTCCGAGAGCATCATTGAGGCGGGCCAGCGCCTGGCCCCAGAGCGGCTGGCGCAGCATATCGCGGGTGTTGCCGCGTCCACCGTCCACCCCGAAGGCAAGCCGCAGATCCTGGCTGGCAATGGCGAGCCGGTCGGCCGCCTTGCCGAGCTGGGCCATATCGTGAGCCTCGGCCCGATAGGCGAGCTGGATATCCTGCGCCAGATCCAGGATGGTGCGGCTGCCCACCGATTTGCCAAAGTAGTTGGTAGCAATCTCGGGCAGCTGGTGCGCTTCATCAAACACATAGACCTGCGCTTCGGGCACCAGCTCGCCAAATCCCGTGTCTTTCACCGCCATGTCGGCGAAGAAGAGGTGGTGGTTGATCACCACCACCTGGGCATCCATGGCACGGCGGCGAGCCACCACCAGATGGCAGTCGTCGTAATAGGGGCAGTCGCGACCGAGGCAATTTTCATTGGTGCTGGTGACGTGCGCGAGGATCTCGGCATTCTCTTGCAGCCCCGGAATATCCGCCACGTCGCCGTTGTCGGTGGCGGTGGACCAGGACTTCACCTTGACCAGATCATTGAGCACTTCCGGTTTTTGCAGGTGGGATTCGCTGAGCAGCCGGTTCATCCGCTCGATGCACAGATAGTTGCTGCGCCCCTTGAGCAGGGCCACCGGCGGGGTATAGGAGAGCGCCCCCGTGATGGTGGGGAGATCCCGGTAGAAAAGTTGCTCCTGCAGGTTCTTGGAGCCAGTGCTGATCACCACCCGTTTGCCGGATTCCAGCGCCGGCACTAGGTAGGCGTAGGTTTTGCCGGTACCGGTGCCCGCCTCCACCAGCAAGCGACCATGCTCCTTGATGGCACGCGCCACCGCCTCGGCCATCTCCAGTTGCGGGGCTCGGGCTTTGAAGCCGTCGATATGGCTGGCCAGAGGGCCGTCTGGCTTGAACAGGGTCTGGATGGTCAAAAGGGCGTCCCGCAGCAAAAGGGGGCATTATGCCAAAAGTGTGGCAAAAGCGGGACTGATTCTGCGTCTAGACGAAGAGATCGATCTGGTGATCGGGATCCGGCTTGTGATCGTCCTCTTCAGGTGCCGGCTGATCACGCTTGGCCGATGGATAAGGCTGCTGGCGCTGCTGGGAGTCACCGTTGTCGGTGCTGGTCTTGCGAAGCTGATGCTTCTGGCTGATCTGGGTCACTTCCCGCTTGATGTCGTCACTGCTCGGGGCAGCCGGTGCCCGGGGCAGAATGGGGAATAACAGGTCCTGACTGGGCATGATGTCGCCTCCTCTGGCTCACCTTGTCTAGTTATCGACCAGAAAACCGTTTTCTCAACTTTAATCGACCAAATCACATTTTCCGGTTGCTTTTTCCGTCAAGGCAGGTAGTTTAAATCGGGCGTCAACTACGACATCTTATTTGTAAAGGATTGATTACATGCAGTTCACCAGCCTGAAGACTCATCACCACCATCATCATCCCGAATAGTCTTTCAGGAGGTTGACTGCTGGAAGACACTTAACTGGTGACTTCCAAAAGGACCGCAAGATTCATAAGCCCTCGGAAGCACTGACTTCCGAGGGCTTTTTCGTTTTTGACTAGAAGGAAATCGAGCAATGGAAACACAACGTCTGCGCATCGCCATGCAAAAATCTGGTCGCCTGAGCCAGGACTCCCAGGCCCTGTTCAAGAGCTGCGGCCTCAAGATCAACCTGCGCGAACAGCGCCTCATCGCCCATGTCGAGAACATGCCCATCGACATTCTGCGAGTACGCGATGACGACATCCCGGGACTGGTGATGGAAGGGGTAGTCGACCTTGGCATCATCGGTGAAAACGTGCTGGAAGAGGTGCAGCTCATCCGCGCCTCCCAGGGCCAGCCCTTTGCGGTCAAGACCCTCAAACAGCTCGACTTCGGCGGCTGCCGCCTCTCCCTAGCGGTACCGGACGACGTCACCTACACCGGGCCACAGAGCCTCGCCGGCAAGCGCATCGCCACCTCTTACCCGGGGCTGCTCAAGCGCTTCTTCGACGAAAAAGGGCTTAGCTTCAAGAGCGTGATGCTGGGTGGTTCGGTGGAAGTGGCGCCGCGTGCAGGCCTGGCCGATGCCATCTGCGATCTGGTCTCCACCGGCGCCACCCTGGAGGCCAACGGCCTCAAAGAGGTGGAAGTCATCTACCGCTCCAAGGCTGTACTGGTGCAGGCGCCCAACCCCTTGTCCGATGCCAAGCAGAAGATCATCGACACCCTGCTGCCCCGCATTCAGGGGATGCAGCAGGCGCGCGAGAGCAAGTACATCATGCTGCACGCGCCCAAGGACAAGCTCGATGCCATCACCGATCTGCTGCCGGGCGCCGAGCGTCCCACCATCATGCAGCTGGCGGGCGAGACCAACCAAGTGGCGCTGCACGTCGTCTCCAGCGAGACCCTGTTCTGGGAAACCATGGAGCAGCTCAAGGCCCTCGGCGCCAGCTCCATTCTGGTGCTGCCCATCGAAAAAATGATGGAATAAGGAAGGGACATCATGCAGACCCTGATCTGGAAGACCCTCTCCCCCGCCCAGCAGGCCGACGTGCTGACCCGGCCGGCCCTGAGTGACGAGGCCGACATCGGCGCCGTGGTGCGGGAGATCATCGCTGCGGTGCGCAGCCGGGGCGACGAGGCTCTGCGCGAGCTGAGCCAGCGCTTCGAGCGCGTCCCCCGTCAGCAACTGCAGGTGAGCGATGCCGAAATCGAGGCCGCCTGCGCCCGCTTGGGTGACGATATTAAGGGCGCCATCGAGGCGGCGATTGCCAACATTCGTTCCTTTCACGCCGCCCAGGTACAGCCGGTGGTGCGGGTGGAGACCCAGCCCGGGGTAGTGTGCGAGCTGCGCACCCAGCCCATCAGCCGGGTCGGTCTCTACGTGCCAGGGGGCAGCGCGCCGCTCCCCTCCACCGTGATGATGCTGGCCATTCCAGCTGCTATCGCCGGTTGCCGTGAAGTGGTGCTCTGCACCCCGTCCCCGGCCAGCGACGAGATCCTGTTCGCCGCTCGCGCCTGCGGCGTCGAGAAGGTGTTCGCCATCGGCGGCGCCCAGGCCATCGCGGCCATGGCTTACGGCACACAGAGCATCCCCAAGGTGGACAAGATCTTCGGCCCGGGCAACGCCTATGTGACCGAAGCCAAGGGCCAGGTATCCCGTGACTGGCGCGGCGCCGCCATCGACATGCCCGCTGGCCCCTCCGAGGTGCTGGTGATTGCCGACGAGAGCGCCAACCCGGCCTTCGTGGCGGCGGATCTGCTCTCCCAGGCCGAGCACGGCCCCGACAGTCAGGTGGTGCTGGTGACCACCTCGCCGCTGCTGGCCGATGCTATCAACGGCGAGATCAAGCGCCAACTGGCCAAGCTGACTCGCCGCGATATCGCCGCGCAGGCGCTCGGCAGCAGTCTGGTGATCCTCTGCGACGATCTGGCAGAAGCCTGCGCCATCTCCAACGCCTACGCGCCGGAGCACCTGATCGTGCAGACCCGCGCTCCCCGTGATCTACTGGATCAGCTTGAGAATGCCGGCTCCATCTTCCTGGGAGCATGGACGCCGGAATCGGTCGGCGATTACGCCAGCGGTACCAACCACACCCTGCCCACCTACGGTTATGCCCGCACCTGCTCGAGCCTGGGCCTCGCCGATTACCAGCGCCGCTACACGGTGCAGGAGCTGAGCGAACGCGGCATTCAGGGCCTTGGTCCCATCGTCGAGCGCATCGCCCAGGCCGAGGGGCTCGATGGCCACAAGAACGCCGTCACCCTCAGGTTGAACGCCCTGGCCGCCGCGCCCCAACAAACAGCACAGCAGAAGGATTTGTCATGAGCATTGCCAACCTGGCGCGCCGCGTGGTGCGGGCCCTCACCCCCTATCAATCCGCTCGCCGCATCGGCGGCAAGGGCCACGTCTGGCTCAACGCCAACGAGGCGCCGCTGGCCTATCCCTTCACCATTGAGGGCGGCCGTCTCAACCGCTACCCCGAGTGCCAGCCGGCCGAGGTGGTGAACGGTTATGCCGCCTACGCCGGGGTCAACCCCGATCAGGTGCTGGTGAGCCGCGGTGCCGACGAGGCCATCGAGCTCTTGATCCGCACCTTCTGCGAAGCGGGTGAAGATCAGATCCTGATCTGCCCACCCACTTACGGCATGTACGCCATCAGCGCCGAGACCTGTGGTGTCGGCATCGTCGAGCAGCCGCTCACCACCAGCCGCCAGCCTGACTGGCCCGCTATTGCCGATCGCCTTTCCGACGTGAAACTGGTGTTCCTCTGCTCCCCCAACAATCCCACCGGAGATCTGGTGGGCCGCGACGGCCTCATCGCCCTGCTGGAGAAGGCGCGGGATCGCGCCATCGTGGTGGTAGACGAGGCCTATATCGAATTCTGCCCCGAGGCGTCCGTGGTGGACCTGCTGGCCCGCTTCCCCAATCTGGTGGTGACCCGCACCCTCTCCAAGGCCTTTGCCCTGGCGGGGATCCGCTGCGGCTTTACGCTGGCCAGTCCCGAGGTGATCGCCATGCTGGCCAAGGTGATCGCCCCCTATCCCATCCCCGAGCCCATCGCCCAGATCGCGGCGCAGGCCCTCTCCCCCATGGGACTGGAGCTGATGCAGGAGCGAGTGGTGGAGCTCAACAAGCAAAAAGCCGCCTTCAAGGCCGCGCTGGCAACCCTGCACTGTGTGAAAGAAGTGTTCGAGGACAAGGGCAACTTCGTGCTGGTGCGCTTTGTGGATGGCGCCGCCGTCTTTGCCGCCATGAAGGCCGCCGGCATCATCTTGCGGGATTTCTCGACCAAGCCGGGCCTGGACAACAGCATTCGGGTCACCATCGGCTATCAGGGCGAGATGGATGCCGTGCTGGCGGTATTGCGTGACCTGCCCTCTCCCTCTTTTTAAGACAAGGATGTAGCGATGAAGACCCCGTTTTTGTTTATCGACCGCGACGGCACCCTGATTGAAGAGCCGGTGACCGACAAGCAGGTGGACAGCCTCGCCAAGCTGCGCTTCGAGCCCATGGTCATTCCAGTGCTGCGCGAATTGCAGGCCGCCGGCTACGTGCTGGTGATGGTGACCAACCAGGACGGGCTGGGTACTGCCAGCCTGCCGCTGGAGAACTTCCAGCCGCCCCACGATCTGATGATGCACCTGTTCGAATCGCAAGGGGTGAACTGGGAGCAGGTGCTGATCTGCCCGCACTTCCCCACCGACGGCTGCAGCTGCCGCAAGCCCCACCTCGGGCTGGTGAAGGAGTATCTCGCCTCCGGTCGCATCGACTTTGCCAACTCCTTCGTGATTGGTGACAGACAGACCGATCTGCAGCTGGCCGACAACATGGGCATTCGCGGGATCCGCTACCACCCGCAGGATCACGACTGGCTCGCCATCCGTGATCAGCTGCTGTCCAAGGGGCGTGTGGCCGAGGTGGAGCGTTACACCAAGGAGACTCGCATCCAGGTGGCGGTGGATCTCGACAAGAGCGGCGGCAACCAGATCGCCACCGGCATCGGCTTCTTTGATCACATGCTGGATCAGATAGCGACCCACGCAGGTTTCAGACTCAAGCTCAAAGTGAGCGGCGATCTGCACATCGACGATCACCACACGGTAGAAGACGTCGGATTGGCCCTGGGTCAGGCGCTGCGCCAGGCCCTTGGCAGCAAGCGCGGCATCGGCCGCTTCGGCTTCGTGCTGGCGATGGACGAGGTTCAGGCGGTGATCGACGGTCGCCCCCGCCTGGTTGACGGCGCCAATGACAGCACCCAGGCTCCCTCGTTGACCGAGCTGGACGTGGCCACCGCGCTCGACTTGAGCGGCCGCCCCTACTTCGTGTTCGACTGCCCGAGCGGTTTTGGCCGCGACAGCGTGGGCGAGATGGCCACCGAGATGGTGCCCCACTTCTTCCGCTCCCTCTCGGATGCCATGGCCATCACCCTGCAGATGAAGGTCGGCAGCGGCAACACCCACCACCAGGTGGAGGCGCTGTTCAAGGGCTTTGGCCGCGCCCTGCGCCAGGCCATTCGAGTGGAAGGGAGCGAGCTTCCCTCCAGCAAGGGGGTGCTGTGATGGATGTGAGCAAGCAGAAGCTGGTCATCATCGACACCGGCTGCGCGAACCTGGCCTCGGTGCGCATGGCATTCGAGCGCCTCGGCGTGCAGCCGCGGGTCTCCCGCGAGGCTGCCGATATCGAGCAGGCGGACAAGCTGATCCTGCCCGGCGTCGGCACCGCGGTGGCCGCCATGAAGAATCTCAACGAACGGGGGCTGGTGCCGCTCATTCGCGCCGCCAAGCAGCCGCTGCTGGGTTTTTGCCTCGGCATGCAGATGCTGGCGGAGGCCTCCGAAGAGAGCATGGCGGCCGATGGCAAGACCCATGCCTTGATCGATTGCCTTGGCATAGTACCGGGCAGGATCAAGCTGATGGAAGTAGGCAATCTGCGTTTGCCCCACATGGGCTGGAACCAGATTGAACACGACGAGACCCATCCTCTGCTCAAGGGGATCCCGAGCGGCAGCTACTTCTACTTCGTGCACTCCTATGCGCTGGAGGTAACCGAAGCGACGCTGGCGACCTGTGACTACGGCAAGCCTTTCACCGCCATCGTGGGCGGGGTTGCAGAGCGCAGCAATTTCTTTGGCGCCCAATTCCACCCGGAGCGCTCCGGCGCGGCCGGTGCCCGCCTACTGCAAAACTTTTTGGAGCTGTAACAAGGATGATTATTCCAGCCATTGATCTGATTAACGGCCAAGTCGTGAGGCTCTATCAGGGCGACTACGGTCAGAAGACCGCCTACAGCGACAGCCCGCAGGCCCGCTTCGACGAATATGTCTCCCAGGGGGCGGTGCAACTGCACCTGGTGGACCTTGATGGTGCCAAGGATGCCAAGGCGCGCCAGCTCCCTCTCATCGCCCAGCTGCTGTCGGCCACCGAAGCACCGGTGCAGGTGGGGGGCGGCGTGCGCAGCGAGCAGGATGTGGCAGATCTGCTGGCCGCCGGCGCCAGCCGGGTGGTGATCGGCTCCACCGCCGTCAAATCGCCGGATCTGGTGGCCAGCTGGATGGAAAAATACGGCCCCGAGCGCATCGTGCTGGCACTGGACGTCAACATTGATGCCCAGGGCAATCGCCATATCGCGGTAGCCGGCTGGCAGGAGAACAGCGGGGTGACCATCGAAGCTTTGATCGAGCGCTTCCTCCCTGCCGGGCTCAAGCACGTGCTCTGCACCGACATCAGCCGTGACGGCACCCTCTCAGGCACCAACGTCGAGCTCTACCGGGATCTCTGCGCCCGTTATCCGAGCGTCGGCTTTCAGGCCTCCGGCGGCATTGGCGGCATCGAAGACATCGAGGCGCTCAAGGGTTCAGGGGTCAAGGGGATCATCCTTGGCCGCGCCCTGCTGGAGGGCAAGTTCTCGGTAGGGGATGCCATCGCCTGCTGGGGAAATGGCAGCCTGTAAGCAAGCCGCAGCGTCGCCATCAGGACGTCGATTGAGAGAGAGGCTCCCTGCCGGGCCGTCCGGCCGGAAGCCTCTTCATCAAGGGGTAAATCGAGGTAAGTCCTTATTACTTGGTAACAATTGACTCTATACTCGAATTCACTGAGACAACGTCACGGAGGACCTATGTTTACATCTCACTCCGCCACCATCCTGATTGTCGATGACTCACCCGAAAATCTGATGGTGCTGACCGACCTGCTCTCTCCCACCTATCGGGTGCTCGCCGCCCAGAGCGGGGAGAAGTGTCTGCGGATCGCCACTGGCAAGACAATCCCGGATCTCATCCTGCTGGATGTGATGATGCCTGGCATGGACGGCTATGAGGTGCTCAAACAGCTGCGTATTACCCCTGCAACCAGTCGTATTCCGGTGGTGCTGCTCACCGCCCTCGCCGACCCCCAGAGCGAGGAGTACGGGCTGTCGCTGGGCGCTGCCGACTACATTACCAAGCCCATCAAACCGGCCATCGTCCAGGCGCGGGTACGTACCCAGCTGGAGGCCAAACAGGCCCGCGACGGCCTGCAGAATCAGAACGCGGCGCTGGAGGCCGAAGTCGCACGCCGGATGACCGAGAACGACCTCATCCAGCAAGTCTCCATCCGGGCGCTCGCCCATCTGGCGGAGATCCGCGACCCCGAGACCGGCAATCACATCTTGCGCACTCAGGGCTATGTCAGGCAACTGGCCTGTGCGCTGGCCAGTCACCCCCGTTTTAGCGACACCCTGACCCCCCGCTACATCGATCTGCTGAGCCGCTCGGCGCCGCTGCACGACATCGGCAAGGTGGGCATTCCGGATCAGATCCTGCTCAAGCCGGACAAGCTGACCCCGGCGGAGTGGCAGATCATGCGCACCCACGCCAAGCTCGGCAGCGACGCCATCGAAGAGGCCGAACGGGACATCGAACAGCCGCTGGCGTTTCTCACCCTGGCCAAGGAGATAGCCCACTGGCACCACGAAAGATGGGATGGCAGCGGCTATCCCGATGGCCTGCAAGGGGACGCAATTCCGCTCTCGGCCCGCCTGATGGCACTGGCGGACGTGTTCGATGCGCTGATCAATGTGCGGGTCTACAAGGCGGCCATGCCCTATGAGGAGGCGCGCGCCCTGATCCTCTCCGGCAGTGGCCAGCATTTCGACCCGGATGTGGTGACGGCGTTTGACAACCACTTCGAGCAGTTCGTCGCCATCGCCGAGCGCTACCAGGATGACAATGAGGCCAGACATGGCTGAGCAGCCCTCGTTGACCCGAGCCCATGTACTCAACGTCGTGCTCACCTATGCCGCGGTGGCGAGCCTGTGGATCCTGCTCTCCGACAAGGCGGTGGAGTGGCTGTTCAGCACCCCGGCCCAGTTCGCGCTGGCCAGCACCATCAAGGGGTGGCTGTTCATCCTCATCACCGCCACCATGCTCTATACCATGCTGCGCCGGCGCATCGACCAGCCGACGGTGACCACCACCCCTTCCCGGCGCCAGCTGTTGCCGTTCGTGCTGCTCAACGGCCTGATCCTGGCCCTGACCGCCATGGCCATCGCCCAGAACATCAACCTGACCCAGGACAAGGAGGCAGCCCGGCTCGAGACCATTGCCGATCTCAAGAGCAAGCGCATCACCGAATGGCTCAGCGCCCGGGAATTTGACGCCCACATTCTGTTTGAAAACCCGCTATATGCCGCGCTCTATCGCGAAGCCCAGGCCACCCGGGCCGGTCATGCCAACCTGATGACCAAATTGGACGAATTTATCTCCATTCGCCGCTTCAGCGCCGCCAGCGTGCTCTCGCCAGAGGGCAACCTGCTGTGGCACACCCCGGATGCCAGCGGCCTGAGCGCCCAGTTGCGCGCGGCATTGAAGAACGCAACAAGCGGCAGCATCACCCGGGTCGGCCCCTATCTGGACGAACAGGGTCAAGCCCGCCTCGACTTTATCGCCCCGCTCCCCATGGCGGGCGACAAGTCGCCTTTCATCGTGCTGCAGATAAGCCGCAGTGACTGGCTCAACAACATTCTCAAGTCCTGGCCGGTGCCGGACAGCAGCGGTGAGGCCCTGCTGTTTCGCCGCAGCGGCGATCAGATCCAGTTTCTCAACGATGTGCGCTATCGCCCCGGTTCGGCTCTCACCCTGCATTTGCCCGTCAGCAGCAAGGAGTTGCTGGCAGTCCAGTTCCTGCAGCAAAGCCGCAATGAAGAGGGCAAGGCGATCTTCTTTGGCAAGGATTACCGCAACACGCCGGTGTTTGGCACCGTACAGCCGGTCATGGGTACCGACTGGTATCTGCTGGCCAAGATAGACAAGGCCGAACTCACCCGGGCGGAGCTCAAAGAGAGCATCTGGATCGGGCTGATCGGCCTGCTAGTGCTGCTTATCGCCAACACCGGCATCGTGCTGCTGCGCCAACACACCCGGCTGCAGATGGCCGAGCAGGTTCGCCAGTCCCAGGCCGGCCGCCTGCAGGCGCTGCAACTGCTCTCCGCCATCGCCGACAGCTCGGAAGATGCCATCTTCGCCAAGGACAGAGAGGGTAAATACATTCTGTTCAACCGCGCCGCCAGCCAGTTCGTCGGCAAATCGGCCAGCGAGATGCTGGGTCAGGACGACATGGCCATCTTCCCCCCCGATCAGGCCCGTATGCTGATGGCGCTGGGTGAACAGGTGATCGCCAATAACCGGGTTCAGACCCAGGAGGAGTACCTGACCCTGCCAGGCGGCGAGCGGGTGTTTCTCGCCACCAAGGGACCGCTGCAAGACAGCGATGGTCAGGTGATAGGCATCTTCGGTATCTCTCGCGACATCACGGATTTCAAGCGAGCCGAAGCGGGCCTGCGTGAGCGGGAAGGACTGTTTCGCGCCCTGGTAGAACAGTCACTGGCCGGCATCTACATCATCCAGCAGGGTCAGCTCTGTTACATCAACCCAGGATTTGCCCGCCTGTTCGGCTATGCCTCGACTGCAGCTCTGCTCAAAATCGGCACCCTGCACGCTCTAGCCAGCCCGAAAGACAGCGCCAGGGTGGCTGAGCAGCTGCAGCGCTGCGAACAGGAAGACAGCGAGATCCACACCCGCTTCACCGCCCTGCACCACGACCACCAGAACATCGAGATGGAGCTCTATGGGCGCCGTGTCGACTATCGCGGCCAGCCCGCCGTGCTTGGTCTGCTGCTGGATGTCACCGAGCGCGAACAGGTCGAGCAGGCCCTGACCCGTCAGGCCAGCGAGCTCCGCCAGCAAAACAATGAACTGGAGCGGTTCAACAAGGTGATGGTGGACCGGGAGCTGGCCATGCTGGCCCTCAAGCACAAGATCAACGAGCTGTCGCTTCAGCTCGGGCAACAGCCCCCCTATCCGCAGGCCCCCACCCCGCCGGAGGAGTCCCTATGACGCGCTGGTCTTCACTGTGGCATCCTCGCCAACCCAGACAGCGCTGGGGGGTCTGCCTGCTGGCCGTGCTGCTGCCTGTGCTGATGCTGCAGATCCGGGTCCAGCTGCCCATCGCCTTTGGCGAGCGGCCGCTGCTGGTGCTGTTCATGCTGCCCATCACCGTCTGCGCCCTGCTCGGTGGCCTGCTGCCCGGCCTGCTCTGTACCCTGGTGAGCGGTCTGCTCACCACCTACTTCCTGCTCGCCCCGCTTCACGAGCTGCGCATCGGCGCCGGGCAGGATCTGGTGCAGTGGGGCATTCTGATCGCCAACGGCGTTCTCATCAGCCTGCTCAGCGCAGCCATGCACCGCTCCCGCGCCCGGGAAACCCAGCGCTGGCAGGAGCTCAGCAGCATCCAGTCCCGCCTGCAACAAAGCGAGACCCGCTTCCAGGCTACCTTCGAGCAGGCTGCGGTCGGCATCGCCCTGGTCTCCCCGGACGGCAAGTGGCTGCGGGTCAATCGGCGGTTGTGCGACATGCTGGGCTACCAGGCCGACGAGCTGATGGGCATGACCTTCCAGCAGATCACCCACCCGGATGATCTCTTCATCGATCAGACCTACGTGGCCCAGATGCTGGCAGACGAACGTCAGCACTACACCCTGGAGAAGCGTTATCTGCGCAAGGGCGGCGAGGTCCTCTGGATCACCCTGACGGTGGCGCTGGTCAAGGATCTCAAGGGAAAACCGGATTACTTCATCTCGGTCATCGAGGATCACCAGCAGCGCAAGGAGACCGAAGAGGCGCTGCGCCGCAACGAGGGGATCCTGCGCGAATCCCAGCACCTGGCCAAGATCGGCAACTGGCGCTGGAACATCACCGACGACAGCCACTTCTGGTCGCCGGAGATCTACCGCATCTATGGCCGCGATCCTTCCCTGCCTCCCGCCATCTACCCAGAGGTGAGGAAGTACTTCACCCAGGATGGCTGGCGCGCCATCGCCCAGTCGGTCGAGCGCTGTCTGCAAGATGGCCTGCCCTACGAGTGCGATGCCGAGGTGATCCACGAACAGGGTGAACCCATCTGGATCATCGCCCGCGGCGCCGCCCTGCGCGCCAACGACGGCACCATCGTCGAACTGTATGGCACCGTGCAGGACATCACCGAACGCAAGCTGGCCGAGCAGCAACTGCTGCACAACCAGCAGCTGGCGCTCGATACCCAGCGCCGCGCCAGGCTGGCGGCACTCAACCTGATGGACGACGCCATCAGCGCCCGCATCCGCGCCGAAACCACCAGCAGTGCACTGCGCGAGAGCGAGCAGCGGCTGCTGATGGCCCAGGAGGGTGCCCACGTCGGGATCTGGGAGTGGAACATGCAGGGTGGCCGGCTCTTCTTCTCCCCCGAATGTGCCCGCCTCTATGGTCGCAGCGCCGAACAGCTCAGCGAGTTCAAGCAGTGGCACAGCTGCCTGCACCCGGACGACAAGCCCCGCCTCGACAAGTTGCTGGCCGAGCTGCCGGCAAGCGGCAAACCCATCGAGATCGAATTTCGCATCCTCTTGCCAAACGGCGATGTGCGCTGGCTCAGCAGCAAGGGCAGCATCTACCGGGATGCCCAGCAGCGCCCGCTGCGCCTGCTCGGCATCCACCTCGACATCACCGAGCGCAAGCAGGCAGAGCAGCAGTTGCGCCAGCTTTCGCTCGCCCTGGAGCAGAGCCCGGATGGCGTCTTCATCACCGATACCCAGGCCCGCATCGAATATGTCAACGTCGCCTTCCTGGCCGCCAGCGGCTACCAGCAGAGCGAGGTGATAGGACAGACCCCTTCCCTGCTGCGCTCCGGGCTTACCCCCAAGGCCACCTACATCGCCCTGTGGGATGCCATCAAGCGCGGCCAGCGCTGGCACGGCGAGTTCATCAACCGGCGCAAGGACGGCTCTCACTATCAGGTGCTCGCCACCGTCTCCCCCATTCGCCAGGAGAACGGGGCCGTCACCCACTACGTGACGGTGCAGGCCGACATCACCGAGAAGAAGCAGCTCGGCGAGGAACTCGATCAGTACCGCTACCACCTGGAGGAGATGGTCAACGAGCGCACCCTGCAGCTGGCTCAGGCCCATCAACGGGCGGAGAGTGCCAACCGCGCCAAGAGTGCCTTCCTGGCCAACATGAGCCACGAGATCCGCACTCCGATGAACGCCATTTTGGGGCTCACCTACCTGCTCAAGCGCGACACGCCGGATCACACCCAGCAGGATCGACTGGAGAAGATCGACAACGCCGCCCAGCACCTGCTCACCATCATCAACGACATCCTGGATCTCTCCAAGATCGACGCAGGCAAGATGGCGCTGGAGCAGAGCGACTTCTCCCTTACCGCCATGCTGGACAACGTCAGCGCCCTGATGAGCGAGCAGGCGCGCGCCAAGGGGCTCACCATCATAGTCGACATCGGCGATACCCCGGCCTGGGTGCACGGCGACATCACCCGCCTGCGTCAGGCGCTGCTCAACTACGCGGCCAACGCCATCAAATTCACCGAACAGGGCTCGGTCACCCTGCGGGTCCGGGTGGATCACCCGCTTGCCGGCGGCTATCTGTTGCGTTTCGAGGTGGAGGATACCGGCATCGGCATCAGCCCGGAGCAGAGCGAGAAACTGTTCCAGGCTTTCGAGCAGGCGGATGTCTCCACCACCCGCAAATATGGCGGCACCGGCCTTGGGCTGGCCATCACCAGCCGGCTTGCCACCCTGATGGGCGGAGAGGTCGGGGTCACCAGCACCCTTGGCAAGGGCAGCTGCTTCTGGTTTACCGCCCGCCTCGCGGTGGGTCAGGGTGAACCGCAGCAACCGGCAGCGCTCGAGCAGACGGTGCAGCAGGCCCTCTTCTTTGCCAACCACCCCAGGGTATTGCTGGTGGAGGACAACGCCATCAACCGCGAGGTGGTGCTGGAGCTGCTCAACAACAGCGGCCTCGTCATCGAGACGGCGGTCAATGGCCAGGAGGCGCTGGAGCGCGTCAGCCAGCACGCGTTCGATCTCATCCTGATGGACATACAGATGCCGCTGATGGATGGCTACAGCGCGACCCGGGCCATCCGCGCCCTGCCGGGCTGGGAGCAGGTTCCCATTCTGGCGCTGACCGCCAGTGCCTTCGAAGAGGACAGGAAGGCCTGCGAATCCGCCGGCATGAACGATTTCATCGCCAAACCGGTGACCCCCGCCAAGCTGTTCGAGGCGCTGCAGCAGTGGCTGCCCCACAGCACGGCCGCCGCCCCCAAATACCAGCGGCGAACGACCGACCTGCTAACTGGCCCCCTCACCCGCCTGCAAAATCTGCCCGGGCTGGATCTGCAACAGGGGCTGGCGGCACTGCAGGGCAACCAGAGCAAATACGTCGCCCTGCTTCGCCACTTCGCCAGCGAACACAGTCAGGACATGCAGCAGCTGGAGAACCATCTGCATGCTGGTGACAGGCCAGCCGCCAGCCGGCTGATCCACACCCTGCGCGGGGTGGCCAGCACCCTCGGGCTGGTGGAACTGGCCGCCCAGAGCCAACAACTGGAGCTGGATCTGGCCAACAACAGCCAACCCCTGGCCGAGCGGATGGCACCGATCGCCCACCTCCTCAGCGAACTGCCCAGTCTGCTGGGGGAAGAAGATCCCAGCCCCGCCGCGAACGCCGCGCCGCTTGGCAGCCACTGGCAACAACAGCTGCTGCGCCAGATTGAGGAGTTGCTGGTGCAGAGCGACACCGCCGTGATCCCGCTGTTTGAGCAGTACGCGGCCCCTCTGCTGCTCACCCTGGGGACTCAGGGCGAGATCCTGGCTCGCCAGCTGAAAGTGTTTGATTTTGACGGTGCCCTGCTCACCCTTCGTGAGCTGCTGGCAGCAGATGGCTCTCAGCCAGGCTTGAGCGGCCAGGCGCCTGCTGGCACCAGCCGGCATCAGGGCGCGAGCAAGCTGGATAAAGGGTTGAATCACTGAATAAAGTCGTGCATATAGTGGTACTCCACCGAGTGAAGACGCCGCCCGTTTCGGGTCTCTTTTTCCCGCTCAGGAACCCGCTGTTAAAGCATGCAAGCCACCTTTTTCACTCGCCGCCGGGCCCTCGGGCCCGTTGGCAACAACGTTAGTTTTAACAGTGCTTTACATGGAGCAACGAGCATGTTGTCAAAGCGTATTATCCCCTGCCTCGACGTCAAAGATGGCGTGGTGGTCAAGGGAGTGCAGTTTCGTAATCACGAGGTGATGGGCGGCATCGTCGAGCTCGCCCGTCGCTACGCCAGCGAAGGGGCCGACGAGCTGGTGTTCTACGACATCACCGCCTCGAGTGATGAGCGGGTGGTGGACAAGAGCTGGGTGAGCCGAGTGGCCGAAGTCATCGACATCCCCTTCTGCGTCGCCGGCGGCATCAAGAGCGTGGAGGATGCCCGCCAGATCCTGGAGTTCGGGGCCGACAAGGTCTCCATCAACTCGCCGGCGCTGGCCGATCCCACCCTCATCACCCGACTGGCCGAACGCTTCGGCGTGCAGTGCGTGGTGGTGGGCATCGACTCCTATTTTGATGCGCAGAGCGGTCACTATCAGGTCAAGCAGTTTACCGGTGACGAGAGCCGCACCCGCACCACCGCCTGGCATACCCTGGATTGGGTCGAGGAGGCGCAAAAGCGTGGCGCCGGTGAAATCGTGCTGAACGTGATGAACCAGGATGGCATGCGCCAGGGCTATGATCTCGAGCAGCTCAAGCTGGTGCGGGCCGTCTGCAAGGTGCCGCTCATCGCCTCCGGCGGCGCCGGTGCCATGGAGCACTTTCGCGATGCCTTCACCCTCGCCGACGTGGACGGGGCGCTGGCCGCCTCCGTGTTCCACAAAGGCCTTATCCCCATTCCCGAACTGAAACGCTGGCTGAAAACCGAAGGAGTCGCCATCCGTGAATAATCAAGCAGTAAACAACGAGCAGTCGCTCGCCGAACGCCTGGACTGGGCAAAATGTGACGGCATGATCCCCGCCATCGTCCAGCATGCCGCCAGCGGCGAAGTGCTGATGCAGGGTTTCATGACCCGGGAAGCTTTGGATAAAACCCTGGCGACCGGTCAGGTCACCTTCTTCAGCCGCAGCAAGCAGCGCCTCTGGACCAAGGGGGAGAGCTCGGGCCATGTGCTCCAGCTGGTCGCCATCACCACCGACTGCGATCAGGACTCCCTGCTGATCGCCGCCAACCCCGTCGGCCCCACCTGCCATCTGGGCAACCCCTCCTGCTTCGACGGCCACCCCGTGCCGCCGCTTGGCTTCCTGGCCGAGCTCGAACAGATCCTGGCAGCACGCAAAGGCGCGGATCCGGCCACCAGCTACACCGCCAGCCTCTATGCCAAGGGCACCAAGCGCATCGCCCAGAAGGTGGGTGAAGAGGGGGTGGAAGTGGCGCTGGCCGCGATGGCGAAAGACAGAGAGGAGCTCATCAACGAATCCGCTGACCTGCTCTACCACCTCACCGTGCTGCTGCAAAACGAAGGGCTGGCGTTGAAGGATGTGGTGCAGCGGCTGTATGAGCGCCACAATAAATAAAGTATCATATTGCTTAACGGGCTATTTGGCCCGTTAAGCTCATTCAAATGACACTGCTAACTCAACCCAATTCCTATATGTAGACATATCCACTCGTGATTTTTTATGTAAGCACGAATTAATAACTCCTTCTTTTAATTTCTCTGAAAAGACTTCCGCAGTCATTGAACGATATTTTTCATCAAACTCCTTAACATCCCTCTTTAATTTACTATCAATATTTTGATACTCACCCAAGTAACCAAACAAATAGTTTCTAATAAGAGCTTTAATATGCACTTGGTATACACCTTGTGTAAATGCACCATTGCAGCCACTTTCCATTTTAATACTAACTATCCCAGAAATATTATTCATGCCGTGTGGTTTAATCTCATCGGACTTAATACCAGATAAAAGTGAATGACTACGCTTCAATGAAATTATAGTCTCATAGTCAGATGGCTTGCTTTCATGCAAGGCTATAAGATAAGCAAGAAAGACTATATTAATAGAATCATCTTTCATATTCACAAGAACTAACAATAACCTATCAATAAGTCTTTCAGTACTTCTGAGTGAAAGCTGACAAGCATCTGCTATCGATGAAATAATTACTCCAATCGAGTCCACACTCAGGCCTGTAGGCCATATGTTTTCAAAAAGACTGCTATTAAGATAAGTTACATCAGATAAGTGACTTTCAACAAAATCATGCCTTGAGCCACTAAGCATACTGAATCGCCGATTAAAAAAACGACTTAGATATATATAAGCATCAAATTCGGAACCATAAATTACTTTTACAGCATGTTGTAGTTGTTCTGTATCTGTAGCCAACACAAAGACCACTCTGGGAATATCGAATATATGTTTGATAGTTTCCAGCATTTCTACCGCATAAGGAGGACGACAACGATCCAGCTCATCGATCAAGATAAATGCCGGGTAATCCAGTTCTCCATCACTTAAACCAACAGCCCCCTCGACCCATTGCCGTATCTCCTGTTTAAGATACTGAATAGATTCATAACGCTCTTTTTGGTTGCTGCAGAGAGCATCAACCAGCTGATTGGCATCTTCCCCTTCCAGAGAAAAATCGTCTTCTTCCAGTCCAGCTTTCTTGATGGCCGCTTTCAACGCAAGCTTGCTACCTACCTTGAATAATCCCAATAGCCGCTGGCGCATACCTTCTGGGATTTTATTGTCTTTCCCTGCAACTTCTTTGAGCTGATCGATTATAGACGAAATAACTGTCAATAATGGATCATCAGAAAAGTCCTGCTGCCAGGCATCGATATAGACGGTGGGATAATGCTGTTTCAGCTCCATATACCAGCGCTTGATAAACCAGGTCTTGCCTGCTCCCCACTCAGCATTGAGGTTCAGTACATAGTTGCGCTGTTTGCCCTCTGCCGCCAGATAATTGGTCAGAAACTCGGCATAGCGAGCGCGATCCAGCCGATCTCCTGCGAGAGTATCCTGCACTCCTTCAATGGTTCCCGGACCACTCCATGCTATGGAATTTTCCCAATTAAACTCCGCTCGCGTCATAATATTTCCCTGCCTCGATATTGAGCAGGATATTACCAGAGTGAGCCCCGAAAGAGTTTGATGAACATAGAAGTTTGGCGCCATATTGCTTCAGGCAAAATGGCACCAACTCAAAACGTTGGATAAGAGTGGCTAGCTCCTACCCCAGCTGCTGGCGCAGCATAAATTTCTGCACCTTGCCGGTGGAGGTTTTCGGCAGCGGGGTAAAGATGACGCGCTTGGGGGCTTTGAAGTGGGCCATCTGCTCGCGGCAAAACGCAATCAGTTCGGCCTGGGTGAGTTCGCGCCCCTCCTTGAGCTTGACGAAGGCGCAGGGCACCTCCCCCCACTTCTCGTCCGGCATGGCGATCACCGCCACCTCGTCCACATCGGGATGGCGATAGAGCACGTCCTCCACCTCCAGACTGGAGATGTTCTCCCCGCCCGAGATGATGATGTCCTTGGATCTGTCCTTGATCTCCACGTAACCGTCCGGGTGCCACACCGCCAGATCGCCGCTGCGAAACCACCCCTCCGCCATCGCCTCGGCACTGGCGGAAGGATTCTTGAGATAGCCCTTCATCACCACATTGCCGCGCAGCACGATTTCCCCCATGGTCTTGCCATCCTGAGGGACCGGCTCGCCGCTGACCGGGTTGATGACCCGCATCTCTCCCTGCAGGGGTGAGGCTACCCCCTGGCGTGCTTTCAGACGCGACAGCGTGGTGGCATCCTGCCCCTGCCAGCTTCTTTGCGGTTCGCACAGCACGCAGGGGCCATAGGTTTCGGTGAGGCCGTAGACGTGGGTCACGGCGATCCCCATGGCCTCCATGCCGGCGATCACGGTGGCGGGTGGCGCCGCGCCTGCCGTCATCACCTTGATGGGATGGTCGAGCCCGCGTTTGAGGGCCGGATCGGCGTTGTTCAGCATATTGAGTACGATGGGGGCGGCGCAAAAATGGCTCACCTTGTGCTCGTGCAGCGCCTCATAGATGGCTGCCGCCTGCACATGGCGCAGGCAGATGCTCACCCCAGCCGTCGCCGCCAGGGTCCAGGGGAAGCACCAGCCGTTGCAGTGAAACATCGGCAGGGTCCAGAGATAGACGCTGTGCTTGGGCAGCTCCCAGGAGAGCACGTTGTTGACCGCATTGAGGTGGGCGCCGCGATGGTGATAGACCACCCCCTTGGGGTTGCCGGTGGTGCCGGAGGTGTAGTTGAGGGAAATCGCCTGCCACTCATCTTGCGGCAACCAGCCGGGCTCATCCCCACTCCCCTCGGCAAGAAACGCCTCATAGTCGAGGTCACTGACCAGCTCCCCCTCCCGGTAGAGGGGATCGTCGATGGCGATGAGCAGCGGCTGGTTCTCGACAAGTGCCAACGCCTTTTGCACCAGGGCGCCAAACTCCCGGTCTACCAGCACTACCTTGCTCTGGGCATGCTGGAAGATAAAGGCCATCGACTCGGCATCGAGCCGGGTGTTGATGGTGTTGAGCACGGCGCCACTCATGGGCACCCCGAAGTGGGCCTCGAACATGGCCGGGGTATTGGGGGCGACGATGGAGACGGTATCCCCCTCACCGATGCCGCGGCGGCGCAGGGCCGAGGCCAGCTGGCAGCAGCGTCGCTCGGTCTGGGCCCAGCTCTGGCGCAGAGGGCCGTGGATCAGCGCCGGATAGTCGGGGTAGACCCGGGCGGCCCGCCCCAGAAAGCTGATGGGGGTCAGCGCCTGGTAATTGGCGGGATTTTTTTCCAGATCGCGCTGATAGATGTTCTGCTCTGTCATCGGGTTCCTTCCTTGCAGGTAGCAAAAGCGGTGCGCTCCCGGGAGCGCCGGCAACCATCCTCTGGCGTCCTGCCAGAGGGTGCTCGTATCGGGGATCACAGCCTAGCGCGAGGTGATGGTCGCGGGTATTAGCAAAACGTCTTAGGGGCGCCGAGCTGGCGCCGCTAATCTGACCGAGCTGCATGCTGGTGCCTGTTTTTTCAGCGGCAAATGTCGACAGACAATATCCTCGGCATAAAACCCGACAAATAATGAATATGCTGATGTTGGCATGCAAGCTGGCCATATCAGGTTGCAGGCTTGCCGATGTCGATATATTTATAAAAACCGCTGCCTGGATATTTATGGCATAAGCAAGCGCATCGGTTTATTGCTAGAAAATTAATGACAGATCCCTCATTAAATATATTTTGTGACGGCATCCATAAAGCAGGCCCGCAGCGCTGTTCATGCTTCCCCTCGGCGGGTTATGGTTTCCTGGCGAAACAATCTACCGGATGTTCAATATCAGGCCAGATTTCTCGCCATACGATGCGCCACAACCAGTGAGTTTGCGCACTCCCGCTGCATGACGAAGGAACCCTATCGACCCGATATTCCGCCGAGCCCGAACCTGCTTTATCGAGGAGCATTTTATGTGTGCCGAGCCGAATACCCAGACCCGCAGACAATTTCCCACCGCGTTTACCATTTTGTTTTTGATCATGTTGTTGGCCATCGCCCTCACCTGGATAATTCCGGCGGGCGCCTATGCCAAGCTCTCTTATAATGCCGCCAGCCATATGCTGACCATCAATACGCCGCAAGGGGAAACCCGGCGAGTGCCCGCCACTCAGGATGAGCTGACCAGGCTCGACATCAATATCGGGGTGGAGCAGTTCGTCAACGGTACCATCCGCAAGCCCATCGCCATCCCCGGTACCTATGAGCGGCTGGCCCAGGCGCCGAAAGGACTCTCCGATGTGGCGGTGAGCATGGTCAAGGGCACCATAGAGGGGGCCGACATCATCGTCTTCATCCTGGTGCTGGGGGGACTGATCGGCGTCATCAACAAGACCGGCGCCTTCAATGCGGGGCTGGTAGCGCTGTCGCGCAAGACCCGCGGCAACGAGTTCCTGTTTGTGGCGCTGGTCTGCTTTGTGATGGCGCTGGGGGGCACCACCTGCGGACTGGAGGAGGAGGCGGTCGCCTTCTATCCCATCCTGGTGCCCATCTTTCTGGCGCTCGGCTATGACGCCATCGTCTGCGTGGGGGCGATCTTCCTGGCCGCCTCCATGGGTACCACCTTTTCCACCATCAACCCCTTCTCGGTGGTGATCGCCTCCAACGCCGCCGGCATCCCCTTTACCGAGGGGCTCATCTTTCGCGCCGTCGGCTGTCTGGTGGGCACCCTGGTGGTGATCGGTTATCTCTACTGGTACTGCAAAAAGATCAAGGCCAACCCTGCCTTCTCCTACACCTATGAGGACAGAGAGAGCTTTCGGGCCCGCTTTCTGAAAGAGGGCTCCCTCGATGAAGGGGTCCCCTTCACCCTGCGCCGCAAGATCATCCTGACCCTGTTCATCCTCGCCTTCCCCCTGATGGTGTGGGGCGTCTCCATGGCTGGCTGGTGGTTCCCGCAGATGGCGGCCTCCTTCCTGGCCGTCGCCATCGTCACCATCTTCATCTCCGGCCTCAGGGAGAAAGAGGCGGTCGAGGCCTTCACCCAGGGGGCGTCAGAACTGGTGGCCGTCTCGCTCATCATCGGGCTGGCGCGGGGGGTCAATCTGGTGCTGGATCAGGGGATGATCTCGGACACCATCCTGGCTTATGCCTCCAGTCTGGTGGCCGGCATGCACGGCGCCGTGTTTGCGGTGGCCCAGATGCTGGTGTTCACCCTGCTGGGGCTGGTGGTGCCCTCCTCCTCTGGGTTGGCGGTGCTCTCCATGCCCATCATGGCACCGCTGGCGGATACCGTGATGATCCCGCGCTATATCGTGGTGTCGGCCTACAACTGGGGGCAATACGCCATGCTGTTCCTGGCCCCCACCGGGCTGGTGCTGGTCACCCTGCAGATGCTCGGCATCCAGTTCAACCAGTGGGTCAGGTTCGTGCTGCCCATGGTGGGCTTCGTGCTGGGCTTCGGCGCCCTGATGCTGGTGGCGCAGGTGATGCTGATCTAGGGCACATGGCCCCCGCCCCGGCGGGGTCATGCCTTATCAAGGGCGCAGATCTGGAAAGCCTAGTGGTGCACCCTGTGCTGCTGGCGAAAACAGAAGAGCTTGAGGCTGATGTCGGCAAGGTCGGCGGGCAGCTCCTGCGCCGTCTCACAGAGGGGTTGATAGAGGGAGTCCAGCAACCGCTGGGCTTGTTCCTGGGTGATGATGCCGGCCTGCACGGCCGGTTGTATCCATCTTGGCAGCATCGACATATGAACCCCCTTGCTGACCGGATGACCGCAGCCGAACGGGCCTGACTGCGGGTGGCGCCTGCCGGCTCACATTGGTGCTGGCCGCCAGAGACGCGCGATTGATCCTCTCTGCCAACAGAGCAAGCATAATGCTTGCCGTGATCTGTTATCGGCCGCCAGCCATCCTGGCAACAGTGATTTATCAAGCGGTTGGCGTGCCCTGACTGACGCTGGGGGATGACAAGCCCCTCTGGTTTGCCACTGCGCCAGCCGGCGGTGGCAGAAGCTTGGCGCAAAATGGGAAAATAGGCCCAGCTGAATCGCAAAATGCCACTCGCAGATCGCTTTTGCTGCCTTTCCCCCGCCTTTGTCGCCAAAGCCCGACACCTTTTTGACGAGGCATTTTTTGGTGCAGTCAGGGGCTGTCGTGCCCGCACTGGCTTTGCCTTGTGCCTCCTTGCTCTTGTGCCAAGATGACCGCAAGCAAGAGACGCATCCCGTGATGCATTTGAGGAGAAGAGAAAATGAACAAATCCATGTTGGCAGGAGTCGGGATCGGTGTGGCCTCTGCGCTGGCCTTGTCAGCCGCCGCCAGCGGATCCCTGTTTTCATCACAGCCTCAGTTCGCCGAAGTGCTGGCCAGCAAAGCGGTGACCGAGACCATCAAGACCCCCCGTCAGGAGTGTCGCAACGTCAGCGTGACCCACCGCAAACCGGTGCAGGACGAGCACAAGATCCTGGGTACCGTGGTCGGTGCGGCGCTGGGCGGGGTGCTCGGCAACCAGTTTGGTGGCGGCAACGGCAAGAAGGTGGCGACCGCCGCAGGCGCCGTGGCGGGTGGCTATGCCGGCAACCAGGTGCAGGGCAACATGCAGGCCGGTGATACCTACACCACCACCGAACAGCGCTGCAAGACGGTGCAAGAGAGCAGCACCCGCACCCTTGGCTATGACGTCACCTACCGCCTCGCCGGTCAGGAAGGGGTGATCCGCATGAACAAGGCCCCCGGCGCCACCATCCCGGTCAAGGATGGCAAGCTGGTGATCGACGACCCCCAGAGCGGCAGCTGATCCCGTCAGCGTGTCCAGTTCAGAGGCCCATCCTGGTGATGGGCCTCGCTGTTTTCGGCACTCCCGTGCTGACAACAGCAAGGTGGCTGACAACAGAAAGGGGCCCGCAGGCCCCTTTTCTTATTGCTCAATCATCCTCAGTGGCGACCGAAGGGCCACCAGGACTTGTCGTTGTCCAGAATGTCGACCCGGGTCTCCTGCAGGTTACCCGGCTGGCCACCCTGCAGCGCCGCCAGGCTCACCTTGAATTGCTCGGTGGGTTCGACAAACCAGTCATCGATGATCAGCACCTTGACCGACTTGCTGCCCCCCTCGCCTGCGGCCCAGCTCACCGACTGACCGAACCAAGGCAGGAAATCCAGCCCCCAGCGTGCCGTGACTCCGTCAAGGGCCACCCGGGCCCGGGCCGGCTTGCTCAGATCGCCGCTGCGCACCAGCGGGATCTCGGCAAACCACTGCCCCTCGTTCACCGTCAGGCTGGCGCGCGCCAGCGAGATGGTGGACGGCGCCAGCTTGTCCTTGATGGTCACCAGGGTCTGGTGCTGCTCGCCCAGGGTCGCGCCACTCGGGTCAAACAGCTCCAGGGTAAAGGTCTCGTCTCCTTCGCGCAGGGTATCGCTCTTCACCGGGATGCTGATGGTCTGACTGTCGCTCTGCCCGACGGCCCAGTGCAGGGTGCCAGTGAGCGGCGCCACGTCGTTGGCATCGGCGCTGCCGTAGGCAATGCGGTAGCTGACGCTGGCCTCACCATAGGTGCCGTCGCGGCGCGCCACGCTCAAGGCCAGGGTGTTGCCCTCCTCCACGTTCGCAGCGGCGCTCTCGAGGCTCAATACCCCGGCGGGCGGCAGCGGATACTGGATGGCTACCAGCACGGGATCGTGATCCGAGGCGCTGAAGGGCCCTTCGGATTTCACCAGCTGGCCGCTGTACTTGCTGCCGTACTCGAAGAAGTTGCTCTCGGCGGAGTTGATGTGCCAATCCTCGATGCCGATCACCTTGGCCGCGAGGCTCGGGTTTGCCAGGGCGTGATCCAGGTTGCCGAGCTCCCCTTCATAGCTGTAGGAGTAGGTGTCGGTGCCGTGGAAGCGGGTGTTGAGGTTGACATAACCATACCCCTTGCCAAGGGCGCTGCCGCTCTCTTCGAAGGGCTGGCCCGCCAGAGTGGTGAAGGAGGCGCTCATGATGTGGCGCGGTTGAGCGGCCGGATCATAGTCGGTCAGCACCCGGATGGGATCCTCCATGCCGTAGGCGTTCATGTCGCCGATGAGCAGCAGATCCCCGGCCAAATCCTTGAGCTGTTCCCCCAGCACCTTGGCGGCGGAGACCCGCAGCGCGTTGCAGTGGCCCTGGCCATCCAGCGGATCGGCAGTGGCGTAATCGGGGTAATCCTCGAAGCAGGCGGAGCCCTTGGACTTGAGATGGTTGACCACCAGGGTCAGCGGTGCATCTCCCTTGGGCGAGCTGAAGCGCTGTACCAGCGACTCGCGCATCCCCTGATTGATGGTCACCGGCTTGCCGCTGGCGTCCACCGCCTCGGCCTGCTGCACCGGCAGCGCGATGAGGCTGGCGGCCCCCTCCGGGGTCACCTTGGCGGGCCGGTAGATGAGCCCCACCGTGATGGCGTCGGTGCCAATCGGCTGGCCATCCGGCGAGGCAATCCAGCGGTAGTGATCCGCCTCATCCGGCTGGGCCGCGTTGAGGGCCGCCACCAGGTTGGCGATGGCGGAGTTGTCGCCGTAGCCGTTGTTCTCTATCTCCATCAGCCCCACCACGTCGGCATTGAGGCGAGTGATGGCGCTGACGATCTTGGTGCGCTGCAACTCGAACTCCGCCACCGTCAAGGCGCCCCGGTTGCTGCCGGTGGGGTTGGCATCCCCGCCCACCACAGTGGTGAAGAAGTTGAGCACGTTGAAGCTGGCGACCCGCAGATCCCCCGCCTCGGCGAGCTCGGGGGTTTCCACCCGATCCCAGCCGCTGTGATCTATCTGGCTCGCGTCAATGCGGTTGCTGGCCACCAGTCGGAACAGGTTGTAGGAGTAACCGAGCGCCCCCTCCAGCCCGTTGAGCTTGTCGCCGATGCGCAGGTAACCGTCTTCGGCGTTGAAGCCGGGGAACCAGGGCAGCACGCCATCCGGCGCCTTGGCGTCGGTCTCCACCACCAGCTGGTTCTGCTGGTTGCGCAGGGCCCAGTTGCTCGCCTCCTGGCTCATGGCGGCAAATTTCTGGGTCGACTTGATGAGCGGTGCGCCATAGGCCAGCACCAAGTTGTTGCGCTTGCCGTCGTAATCGAAGCTGAAGTTGCGGGTCACCACCAGGCTGGAGCCCGGCACCAGCCGTACCTGCATCCCCTCGTGACGCTCCAGCAGCTGGCTCAAGCTCTCGCCCGCCACCGGCAGCAGATCCACCGCGGCCGGGATGGCCCCCAGCGGCCGGGTCACCACCAGCTCGTCGGCGTTGAGCTGGGTCTGGTTGAAATACTCCTTCACCTTGCCCGAGACGCACACTTCGGCCCCCGGCACGATGGCAGCGTTGGCCTTGGTGCTGTAGACGAAGAGGCCGTCGGAGGTGGCCGGATCGCCGTCCCCCTGCTCATCCTGAATAAAGAAGCCCTTGTAGAGGCCGCTGACCACCTGAGTCACCACGCCGCGGGTGGCATAGGCTTGTTCCGATTCGAACTTGCCGGCCGGCACCAGCGGGCTGCTGCTGCCCGGGCCCTGAATGGCGGGCACCGGCACCAGGCTATCCACCGGGCAGACGAAGGCAGGCGGCAGGGTGCCATCGCAGGGACCATCGCCGCTGCAACCCAGGCCGCTGGCGTCATCTTTCGGGGCCGCCACGTATTCGAGCGCCGGATCGAAAGGCGACGTAGCATCAGTCCGGCCCATGGTGACGGTGGCCTTGCGGCGCAGGGTCATGTCCAGGGTCGAGACGTTGCCCGACACCCAGGCCGTGCCCGGATCCACCCCCACCTGGCCGAAGCTGTCCACTATTTCGCTGCCGCGATAGAGCACCAGAGCGTCGTCACCGTTGAACACCAGGTTGCCGCTGGTGCGGTTGGCCTTGGCCAGGATCTCGCTGCTGGCGGAGGGGTTGGCCAGCACCAGGGTGGCGCCCGGGGCCAGCGTGCCTTGCAGCGTCAGGCTGTTGGTGGGTGATTCGCTGAGAGGTTTGCCGTTGGCGTAGAGCGCCAACCGGTATTGGGAGAGATCGACAAGGTCGCTGCCGAGGTTGCTCAGCTCCACCGCCTTGTTGTTGCCCGAACCTTCCAGGTATTCGCTGATGAGCAGCTGTGCCTGTGCCGGTCCCGCCAGCGCCAGCCCGACGGCCAGCGCTACCAGAGAGTGTCTTCCTGACATGCCAGTTTCCTTTTTCTTTTTGATGTTATGTTTTGCGCCCCGCCAAGCGGGCCACAGCACCTGATTACAACCCTGATTACGCATCATGGCGGCCTTCGCCGACCATGGCGCCTACTCTGCCCGTTTCAACGAAGGGTCGCCGCGAGCTGGCTAACAATTACAGAAAAATGTTGCGACCAGGTGACAAAAAAGGGAGCTTTTTTCAGACCCCTTGCCACTATTTTCCGTTATTTCCCGCCCGCCGGTATTTGCTGTCGCCAATAGGCAAAGGCGGCGCACAAGATGGCGACACAAGCTGACATATCGCGTAAAAACAGTCGCTTGCCACCCCACCGGCTGCCGCACGCAGCCGATTGTTTATTATTCAGGCGGGCAGGTAAGCGACACCGGATGGGTGCCCCCCATTGCCCGCCCGAAATAACGGGATGCACGCTTGAGCGGCGGGGTGAAAATAACCCTCCCGGCCTATTTCAGCCGCTATCATCCCGCTGCCAAACGGCGGCTTGAGGAGGTAAGGCTAGGGGCAACCCCATCACCCCTTGCAGCACTTTTTCACCGCCCGCACCACGTTCTGATAACCGGTGCAGCGGCACAGATTCCCCGACAGGCCGCGGCGGATCTCCGCCTCGCTCAAGGGACGGCGCTCTGTCTTGTCGAGCAGGGCGGCGCTCGCCATGACCAATCCCGGGGTGCAAAAGCCGCACTGCACCGCCCCCTCGTCGATAAAGGCCTGTTGCACGTCGGAGAGCTCATTCCCCTTACGCTCCCCCTCCACGGTGCGAATGGATTTGCCATCGGCCCACACCGCCAGATAGAGGCAGCTGTCGATGGCCGTGCCATCCACCCGCACGGTACAGGCGCCGCACTCACCGACACTGCACCCCTCTTTCACGCTGATCAGCCCCTGCCCGCGCAGGAAGTGAAGCAGCGACATGGTGGGCGACACCGCGTAGGAGTAAGGCTTGCCGTTGATCTCGCACTGGATCGCAACAGTGGGACAGCTTTGCGGTTGCATCATAGGATCTTGCCTCCGGCACGTTCGACGGCGCAGGTGATCACCCGCTGCGCCAGGGTTTTGATCAGGTGCAGGCGAAATTCCTTTTCTGCCCGCCAGGAGGAGCGCGGCGCCACGTCAGCCACCACCGCCTCGGCAATGGCTGCCAGCGTGGCACGGGTCAGCGGTTGCCCCTCGGCCGCGGCTTCGGCGTGCGGGGTGCGCACCGGCGTCGGTGCCGCCACCCCGTAGGCCAGCCGCAGACGCTTGAAGTGACCATCCTCAATCTGGCAGTAGGCGGCGCAGCCGATGGTGGCGATGTCCATGGCCCCCCGCATGGCGTACTTGAAGTAGTGGGAGCCCACCTGGGGGTGCGCGTCCGGGGCAAAGTGAAACGCCACCAGGATCTCCGCCGGTTGCAGTGCCACCTTGCCCGGGCCGGTGTGAAAACCGGCGATGGGGATGCGGCGCGTGCCATTGGGCCCGGCGATCTCCAGCTCAGCCTCCAACGCGACGGTGGGCGCCGCCGAGTCGGCACTGGTGGCGCCGTTGCAGATGTTGCCGCCATAGGTGGCGACGTTGCGGATCTGCGGGCCGGCGATGGTGGCGGCGGCTTCGGCCAGCATCGGCAGGCGGCGCTGCACCAGCTCGTTTTCGATGAGCTCGGTAAAGGTGGTGCCAGAGCCGATACGAATAGCGCCGTCGGCCAGCTCGCTCACCCCCTTGAGCTCGGGCAAGTCGTGAATATCGACGATATGACGATAGGCGGCGTTGAGGTGATGCAGCTGGATCATCACATCGGTGCCGCCGGCCAGCAGGCGCGCCTCGGGGTCGGCCTGGCGCAGGGCGACCGCCTCGGCCACGCTGTGGGCCTTGTAGTAACAGGCAATATCAAACATGGCGTTGTTCCTCCCCTGCTCCCTCGCCAATCAGACCCGCCGCGACAAACTCCCGAAACAGGGTCTTGGGGGTGATGGGCAGCTCGTTGATGGCGACCCCGGTCGCCATGCGAATGGCGTTACGGATCGCCGGGCCCGGCGAGATGATGGGCGGTTCCCCCAGGGATTTGTGGCCATAGACCGACTGGGGCTCGTAGGTCTGTACAAAGTCGCACTCGAGCTCGGGCAAATCCAGCATGGTGGGGAACTTGTAGTCGAGCAGGTTGGGGTTGCGCACCACGCCGGTCTTGGCGTCGATGATCATCTCCTCGAACAGCGACCAGCCGATCCCCATCCCCATGCCGCCGTGCACCTGCCCCTCCGCCAGCTGCGGGTTGAGGATCTTGCCCGCATCGTGCAGGTTGATGATGCGATTGATGGTCACCTTGCAGAGATCGATGTCGACACTGAGATCGACGAAGGTGCAGCCAAAGCTCGGCGGGTTGGTGGTGGTCTTGTGGGAGACCTCGGAGGTGATCTGGCCGCCGATGGTGAGGTGGTAGTAGGCGTTGACCGACACCTCGGCGACGCTGATGAGCACCTTGTCCGGTGCACCCGCCAGCACCACGTAGCCATCGATCAGGGTGAGCGACCCCACATCCTGATGGCAGAGCTGGGCCGCCAGCGAGAGGATGCGGGCCCGCAGCTGCAGCGCCGCCTGATGGATGGCGGGGGCCGCCACATAGCTCTGGCGCGAGGCGAATGAGCCCGGATCGTAGGCGGTAATGTCGGTATCCTGGGTCGAGATGACCCGGATCTGCTCAAACGGAATGCCTAAGGTCTGGGCCGCCATCTGGGCAAAGACGGTGTCCGACCCCTGCCCTATCTCGGTGGCGCCGATCTGCAGATTGACGGTGCCATCCTGATTGAGCAGCATGCGGGCGCCGGCGATCTCCACCCCCACCGGATAGGTGTTGGAGCCATAGCTAAAACACGCCACCCCGATGCCGCGCCGTACCCGGCTCGCCGGATCCTGCGCCAGACACTCGGCCTTGAGCCGCTCCCACTCGAACTGCTCGCCACCCCGGCGCAGGCACTCAGGGAGCCCTGCGCTGTAGATGGTCTTCTGGTTGACCTGATTGACATCCCCCTCGCGGGCCACGTTGGCGATGCGCACCGCAAGCGGGTCGAGTCGCAGCTCGGCGCAGGCATCGTCCAGCATGCATTCGAGGGCAAACACCACCTGGGGCGCGCCGTAACCGCGCATGGCACCGGCGGTGGGCAGGTTGCTGTAGAAGGTTTTGGCGTCATAGCCAAAGGCGCTGCGCGGATAGAGGTAGCTTATCTTGTTGGCGCCGGCGCTGGCGATGGAGTGACCGTGGGAGGCATAGCCGCCGGTGTTGGAGAGCACGTCCAGCTGATACCCCTTGAGCACGCCATCCCGGCTGATGCCAAGAGTGCCGTCGATGGCAAAGCCGTGGCGGGTACGAGAAGCAAAAAAGCACTCCTCCCGGCTCAAGGTCACCTTGACCGGCACGCCGCCGAGCTTGTAGCTCAGAAACGCCGCCATCGGCTCTTCCAGCACATCCTGCTTGTTGCCAAAACCGCCGCCCATGTAGGGCTTGATCACCCGCACGCTGGACCAGGGCAAGCCGAGGGATTTGGCCACCCGGCTGCGCACAATCTGGGGGATCTGGGTGCTGGTGACGACGATGATGTGGTCCGGCTGATCCATGTAGGCGTAACAGGTCACCGTCTCCAGATGACAGTGCTGCACCACCGGCGTCTGGTAGTGCCCCTTGAACTGCAAGTCGGCGGCGGCGATGGCCTGCTCCGGCTCTCCCGCCCGGATTTGGCTCTGGCGCAGCAGGTTGCCGGTTGGGTGGATGGGATAAGCCCCCTCGGCCAGGGCGCTGGCCGCATCCGTCATCACCGGCAGCGGCTCGTAGGTCACCTTGACCAGGGCGGCGGCCTTCTCGGCGACCAGCGGATCGCGGGCCACCACGATGGCGACGCCATCGCCAAAGTGGCGCACATGGTCGGTGAGCAGGCGGCGGTCTTTCACGTCCCGCTTGGTCTCATCGAGGGACCAGGCGTGGCCGGCGGTGCGAAAACAGGTGGTGGGCACATCCTCGTGGGTGAACACGGCTTCGACCCCGTGCAGGGCCAGCGCTTCGTTGGCATCGATGGTGAGCACCTTGCCGTGGGCGATGGAGCTTCGCACGTACTTGGCGTGGCGCATGCCAAGCATGATGTTGTCGTCGGTGTAGCGGGCGCTGCCGGTCACCTTGGCCTCGGCATCCACCCGCTTGAGCGGTAATCCTATGGACATATGCAAGTCCTTTGTCAGGCAGAAAAATCAGAACCGGTATAAAAAACAGCAAGATATGCGCCCGTTTCCGGCAAGGCGGGCCAACCGGTGGGCAAAGGCGGCGAGCAAAGGGAAGAAGTGTGAAGAAGATCCCATCCGGCGCCCATCAGGCTCTCCGTCATGGCCGTGACCAGCCCCGCAGCAGCAGCCCATGGATGACTCGGCGGCGCCAGTGCCGGGCGGCGTTATCAATCTGGTAAGCCCCGTTATCAAAATGGTATGAGTGCGGTTTGAAGGGCGGGGCCGGCCAAGAGAGGCTGGCCCCGCGATAGAGAGGGACGCGATGCGGACTAGATGGCCCAGCCGCCAGCGTAGAAGAGCACCAGCGCCAGGGCGATGATGACGGTGCCGACGTTGAGCTTGCGCCACTCCTTCGAGCAGATGCGGCCGATCACCAGGGCACTGAAGCCCAGCATGATGCCGGTGACGATGTTGCAGGTGAGCACGATGAAGACGGCGCACAGCAGGCCGGACATGGCGCCGACGAAGTCATCGAAGTCGAGCCGGGCGACGTTGCTCAGCATCAGCAGCCCCACGTACATCAGCGCCGGCGCGGTGGCATAGGCCGGCACCAGGTAGGAGAGCGGCGAGAGGAACAGCATCAACAGGAACAAGACCCCCACCACGGTGGCGGTGAGGCCGGTCTTGCCGCCAGCCGCCGTGCCCGCCGCCGATTCGATGTAGACGGCGGCCGGCGCGGCCCCCACCAGACCGGAGAAGATGCTGCTGATGGAGTCGGCGCTGAGCGCCTTGCCGCTGTTGATAATGTGGCCATCCTTGTCCAGCAGATTGGCCTGCCCCGCCACGGCGCGAATGGTGCCGGTGGCATCAAACACCGCCGTCATCACCAGCGCCAGCACGCTTGGCAGCACCAGCGGCGAGAGCGCCCCCATGATGTCCAGGCTGAAGATGAGGGACTTGCCCTGCTCGTCGGCGAGGCTCGGCATGGCAAACAGCCCCTGGTACTTGACCGCCGGATCGAAGATGAGACCGAAAATGGAGATGGCGATGATCACCAGCAGGATCCCGCCCGGCACCTTGAGCTTCTCCAGCCCGACGATGACCGCCAGCCCGATGAGAGACATGATGACCGGCATGGAGGTGAAGGCCCCCAGCGCCACCGGCAGCCCCTCCAGCGGGTTCTTGATCACCAGCCCCACCCCGTTGGCGGCGATCAGCAGCAAGAAGAGCCCGATGCCGATGCCGGTGCCGTGGGCGATCCCCATCGGCAGGTTATCGAGGATCCAGCTGCGCACCCCGGTCACCGAGATGGCAGTGAACAGCACCCCCATCAGAAAGACGGCGCCGAGGGCCACCGGAATGGAGATCTGCTGCCCCAGCACCAGGCTGAAGGCGGTAAAGGCGGTGAGCGAGATGGCGCAGCCGATGGCCATCGGCAGCTTGGCCCAGAGCCCCATCAGCAGCGAACCAAAGCCCGCCACCAGACAGGTGGCCACGAACACGGCGCCGGGGGGAAAGCCCGCCTTGCCGAGCATGCTGGGCACCACGATCACCGAATAGACCATGGCGAGGAAGGTGGTGAGCCCCGCCAGCACCTCCTGGCGCACGTTGCTGCCCCGCTCGCTGATCATGAAGTAGCGATCGAGTGCGCCGCCGGCGGGCTGTCGTCCCGCCGCCGCCCCCTTGTCCGCAACTGCCCCGTCCATCTCGTTTATCCTGTTTGTCTGGCTCATGGCCGACTCCTTCCTGCATCCCTGAATGTGTCGTGACGAAATGGCGGTCGGTGCCGTGGATCTCTGCTGCCACGGTCGCCGGCATCACGGGGTTGGCAGGCAAGGCAAACGTTTGACTTGCCGTCTAAAAAAACCGGGCCATTTCACCTGCTGTGGCGGGGCAAACGCCCCGCCTGTCGTGCGGCGCAGGCACCACGCTGGCCCCTGCTGCCGTGTTCCCGGGGCGAGCATGCCCCTCTGCTTTGAAAACCGGATCAGCCCCGCTCGTGCACCAGCTGACCATCCACATAGGTGCGGTAGATGGATCTGTCATCCCCCAGGGTCAGCAGCACGAACAGCTTGTCGCGCAAGGTGGTGGAGTTGTCATAACGCAGCTGCTGCAGCGGGGTGGCGACCGGGTCGAGCACCACGAAATCCGCCTCCTTGCCCACCGCGAAGCTGCCGATCTGCTCGTCCAGCCCGAGCGCATGGGCACCGCCCAGGGTGGCCAGGTAGAAGGCCTGATAGGCCGAGAGGCGCTCGCCCTGCAACTGCATCACCTTGTAGGCCTCGTTGAGGGTCTGCAGCATGTTGAAGGTGGTGCCGGCGCCGATGTCGGTGCCCATCCCCACCTTCACCTGCTTGTGCCACGCCTTGTGCAGCTTGAAGAGCCCACTGCCGAGATACAGATTCGAGGTGGGACAAAACGCGATGGTGGAGCCCGTCTCCTTCAGGCAATCCCACTCCTGCTCTTCCAGATGGACGCAGTGGGCAAACACACAGTTGTGGCCGGTCAGCCCATGCTGGTGATAGACGTCGAGATAGCCCTGATGCTCTGGGAAGAGGGATTTGACCCAGGCTATCTCGTCCTTGTTCTCGCACAGATGGGTGTGCAGATAGGTCGTCGGGTACTCTTCGCGCAGTCGTCTCGCCATCACCAGCTGCGCCGGAGTCGAGGTAGGGGCAAAGCGCGGCGTGATGGCGTAGAGCAAGCGGCCGTTGCCGTGCCAGCGCTCGATGAGCGCCTTGCTCTGCTCATAGCTGCTCTCGGCAGTATCCAGCAGATAATCTGGCGCGTTGCGATCCATCATCACCTTGCCGGCGATCATCCGCATGTTGATGCGGCTGGCCGCCTCGAACAGGGCATCCACCGATTCGGGGTGGACGGTGCCGAACACCAGCGCCGTGGTGGTGCCGTTTCGCAGCAGCTGCTTGATGAAGAAGGTGGACATCTCGCGGGCGTACTCGAGATCGTTGTAGCGCCGCTCGGCCGGGAAGGTATGGCGGTTGAGCCACTCCAGCAGCTGCTCGCCATAGGCCCCCACCATCTCGCTTTGCGGGTAGTGGATGTGGGTGTCGACAAAGCCCGGCACTATCATCTTGCCGCGATAGTCGCGCACCCGTACCTGGACCGGAATGCGATCCTTGCCCTCCTCCCACTGGCCGAACCAATCGATGCAGCCGTTGCGGATGATCAGCAGGCCGTCTTCGATGAGGCGGGCATTGGGCTCTATCTCCTCGGGCTGGCTCACCACCCGGGTGATGTCAAAGAAGCTGCCGCGCACCGCCTTGACGGAGTTGTCGTTTTTCATCTCTCAATTCCCTCTTGTTGTTCGTTAGCCGCGATCCACTTGCGGGGCGCGTATCTGGGCCTCGTCCGTCGCCAGCCCCTGTTGGCGGGCGGTGGCCGACGGAGCGGGCCGGGTGGCAAAACGGGTGTCGGGCTTGTCGCTCAGCTGGATCAGCTCCACCGCCTCGGTGGCATTGGCGGCCGCCTGGCGTCTGCGGCTTTGCGGCAGCACCAGGTTCATGATGATGGCGGTGATGCCGCCGGCGCAGATGGGGTTCTCCACCAGCATGTAGATCCCCGCCGGCAGCACCTTGAACACGTTCGGGTCGTAGGAGACCCCGAGCCCCAGCCCGAGCGAGGTGGCGACGATCAGGGTCTCGCGCCGATCGAAGCCGTGACTGATGATGATGCGCCCGCCGGCGATGGCGATCATGGAGAACATGATGACCATGGCCCCCCCCATCACCGGTGACGGTATGGTGGTGAAGAAGCGCCCCACCACCGGGAAGAGGCCGAGCAGCACCAGGATGACGGCGATGAACTTGCCCACGTGGCGCGAGGCCACCCCGGTCATCTGGATGACGCCGTTGTTCTGGGCGAAGGTGGTGAGCGGCAGGGAGCCGAGCGCCGAGGCGATCACCGATACCAGGCCGTCCGCCAGCACGCCGCCGGAGAGCCGTTTTTGAAACTCGGGGCCCTGGATCTGCCGGTGGGAGACCATGGCGGTGGCGGTGATGTCCCCCACCGCCTCCAGCACGCTCAACAGATAGATGGTGCCGGCCAGCACAAAGGCGTGCAGATCGAAGGAAAAACCGTACTTGAACGGAACAGGCACTGTGATGAGCGGCAGGTTCTCAAGGGCGGAGAAATCCACCATGCCGAGCATCAGGGCCACCGCATAACCCACCAGCAGGCCGATGGCGATGCCGCTCATGCGAAGCAAGGGGCTCTTGCTGCAGTTGAAGGCGACGATGACGCAGAGCACCAGCAGCCCCAGGCCGATGTTCTCGTATTTGCCGAAGGTGCCGCTGCTCATGGCGGAGAAGCCGCCGCCAAAGTCGATGATCCCCACCTTGATGAGGCTCAGGCCAATCATCAGCACCACCACCCCGCTCACGGTGGGGGTGATCACCCGCTTGAGATAGGGCAGCACGAAGGAGGATCCCATCACCAGGAAGGCGCCGACGAAGGAGACCCCGAGCAGGGTCGAGACGATCAGCTCCTCGTGCAGGCCATCTTTTTTCATGGCGCTGCCAAGCGCAATCATCACGGTGACGAAGGAGAAGTTGACCGACTGGATGGAGAGCAGCCCCGAGCCGATGGGGCCGTAGCGATTCACCTGCAGCCAGGTGCCGATGCCGGAGGCGATCATCGCCATGGAGACCAGGTAGGCGGTGGTCTCGGTGGAGAGGCCGAGGGCCCCGCCCACGATCAGGGCCGGCGTCACCATGGGCACGAAGATGGCCAGCAGGTGGGTCACGGCCCCCATCAGGGTTTGGTAAAAGGGTGGTTTGTCTTCGAGCGCGTAAATCAGGTCCGAGTGCTTGCGTGTTGTTTTAGACATCTTGATTGTCCCATCACACAGAATATGGGCGGAGTACTCATTCCGCTGTCAGGTGCTGGGGGCGAGCCTGCGCCCGCCCCTCACCTTTTCTTTTGTTATGCCGACGCTTGTTGCTCCAGCTTGCCCAGTTCGCGCAGGATCTGCTCCGGCGTGAAGTGCCACTTGCGCAGCCAGACACCGCAGGCGTCGTGGATGGCGGTGGCGATGGCAGGTGCGGCGCCGTTGACCCCGATCTCCGAGATGGACTTGGCGCCGTAGGGGCCGACCTTGTCGTCACTCGGCACCAGGAAGGCCCGAAAATCGCGCGGAATGTCGCCAATCTTGGGCGCGCCATAGCTCTTCAGATCCCGGGTGAGCGGGATGCCCTTGCCGTCGTAGCAGATCTCCTCGGTCAGGGAGTGGCCGATGGCCCGCATGGTCGCCCCGTAGATCTGGCCGAGCGCCAGCTCCGGGTTGATGGGGGTGCCGCAGTCGAGCAGGGCGTAGAACTTGTCGAGCCGGATCTGGCCGGTTCTGACGTTGACCGCCACCTCGGCGAAGTTGGCCCCGTACGGGAAGGCAAGCTCCGAGGTGATGTAGCTGGCGGTGCCCACCAGGATACCGAAGCCGGTACCCGTCTCGGCCTTGTGGGCCAGCTTGGCGAGGCTCACCTCCCCCAGCTTGCCGCGCACCAGGCCCGGAAACGCCAGCTCAACATCGGCTACCGGCTCGCCCAGCATGGCGGCGCCATGGAACAGGATCTTCTCCTTGAGATTCTCGGCCGCCTTCTTGGCCGCGTTGCCGGAGAAGCAGGTGCCTGACGAGGCGTAGGCCCCCTTGTCGAACAGGGCGTGGTCGGTGTCGCCCGAGATGACGTGCACATCCCCGAGCGGGCAGTGCAGCACTTCGGCAGTCAGCTTGGCCACCACGGTATCGAGGCCGGTGCCGATATCGGCGCCACCGGAGTGGACGATAAAGGTGCCGTCCGATTCCAGCTTGACCATGCAGTTGGCCTGATCGATGTCCGGGATCCCCGATTTTTGCATGATGATGGCGACGCCACGACCGATGCGCCAATCCCCGTCGGCGGCTTTGGGGCTGTCCCAGGCAATCAGCTCGCGACCCTGCTTGAGGATGGGTTCGAGGGCACAACTGGCCGCATGGGGCACCGAGGTGGGCATCTTGCCCTCGCCGATGGCACCCAGCACCTTGAGGATGTCCCCCTCATGCACCCGGTTGTGCTCCACCATCTCGAGCTGATCGATGCCGAGTTTCTCGGCAAGTTCCGCGATGGCCATGGTCAGCGCGAAGTTGCCCTTGGGCGCGCCGTAACCCTGATAGGCGCCGGTCGGGCAGATGTTGCTGTAGTAGGTGTTGACGGTAAAGCGCACGTTCTCGCACGGGTAGAGCGGCAGCGAGAGCGCCGGGCCGTTGCTCGGCACCGTCAGAGAGTGGTTGCCGTAAGGACCGGTGTTGGCACGAAAATCCATCTCGATGGCGGTGATGGTGCCATCCTTCTTGGCCCCCACTTTCACCTTCACCTTGGCCACGTGGCGCGAGGTGTTGCTGATGAACTCCTCTTCACGGGTGTAGCGGAAGGTAACGGGACGGCCGGTGACCTTGGTCGCCCAGGCGCACACCTCTTCCAGCAGGATATCCTGCTTGGAGCCAAAGCCGCCCCCTACCCGCTCCTTGATCACATGCACCTGGTGCTGTTTCATGCCGACGATGCGCGCCACCTGACGGCGCACGTGCCAGGGCACCTGGGTGGAGGCGTGAATGACCAGACGCTCCCCATCCATGTAGGTGAAGCAGATGTGCGGCTCGGTCGGGCACTGCTGGGCCTGGGTCGATTCGTAGGTGCGCTCGACAATCTCGTCCGCCTCGGCAAAACCCTTGGCCACATCGCCAATCTGGCCATGGACGCTGGCGGCGAGGTTCTCGTGGGGACGGGAGCCGATGGGGAAGTTGATGATCATGTGCTCGTCGCCGCGGCGCACCGAGCAGGCGTTCTGCTGTTCCAGATCCGCCGGCGCCCCGGCCATGTAGACGATGGGCTCGTCATGCACCAAGGGTGCATTGGGGGCCATCGCCTCGTCTATGTTCATGACCGCCGGCAACACCTGATACTCGACCTCGATGAGTTTGAGCGCCGCCAACGCGATGGCTTCGCTCTCGGCCACCACGGCGGCCACCCTGTCCCCCACGTGACGCAGCTTGCGGCCAAACATGCGGCGATCGAGCGGTGACGGCTCGGGGGCGCTCTGGCCACCCGGGGTGTAGTAGACATCCGGGCAGTTGAGGTGGGTGATGACGTGCACCACGCCCGGCATGGCTTCGGCGCGGCTCACGTCGAGTTTGGTGATCACCGCATGGGGATGGGGGCTTCGCAGCATCTTGATGACCAGCGCATCCTCGCTGACCCTGTCCTCCACGTAGCAGGGCTTGGCCTGCACCATCTTGGCGGCGTCCACTTTCGGGCAGCTCTTGCCGATGTGGCGCAAGTCGCCCCGAAACTCGGGGGCAATCTGGCACAGGTAATCGGGATCCTTGAGGCGCGAGCTGGCAAGCTCGATGGCCTGATAGAACTGCTGGTAGCCGCCGTCGCGGTGAAACAGGCCCGAGAGGGCGTCGTCGATTTGATCACGGCTGGGGTTGGGATGGCGATCAAGCAGGTCGGTGACGATGAGCGCAGCAGCCGGATCGTTGTAGCCGGACTGCACCACGCCCACGTCCACCATGGCCTGCTGTACCAGACTGAGCTGGTTCCAGCTGCCGAGCGACTCGGCGGTGCGCACCTGCGCACCCTCCAGCTGGGCGGCGATCAGCAGGGAGGCGTTGATCACCTTGCCGTTGAAGAGGATGGCGTCGGAGCCGGCAAAGCCAAAGCCGTCGTCGCTGTTGCGCACCGAGTGCATCCGACACTGGTTGAACAGCACCCGCTGGGCATTCTCGCCAGCCGGGGTGATGACGGTGCGCAGGGCACCGTTCAGGGTAAAGTTGAGTTCCATCATGCCTGTACCTCCTGCTGCTGGCACTCCACCAGCAGATCCGCCACCACCACCCCGCTGATATAGCGCTTGTAGGCCACGCTGCCACCGAGATCCGCGCGCGGCGCAATCAGTGCGCTCACCGCCGCCTCCAGCGCCGCATCCCGCAGCTCATGACGCTCCACATCCCGCAGACGCATCGGCTGCGGCGTCACGCCCGCCAAGGCGACCCGCATCTCGCCAAGGGCATCGAGGGCCACGGCGGCCGTCATCACCGCCAGGCCGTCGGCGTTGCGGCTGATGCGGCGAGTGGCGCAGCGCAGTTCAGGCTCCGGCAGCACCACCCCCAGCACCAGCTCCTTGCGCTGACCGGCCAGGTAGGCGTCGATGGGTTGCAGCTGGTTGTTCTCCAGCACCACCACGGCTTCAAGCACCAGCAGTACCGGCAGTAGCGGAGAGTCCTGCTGCTGGCAGGCAATTTCGCCGCCGAGGGTGGCCTGATTGCGCAGATGGCGGGAGTAGACAAACCCCAGCGCCTCGCACAGGGCGGCCGGCGTACGCGGGTCATCTTTGAGGGCTTGCAGGGTGACGGTGGCGCCGATGTGGAGCTGACCGTGCTGCTGCTCAATCTGGCCAAGCCCGAGCTTGTCCAGCGAGATGGCGACCTTCTTGTCGGTGCGGGTCGGGGCGGCGTTGAGCTTGCTGCCACCCCCCATGTAGACGGCGTCGTTGCCAAAGCGGGCCTTGAGTTCCAAAGCCTGACCCAGTTGCTCGGGTCGGAAGAATTGCTCAATCATGTGTCGTCCTTACTCTTGCTGCCCGCCGCCGGGGAGATCCACTGGGCGGGCAATCCAGTCCAAACGTGCGGAGGGTGGCCTCAGGCCAGCGCGTCCATTCGTTGCCACAGGCGGCTTGCCACCTTGCTGGCCTGCTCATAAAGGGGCGCGACGTCAAAGGCGAACTCGCGATCCTGATAGACCATGCGCCCCTCCACCATCACGCTGTTGACCGAGGATGAGCCCATGCCGAAGGCGAGATGGCCACCCAGGTTGCGCGGTGCCAGCGGGGTCGGTGCGGCGTAGTCGCAAATGGTGAGGTCGGCCTTGTAGCCCGGTTCCAGGCGGCCAAATTTGGCGCCGAAGTTGCGCTCAAGCAATGTGTTGCCGTTCCAGAGGAAGCGGGCAAAGCTGTCGGGCCAGAGCGCCCCGCCGGCATCCTTGTGTTTGAAGTAGGCGAACTTGAGCTCTTCGAGCATGTCGGAGCCGATACCGTCGGTGCCAAGCGCCAGATTGCGATACTCCGGCAGGTGCAGGTTGTAGCCCACGTGGTTGTTCATGTTGGAGCGGGCGTTGTGCACCAGGAAGGCATCGCGGCTGTTGAGCAGCTCGATGTCAGCCGGACTTAAGTAAATGCCGTGGGCGATCAGAGTCTTGCTGTCGACAAGGCCAAACTCGTCCAGCCGGGCGATGGGCTCCTTGCCATGGTGATGGTGGCCGTGAGCCATGTCGTAACGGTCTTCCGCCACATGGATATGCAGACCGCGACCGGTGACCTGCACCGCTTCGCGCAGCATGGCGAGCCCCTCGTCGGGCACGGTGAAGGGGGCGTGGGCACCGATATGGGCCTCCACCAGATAGGGCTCGCTCCCCTTGGCCTTGGCAGCGTCAATGGCCTGCGCAAACAGGATGTTCTCCTCCACCCCGGCCTGCAGCTCGGCGAGGCCGCCGTTGCGATCCGTGGTCTCGAAGCAGGTCATGCCGCGCAGACCCGCCTCCACAAACCCTTTGCGCAGCACATTCAGGGAGCCTTTGATGAAGTTGGGCGAGGCGTGGTGGTCGATCACCGCGCTGCAGCCGCTCTTGATCGCCTCCAGCGAGCAGATGAGGCCGCTGTAGTAGAGGGACTCTTCATCGAGCGCCCGATCGAGCCGCCACCAGAGGTTTTTCAGGGTGGAGATAAAGTCCGGGCAGGGGGCTATGTTGGCCATGATCCCCCGCGACAGGCCGGAGTAGAAGTGGTTGTGGGCACAGACGATGCCAGGCATCACCAGCTTGCCCCCCATCTCCCGATAGGTGGCCTCTGGGTAGAGGGCCCGCAGATTGGGCCCCACCGCTTTGATAAGCGATCCTTCGATGGCGATATCCACCCCTTCCAGCACCCGGGTCGGCTCCAGCTGGACGGCGGTGACGTTTTTCAGAATAAACATGGTTGGCTCCTTCGCTTATTCGTGGTTCGCTCAGGCCGCGACGGCCCCCAGCAGGTAGTGGTGATGAGCATGGACATGGCTGATGATGCGGCACATGTCGCCAAGGGCCGCAGGCGCATCCTTGATCCGGCTCTGGGCGTCTATGGTCAGGCGATAGGTCTCGCCGCCCTGACGTACCCGCAGCTCACCGCCATCAGCCAGATAGAAACCGGGGTTGCGGCTGTTGTCGAAGTCCTCGGGCAGGCTGAAGATGGTGACCTTGTCCTGATAGGGCTTGCCCTGCCAGGGGCAGAACTGGGCGCAGTTGCCGCACTCGTTGCAGTAGGCATCCAGGTGCAATGTCTGGAATTGGTCCTTGAAGCCCGGCACAGCGATGGCGACGTTGGCCCGGTTGGGGCAGACGTCCACACACTTGCTGCAGAGGTAGTTGCACTCGAGGCAGCGGTGCGCCTCTTGCGCCACGAAGGCATCGCGCTCGCTCTTGTCAATCATGGTGACGGCGATGTTTCCCTTGCGGCGGTAGATCTCGTCTTTGCCCGACGGCTGGGTGGTCACGTCACGCTGCTGGCTGGCGATATGCTCGCGGGCCAGCACCAGATCCGCGGCGCGGCGGGCACCACCGATGGCACCGACGATGGAGGATGGGCCGCTTTGCACGTCACCGATGAGGAAGACGTTGCGACGGCTGGTTTCGCCGCTCAGGCTATCCACCTCGGGCCAGCCATCACTGCCAAGAGGAATGCCCATGGCTTTAAGCACCTCGCAATCAGGCTGCTCGCCGATGGCGGTGATCAGGGCATCCATCTGCATCACCTCGGTCTGCTCGGTGGGCACCGGACGGCGGCGGCCTTGCTCGTCAGGTTCCCCCAGCGCCATCATCCGCACGACAAGCTTGCCATCTTTCTCAAAGCCCTCCGGATTGGTGAGGAAGCAAAAACGCACCCCATCCTCCACCGCTTCCAGATACTCCTCGCGATAGGCGGGCATCTCTTTCTCGCTGCGACGGTAGATAACGGTCACATCGCTGACACCGGGCACCTTGAGGGCGGCGCGGGCGCAGTCCATGGCGGTGTTGCCGGCACCGATCACCGCCACATGGCGGCCCAGCGGCAGCGGTTTGCCCTGATTGAAGCTGCGCAGGAAGTTAAAAGACTTGTAGACCCGATCATGTCCCCCTTCGAGGCGCATGCCCCCGTTCTTGTCGGCGCCGATGCCAACGAAGACATAGGTAAAGCCCTGGGCGTGCAGCTTGTCGACGGTGAGCGCCGGATCGCAGCCGAACTCGAACTTGACCCCGTGAGCGGCGACAAAGTCGATGTCGTGCTGAATCAGCTCCGCCGGAATGCGGAACTCGGGGATGATGTGCTTGACCACGCCACCGGCATCCGCTTCACGCTCGAACACGGTGACCGGGTGACCGGCACGGGCCAGGAAGTAACCGGCTGAGAGGCCGGCCGGGCCGGCGCCAATCACCGCCACCGGGTGTTTGTCACCACTGCCTGCCGGTTTGTGCCAGCGCGCCTTGTACCCTTCCCAGCCCCGCTCCAGCGCGACCTTCTTGAGTTCGCGGATATTGAGCGGGCTGTCGTAATCAAGACGGGTGCAGTTGTACTGGCACTGGTGATCACAGATATGGCCGGTGATGGCGGGCAAGGCGTTGCGCTGATAAATCAGCTCAAGGGCTGCCACATACTCCCCCTCGCCCATCAGACGAATGTACTCGGGGATATCCTGATGCACGGCGCAGGCGGTGACGCAGGGCGCCACGTAGCAGTCGGTCAGCGGCAGACCGCCGCCCACTTCGATACGATCCTCGGACTTCCACTCTTTCTGGGTGTAATCCATGGTGAGCGCCTTGGCGGCAAGGGCCTCCAGCTTCTCGACATCAACCTGGGTCATGGCCCAGCTATCGGAGGCATCGATCTCGTTGAGGCACTCAATCTGGCGCAGGTAACCACCTGGCTTGAGCAGGTCGGTCGCCATGGTGATGGGACGAATGCCGGTCTCGAAGATATCGCTGATGTTGAACTTGCTGGCACCACCGGAGTAGGAGATGGGCAGCTTGCCATCGAAGGCGCGGGACAGCACGGCCGCCACGTTGATGGAGAGCGGGAACAGCGCACGGCCGGACATGTACATCTCATCGCCGGGCAGTGCCCCCTTGCGGTTGATGGTGCCCAGGGTGTTGGTGAGCTTGACCCCAAAGGTGAGCCCCTTCTCGGCCCCCAGCGCCATCAGTCGGGTCAGCATCGCCTTGGCCTGATCCAGCTTGAGGTCGTGATCGAACGACGCTTCGCTCAGACCAATGTAATCAAAGCCGCAGGTGTCGAGGATCTCGCGCACCCGCGGGTAGCCCAGCAGGGTCGGGTTGAGTTTCACGAAGGTGTTGAGCCCCTTCTCTTCCAGCATGTAGCGGCAGATGGCCTCAATTTCGTTGGGCGGGCAGCCGTGCATGGTAGAGAGGGTGACGCCGTGCACCAGATTGGCCGGAATGCGCTCCACCAGCTGTTGCAGGCGAGCGCGCCGCGCCCCCAGCCCCAGCTCGGCGATAAACTGCTCGTCGGCCACGAGGTCACGTACCACCTGCTGGTACTCGGCAAATTTCGGATTGCTGCCGGCATCCATCAGGCTGTGGATGAACTGCTGCATCGGTGGCTGTTTGATGCCATCGAGGTTGTACCCCACGCTCATGTTGAAGATGAAGGACTTGGCCTCCCCGTCGAGACGGGGGTCAAACACCTCTTCCAGCAGGTAGAGGGCAAACCAGGCTTTCAGATACTCGTCAAACGCCTTGGGCAGGGTGAACTCGGTGGACCACTCGGTGTTGAAGCACTCGTCTTCGGCATCGATGCAGGGCTTTTCCAGTTCGAGACGGTCCAGGATCTGCACCGTCTTGAGCTCGATAAAGCGCCCGCCAGTCAGCCAGGAGGTGACGATGTTCTGGGCCAGCTGGGTATGGGGGCCGGCTGCCGGGCCGATGGGAGTCTCGCAGGTTTCACCGAACACCTTGATCTTGCGCTCGTCCTGCTTGCGATAGAATTGCGCGGCGGGAATGCCGAAGATGGATTGACTCGCTTTATATTCCGAGAAGATACGGACCAGAAGGTTCTTGAAGGGAACGGGTCGCATAATATCGCCCATGTTGATCTCCTTGCAGCGGCACTGCTCATTGACAGGGTGAATAAATGGGGCCCATCCATAACCACGCATAAAAAGCCCCTTGAAACTGACAGGAGCAACAATCAGGCCAGCGCCGGATCTTTTTATTTTTCAGCCATAAAAACGTGAGGTACCTCCAATTAATAAAACATCGAAAACCGATACCAGTTTCCACAATGAGAGTGGCTATCAACACCGAATTTAAATAATGGAAATGCCGCCCTCACGGCTAAAAATGATCTCACTTTGGCGCGGCGCGCTATCAGTTTGATAAAGAGCGAGGCCATCGCCATTATCAGGCAGGCTAGGATGATAACGGCCGCGGTCGGCCCCTGATAACGGGTTAGACAAGGGGATAGATATGCAAAGCAAGGCTCGGCAAGCCCCTGCCAGCCGACCAGTTCAGCGCTCGAATGCGCCCCTTGCCAGCAGCGCCTGATAGCGCTCCGGGGTGTCCACATCCTGCAGGATGGCGGCGCTCTGCACCTCGATGAATCGGTGGGGATGCGCCAGCAGCCAGCGGCGCACCGAACCCTGTGCCGGCGCCGCCGCCAGCGCCCTGACAAGGGCTCTGGGCAACAGCACGGGGTGGCCCGCCTCCCCCTGATAGGAGGGAAAGAGGGTCTCGTCCCCCCGCGCCTGCCAGAGCGTGCGGTACACCTCGGGGGGGATGCAGGGCAGATCGCCGTGGCTCACGAAGAGGTGATCGCTGCTACAGGCGGCGAGCCCCGCGCGGATGGAGCTGCCGAGCCCTTGTGCATAATCATGGTTGTGTACCAGCCGGATACGGGGGTGATTGGCATAGCGGCTGATCAGCTCATCGGCGCGGTGCCCCACCACCAGAATGACCCGGTCACACAGCACCAGGGCATTTTTGAGACTCTCATCAAGAATCGTGCTCTGGCGATACGGTAGCATCAATTTCCACGCGCCCATTCGTGATGAGAGCCCGGCCGCCGTAATTAGGCAGTCGCACCGCTCGCGCGAATGCCAGTGCTTCTCACTGACCGCGCCTCTATTTTCATCGGTCGTCACCATGGCTATTTCATCACCCATTCTGCTCACCTCGCCAAATATCGAGAGTGTATTAAACCCGCTCACCGAAAATATTGATGGGCGTACCACTTTAATTAGTCTTTGCGGCGCCGGGGGGAAAACCAGCACCCTCTTCTGGTTGGCCGACTATTTCCATCAACAGGGCAAGAAGGTGCTGCTCACCACCAGCACCCGGATGTTTCTGCCCGCCCCCTCCCCTCGGCGCACTCTGCTGATCGAGGCCGACCCCATTCGGCAGCTGACCCGCTGCCAGGCGCTGCCCGATGAACCGATGCAACTGGTGCTGTTCAGCCACCTCGATCGGGCCAGCGGCAAGGCGGTGGGGCCGAGCCCTCAGCAGATCGATCTGCTCAAGGGACAGCAACGCTTCGACATCATCCTGGTGGAGGCGGACGGCGCCCATCACAAGTTATTGAAAGCGCCCGCTTTGCACGAACCTTGCATTCCTCAGCACAGTGATTGGGTGATCGCCCTGGTGGGCGGCGCCATGGTGGGCGCCTGCGCCGACCCGGCGCAGATCCACCGCTGGGCCGAGTTCCAGGCCCTGTGCGGGATTGCGGCCGGTGAACGGCTCGACTGGGCCCTGTTTGACCGGCTCATCGCCCACCCCGAGGGGGCGTTCAAGGGCACCCCGCCCGGGGCGCGACGGATCTGGTTTATCAATGGCGATTATCAAAATGAGCAGCAGTGGCTGCCCGCCCTGATAAACCTGCTGCAACGCCACCCCGAGCTCCACGCCATCTGGCAGGGGGCCGTGCGTGAACCCGGCGCCATTCACCATGTTTGCTGTCGGCCTGCCCCCGAAGCCGCGCAGTCGCTGACCCGTTAAGGATGATACGAGGTACCTTATGAATCTGTTTGCACACGCTGCCCGACTGGAGCAGGAGAACACCCCCTTTGCCATGGCCCAGATCATCGAGAGTCGGGGCTCCACCCCGCGCCATCAGGCCCAGATGCTGGTGATGGCCGATGGCCGGATCCTCGGCACCATCGGCGGCGGCATGATAGAGCGGTTGGTGATCGAAGAAGCAGTGGCCGCCATTGCCGAGCGCAAGCCGCGCATCTTCCACGGCCGGATGGCCCGCAACGGCGAGCATGCGGTGGGCTCGGATTGCGGCGGCGCCATGTCGGTCTATATCGACGTCTACGGCCTGCGCCCCCGCCTGGTATTGATCGGCGCCGGCCACGTCAACCGGGCGCTGGCCCATGCTGCGGCGCCGCTCGGCTTTGATATCCACGTGGGGGATTGCTTCGAGGGGAGCCTCAGCCCAGATCGCTTCCCGGCCGGCACCCATCTGCAGCAGGCCGACACCATCAGCGCGGTGATCGAGAAATTGGCCATCGAGCCCGCCAACTTCGTCATCATCGCCACCAACCACCAGGACAAGGAGGCGCTGGATCGGCTCATCAGCCGTCCCCTCGCCTACCTGGGGCTGCTCGCCAGCAAGCGCAAGGTGCAGACCTTCACCCAGGCCCTGCGCCAGCAAGGGGTGAGTCAGGCCCAACTGCAGCGGCTGCACGCCCCCATCGGCTACAACATAGGTGCCGAGACCCCCGAGGAGATCGCCATCAGCATCCTCGCCGAGCTGCTGCAGGTGAAAAACGGCAAAGCGGGCGGCCTGATGCAGGATGACGTGCGCCTCAAGCGGGATCAGCTGGTGGTGATGCGCGGCTCAGGCGATATCGCCACCGGGGTGGCGCTGCGTCTCTACCATGCCGGCTTCAAGGTGGTGATGCTGGATCTCGACAAGCCAACGGTGATCCGCCGCACCGTCGCCTTCGCCCAGGGGATGTTCGACGGCGAAACCAGCGTCGAAGGGGTACGTGCCAAGCGGGTGGAGAGCGTCGAGCAGGCGTTCGAGCAGCTGGATCTGGGCGTCATTCCGCTGCTGGTTGACCCCGACTGCGCCACCCTCGCCGAGCTCAAGCCCCGCTATCTGGTGGATGCCATCTTGGCCAAGCAGAATCTCGGCACCCACAGGGAGCTGGCCCCCATCACGGTGGCCCTGGGCCCGGGTTTCGAGGCAGGGCGCGACTGCGATGCGGTCATCGAGACCAACCGTGGCCACCATCTGGGGCGGGTCATCTATCAGGGCCCTGCCCAGCCCAATACCGGCATTCCTGGGGTGATCGAGGGGCACTCCGCCCGCCGGGTGGTGCGCGCCCCCGTTGCCGGGGTGATGAAGAGCCTGATCAGGCTCGGCGATCTGGTGCAGGAGGGTGATGTGATCGCCCACGTGGGGGACGCCCCCATTATTGCGCCGCTCTCCGGCATGGTGCGGGGGCTGCTCAGCGATGGCATCGAGGTGACCATCGGCTTCAAGATCGGTGATATCGATCCGCGCGGCGAGCGGGCCGATCCCACTACCGTCTCTGACAAGGCGCGCGCCATCGGTGGCGCCGTGCTGGAGGCCATGATGCATCTGGCCCAACGCAGATAAGAGAGTGTTCTTAAAACCAGAAGGGCCCGCCATGATGGCGGGCCCTTTTTATTTTTGCTGGCAATCGGCTTAGCCCTGCTTGACCCGGGTCTCCCCCGCCACCGACACCGCGGAACGCTTGCCCTTGCGGCTGATGACGATAAGCGCCAGCACGATAAGGGCGATGCCGCTCCCCTCCACCGGCCCCGGATTTTCACCGAGCAGCCACCAGGAGAGCAGCACGCCGCTCACCGGCACCGCCAGGGTGCTGAGCCCGGCGATCCCCGCCGGCAGCTTTTTCAGCACGAACAGCCAGAGGCTCCAGGCCAGCGCCGTGGCGAAGATGGCGCTATAGGCGAGCGCACCAAACACATAGGGCTGCCAGTCGATGGGGCGCTCCGGCACCAGGGCCGCCACCAGCGCCATCACCAGGGTGGCGTAGATCATCTGCCAGGTGGTGAGGGACATCAGATCCACCCCGGGGTGGCGGGCATACATCCGCTTGGCGATGATGGCGCTGATCCCCCAGCAGATCCCGGAGGCAATGCCCAGCAGCGCGCTCTTCATGGAATCCAGGTGCAGCTGCCAGGGCTCGATCACCAACAGCAGGCCGCAGGCGGCCACCCCGACCGCCAGATAGTGCAGCTTGCGCATCCGCTCACCCAGAAAGAGCGCCGCGAAGATCACCACCCAGAACGGCATGGTGTAACTCAGAATGGCCACCTTGCCTGCCCCGCCGCTGATCAGCGCCCACTGGGCCAACCCCACCATGCCGCAGGTCTGGAACAGGGCGATGGCGAGGGTATAGCGAAACGGGGTGGGTTTGAGATAACGGCGGCCGCGCAGGCACTGTACCAGCAGCAACACCAGGGATCCGCACAGGCAGCGCAGGGCGGTAAACTCGAACGCCCCCGCGTAGAGCATCACCTGCTTCATCACGATCCAGCTGTAACTCCAGATGGCGGTGAGCAGGACCAATCCCCCCAGCGCCGCCATGTTCAACTTGCTATTCATTGTGCTGCCTTGTTGCTGCGGTCAGTGCGTCCGCCATTCGGGGCGCCATCTTACTCCTCTGCCGTCCCCCTGCCCACCGCGGATAAGAGCTGGCCGGCCCATGCTTTCCCTCTGCCAATCCCCTGTACCAGCCAACAGAAAGGGGGCCTTGGGCCCCCTGTTTGCAACCATCAAAGGCGAGGCTACAGGCTTATCAGGGTGCCGGTCTTGCCGGCAATGCCGTCGGCCGCCTTCTCCAGCAAGGTGATCAGGGATCTGCGCCCCGCCATGGAGGTGGCGAACGAGAGCGCCGCCTCCACCTTGGGCAGCATGGATCCCTTGGCAAACTGTCCCTGTGCAATAAAGCTGTTGGCATCGGCGACGCTCAGCTGATCGAGCCACTGCACATCGGGTTTGCCGAAGTTGATGGCCACTTTCTCCACCGCGGTGAGGATGATCAGCATATCGGCATCGATCAGCTCCGCCAGCCTGGCACTGGCCCAATCCTTGTCGATCACCGCGCTGGCACCGCGCAGGTGGTTGCCCTCCCGCAGCACCGGAATGCCGCCGCCACCAACGGTGATCACCACCTGACCGGCGGCCAGCATGGCGGAGACGGTCTCTTTCTCGATGATATCGATGGGTTTGGGGGAGGCCACCACCCGGCGATAGCCACGGCCGGCGTCCTCTTTGAGCCGCTCGCCCTTGGCCATCAGCGCCTCGGCCTCCTCCTTGCTGAAGAAGCCGCCGATGGGCTTGCTCGGGTCGAGGAAGGCAGGATCGTTTTTATCCACCTCCACCTGGGTCACCAGGGTGGCCACCGGCTTGTGAATACCGCGCGCCAGCAGGGCCTCGCGCAGGGCGTTTTGCAGGTCATAGCCGATGTAGCCCTGGCTCAGGGCCACGCAGACCGACATGGGCAGATGGGGCGCCTTGGGATCGTGGCGGGCCGCCACCTCGAACGCCTGCTGGATCATCCCCACCTGGGGGCCATTGCCGTGGGTCACCACCACCTCGTGCCCCTGGGCAATCAGGTCGGCAATGGTGCCTGCCGTGCTCTGCACCGCCTTCATCTGCTCGGGCAGGTTGTTGCCCAGCGCATTGCCGCCAAGGGCCAGTACGATTCGCTGTTTCATCTTGTTATCTCCAGTGAGGGGACAAGCCGGCGCGATACCGGCCCACCTTTCGTTGTGCACATAAGCTTGCGGGTCAGTCTGTTTCGAACGGATTGTCAGCCTGCCACCGCAGGGCAAGGCGAGTACCGATCCGGCGCCAACTCAGGGTCAAAGGGCGCTCTGGCCAGAAAGCGGCCATTACCACGGCGCCCCAGAAACTCGCCGTCGCGGGCCACTGTCTCGCCGCGGCTCAGGGTCAGCCTGAGCCGGCCGGGGCAGCGCATCCCCTCGTAGGGGCTGTAGTCGCCGTTGTCGTGCAGCAGTGGGTGAGAAATCAGGGTGTCACCGCGGGGATCCATCACCACCAGATCGGCGTCAGACCCAAGTTGCAGGTTGCCCTTGCGCGGCCAGAGGCCAAACAGACGCGCCGGGTTGGCGCTGGTGAGGGCCACAAAGCGCGACGGCGAGATGCGCCCGCCGAGCACTCCGTGGGCAAACAGCAGCAGCATCCGGTTTTCGACCCCAGGCAAGCCGTTGGGGCAGCGGCTGAAATCGCCGCCGGAGAGGGTCATGCGCTGGGCGTGGGAGAAGTTGCAGTGATCGGTCGCCACCGTGTCGATGTCACCAGCTGCGATGCCGACCCACAGCTTGTCCTGCTCGCTGCGCCCGCGCAGCGGCGGACTCAGCAGGAAGTCGACCCCGTTCTCCTTGTAATAACACTGCTCATCGAGCAGCAGATATTGCGGGCAGGTCTCTACCCAGACCGGCTGGCCCTGACGGCGCGCCAGTTTCAGATACTCCAGCCCCAAGCCGTTGGAGAGATGGACGATATAGAGCGGCGCATTGCCCGCGAGCCCCGCCAGATTGATCATCCGGGCGATCGCCTCCGCCTCACACTGCAGCGGACGGCTTTGCGGGTGATACCAGGGTTCATGGTGACCCGCGGCCAGCAGGGCCGCCCGCCGCGCCGCGATGGCGGCATCGTTCTCGGGGTGGACGGTGGCGAGCGCCCCCACCTCTTTGAGGCGGGCCAGGGCACGCAGCACGTCGTGGTCCCCCAGCTTGTACTGGTAGGTGAGATAGAGCTTGAAGCTGCTGATCCCCTCCTCCTGCACCATGGCGGCCATCTCGTGGAGGATGGCGTCATCCACATGCTGAACAACGCCATGAAAGCTGTAGTCGATCACCGCCTGCTCGGCGGCGTAGTCGTGATAGCGGGCCAGCTGGTGATGCAAATTGCACCCTGCCGGGCCAAATCCCATGTGATCGACGATGGTGGTGGTGCCACCACAGGCGGCGGCACGGGTACCGCTGAAAAAATCATCGCAACTGCGGGCAATCCCAACATCGATGTTGAAGTGGGTATGGACGTCGATACCGCCCGGCATCACGTAGCAGCCGCTGGCATCGATCAGCTCGGTCTCGCCATCGGGCTGGATATCGGCGGCGCGCTCAAGGATCACCCCGTTCTCGATCAGCAGATCCTGACGATATTCACCCTGCGCATCGACCAGCACACCGTGTTTGATCAGCCGTTTCATCCCCACCCCCTCGCACATCCGATCGCGTCAAACAGCAAGGCCCCGCCTGCGAAAGACGGGGCACTGGCCACACTTGCAACAGCCGGGCGGTGATGGCAGTCACCACCCGGCAGCCCCCTTACTTGTCCAGCTCGGCCAGATAGAGCATGGGGATCACCGCGTACATGGCGGCGCACTTGACCAGATGCTCCTTCCAGGTCTTCTCGTTCGGCGCGTGAGCTTCCGGCTCTTTACCCGGGCCAAAACCGATGACCGGGATGCCGTGACGACCCATGATGGAGACCCCGTTGGTCGAGAAGGTCCACTTGTCCACAACCGGCGCCTTGTTGAACAGCTGGGTGTACGCCTTGGAGAGGGTTTTGACCGTGATGTGATCCTCTTCCACCTTCCAGGTCGGGAAGTAGCACTCGGTCGGGTAGACCAGACCGGTGTAGGCCGGACGGTCGTACTGGTACATGGAGACCTCGGCGCCGGCGGCTTGCACCGCAGGCAGGGCGCGGATCTCGTCGAGCGCCCCTTGCCAGGTCTCGCCCCAGGTCAGACGACGGTCGATGGAGACGGCGCAGCTGTCCGCCACGGCGCAGCGGCTTGGGGAGGTGAAGAAGATCTCGGAGACGGTCAGGGTGCCCTTACCGAGGAAGTCGTCGTTGCCGAGGTTGTGGCTCAGCTCCTGCAATTCACCGAGGATCGGGCCCATTTTGAAGATGGCGTTGTCGCCGCGCTCCGGCGCGGAGCCGTGGCAGCTGACCCCCTGCACCTCCACGCGGATCTCCATGCGGCCACGCTGGCCACGGTAGATCTGGCAGTCGGTGGGTTCGGTACTGACCACGAATTCGGGGCGGATCTTGCTCTGCTCGATGATGTACTGCCAGCAGAGGCCGTCGCAATCCTCCTCCTGCACGGTGCCGGTCACCAGCAGGGTGTACTCGTCTTCCAGCCCCAGATCCTTGATGATCTTGCCGGCGTAGACCATGGAGGCCATGCCCCCTTCCTGATCGGAGGCGCCACGGCCACCGATGATCTCGTGATCTTCCATTCCCTCATAGGGATCGAAGGTCCAGTTGGCCATGTTGCCGACCCCCACGGTATCGATGTGGGCATCCATGGCGATCAGGTGCGGGCCGTGGCCGATATAGCCCAGCACGTTGCCCATGGGGTCGATCTCCACCTTGTCGAAACCGACCTTCTCCATCTCCTGCTTGATGCGCAGCACCACCCGCTCCTCATCGCAGCTCTCGCTCGGAATGGCGATCATGTCGCGCAGGAACTGAGTCATCTCGGCCTTGTACTGGTAGGCCTTCTCCAACACCATTTCAAACGGAATTTGCTTGCTCATTGTGATTCTCCATAACAACTGAGAGTGCGCGGCCTGTTCGTCGGCAGCGCCCTGTGCCCGTTACCGCGCCCCGTTGGTGAGGCGCGATCAGTTCTTCAATTCGTGTCTCTGTTCTCGCAGGGATTAGTCGCAGGCGGGGTGCTTGCCTTCCCACACCACTTCCCGGTAATGGGCCACGTCGGTGTCCCCTTCGGTATTGATCACCAGCACCACCGACTGCTCATCGAGCCCAAGCCGGGCCATCAGCGCCGCGCGATCCGGGTGGTGGCGCACCGCCGCCAGCACGCCGGTGCCGACCGAGCCGGATTCGCCGGAGATGATGCGGGGATCATCGCCAAGGGGGTTGCCGAGCACTCGCATGCCGAGCGCCGAGACCTTGTCGTGACAGGAGATGAACTGGGTGGTGCAGCCACGCAGCACCGGCCAGCCGAGGGGATTGGGCTCACCGCAGGCAAGACCGGCCATGATGGTGCGCATGTCGCCCCCCACGTTGACCATCTCCCCCGCCACGCCGGAGCGGTAGATGCAGTCGGCCTGATCCGGCTCGACGACTATGCTGTGCAGGTTCTTCGCCCCGAAGCAGTCCACCAGATAGCCGAGCACGCCGCCCGCCAGCGCCCCGACCCCGGCCTGCAGCAGCACGTGGGTGGGCTGCTTGATGCCCATGGCCTGCATCTGCTCGACCACTTCGTCGGCCAGGGTGGCGTAACCCTGCATGATCCAGGTCGGGATCTTGGTGTAACCCTCCCAGGCGGTGTCCTGCACTATGTACCAGCCGCGCTCCTCGGCCATCTTCATGGTCAGGCGCACGGTGTCGTCGTAGTTCATGTCGGTGACGATGCACTCGGCACCGAGATTGAGAATGTGGTCAACCCGCTCCTGGGCTGAGCCCTTGGGCATGTAGACCACCGCATGCTGGCCCACCTGCTTGGCGGCCCAGGCGACGCCACGACCGTGGTTGCCATCTGTGGTGGTGGCGAAGGTCATCGGCTCCTTGATGGTGCGCTTGATGAGATCGAAGGAGAAATCCTCGATGGCCACCCCGTATTTTTCACAGAGCAGGTTGGCGATGGCGTAGACGCCCCCCAGCATCTTGAAGGCATTGAGACCAAAGCGTTTTGACTCATCCTTGACCAGAATATTTTTTACCCCGATATAGGCGGCCAGATCTTTCAAATCACACAAGGGGGTTGGCTCATAACCGGCCAGTTTTTTATGAAAGGCGCGGGCCTTTTGTGCCTCGGCACGGGAAAACAGGGGCAGCGACTCACCGGTAAAGAAACGGTTATCGGCAATCTCCATCTTCAGGGAAAATTGGGACATGAATACCTCGCAAAGAGTCATCTCGCCGGGGATCATCGAGTGAAAAGCGCCCCGGGGAGAGAACCCGTGACAATAACTGCGTGATGACGACGGCCGGGCGGGACTTATTTCCCGCCCGGCCAGGCCATTATTTGACGCGTTTTTGCGCCTCTTTTATCAAGCCTTCGAGGGCGGCGCCCGGTGCCGAGAATTTACGGGCGACAATCATGGCGGCGATAATATAGGGCTTCCAGCTCGCCTCTTTATAAGTGGCGATCCGGTATTTCTCGAATACCCCTTCACTCACTTCCCCTTCCTTGCAGGAGACGCCGGAAATATCCGCCGGCAGGCAGTGCATATAGAGTGCCTCGCCCCCCTTGGTGAGGGCCATCATCTCTTCGGTGCAGTGCCAATCCTTGTGCTTGGCGTTCTGTGCCAGACAATGCTGCTCCAGCTCTTTCAGGCCGGCGTGATCGTTGGCCCGCAGCAACTCGGTGCGCTGCTCCATCACCTGATAGGGGGCCCAGGACTTGGGATAGACGATGTCGGCATCCTTGAACGCCTCTTCCATGGAGGTAACCTGGCGGAAACTGCCACCGGAGGCCTTGGCATTCTCCTTGGCCACCTCGATCACGTCCGGGATCAGGTCATACCCTTCCGGGTGGGCCAGGGTCACGTCCATGCCAAAGCGGGTCATCAGGCCGATGATGCCCTGCGGCACGGAGAGCGGCTTGCCGTAGCTGGGGGAGTAAGCCCAGGTCATCGCAATCTTCTTGCCCTTGAGGTTCTCCAGGCTGCCGAAGTGCTCCTGCAGCCAGGCGAGATCAGCCATGGACTGGGTCGGGTGATCAATGTCGCACTGCAGGTTGACCAGCGCCGGGCGCTGGGGCAGCACGCCCTTCTCGAACCCTTCGTCAAGCGCAGCGCCCACTTCACGCATGTAGGCGTTGCCGGCCCCCAGATACATGTCGTCGCGAATGCCGATGGCATCGGCGCAGAAGGAGATCATGTTGGCGGTTTCACGCACCGTCTCGCCGTGAGCAATCTGGGATTTGCCCTCGTCCAGATCCTGCTGGGTCAGGCCGAGCAGGTTGAGGGCGGAGGCGTAGGAGAAGCGGGTACGGGTGGAATTGTCACGAAACACCGAGATGCCAAGACCGGTATTGAACAGCTTGGTGGCGATGTTTTCGGCGCGCAGTCCCTTGAGGGCCTCGGCCAGTTTGAGCACCAGCGCCAGCTCCTGAGGGGTCTGCTCCCAGGTCAGCAGGAAGTCTTTTTCATGCAGGTTGGACTTGAGTTCATTGATCTCTTTGATTAACTGGTTCACTGCTTTCATCGTTAGCCCCAATCTGTTGATGAGAAATGCATTGCTCCCCTTCCACTCACAGGTCACCGAAACAAGGGCCATTGGGTGAGTTCATCGGTCAGCGTCAAATAAGGGCAATCAATAAGCGTGCCAACGCATAAATAAGCGGGAAATAACCAGAAAAGGTGTCTTGAATGTGAGCCGGCGCACAGCCTGAGGCTATATGGCGCCTCGCCAAGGCAGGTGGACCAGCATATTTTCAAGCTGATGGCTGCGCGCCACTGAAATAGCGCGGAAATAGGGTGAGAGAAGGCCAAGCCCGCCCTGATAATTATCAGTCCGGCTATCACCAGAGCCTGCCAATTGATAGAAAGCGGGGCCACATTCTCATAATGATAACGCCGCGATTGTCGGTCGCGGCGCGGTCAAGCGGGGCCGCCAGGCGACCCGCTGCGGGATCAGGCCTGCACGGCTATCTCGTACTTCTTTATCTTGCGATAGAGGGTGGCGATGCCGATCCCGAGCGCCTGGGCGGCCAGCTTCTTGTTGCCAAGGCGCAGCAGGGTCTCCTCTATCATCTGCTTTTCCATGTTCTCCAGCCCGTTTTCGCCAAGTGGCGGCGTCAATCCGCGCTCTACCTGACCGGCGGCCGGCTCTGGCAGGCTTGCCTCTGGCGATGACCAAGGCGTCCCGGTAGCCGATGCCGGGTTGGCAGCGGCAGGGCTGAGCGCAGGGTCGGCCAGCACACCATGGGAATAAGGGTCGGGCGAGAGCGGCATGCGCGCGATTTGCACGGCGCTTCGAGGCGGCTCGTCCGCCCCACTGCGCTGGTTGCGCAGGATATTGGGGGGCAGCAGGATGCTCTCGATCACTTCCCCCGCCTGCACCACGTTCACCAGGTACTCGATGAGGTTGCTGAGCTCGCGCACGTTGCCGGGCCAGCGGTAGCCCTCCAGCAGAGCCATTACCTCCGGGCTCAGCCCCGGATACAGCAGGCCGATGCGGCTGGTGTGCAGGTTGAGGAAGTAGTGGGTCAGCAGCGCCACGTCCCCCTCCCGCTCACGCAGGGGCGGCAGGTGGATGGGAATGACGTTGAGGCGATAGAAGAGATCCTCGCGAAACTTGCCCTCGGCGATGTACTGCTCCAGATGCTGGTGGGTCGCGGCTATGATGCGAATGTCCACCGGCACCGGCCGGCTGGCGCCAATGGGGGTCACCTCCCGCAGCTCCAGCACCCGCAGCAGCTTGGCCTGCATGGTGAGCGGCATGTCCCCTATCTCGTCGAGAAACAGGGTGCCCTGCTGGGCGGCCTGGATCAGCCCCTGCTTGCCGGTGCTGGAGGCGCCGGTGAAGGCCCCCTTCACGTAGCCGAACAGCTCGCTCTCGAGCAGCTGCTCCGGGATGGCGGCGCAGTTGATGGCGATGAAGGGCTTGTCGCGGCGCGGGCTGAGTCGGTGGATGGCGCGGGCCACCACCTCCTTGCCGGTGCCGCTCTCGCCGCACACCAGCACGCTGGAGGGGCTCAGGGCGATGCGATGGAGCAGCTTTTTCAGGGCCCGCATCGGCTTGCTCTCCCCGATCAGCATGCTGACTCCCTCGTCGGGCTCCAGCGGCGGGTTCGGCGTGCCGTGAGACTGGTGAAACGCCATCAGAAACAGCTGCTGGCCCTGCACGTGGTGCAGCTGGCCGATGATCAGCTCCTGGCGATCCCCCAGGGTGACGATGTGCTGCAGGTGGCCGGTCAACCCCTGCTGGGCAAAGGTGAGCGGTCGCAGCCCTATCTCGCAGCCCAGCAGCGCCTCCTGCTGGCAGTTGAGCTGCTTGAGCGCGACCTCGTTGGCGTAGAGCAGCTGGCTCTTCTCGTCTAGCAGCAGGCAGCCCTGATCCATGTGGTTCATCAGGCTCAGGAAGACCTTGTTGACCCCGTCCGACAGCCCGCGCGAGTCGAGCAGCTTGGCCACGAAGATACTGGAGATGTGCTGCACATAGTCGCACACCTCCTGCAGGTTGTTGTTGAGACGGGCCTGCTGCTCCGGATTGAAGGCCACCAGGCTGATCACCCCGATGCAGTTCTCCTCCACCATGATGGGCACCCCGAGAAAGGCCCGCTCCCGGCAGCTCTCCTTGCAACTGCACCCCTCACAGACCGGATCCTCGCTGGTGTGGGTGACGATCTTCTCGCGCTGATGCTCGATGACGTAGCGCAACAGGCGGGAGTCCCCCTCCAGCTGGCGACCGAAGAACTTGCCGTAAGGGCCGGTTCCCGCCACCCGCACCATGTTGGCGTCCACGATTTCCACTTCCAGTTGCAGCACGCTGGCCAGCATCTTGGCAAAGCGCAAAATGGTGGGCTGGATCTGCATCAACAAACATTGGTTACTGACGGACATCATGTTGTAAATCCCCTGGCTCCCACCCCGGGTGGGATTCATGCTGGCCAGATACTATGCCAATTCAACGACAGCGACTTCGCCGAGGATCACGAAAAGGGAACTTGCACCCACCCCGCATCCCGGAGTGAGAGCTGGCGCAGGCTGACCATTCTGTGCTGCCCTGAGAGTCTGTTGGTCGTATCGCTCCGGATGTCTTGCCAGAGCGCGTTGACACAAGCAATCAGGGCAGCGGCAATTTGCCCATCCAGCTAGCTGACAGTGGCCACTCGCCATATCGAACGGGCGACCATCACGGGCTTTGAAGGGGCCGACCGGCAGCAGCTGGTACCAGCCATCACCTTGGGGGGTGAGCTGCGCATCGAGCACCGCCAGCCGCTCCCCGCTGACGGGGTTGGCTTGGAGGATGGCCACGAAGGGCGCTGAGTATGGGGTCTTGGATATGTTCATGCCGCCATAGTGCGGCGGCATGAAGGGGGATGGGGTTTATGGTGGGTTAGTCATTGCACAAAAGTAAATGAATCTCAAATGATTCCAATGGGGTTACGCTTCGGTTAGCATTAGGCTAATTGCATATAAATAATGCTTTTGTAAATAACATGGAGATATCAATGAGTTTTCCTATTACTGTTACTGCCCATATTGATAGCCAAACAACCAATAATACCAGAGAGATAATTCTCCATAAGGGACTGACAACTCTAATTGGCCCAAATGGTTCAGGGAAAACACATCTTCTTCGTTCATTAAAAATGGGTCTTCAGCCATATGTAACGAATAAAAAAATACGTTTCTTATCGGCCGGGAGAATGGGCCCGCTTGAAAACTATCGCTCGGATTATGATGGACATAGAGGTACACCTCGTTTTGACCATGCAAGACTAGGAAGTTCATCAGATACAAGTATGCGGCATTCCATTGAAACGCTGACTGGAGATTTTCAAACATTATCACAACGTGCTGATATTTTAGTAAAAGTACAAGAACGCCTAAGGAAATTATTTAATAAGGATATAATACTTGACTGGGACTCTGGTGGATTAAAAGTTTCTTTTATCAACTTAGATATTCCTGAAACTCCATATTCATCAGGAAAAGAAGCATCAGGATTGATCCATTTAGTTGGTATTCTATCGGCATTGTATGATGATGAGGTTGGGGCGCTCCTTATTGATGAACCTGAAGTATCTCTTCATCCACAATTGCAATCTTTTCTTCTGCAATAGATCATTAATGCGGCTGGGCATCCCAGTGAAGGTGGCTATAAGAAAATAATAGTGATTGCAACACACTCAACAGAAATGTTTAAGATCAATACACCATCTGATCTACCATCAATCATCTTTTGTCACAGCATATCAAAACCACCAGTACAAATCCCAACAGATGCTGGCGAATTAAACAATAGAAAAGTAAAAGAACTTATCGCTCGACTAGGTCAGGAGCATAAACTCGCCCTATTCTCAAAGCGCCCCCTACTTGTGGAAGGCCCATCTGATATTTTTTATATGCAGTGCCTTATCAAATATTTTTGATATTCATCTTGAAGCGGCTGGCTCTCAACTTTTACCTGTCATAGGTAAAGGACAGATGTCAGTCGTCGCAAAACTCTTTAGGTTAATGGGCAAAGAACCAGTAGCCTTGGTTGATGCTGATGGTATTGCAGATGGAACAGCTCTCGTCAGTGGTTACTTAGTGGAGAATACATATGCTGATGAACTTGCAAGTGATTTTGGGGCTGCCACGGCAAATGATATGGCAACAGATATTTACAATGATTTCTGCAGACTTGTTACCAATGAATGGAATAGCATAGCCATATTAGCAGCACAACATCCATACTGGATTAACAAATCTCAAGATGATGATCTTATAGTTTCAAAACGCAGAGCAACATTCTGTACACTTTTTACACATGAAGATCAGCTGCTGCCCCAACAATTCCTTTCCATAAAAAGAAGACTTACAGCACTTTTAAATATTTTGGAAAAAAGTGGTCTCTTTATTCTTAGGAAAGGGTCTATTGAATCATATTACTTAACATCAGATCAAAATACCTCTATAGGTAAACCGAATGCTGCTATTGATGAAATTGACGCATTCTACAGCATTAACAAATCAGATTTAACAACGTCATATGGAGATGTTATTAGATGTATTACTCATGCTGCAATGACTCAAAAAATAAGTGAGGCCGAAGCACTAAGAGCACTAATCCTTGCCATCGTATCTCCTGCACATGAGGTGTTTAAGAGCGATCCTACATCAACTCACTTCAATGCTTTAGCTAGGTCAATCCTTGGCGGACGTTCAGAAATGTTTGATCTAGCAGTTAAAAATGACAGACTCATCGTTGCTATTAAAAGTAATATCCTTGACGTTGATAGCTTCCCTGTTGAACTTAGCAGGGATGACAGTGTACCTCAAGTTATTAACAGAGCTCTAGGTATCACTTCTTAATAAACAGACCTGCAGTCTTCAGTGAAGTGCTATCTGCAACATGACAGCACTTCACTTTTAGCCAAGTGTTTTACATCGCCGATTTGTAGCTGAGTCTAATATCACCAAGTAATTAGCACTCCATTGAATTACTCGCTTTACATTCACCCCAAACCACGCTATCAATTGATTGCCGCTGTATCGTAAGGTGAGCGGTGTAAGGCTGATCCGGTTGTGCCGGTCAGTACCCGCTCTGAGTCTATGCAGGCCGACGGGACTTCAACTTGAACCGAAGTCCGTCCGGCTATTATCCAATCCATCCCGTCACGGACTTCAATATCAAACTGATTGAGGTCACGACCATGGGTAACATCGCCAAACAACGCCATCAGGCTGCCGTTCGTCAATCCTTTCACTGCTTCTATTGCGGACTGCCAATGTGGGAAGCCTCCCCTGCCGCACTGATGCATCAATACCGCCTCACCCCTGCCGAAGCCCGGCTATTGCAGTGCACGGGGGAACATCTGCAGCCACGCGGCGAAGGTGGCTCGAACCAGCCCGCCAATATCGTGGCCGCCTGTCAGTACTGCAACAGCACCCGCCACAAAACCCCCAAGGTGCTATCCCCTGAGCAATATCAGAAAAAAGTACGGGCGCGGGTGGGTAAAGGGGGCTGGTTTCCTAAAGGGATCACCAGCAAGGTCAAGGGGAGCAAAACCAATGGTGTTTAAGGCTGTTCAACCGCGCCAATGGCCAACACCTTGCTATCGGGCTGACCATCCGCTCTGGCGGGTAACACGAGTGCAAGGCCGTAGGTTAGATTAACGAAATGTAATCGGACTTTCGTGGCAGCAATAAAAAGGATGCCCTCAGGCGTCCTTTTTATTGCTGAACAGGATCAACTGCCCAGATGCAGGGCCAGCCAGACTGCCAGCGGTATCACCAGGACCGAGAGCGCATTGCCACCGAGCACGATGCTGGCCACCTTCTCGGGCTGGCACTGGTACTGCTCGCACAGCATGTAGTTGAGCACCGCCGGTGGCAGCGCCACCGACAGCATCAGCAGCGGGATCCAGGCCGGCTGCAGCGGCAACAGCCAGACCGCCAGCCCTAGGGAGATGCCGCCGGCCAGCAGATAGAGCAGGTTGCACTTGAGGGCGAGCCCCAGGTGATCCAGCTCCCCTTCCATCAGCCGGATACCGAGGGCAAACAACATCAGCGGCACCGAGATCTGGCCGAGCAAAGAGGCGCTGGTCACCAGGTATTCGGGCAGCGGAATGTGCAGATTGGCCACCAGCAGGCCGGCCAGGGCGGCCCACAGCACAGGGCTTTTCAGCCAGAGCCAGCGGGAGGTGTTGGCCGAGAGAATGAACATGCCCACCGAGAAGTGGAGCAGGTTGGAGAGCACGAACAGTATGATGATGGCGCCCAGCTGCTGCTCGCCAAAGGCCAGCACCATCAGCGGAATGCCGAGGTTGCCGGTGTTGCGAAACATGGCGGGCAGGATCAGGGCCGGTCGGCTGATGCTGCGAAGCCTGAGCAGGGAGAGCAGCAACCCCGGCAGCAGGATCACCAAGGCCCCCGCCGCGATGAGCGAGAGGTGGGCCATCAGATCCAGCGGGTATTTGACCAGCGCCGAGAACACCAGCGCCGGGGTAAAGAGCTCGATATTGGCCCGATTGACGTAACCCAGCGCGCCGCCCGGACGCAACCTGCCGTAGAGGGCGCCGAGCCCCACCACCGCAAACACCGGAATGACGATATTGAGCAGCGCGCTGAACATGGGCGAGTCCTTTACAGTTCGCGGGCGGGGGTTCCCATCAGCAGCACGGGATCCAGGGTCACTTCCTGGCGGCCGTTGCTCACCCAGAGCTGGCCGTCGGAGATGGTGCAGGTGAGCTGCATGGTGCGCTCCACCATCTCGGTCAGCGGCAGGGTCTGGCTGTCGGAGAGCTCAATCACGGTCAGGTTGTCGTGCAGGCCGAGTTTGCCCTGGTTTTGCTTCCACCAGACGCTGGTGCCACGGCCGCCGTAGAGGTAGAGCACCACATGACGGGAGCGGTTGCACGCCTTCTTGAGACGGCGCTCGTCGGGCTGACCGAGTTCGATCCAGAGTTCAATCTCGTCGGAATAGTTCTTGCGCCAGAGTTCCGGCTCGTCATCGGCAGAGAGGCCCTTGGTGAACTCCAGTCGCTCGGCAGCGTGCCAGGCGAAGGCCGCCAGCCGGATCATCATCCGCTCGTCAGTCTCGGATGGGTGACGGGCCAGGGTGAGAGAGAAGTCCTGATACAGATTGCGATCCATGTCGGACAGGCTGAGCTGAGCCTTGAATACGGTTGCCTTGAGAGCCATAGAAAACCTTGAATACCTTGGGAAGCGGGCCGAAACGAAAAACTGCGCGCCAGTGTAATCAAAATCGGCGGCCGGTTCGACCTCAAGCAGCACACATTTGGCCCCAGGAGCGCAGATAACTGCCTGCCAAGGCTCAAAAAACAAATGCCAGTCCGAAGACTGGCATTTGGCGGTATGAACGAAAGAAGCGGATCACTTCTCGGCGGACTTGACCCCGAAGGCATTGAGCAGCAGGCAGCAGGTCACTGCCACCGCCACAAACCCGCTCAGGAAGATAAAGGGCATGGCCCCGTATCCCAATACAGTCCAGATGGTTTGTTCAAGCAGACTCATTATGTGTCCTTCATCCAGTGAAATGGGTGTCCCTTTCGTGACGGGGTTATCCCCCCGTTCCTGATGATGCTATTTGACCCCAACCAGCGCCTGAGTCCTATGCCACCAAAGTAATAAATAGGGGGCTAGTTTGAGTTGGATCAACAATTTATCCCTTACCGAGGAAAAATATGGACGGGATTCAACCAGTTGTCAGCCTGCGGCCCCTGCATTTTCCATCCAAGCGCCAAAAAGAAGGAGGCGACCCCGGGGTCGCCTCCTTGTCGGTTGGCCAATTGCCGCGAGCGGCGCACGCTCAATAGAAGCGCTGCTGCTCCGCTGCCATCGCCTTGAGGCGATCGCAGGGGGCGAAGCGGTCGCCGTAGCGCTTCTGGTAGTGCTCAAGGCGCCCCACCAGATGCTCGATGCCGAGGCTGTCCATGTAGCGGAACGGGCCACCCAGGAACGGCGGGAAGCCGATGCCGAAGATGGCGCCGATGTCGCCATCGCGAGCCGAGGCCACCACGCCGCTGTCCAGCGCCATGGCCGCTTCGTTGAGCATCATCAACACGCAGCGCTCGGCCAGCTCCGTCTTGGCCAGCTTGGCCTGGGGCGAGATGCCGAGCACACCGTAGACGCTCTCGTCCACCATCTTCTTGCCCTCTTTGCCGGTGAGCTTGCTGCGCGGGGCCGCCTTGCCGTAGAGGTAGAAGCCCTTGCCGTTCTTGCGCCCCTTGCGATCGTTTTGCAGCAGCTTGTTAAAGGCCGCCGGGGCCTGGAACTGCTCGCCCCCCAGCTCTTTTTCGAGGATCGGGGAGATCTTGGCACCCACGTCGATCCCCACCTCGTCCAGCAGGGTGATGGGGCCGACCGGGAAGCCGAAATCGAGCAGGGCACCGTCCAGCACCTCCACCGGCTCCCCTTCCAGCACCAGGCGCGCCGCCTCGTTCATGTAGGGGGCCAGGATGCGGTTGACGTAGAAGCCCGCCTCGTCCTTGACCACGATGGGGGTCTTGCCCTGGGCGCGAGCAAAGGCCAGGGTGGTAGCGACCGTCTCGGCACTGGTGCCGGCGTGGGGGATGATCTCCGCCAGCGGCATCTTGTCCACCGGGCTGAAGTAGTGCAGCCCCACCACCCGCTCCGGGTGCGCCGCCACCGAGGCGATCTGGTGGATAGGCAGAGAGGAGGTGTTGGAGGCGAACACGGTGTGCTCGCCACACTCGCGCTCCACGTCCTTCACCATCTGGTGCTTGAGGGAAAGATCTTCGAACACCGCCTCCACCACCATGTCGACCCGGTGGAAACCGGAGTAGTCGAGGGTGCCGGTCAGCAGGCTCATCTGCTTCTCAAGCTCGCTGCGCAGCAGTTGGCGGCGCTTGAGCTTCTTGGCCAGGATGTCGTAGCTGTAGCGCATGGCATTGCCGATGCCGCTGCTGGCCACGTCCTTGATCCGCACCGGCACGCCTGCCTTGGTGGCGGTGACGAAGGCGATGCCGCCCCCCATCAGACCACCGCCCAGCACGGCGGCATGACCCACCTTGCGCGGCTCGGCCCCCTGATAGGTGACCTCCTTCTTCATCTCGGTGGTGGCAAAGAAGATGGAGCGCAGGGCGGCGGACTCAGCAGTCATCACCAGCTCGCCAAAGTGGCGGGATTCGGCGGCAAGGCCGGCCTGCATCCCCTCTTCCACCCCGATGCGCACCACTTCCAGGATCAGATCCGGGGCCGGGTAGTTGCCGCGGGTCTTCGCCTTCACCCCCTTGCGGGCCTGATCGAACAGCACCTTGCGGCCAAGCTTGTTGGTCTCCAGCAGCTTGCCCTGCAGATCCCGCTTGAGCTCGTGACGGGGCTTGCCCTTCTTGGCCAACTTGATGGCGGCGTCCAGCAGGATGGAGGGCGGCACCACGTCGTCCACCAGCCCCAGTTTCTTGGCCTGCTTGGCCCGCACCTGCTTGCCGGTCAGCATCAGATCGAGCGCCTTGGCCACCCCGATGAGGCGCGGCAGACGCTGGGTCCCGCCGGAGCCCGGCAGCAAGCCCAGTTGCACCTCGGGCAGGCCGAGCACCGTCTTGCCGTGATCGGTGACCACCCGGCCATGGCAGGCCAGCGCCAGCTCCAGCCCGCCGCCGAGGCAGGGGCCGTGAATGGCGGCGATCACCGGGATCGGCAGCGACTCGATCTCGGCGAAGATCACCTGCCCTTCCCGCGACAGCGTCTCGGCATCCTTGGCGCTGGTACAGGCCGCCAGCATGCTGATGTCGGCGCCGGCGATGAAGGAGTCCTTCTTGCCGGAGACCACCACCAGGCCGATCAGCTCTTTATTGGCTTTCACCTCGGCCAGCACCGCGCGGATCTCCTCCACAAAGGCGGCCTTGAGGGTATTCATGCTCTCGCCCGGCACATCCATGGTGAGAATGCCGATGCCATCCTGGCGCACCGCCAGGGAAAAAGTCTTCTCGCTCATCACTCTACCTCCAACACCATGGCCACGCCGAGACCACCCGCCGCACAGGCGGTGTTAAGCCCCAATCCCCCACCCCGGCGCCGCAGCTCGTGCAGGGTCTGGGTGATCATCCGCGCACCGGTCGCGGCAAAGGGGTGACCAAAGGCCAGCGAGCCACCGAGGACGTTGAATTTGTCCATGTCCACCTCGCCGATGGCCTGATCGCGACCCAGCTTGCTCTGGGCAAACTCTTTGCTGGCAAACATCTTGAGGTTGGCCAGGGTCTGGGCGGCAAAGGCCTCGTGCATGTCGATCAAAGTGAGATCGCTGAGCGTGATGCCGGCACGGTCCAGCGCCAGCGGGGTGGCGTAGGAGGGGCCCATCAGCATGTCCTGCCACACGTCGATGGCAGAAAACGCGAAACTGCGGATGTAGCCGAGTGGCTCGAGGCCCAGCTCGCGGGCCCGCCCTTCGCGCATCAGCAGCACGGCGGCGGCGCCGTCGGTGAGCGGAGTGGCGTTGGCGGCGGTGACGGAGCCGTGGACACGATCAAACACCGGCTTGAGCTTGGCATAGCTCGCCAGATCCGAGCTTTCGCGGATGTTGTTGTCTCGCTCCAGCGGCGCCTTGTAGGGCGGCACGTGGGCGGTAAACACCTCGCCACTCAACTTGCCATCGGCCCAGGCCTGTGCGGCCAGGGTATGGGAGCGGTGCGCCAGCGCATCTTGCGCCTCGCGGCTGATCTGGTGGCTCTTGGCCATCTGCTCGGCGGTCTGCCCCATGGAGAGACCGGTGGAGTACTCGGCCACGGCGGGCGGCACCGGCAGCAGATCCTTGACCCGCAACTGGCGCAGGATATTGAAACGCTGCTGCAGATTGCGCGCCTTGTTGAGATCCACCAGGGCGCGGGCCAGCTTCTTGCTCACCCCGATGGGCAGCACGGAGGAGGAGTCGGCGCCGCCGGCGATGGCGATGTCCACCGTGCCGGCCATGATGGATTCGGTGACGTTGGCAACGGCCTGGAAACTGGTGGCGCAGGCGCGCGACACGCTATAGGCATCGGTGCTGACACTCATGCCGGTGCCGAGCACGATCTCGCGGGCTATGTTGGGGGCTTCCGGCATCTGTACCACCTGGCCGAACACCAGCTGGTCGATGAGCTTGGGATCGAGATCGGTGCGAGCGAGCATCTCGCTCACCACCAGTTTGCCCAGATCCACCGCAGGCACGCCGTGAAAGGCGGTGGCCTGCTTGGCAAAGGGAGTGCGCAAACCCGCCACGACGGCAATCCGTTCGCCCTGGCGAGTCGTCAGTTTCAATGGCTCTTTCATCCTGGCTCCTTGGTTAAACGAGAAGACTAAAGGGAGAGGTCTGACCTCATTGCGCCACATCTTAACAATCCACTCACAAATTTCATACGGCTGATTGAAACTAAATTGCCGCCATCTTGGCCCCCTCCCTCGCCCTTGTGCGCCAACTGGAGTATAAAAAGATCAACTTCTATGAAAACAACGGGTTTATTGCATGGCAGCGGCCGAGTTCAGACAGCTTGGGGACTATCTGGGTAGTCAAATTCTGGGACAGGGCCCCCTCATCGAGGGGCTGCTGATCGCCCTGTTATGTGAAGGACATGTGTTGATCGAAGGCGCCCCCGGTCTTGCCAAGACCCGGGCCGTCAAGGCGCTGGCCGGCGCGGTGGAGGGGCGCTTCACCCGCATCCAGTTCACCCCCGACCTGCTGCCTGCCGATCTCACCGGCAGCGAGGTGTTTCATCCCCAGGATGCCAGCTTCGTGTTTCAGCCCGGTCCCCTCTTCAACCACCTGGTGCTGGCGGACGAGATCAACCGGGCGCCGGCCAAGGTGCAGTCCGCCCTCTTGGAGGCGATGGCCGAGCATCAGATCACGGTGGGCAAGAAGAGCTGGCGCCTGTCGCCGCTCTTTATGGTGGCCGCCACGCAAAACCCGATAGAACAAGAGGGGACCTATCCCCTGCCGGAGGCCCAGCTCGATCGCTTCTTGCTCAAGCTGCTGGTGGACTACCCGAGCCCCGCCATGGAGCTGGCCATCCTCCAACTCAACGCCCGCGGCGACACCCTGCCAACACCGCCGCTCACCCTGAGCCAGGCCGATCTGCTGGCGGCCCGCAGCGCGGTGCAGGCGGTGCAGATGCAGGGGCGCCTCGAGCACTATCTGGTGCAGCTGGTCTGCGCCACCCGACCGGGCAGCGGCCTGTGCCCGGAACTCGAACCCCTGGTCGCGGTGGGCGCCAGCCCCAGGGCCAGCATAGGTCTGGCCAGAGCAGCTCGCGCCAGGGCCTGGCTGGCCGGACGGGATTTCGTGCTGCCCGAAGACATTCAACAGCTGGCGCCGGCCGTGCTGCGCCATCGCCTCATTCCCAGTTATCAGGCGCTGGCGGACAACCTCGACAACGAGGCGCTCATCACCCTGCTGCTGGATGCGATCCCATGCCCCTGAGCCCGCTCGTTTCCTCTGTGCGGGCCCTGCTGCCATGACGAGCGCCGCCGATCCCCTCGCCCATCCCGATATCGCCCTGCCGCTTGCCAGACTGCTGGCGATCAGGCTGTGGGCCCGGCAGGGGCCGCGCTCGCGCATTCAACCGGTGGCGCAGGGCCGGCTTGGCCGCACGCCGGGGCTCACCTTTCGCGAGCTGCGCGCCTATCAGGCCGGCGACGAGGTGCGCCACATCGACTGGCGGGTGACCGCCCGCCTCGGTCGCCCCTATACCCGGCTCTACAGCGAGGAGCAGGATCAGGCCCACTGGCTGCTGCTCGATCTCTCCCCGGCCATGTACTTCGGCTCTTGCCACCAGCTCAAGGCACGCCTGGGCTGCGAGCTGGCTGCCGCCCTGCTCTGGCAAGGTGAAAAGCAGGCCAATACTCTGATCTGCCACGGTGTGGAGCCGCATCTGCAACACCAGCGCGGCCCCCTGGTGCCCTTGCTGGAGGCCCTCTGCCACCACTACCGGCTGGGGTTGGCGCGCACGCCGCCCCCCCACGCCCTGGCCCATACCCTGGCCCGGCTCAACCTGCCCCACGGTGCCAGACTGACTCTGATCACCGATCACAGCCCTCTCGACGAGGCGCTCTGCCGCCAGTTGCAACTGCTCGGCCGGCGCCACGACCTGCATTGCTGGCAAATTCGGGATCCACTGGAGGCAGCCCTGCCGGCCCAGGGCCGCCTGGCAGTGCGCGCCGGCCAGCAGAGTGGCTGGCTCGAGGCTGGCGAACCGGGGTTCGCCTGGCGCTATCAAGAGGCTGCCGAACAGCTGGCCCGCCAGAGCCATCAGCAACTGCTGCCGCTGGTGCAGCGCCTCTACCGGCTCGACAACGGCCAGCCGCTGCAACGCCAGTGGCAGGAGGGGGCATGCCGTCAATTCTGAACTGGCTCGCCAGCGCCGTGCCGGGCAGCAGCGTCCACACTTCCCCGCTGGCGGCCCAGCTGCGCGACATTCACCCCGGCCCGCCGCTGCAGCTGGCCTCTGATCCCCGCCTGCTGGGCTGGTGGTGGCTGCTGATCGCGCTGCTGGTCGGCGCCATGATCATCCTCGGCGTGCAGAGCCTGCTGCGTTATCACCGCTGGCGGCGACAGCTCGACTGGCAGTCCCCCGACCTGGTGCCCCAGCTGCAAGCCGTGTTGCGCGAGGCCGTGCTGCCCCGCTGGCCCGAGGCGGCCGCATTGCAGGACGCGCCCTGGCTCGTCTTTCTTGATTCTCTGGGGCTCGATGCTCTGGGGGGCAGCCGCTTTCGCGAGCTGGCCCCGCACTGGTCTGCCTGGCTCTACGGCGGTCAAAGCCCGGATGCGCAGCAGCGTCAGGCGCTGCGCCGGGCCTACCTCGCCTGGGGACGTAGCTGCATCTGCCCGCCAGCCTGGTTGCTGGACCTGCGCACTCGCTGGCGGCGGGGGCGAACCTGCACCAGCGACGCGCACGTCGGGAGAGAGCCATGATCCTCGCCTGGCCCTGGTTTGCCCTGGCGCTGGTGCTGCCGCTGCTGGTGCGCTTTGGTCTGCCCCCCCGCCCCCGCAGCGCACATGATCCTGGCGTATTGACCCATGCCGGCTTTCCCCTGCTGCGCCCCCATGCCGGCCAGCCCCTGTGGCGGATGGCGCTGTGCTGGTGCGCCCTGGTGCTGGCGCTCTGCCGCCCCCAGTGGCAGGAGTCGCCTCAGGTAAGCTATCAGAGCAGCCGGGATCTCATCCTGGCGGTGGATCTTTCCGACAGCATGCGCACCCAGGACATGCTGGATGAAGGGGAGCAAAAAGACCGGCTCAGCGCGGTGCGCCAGCAGATAGACAGGCTCATCGCCGCCCGCCCCGGCGATCGTATCGCCCTCATCGTGTTCGCCGATCACGCCTACCTGCTCTCGCCCCTGACCCAGGAGACCAACGCCCTGCTCGGTCTGACCCGCGAGCTCGATTTCGAGCTGGTGGGACGCACCACCGCCCTCGGCGAGGCCATCCTGCTTGCGCGCCAGCACAAGGCCCCCGAACGCTCCACCGCCCTGTTGCTGGTCACCGACGGGCGCAATACCGCCGGCAGCGCCGATCCCCTGCGCGAGGCCAAGCAGGCCGCCGCCGCAGGCATTCGCCTCTATACCCTGGGGGTGGGCGCCGATCCGGATACCTTTGCCGAGGCGATGACCCCAGCGCAGACCCCGGCCCAGAGCGACCCCAGTGCCGAGCTGGACGAAGCCCTCTTGCAGCAACTGGCCGAGGTGGGCCATGGCCGTTACTTCCGGGCGCGCACCCAGGGGGATCTCGAGGCCATCAATCAGGCGCTGGATACCCTGGAGCCCGTCGCCACCGCGCAGACCCGCTATCGCCCCAACCAGGAGCTCTACCCCTGGCCACTGGCGCTGGCCTGGCTGCTGCTGAGCTGGCCCGCCCGATTGCACTGGCCGGCGCGGCTGACCCGCAAAGCCACTCTGCCTGACAGTCCGTCCCGAGGCGCCCCATGATGGAACTCACTCTGCTGCGCCCGCTCTGGTTGCTGGCCCTGCTGCCCTGGCTGTGGCAGGGATGGCGCCGTCGTCGCCAGGCCCCGCTGCTGACCCCCGCCATGCAGGCCTATCTGCTGCCGGGGCAGCGGCGCCACTTTCCCTGGCTCTGGCTGGCCTGCCTGCCGCTGATCCTGGCCTTGAGCGGCCCGGCCCTGCGCCAGCAGAGCCAGAGCGTTCCCAGCCCGGCCCTCGACATCTGGCTGCTGGATCTCTCCCGCTCCATGCTGGCCACCGATCTGCTGCCAGACCGGGCCACCCGGGTGCGGGTACTGCTGCAGGATCTATTGGCTGACCGAGCACAGCAGGAAGCGGCCCATCCCATCGCCCTCATCCTGTTTGCCGGGGATGCCTACCTCGCCATGCCGCCGACCCGGGATCACCAGGCCCTCGCCCTGCTGCTGCCCGACCTGCGCCCGGCCATCATGCCAAGGCAAGGCAGCGCGCCCGAGCGTGCGGTGGCGCTGGCACTCAAGCAGATCCCCGCCGGCCAGCAGGCCCGCCTGCTGCTGATCACCGATGACCTGACCGCCCGTCAGGCCGAGCGGATCAAGGCGGTGTGGCCCTGCCAGGGCAGCCTCTTTTGCCACGCCCAGGTACAAGCGCGCCTCGACGTCTTGCTGGTCAACAGCGGCCAGGCCAGTCGCCTGCCCGCCACCATAGGCGGTGGCTTCGGCCGTGCCCTGCCGGCACCCGACGTGGTTACCCTGCAACAGTTGGCCGGCGATCTCGGCGGTCAACTGCAGTGGCTGCAACAGGGGGCGCCACGCTTTGCCCCCCTGCCCATGAGCCAGACCACAGGTGCCCACCAGGCCATGGATCTCGGCCCCTGGCTGCTGCTGCCCCTGCTGCCGCTGGCCCTGCTGGCCCGTATCGGCACCCTCTGGCTGGTGCTGGTGGGGACGCTCTTGCTGACGCCACCCTCTCTGCAGGCCAGCCCGGCGCCAACGGCCATCCCGCCTGCTGCCCATGACAATCAGGCCTGGCAGGCCTTCTTGCAAAAGCGCTATCAGGAGGCCGCCCGCACCTTTGCGGATCCCGTCTGGCAGGGCAATGCCTGGTATCGGGCTGGCGACTACGCCAAGGCGGCCGCCGCCTATGGCCTGGCCAGCACGGCCACTGCCCACTACAACCGGGGCAATGCCCTGGTGCAGCTCGGTCAGCTGGCGGCCGCCGAGCAGGCCTATCTGGCGGCGCTGGCGCTGGAACCCAGCCATCAGGATGCGCGCTACAACCTGACCTTGCTGCGCGCCCTGCCGCCCGAGGCAAGCCCACAGGCGCAGGACCCCAAGCCCATCGATGCCCCCGAGCAGGCCGCCCCCCCGGATGCTCCCCTGCCTCCGTCACCTCCCGTCCTGCTGCTGGAGCAGCGGCTGCGCAAGGAAGATCAGCGCAGGCGCGAGCAGGAGGCCGACCGTGGCCTCGCCCCTGGCACTCTGAAAGGAGAGGATCCCTGGTGAGCCGCCTCTTCGCCCCTTGCCATGCCCTGTGCCTGTTGCTGCTCTGGCTGATGACGGCGCAGGTTTTTGCCGCCCCACCCCGGGCCGAGCTGCTGCCGGGGGCCGATCGCCGCGACTGGTTGCTGATCATCGAAGCGGACGGCGAGCGCCAGAGCAGTGAGCTCGCCATCACCCCCCTGCTGCGTCAGTTCGCGGTGGGCAAGGTGACCATGAGCCGGGTCAGAACCCCGCAGCAGAGCCTGACCCGCTGGCAGATCCCCCTGCACCTGCTGGATACCAGCCCGCAGCAGGTGCCGGCCCTGTCACTGGGGGCGGAGCAGGCTCCGTCCATCCCCTTTCCACCGCGCAGCGAAGCCGGCAACCTGGCGCCAGCCCCTACCATCTCCCCCATCGAACTGCAGGCCCGGGTGCTGCAACAGGGGCCGCTCTACCCCGGCCAGCCGTTTGTCTATCAGCTCAGCCTTTGGCTACCGGCCAACATGGAGGCCCCCAACCTCACCGAGCCGGCCAGCGATGCCTTCACCATTCGCCGCCTCGGCAACGATCAGTGGCAACCACCGGCAAGCCCCGGCCTGCCCGGCCGCCTGACCCGCAGCTGGCTGCTGCAGGCCAAAGAAGCGGGGCGCCATCCGCTGGAGTCCCCCCGCTTTCAGGGGCGTTTGGCGCAAGATGACGGCGGCAGTGATCCGCTCTCGGCCCGGGCGGCCACCCTGTTCGTGCAGATCGACGAGCCCCCGCTGCAACCGGTGGCGAGCCAGCTCACCCTGAGCCAGCGGCTGGATCCGCCGACGGCGGCCAGAGCGGGTGAGCCGGTGATCCGCACCCTGACCCTCAGCCTGGAGGGGGGGGATGGCAATCGCCTCAATCTGGCACGCTTGCTCGGCTCATCCGGCCTGCCCGCCGGCATCCGGGCCAGGCCGGATGGGGAGCAGCAGCAGGAGCGCTACCTCGCCAAGGGGACGCTGCGCTTCGAGCGCGAGTGGCGCCAGGCTTTGACCGTGGACGAACCCGGTGACTACCTGCTGCCCGCCATCGAGCTGGCCTGGTTCAACACCCAGCGCGGGCGCATCGAATACGCTCGGCTGCCCGCCACGCCCCTGCACATCGCCGCAAGCACGCAGGCGCCGCCGGCGCAGGATGGGCCTAATGACGAGAGCCTGCGGTGGGTCATCTGGGCTCTGCTGCTGCGGGCCTGCTGGCGCCACGGGCCGCGCTGGCACGCCTTCTATCGCCTGCAACAGGCACTGTGTCGGGCCGATGCCGAGCAGGCCCGGGCCCGCTTGCTGGCGTGGGCCCGCCTGCGCTGGTCACTGCCCCATCCCCGCCTCGATGCCTTGCCCTGTCGCCGCGATCCCGCCCTGGTGCCCCACTTTGCCGCCCTGGAGCGCGCCTGCTTCGCTACCGTATCCCCTGCTGGGAGACACCCGCAAACCTGGGCGGACTTTGCCAGCGCCCTATGCGGCCACGAAACTTTTGCGATAGCCTATGGCCTCAGGCAAATGGCCAGGATCGGTTGATCCTGGCCTTCATTCAAATAAGGAAGCCCAGCGATGGCTTTAGGTTTTTTCAGAAAAAAAGGTGCCACGGTCGGAAAGGATCCCACGACCTCCCCGGTCTATGGAGGCATGGCAGACAAACAAACCAAATACGAAGCCTTGGTACATGCCCTGCACGGGGACATCTACCGTTACGCCTACTGGCTGTGCCGGGATCCGCAAGTGGCGGAAGATCTGGTGCAGGAGACCTTTCTGCGCGCCTGGAAGAGCATCGACTCCCTGCTCGACGACAAGGCCGCCAAGGCCTGGCTCATCACCATACTGCGGCGGGAAAATGCACGCCGCTTCGAGCGCAAGCAGTTTGACCTCGTCGATCTCGACGAGCATCCCCAGAGCGATCAGGAGGCACTGCACAGCGAGCAGGAGATGGAGAACGAGTGGCTCAGACGCCACATCTCCCGCCTGCCGGCCGAATATCAGGAACCCCTGCTGCTGCAGGTGCTGGGGGGCTTTAGCGGCGACGAGATCGCGGCGCAGCTGGGGCTCAACAAGAACACCGTCATGACTCGCCTGTTTCGGGCCCGCAACCAGATAAAAGAGGCCATGGAGTCAACGACCCAACAGAGAGGACACACCAATGGATGAGCTGGAATTTCGCCGTCGGGCCATAGCCCATCCACATGAGCAGGATCCCGCGTTTCTCGAGCAGGCCCAGCGCTCCCCCGCCAATCGCAAGCATCTGGACGAGATGAAGCAGCTCGATCGCAGCCTGCAGCGAGCGATGGAGGTCGAGGTGCCGGCCGGGCTGGCCGAGCGCATCCTGCTCAGACAGGCGCTGGAAGCCGATCAGCCGCAGGTGGTTCCCCTGCCGGTGCGACCGCGCAGCAACTGGCGTGCGCTGGCGATGGCTGCCTCGGTCGCCTTCCTGCTCGGCATGAGCACCCGCTGGCTGAGCTGGCCGCTGGCCGCTCCCGACGAGCTCTCGCTGGCCCAGGTCGCCATGGCCCATGTCTATGGCGAGGAGCCCTTCATCAAGGATGTGGACGAGCAGGTGAGCCTGCGCACCATCAACGCCAAGATGGAGAAATATGGCGCCACCCTGATGGGCATGCAGGGGCTGAAGATCACCTATGTCAACCACTGCTCCTTCTATCAGGGGCCGGCGCTGCACATGGTATTGCAGGGCAAGATGGGCCCGGTCACCCTGTTCCTGGTGCCCAAGCACGTACCACTCACCCTGCAGCCCACCTTTGAAGATGGGCAGCTCAAGGGCGAGATCCTGCAACTCAAGGGGGCCAACATGGTGCTGATCGGTGAGATGGAAGAGCCGCTGGCGCCGGTGGCAGAGCAGCTGGAATCCCGGTTGCACTGGTCGATTTAACAGGCATTAACCCAATCTTGACTCGCCTCGTAGCGGATCAAGCCAACGGGCAGACCAATCAGGTTGGCTGCCCGTTTATCTCCTTTCCCGTCACGATTCTCCCCTATTCGCCACTCATTCCCCGCAAATACCCAAAAATATTTTTGTGATGCAGATCGCTGTATGTGAGTGTTTTTTATCCAATTAATGGTAAAAGAGACTATTTAAGCGGCAAATTCAAACAAATGATTAACACTCTGGAAACTTTTATGTATTCTGCTGTCACTGGTCTGATTTCTTACCTCCTACCAGATCCATAGAATCACGCCAGAATTGAATGGGAAGAAGCTGAAATAACAACAGATCTTGTCACATACAGAGGCAAAATAGCCCTGATGCCGACGGAAAATCTGCCTACAAGAGAGAACACTATGACAACTGCCTTTTTCAAAAAGAGCCTGATCGCTGCCGCCGTCACCCTGGCCAGTACCCAAACCTTCGCCGCCGCGTTCCAATTGAACGAACACTCAGCCTCCGGCCTGGGTCGTGCGTATGCAGGGGAAGCCGCCGTGGCGGACAACGCCTCCGTGTTGTCCCGCAACCCGGCAGCCATGACCCAGTTTGACAAGATGGCGTTCTCTGTTTCCGGTACCTATATCAAGCCGGACGTGGATGTAAATGGTGACATCTATGCAGGCTCCGCCAAGATGGCCGGTGCCAGCGAAAGCGGCATCGCGCCGAGCGCCTTCGTGCCTGCCACCTACTTCATCCAGCCGCTGAACGACCAGTGGGCCTGGGGTATCGGCCTGTTCTCCAACTACGGTCTGGCCACCGAGTACACCGAGAACTTCAACGGTGGCTCCATTGCCGGCAACACCGAACTGCTCACCTTCAACATCAACCCGAACATCGCCTACCGCGTCAACCAGCACTTCAGCGTCGGCGCCGGTCTGAACCTGGTCTATGCCAAGGCTGAACTGAACCGCCGCGCCGGTGTACTGGCCGCCGTGCCGCCGCTGAGCAGCGTACCGGGTATCGGCAAGGACACCATCGTCAGCCACCTGAAGGGTGACGACTGGGGTTACGGCTGGAACGTGGGCACCATGTATGAAGTGAACGAGAACAACCGCTTCGCGCTGACCTATCGCTCCCAGGTAGACCTGAAGTTCAAGGGTGACTATCAGGGCACCTCTTCCGGCTTCAAGACCGTCGGTGGTGAACTGCCGCTGGATCTGCCGGCCCAGGCCGAGTTCGCCGGTTACCACCGTCTGAACCAGCAGTTTGCCGTGCACTACTCCGTCAACTGGACCGACTGGAGCGCCTTCCAGGAGCTCAAAGCCACCAGCGGTCAGTGCAACAGCACCGACGGTGCCGGCGTCTGCCTCTACAAGCCGGAGAAGTTCAAGGACTCCACCCGTTACTCTCTGGGCGGTACCTGGTACGTCAACCCGTCCTGGGAAGCTCGTATCGGCTTTGCCTACGACAACACCCCGATCGAACCGGAATACCGCAGCCTGAGCATCCCGGATTCCGACCGCGTATGGTATAGCGCTGGTGCCACCTACCACATCGACAAAGACATGAGTGTCGACTTCGGCATGGCCTATCTGGACGGCAAGAAAGTGGACGTCAACGAGAAGCTGGTCGAAAGCAACGAAGCCCTGCGCTGGAAAGGCACCTCCCACGGCAACGCCTTCCTCGCTTCCGCTCAGTTCAACATGAAGTTCTGATAATCAGCGAATTGACCAGAGCGCCTACGGGCGCTCTTTTTTTATCCCGAATTCATGTTTCAGCGTACACCTGTAGTAAACAACTGTACGCTTTTCTTTTTTTATCAAGCTATTAGCAGCACATCCCCCAGCATTTAATCTCGTTTTCATCCCCTCGCCCCCACGCCCGTTGCCTTACTGGTCATACCATATAAAATCCTGCCTCCAACCATAAGAACGTTCGAACTTCAGGTTCACTTTCAAGGACAATGCAATGCACTCCATCATGAAGCCGTCTCTCATCACCCTGCTGGTGCTGTCGAGCCAGGCCCAGGCGGCAGGTTTTCAGCTGGCCGAGCAATCCGCCACCGGCATGGGCCGCGCCTTCGCCGGCGAAGCCGCCATCGCCGACAATGCCAGCGTGCTCTCCCGCAACGCCGCCGCCATGACCCGTTTCGATACCATGGCCTTCTCCGGTGGCTTCATCTATGTGCGCCCCGACGTCAACATCGAGGGCACCACCCGGGTGCCGACCCCCAAGGGGCCGGTCAGCCTGGATGCGGCGGCCCACGACATCGCCGATGATGCCTGGGTACCCAACGCCTACCTCATAGTGCCGCTCAACGACCAGTGGCGCCTGGGGCTGGCTGCCACCTCCTATTACGGGCTCGGCGTCAAGATGCCGGACAACTACAATGCCGGTCACTTCGGCAATGTCTCCGACATCAAAACCGTGGATCTGGGTGCGTCGCTGGCCTATCGCGTCAACCGCGTCTGGTCCGTCGGCGCCGGCCTCTCCGCCATTCAGGGCGAAGGGGAAGTGGGCGGCACCTTCCCGTCCAACAACCAGATCGCCAAGCACCTGAAAGGGGATGGCTGGGCCATGGGCTGGAACCTGGGCACCCTGCTGGAGCTCTCGGAAGCGACCCGCATCGGCCTCTCCTACCGCCATGACGTTACCCTGAAGCTCTCTGGCGACGCCATCGGCATCGACCAGAACGGGCAGCCCTTCACCGATACCGGCAGCCTGGATCTGCCGCTGCCCGCCACCGCCGAGCTGGCCCTGTTCCATCAGCTGACGCCGGCACTGGCGCTGCATTCGAGCATCAACTGGACCAACTGGAGCAAGTTCGTGCAGCTGGAATCCGAGCTCGATCACCACGGCGTCATGCACATCAAGGACGAGCACTGGGAAGACAGCTGGCGCTACGCGCTGGGCCTGACCTACCAGCTGGCCCCGCAATGGCAACTGCGCTCCGGCCTTGCTTATGATCGCAGCCCGGTCCCGGCGGATCGCCGCACCATCTCCATCCCCGACTCGGATCGGGTCTGGTACAGCGCCGGGGTGGGTTATCAGATCGATCGCAACCTCTCGCTGGATCTGGGGGTGACGCTGATCGATGGCAAGAAGGTGGAAGTGAGCGAGACCATGCAGCTCAAACCCGGCATCCCGCAGACCACATCCACCTTCCAGGGCACCTCGGAAGGGGACGCCTGGCTAGCCGGTCTGCAGCTCAATTACCTGTTCTGACGCGGGCGGGCATCCCCTGCCCGCTCACTCAAGCACTATGCCAGTTATTGACCGTTTCTGGCCTCCAAGCGCTGGCATAGTGCGCGGCTTCACAATAAAATCAATCCAGTACACACGCTGGAGAGATGCATGTATTCATACGTAGCAAGGCAGCCCATCCTGGATCGGGAGTTGAACACCCACGCCTATGAGCTGCTGTTTCGCGACAGTCTGGATAACGTGTTCCCCCCCATCTCCTCCCAGCAAGCCACCGCCAGACTGGTTGTCGAACAGTTCCTGCAACAGAACATCGATCAGCTGCTTGGCGGTCGCCCCTGCTTCATCAACTTCCCTCACTCGCTACTGCTGGAAGGGCTGGCCGAGTGCCTGCCGCCGGAGAAGGTGGTGATCGAGATCCTGGAAGATGCCGATCCCGACGATGCCCTGCTGGCCAAGGTGAAGCAGTTGCACGGGCTGGGCTATCAGCTCGCCCTCGACGACTTCACCCTGTCGCCTGACTGGGAGCGCTTCCTCCCCTACATCCACATCATCAAGTTCGATCTGCGCGCCACGTCGCTGCTGCAGATCAAGGTGTTCATCCAGCAGCATCAGCAGCTCAAGCTCACCTATCTGGCGGAGAAGGTGGAGGACAAGGCGGAGTTTGAACGGGTCAAGCGCCTTGGCATCGACCTGTTCCAGGGCTTCTTCTTCAGCCGGCCCGAGATGGTCAAACAGGCGACCATGGAGCCGGCCCAGGTGGTGGTGATGCAACTGCTCAACGTGGTCAACCAGCCCGAGCCCGACCTCAACCGCATCGAGCAACTGCTGAGTCAGGATATCTCCCTGTCCCTCAAACTGCTGCGTTACGTCAACCACCTCAAGAGCCACGCCAACCCCATCTCCTCCTTTCGCCAGGCCGCCGTCTATCTCGGCCACACCCAGCTCAAACGCTTCGTGACCCTGGTCGCCGCCACCAGCGCCGGCCACGGCAAGAGTGCCGAGCTCTATCAGATGTCGATGATCCGGGCCCGCTTCTGCGAGCTGCTGGCCCACACCCATGCACCGACCCAGGAAGCCCAGCAGGCCTTCATCACCGGCCTCTTCTCCCTGCTCGATGTGTTGATGGAACAGCCGATGGACAAGCTGCTCGGCACCATTCCGCTGATCGAGGAGATCCGGGTCGCCCTGCTAGAACGCAAGGGCAACCTGGGGTTCTATCTGTCGTTTTGCGAGGATTACGAGAGTGCGAACTGGCAGCGGATCACGGCCAGAACGGCCCGGCTCGGGCTCAATGAAGAGAAGGTCAGTCAGCTCTATCTGACCGCCACCGCCTGGGTCAACCAGCAACTCCTGGCGATGGCGGAGACAGATTAACCCAGCTCGATGGCGACCGCCGTCGCCTCCCCGCCCCCGATACACAGACTGGCCACCCCGCGTTTGAGACCGCGTTCGCGCAAGGCATGGATCAGGGTCACCAAGATCCTGGCGCCACTCGCCCCCAGCGGATGACCGAGCGCGCAGGCGCCGCCATTCACGTTGACCTTGTCATGGGGTAGCTGGCAACCGGCCATCGCCAGCAGACTGACCATGGCAAACGCCTCGTTGACCTCGAACAAATCCACCTCCTCCACCCGCCAACCCACCTTGGCCAGCAGGCCCTTGATTGCCCCGATCGGCGCGCTGGTAAACTCGGCGGGCAGGGCCGCGTGGCTCTGATAACCCACCAGTCGCGCCAGCACCGGCAGCCCCAGCTGCGCGGCAGTGTCGGAGCGCATCAGGATCAGCGCAGCCGCCCCGTCCGAGATGGAGCTGGCATTGGCCGCCGTGATGGTGCCCGTCTTGCTGAAGGCCGGCTTGAGCTGGGGGATCTTCTCGGGCCTGGCCTTGGCAGGCTGCTCATCCTCGGCCAGCAGCAGGGTATCTACGGCCATCACTGGCGCCAGCTCCGCCGCAAAGGCCCCGCTGCGCTGGGCCGCCAGCGCCCGCTCCAGCGATGCGATGGCAAAAGCATCCATATCGGCACGGGTCAACCCGGCGCGATCGGCGCTCAGCTGGGCATAATGCCCCATCAGCTGACCTTCGTAGGCATCCTGCAGCCCGTCGAGGAACATGTGATCGAGCACGCTCTGGTGCCCCATCCGAAAACCGCTGCGCGCCTTGTCGAGCAGATAGGGGGCGCGGCTCATGCTCTCCATCCCGCCGGCGATCACCACCTTGGTGTCGCCGAGCCGTAGCCCATCGGCCGCCAGCATCACCGCCTTCATGCCGGACCCGCACACCTTGTTGACCGTGGTGCAGGGAATGCTGTCCGGCAGGCCCGCCTTCAGCACCGCTTGGCGGGCGGGTGCCTGGCCGACCCCGGCACTCAGCACGTTGCCCAGATAGGCTTCATCGATCTGCTCTCCCCTGAGCCCCACCTCTGCCATGGCCGCAGCAATGGCACAGGCGCCCAGTTCGGGGGCCGTCAGGTTGGCCAGGGTTCCCTGGAAGGCCCCCATGGGGGTACGTTTGGCCGCAACAATCACGATATCCATCAATTGCACTCTCCTTGTTACATTGAAATAACATATGCTGCCGCCGCTGCGGGAACAAGACTTGCGGGGCAGTTGACGTTTGGGTAAGGTGCCAGCCAGGATTGACAGCCAAGATAGCGCCATGAACCGAACCAAGGATGACACGCGGACCTACAGCATCAGCGAACTGGCCCGTGAATTTGATGTTACGACCCGAAGTATTCGTTTTTATGAAGATCAGGGACTTTTGAATCCTGCCCGTCAGGGACAGACCCGGATCTACAGTCGGCAGGACAGAGTGCGGCTCAAGCTGACCCTGCGCGGCAAGCGACTGGGCTTCAGCCTGGCGGATATCCGCGATCTGTTCGATCTCTACGATGCGGACAAGAGCAGCCGTACCCAGCTGCAGACCATGCTGGGGCTGGTGGCCGACAAGCGGGAGACCCTGCAGCAGCAGCTGGAAGACATCAAGATGGTGCTGCTGGAGCTGGACGCCGCCGAGCAGCGCTGCCAGCAGGCACTCGCTCAGCTCGGCTGACGCTCACAGCAACAAACATAAAGAAAGGGGCCTGCGGGCCCCTTGTTCATTGCAACTGGATTATTTGTTCCAGCGGTCCGGATCGTAATCCGGGCTGTAGCGGTCGACGATGACGGCGCAGGCCGCATCACCGGTGATGTTGAGGGCGGTACGGATCATGTCGAACAGGCGATCCAGCGCGAACAACAGCGGCAGCCCCTCGATGGGGATCCCGGCGGCCAGCAGCACGGCGACCACCAGGAAGCTCGGACCCGGCACGCCGGCCTGGCCGATGGCCCCCAGGGTGGCGGTCACTATGATGGCGGCCCAAGCACCCATGGAGAGGTCGATCTGGTAGACCTGGGCGAAGAAGATGGCGACCAGACCGTAATAGATGGCGTTGCCGCTCATGTTGATGGTGGCACCCAGCGGCAGCACGAAGGAGGCCGTGGCATTGGTCACCTTCAACTCCTCCTCGCAGGTCTCCATGTTGACCGGCAGGGTCGCCATGGAAGAGGCGGTGGAGAAGGCGACGATCTGCGGCTTCTTCATGGCAGACAGATACTTGCGTACCGGCGTGTTGGAGAAGAGCACGATCAGCAGCGGATAGACCACGAAGGCGAAGATCAGGATGGCGGCCAGATAGACCACGAACAGCTTGAGCACCAGGGTCAGCACGTCGAAACCGTAGGTGCCGATGGCATCGGCCATCAGGCCGAACACGCCGAGCGGCGCGATCAGCATCACCTTGTTGATCATCCAGACGAAGGCATCCACCAGGGTGTTGAGTCCGTCCACCAGCGGCTTGGCCCGCTCGCGGGGTTGCTTGGCCAGGGCGATGCCGAGGAACATGCAGAACACCAGGATCTGCAGGATGTTGGCTTCGTTGAGCGACTGGAACACGTTGGTCGGGATCATCCCGAGCAGGGTGGCGACCGCATCGGGCAGAGCGCCCTTGTCGGCATAGTCACCGGAGAACATGGAGGCCATGGAGCCGAACTCGACCCCGACACCGGGCTTGAAGATCTGCCCCATCACCAGTGCCAGCAGTACCGCCAGCGCCGAGGTACCGAGAAAGAAGGCCAGCGTGGTGACGCCAATCTTGCCCGCCGCCGGGCTGGCGCCGAGGTTGGCCGCCCCCGACAGGATGGCCACCGCCACCAGCGGGATCACCAGCATCTTGATCAGCTGGATGAAGAGAGTACCGAGCGGTGCAAACACGGTGGCTTGTTCACCCATGAACGCCCCCACCAGTGCCCCCAGCACCATGGCGACCACTACCTGGAAGCCAACGTTCTTAATGAGTCCTTTTGTTAACACAGAATGTTCCTTTAAGTAGCAAATATTCGCACTTTCCCAGTGCAATCAACCAAACAGGGGATGAACAGCTGTCCATTCCCCTGAGCGCGCGCTTTATCTCATATTTATTCGCTGTTTTAAATCGTCAAATCGTTAACGGGAGTTATTGATAAGTTTGCAACAAAGTAAAGATTCAAAAGGCTCACGGCGATTTTTCCCGCTTTATTCATGACAACTGGCAAAAGATTGTGCTACTTTGGCTGGGCAAACGTGCATACAGGGATGAAAACATGCTGAAAGTTAACGAGTATTTTGATGGAAATGTAAAATCCATCGGTTTCGAGCAAAAAGGCGACAAAGCCACCGTGGGTGTGATGGAAGCCGGTCACTACCAGTTCAATACCGCCGCCCCCGAGCGGATGACGGTGGTCAAGGGTGCGCTGACCATCCAGCTGGCCGACGAAGACGAATGGCACACCTATGAGCAGGGTCAATCCTTCGACGTGGCCGGCCACTCCTCCTTCAAGCTGGAAGTGAAAACCCCCACCGCCTATCTGTGCGAGTTTCTCGATTAAACCGCCGGCAACCCTTGCCTGAACACGCACAAAGGAGCAGCCCCCGGGCCGCTCCTTCTTTATTTGGCGCAGACCGCCCTCCTCTTTGCTGACCATCCTTGCTTTCATTTGCGTGCCGCCATCACACCCCTCGGTTTTCCCGCTTTCCATCGACTACAAAAAATTTACAATATTTAGACGAAACCCATAATCGGAGTGGTGTCATGATCAGTGTCTTCGACCTGTTTTCCATCGGGATCGGTCCCTCTTCTTCTCATACCGTGGGGCCGATGCGCGCCTCCTACGCCTTTGTCAACGCGCTCAAGCAGCAGGGAGTGCTGCCCAGCACCGAACGGGTAGAAGTGGAGTGCTACGGCTCGCTCGGCCAGACCGGCAAGGGCCATGGCACCGGCAAGGCCATCATCCTGGGACTGGCCGGTTTCGAACCCGAGTCGGTGGACATCGAAGCCATCCCCGCCTTTTTGACCGAGGTAGAGCGCAGCCAGTCGCTGCTGCTGGCGGGTGAACAGCCGAGCCAGTTTGCCCGCAGCGGCGCCATCATCTTCAACCGGCGCAAGACCCTGCCCGCCCACTCCAACGGCATGACCCTGCGCGCCTTCGCCGGGGAACAGCTGCTGTTTAGCCAGACCTACTACTCCATCGGCGGCGGTTTCATCATCGAGGAGAGCCACTTCGCCAACGCCAAGGAGGAGGCCGCCCGCTTCGATGCGGCCCACCCCATTCCCTACCCGTTCGAAAGCGGCGCCCAGTTGCTGGCCCACTGCCAGGAGAGCGGCCTCTCCATCTCCGGCGTGATGCTGGCCAACGAGAAGGTGTTTCGCACCGAAGCCGAGATCAAGGCCGGCCTGCGCAAGATCTGGCAGGCCATGCAGGGCTGCGTCGAGCGCGGTTGCCGCAGCGAGGGGGTGCTGCCCGGCGGCCTCAAGGTGAAACGGCGGGCCCCGGCGCTCTATCGCCAGCTCAGCTGCGAGACCAATTTCAACAAGGATCCGCTGATGGTGATGGAGTGGGTGGATCTGTTTGCACTGGCCGTCAACGAGGAGAACGCCGCCGGCGGCCGGGTGGTGACCGCCCCCACCAACGGCGCCGCCGGCATCATTCCCGCCGTGCTGCACTATTACGATCGCTTCGTGCGCAAGGTGGATGACGAGCTGCTGCTGAGCTACTTCCTCGCCGCCGCCGCCATCGGCATCCTCTACAAGAAGAACGCATCGCTCTCCGGCGCCGAGGTGGGCTGCCAGGGGGAAGTGGGGGTGGCCTGCTCCATGGCGGCGGGGGCGCTGACCGAGATCCTGGGCGGCAGCCCGGCGATTGTCGAAAACGCCGCCGAGATCGGCATGGAACACAATCTGGGGCTCACCTGCGATCCAGTGGGTGGCCAGGTGCAAGTGCCCTGCATCGAGCGCAACGCCATGGGCGCGGTCAAGGCGATCAACGCCGCGCGCCTGGCCCTGCGCGGTACCGGCGAACACAAGGTATCGCTGGACAAGGTGATCAAGACCATGTGGGAAACCGGCAACGACATGAAGACCAAATACAAGGAAACTGCCCGCGGTGGCCTGGCGGTTAACATTACCGAGTGTTAAAAATCGGTAACTTGCTCCATTTGGTTCCTAAATACCCGGCATTGTCGGGTATTTTTATGGGCAAACGCTTAACAAAATGGATAAGCATCAAAATAAATTTTATACTCGCCCGCTCTGATTCAACAAAAATAGATCTATTTCAACTTTTTTTGGGCTTTGAGCCGTTACACTGTGGTTATCTGGTTCATTGACCTCGGCGACGACGCCCTCGTCCCATGGATCACCCCGTTTCTGCGAGTGGGCATGGCGCCCCCTTCTATCCTGAGGTAATTGTTACATGATCAGCGTTTTTGATATCTTCAAAATCGGTGTTGGCCCCTCCTCTTCCCACACTGTCGGCCCGATGAAAGCAGCCAAACAGTTCGTGGATGAACTGCGTGCAGGCGGCAAGATCCGTGACATCACCCGGATCCAGGTCGATGTCTACGGCTCACTCTCCTGGACCGGCAAAGGTCACCACACCGATACCGCTATCATCATGGGTCTGGCGGGCAACCTGCCGGAAAATGTCGACATCGACGGCATCCCCGAGTTCATCTCCCGTGTCGAGCAGACCGGTCGTCTGCCCATCGGCCTGCACTGCCACACTGTCAGCTTCCCGCGCGATGCCATGGTGTTCCATGACGAAGCCCTGCCGCTGCATGAAAACGGCATGAAGCTGACCGCCTTCATCGAAGATGCTGCCGTCTACAGCAAGACCTACTACTCCATCGGCGGTGGCTTCATCGTTGACGAAGAGAACTTCGGCAAGGCCGACAGCGGCGACATGTCCGTCAGCTACCCGTTCAAGAGCGCGGCCGAGCTTATCGCCCACTGCAGCCAGACCGGCCTCTCCATCTCCGCCCTGATGATGGAGAACGAGAAGTGCTTCAATACCCCGGAAGAGATCTACAAGAAGCTCGGCAAGATCTGGACCACCATGCGTGAAGGGATCGAGCGCGGCTGCCGCACCGAAGGCGTTCTCGCCGGCCCGCTGCGCGTACCGCGCCGCGCCGCGCCGCTCTATCGTCAGCTGACCACCAACGAGAACCTCTCCAACGATCCGATGAACATCGTGGACTGGGTCAACATGTTCGCCCTGGCGGTGAGTGAAGAGAATGCGGCCGGTGGCCGTGTGGTGACCGCGCCGACCAACGGTGCCGCCGGCATCATCCCGGCCGTGCTGGCCTACTACGACAAGTTCATCCAGCCGGTTGGCCGCGACGACTACACCCGCTTCTATCTGGCTGCGGCTGCCGTCGGCATGCTCTACAAGATGAACGCCTCCATCTCCGGCGCCGAAGTGGGCTGTCAGGGTGAAGTGGGCGTCTCCTGCTCCATGGCCGCCGCCGGTCTGACCGAGTTGATGGGCGGCAGCCCGGAGCACGTCTGTGAAGCCGCCGAGATCGGCATGGAACACAACCTGGGTCTGACCTGTGACCCGGTCGCCGGTCAGGTGCAGGTGCCCTGCATCGAGCGCAACGCCATCGCTGCCATGAAGGCGGTCAACGCCTCCCGCATGGCGCTGCGTCGCACCTCCAAGCCGCGCGTCTCGCTGGACAAGGTCATCGAGACCATGTACATCACCGGCAAGGACATGGACTCCAAGTACCGTGAAACCTCCCGCGGTGGCCTGGCCATCAAGGTGATGCAAGTCGCCTGCGAATAAGTCGGCGTGGCAACAATAAAAATGGCGGGCATTCCCGCCGTTTTTATTGCCTGTCGTTTGGATATTCCGCCCCGCCTCACCCGGCAAGTCCGCCGCATCCGATCGTTATTCCCACGCTGACGGCTTGCCCCGATGGCAAATCCGGCGGCACCATTCCGATCGCTATTCCCACGCTGATGGCTTGCCCCCGATGGCAAATCCAGCGGCACCATTATCGATTATTCCACGATACGATCGGCCAGGGTGCCCACCGCCACCACGAAATAGTGGGAGCGATTCCAGTCGCGCAGCACCCGATAATTGGGATAGGCGAGATAGGCAGCCCCGCCCTCCCCATCGGGCTGCACCAGCGAGGCCTGCAGCGACGCCTGCGGCAAGTCTGCCCCATCCGCTTTGCGCACTCCGAGGGCCTGCCATGCCGACAGTGCCCGGATCTCCTCCAGTCCGACCAGCGCAGAATCCAGCCCTGCCGGAGCCCTCACCAGGCGACCCCAGGTTTCATCCCCGTGCCAGCCGTTCTGATGCAGATAATTGGCTGCCGAACCAAACACATCCGCCAGATTGCCCCACAGATCCTGCTTGCCGTCCCCGTCCTGATCGACCGCATATTTGAGATAGGACGAGGGCATGAACTGCACCTGCCCCATGGCGCCGGCCCAAGATCCCTTGAGATCGGCTGGCGCCATTTTCTGCTGCTCCAGAATGCGCAGGGCGTCAAACAACTGCCCCTTGAAGAAGGCTTCACGGCGCCCCTCCCAGGCCAGGGTCGCCAGCGACGACACCAGCGGATATTTGCCGGTCAATTTGCCGAAATTGGTTTCAATGCCCCACAGGGCGACAATAAAACGCGGTTGCACATCATATTCCGCCCCTATTTTTGTGAGCAGCGGCAAATACTGACGATATAGCCGTTTGGCTTGATTGACTTTCCATTGCGGCACGGCGCGAGGAATATAAGTGGCGAGGGTCTGTTTAAATTCCGGCTGATTTTTATCGTGCCGAATGGCGACCTCGATCAGGTGAATATCGGCGAAGGCGGTGGCGACCGTCGCCGGCGAGATCCCGGCGGCCAGGGCCTCTTGTTTGAGACCCGTCACATAATGTTCAAAATCGGGGCTGGCCTGCAGCGGGTAACTGATGATCCCGCTTATCAATAACAGAGCCAGCCGACCCTTCATTCCCGTTCGGCCTTTAATTGGGCCTTGTGTTGTTCCAGCAGGTTTTCCGGTGGCGGTGGCACCTGCAGATAGAAACCCTGGCTCTGCAGCGCCTCCATCACCCGGCTGGTGGAGGCGATCCCCAAGGGCTTGGCTGGGTCCAGTTTGGTCATCAATACCAGTTCGGGACGGCCGAATGCACTCATCAGCACCTCGGGGACGCGGGAAAAATCCTCTCTTCTTTCAACAAAAAGATAGGTCTCGGCTTTTTTGCGACTTTTATAGACTGCACACAACATGGAAATTGATATAATCCAACCGGTTTATTGCCTCTGAGGATGGCAAACTATAACATCGGGAATTGAATAACAATAACGGATTACCGTCTCTGTCTCGGGGAAGATTCATGGTTGAGCGCGATAACGAATTGAAAGGGACCACCTTCACTATTTCTGTGTTGCATATCAGCGATGGCAAACCTGAGCGGATCCGCCAGTTGCTGGCGGCCAAAGTGGCTCAGGCGCCCCAGTTTTTTAATTGTGCCCCCCTCGTCATCAATGTGGAACGGCTCACCGATATCCCCGACTTCGAACAGCTCAAGGAGCTGGTGGAATCGGAAGACTTCGTGCTGGTCGGGATCACGGGGGCCCAGAGCGAGGCGATGAAGACGGCCGCCAAGGCGGCCGGACTGGCGGTGATGGCCTCCGGCAAGAGCCGCAAGGCCGAGCCGCAACCCCAGCCAGAGCCTGCTCCAACCCCGGCCCCCATCGTCGAGGTGAAAGCCGTGCCGGCTCCGCTGGTAGCGAGCAAGGTGCATGTGGGCCCGGTACGCTCCGGCCAGCAGCTCTACGCCGCCGGCACCTCGCTGGTGGTGCTGGGCTCGGTCAGTCCGGGCGCCGAAGTGATCGCCGACGACAGTATTCATATTTATGGCACTCTGCGCGGCAGGGCCATTGCCGGTGCCAAGGGCAACCCCCAGGCACGGATCTATTGCCAGCAATTGCAGGCCGAGCTGCTCTCCATCGCAGGCACATTCCAGCTGAGCGATGCATTGCCGGCCGGCCTCATCCAGCAGCCGGTTCATGTCCGGCTGGATAACGAACAACTCCGTATAGACCGTATCAAATAGAGTTACAAGGAAGCGAGAATGGCGCGAATCATAGTCGTTACATCGGGTAAAGGTGGCGTTGGCAAGACCACAACCAGCGCGGCCCTGAGTACCGGTTTAGCTCAGCGTGGCCACAAGACCGTGGTCATCGATTTTGACATTGGTCTGAGAAATCTGGACCTCATCATGGGCTGTGAACGGCGCGTGGTGTATGACTTCGTCAACGTCATCAATGGCGAGGCCAACCTCAACCAGGCCCTCATCAAGGACAAGCGCTGCGAAAACCTGTTCATCCTGCCCGCCTCCCAGACCCGGGACAAGGACGCCCTCACACGTGAAGGGGTCGAGAAGATCCTGGATCAGCTGACCGAGATGAAGTTCGACTACATCGTCTGCGACTCCCCGGCTGGGATCGAAGCGGGTGCCCTGATGGCGCTCTACTTCGCCGACGAGGCCATCGTCACCACCAACCCGGAAGTCTCGTCGGTGCGCGACTCGGACCGCATCCTCGGTATCCTGGCCTCCAAGTCCCGCCGCGCCGAGCGTGGCGAAGACCCCATCAAGGAACACCTGCTGCTCACCCGCTACTGCCCGACTCGCGTCAACCGTGGCGACATGCTGAGCGTGCAGGACGTACAGGAGATCCTGGCCATCAAACTGCTCGGGGTGATCCCGGAGTCCCAGGCGGTGCTGCGTGCCTCCAACTCGGGGGAACCCGTCATCCTGGACAAGGAGTCCGATGCCGGTCAGGCCTATGAGGATGCCGTTGCCCGTCTGCTGGGCGACACCAAGGATTTTCGTTTTCTGGAAGAAGAAAAGAAGGGCTTCTTTAGCCGACTGTTCGGGAGTTAAGCATGTCATTATTGGATTATTTTCGTTCCAACAAGAAACAGAGCACCGCACAACTGGCCAAAGAGCGGTTGCAGATCATCGTGGCTCACGAGCGTTCATCCAGAGGGGGGCCGGATTACCTGCCCCAGCTCAAGCAGGATATCCTCGACGTGATCCGTAAATATGTGCAGATCGACCCTGACAAGATCACGGTCCAGCTGGACAAGAAGAGTGATGAGTTGTCCGTGCTGGAGCTCAACATCACCTTCGCCGATGACAAGAAGGGATGAGCTGACGCCCTATGCGTGACCCCTTCCCCCAATGAAGACCGGATCCTGTGCCAGGATCCGGTTTTTTTATTGCCACGGCGCCGCCAGCCGTGCTCGCCAAGCACGCAGGGGCCAGCTAGAATACCGCGCGCCACCGCCTGGCCTTGCCGACGGGGTTTTTCTTTTATTTTCAGCTGGAACAGACCGCTTATGTCTTTGAACGACGAAATGCACAGCGTCGAGGAACTGCTCGACACCGCTCTGGAACTCTTCATGGAGCTGGCCTCCGACAACCTGCCGGAGCAGGAGATTGCCCGCTTCAATCAGGAGTTCAACGATCGCGGCCTGCTGGCGGAAACCGATCCGGCCGATGACTGGGAAGCGGACGTGGGATTCGAAGTCAGCGACGCCGACTATGCCGAAGTCTGGATCGGGCTTGGCAACGAGCAGGAAGAGTACGAGCACCTGTTCGCCCGCATGCTGCTCTCCCGCCGTGTTGACGAGAAGTTCTGCCACATCGAATGGCTGCCCCAATAATTCCGGATCCCGATGATCCCAGCCACTACGTCTGGGAGCCGGAGCCCGACCCCGTGCGTCCCGCCCTGGCCAGACGCCTGCTGAGCGGGCTCGGCAAACTGCTGCTGGCGGCACTGCTCAGCACCATCGTCTCGGTGGCCTTGCTGCGCTTCATCGATCCGCCCATGTGGACCTGGCGCCTCGAGCGGGCGCTGTTTCCACCGGCCAAGGTGGCCGAGGTCAAGCACGACTGGGTGCCGCTCGAGCAGATCTCCCGCGAGCTACAACTGGCGGTGATTGCCGCCGAAGATCAACGCTTTGCCGAACACAATGGCTTCGACATGGATGCCATCAGCTCGGCGCTCAAGCACAATCAGCACAGTGAGCGGGTGCGCGGCGCCAGCACCCTCAGCCAGCAGACCGCCAAGAACCTCTTCATGTGGAGCGATCGCAGCTTCCTGCGCAAGGGGATCGAGGCCTGGTTCACCCTGCTGATGGAGCTGGGCTGGGACAAGTCCCGCATCCTCGAGATGTACCTGAATATCGTGGAGTTCGGGCCCGGTATCTACGGCGCCGAGGCCGCTGCCAGGCACTACTTCGGCAAACCGGCCGCCCGCCTGACCCGTTACGAAGCCTCCCTGCTGGCCGCCGCCCTGCCCAATCCCTGGCGCTATCGGGTCAAGCCTCCTTCACCCTACGTCCAGCAGCGCTCGGCCTGGATCCGCCGTCAGATGGGCCAGCTGGGTCAGATCACCCTCAACAAGGTGCATCAGGCCGATTGACCAGCCGGCCGCCAAGGCTCAACTGCCGGCGGCCGGGTCGTCTGCCGGCGGGCCCAGATGGCCGCCTATGGTACCCCGGTGCAGCGGCAGATAGTGCCACCACCAGGCCTCTCGCCGCCGTTTGATCTGCTGTCGCCTTGTCCGTCGTTTCATGGCACCTCTCCCTTGCCCTCGCCCCCTTCAACCATACCCCTTTGCCGGCGCCCTTGCCCAGACCCGGCGCACCATGCCCACTGGTCTGGCCGCCACCGCCAATAATTGCTACAGTAGCGAACCTCGATGTATCTGGAGTGATTTCATGGAACAGCGTACCCCGGATCAACTGGTCGAATGGGCCTATGATCAGTTTCTTGAGCAGGCCGCAGACATGCTGGCCCCCGAACAAATCGTCGACATCACCCTGGAGTTCGAACAGCGTGGCGCCGTCGAGGCGACCCTGCCCAACGCCGACTGGTCAGCCGAACTCGGTGTGCCGGTCGACATGGAGCGCTGGGTCGAGGTGTGGGTCGGCTTGCTGGATCATCAGGAGGAGTTTGAGGTGATTTTTGCCACCTTCCTGCTGCCCCGCCATCTCAATGAGCACGATGTCCATGTGCGCTGGCACCGCCAGCAACAGGCATAAAAAAGGCGCCCTCGGCGCCTTTCTCTTTTCTGCAAAGCCCCTCAGGGACGGGCCGCCATGGCCTTGACCAGACAGCGGCGGCACCAGCAGGCGCTGGCCTCCCCCATGGGCAGGGCCGGCAACTGGCTGCACCAGCACTCGGCGATGGTCGCGCCGGCTGACACGGTGCAAAATGCCGGCTCACCGCAGCCGGGACAGCGGTGGGTACTGGTTGAACCGTCCAGCTGCGCCATTACCGCCAGCTGGGCGTCACTGTCCATGGCGGACCAGCGACCTATCTCGGTCAGGGTACGGCCACAGCCAAGACAGAGGCCATCCTTTGCCTGGCAATGACCAATGCAGGGGCTCGGCACTTATTCGCCATCCGGCGCGTTATCGGCAGCCACGAGCGTGATGCAGTTGTCCTCGAGCACAATCTTGCCCTGCTTGTAGAGGCCGCCGATGGCCTTCTTGAAGGTGCCCTTGCTCATGCCAAGCAGCTTGTAGATGAGCTCGGGTTCGCTCTTGTCACCCACCGCCAGACTGCCGCCCTGCTTCTTGAGGCGGGCCAGGATCAGCTCGCCGGCATCGTCCATCCGCGCCATGCCCGGCTTTTGCAGGGTCAGATCCAGCTTGCCGTCGTCACGCACCTGCTTGACCCAGGCGGTCAGCGGCCGGCCCGTGGTGACCCGGCCGAACACCTCGTTCTTGAACAGCATGCCGGCGTATTCGCCGTTGACGATGGCCTTGATGCCGAGCGGCGTGCGCTCGCCGGGCAGGGCAGTCACTTCGTCACCCGCCTTGAAGGGGGGCTTGTCGGTGCGCAGGAAGCGCTCGAGGCGGCTGGTGCCCACCATGCGGCCCTCGTGATCGAGCATCAGCCGCACCAGATAGACGTGGCCCACCTGCATCGGTTTGTTCTGCTCACGGGTCGGCACGAACAGATCCTTCTTCATGCCCCAGTCGAGGAAGGCGCCAATCTTGTTGGCATTGACCACCTTGAGGCCGACGATGTCGTCCACCATGGCAAACGGCTTGTCGGTGGTGATCACCGGCTCGCAGTCGGCATCCAGATAGAGGAAGACCTTGACCTCACTGCCCTCGGCCACCCCTTCCGGCAGTTGGCGTTTGGGCAGCAGCAGCTCGCCATATTCGTCGGCCGCAAGCCAGGCGCCGCGCTCTTCGAGCTCGACTACGGTAAGGGTGTTCATCTTGCCAATCTGTAGCATGGTGTTCTCTTCTTTCATTGTCCGGATGGCCAATTTTTCATTGTCCGTATGGGCGCGCATGTTACCCCAAGAGCGGTAACAGGGCCTAGTCCCTTGCCCGGTTCGCGGGTGATTTTCAGGGCCTTTTGGCCGCTTTACGGCGATATAATCGCCAGTCAGCCGCCCTTTAGCTGCAAATAACCCCACTTTTGGGTAGACTTCGCCGCTGTCAAAATCCAGAGGAACTGTCGATGAATCCATCCACTCGTACCCGTCATCTCAATCAATGGATCCAGACCCACAGTGGGCAGGACATGACCTACCCGGCGCTGCACGGCTTTTTGTGTGCCCGCCTGGTCGGGCCGGATGCCCCTAACTGGCAGGCCCCGCTGGCCGGTCTGTTGCCCCATGACGCCGAGCTGGATGAGAAGAGCCGCGACGCGCTGCACCATCTGATCGCCGAGCTGGAAGCCCAGGCCGATGAGGCCCAGCTCGCCCTGCCGAGCCAGTGCCGCCTCTCCACCGAGAGTCCGGAGCAGGTCTTCGAGCAGAGTCACCCGCTCGGTCAGTGGTGCTACGGCTTCAGCCAGGGCTTTGCCACCTGGCCCAAGCCCAAGGATCTGAACGACCCGACCACCCAGTACCGTTTCAGCCTGGCCGCCGAGCTGAGCCTGTTTCGCGACAAACCCATGGCCCAGATGCTGCACTCGGCCGCCGGCAGCGACCTCCCCTTCATGGAGTTCTGCAAGCGCCAGCGCCAGAACATGAAAACCGCCCTCAACCAGCTGCTGCAACTGGATGAGTATCAGGCCGTGCCAAGCTCGGAGCTGGCGCTGGACAGCGAGCAGGCCGAGCAGTGGCAACAGTGGTTCGAACGGGCCGATGCCAGTCGCGATCTGCACAGCCGTCTCGGCTGGTTTGACAAGGTGATCGCCGACGCCGAGCCGCTGTTCGACGCCGCCTTCTGGCAGCAGATTGCCGGCCATGGCTGGAGTGCCCACGAAGCGCGCCCGCTGCTGGCCGCCCGGGCCGGGCGGGCCGACTGCCTGCTGCGTCTCGGCCAGCTGGAACAGGCGCGCAGCGAATATCTGGCGCTGCTCGAGCTGTGTGTGGCCGACGAGCTGGGTTGCCGCTATCCCCTCTCCAGCCTCTATGCCCTGCAAGGGGAGTGGCAGGCGCTGCAGGCATTGCTGGTGCGCTTTGATGAAGCCTCCAGCTGGCTGCTCTACAACAAGGCGCTGATGACGTTCGTCTGCGCGGGGGCCGAGGCCGCACAGCCGCTGCTGAGCGCCGCCATCAAGGCCAACGCCCATGTGCCGGCCTGTCTGCTGGGCCAGCGCAAACTGCCCAAACAGGAGCCCCACAGCTGGCAGGCGGGCAGTCGCGACGAGGCCGCGCTCTACACCCTGCAAAGCCGCGACGCCTGGCTCAAGCACAACGCCTTGATCTGGCTGCGCAAAGGCTGAGCCGCAGCCACAAAACCAGCCTCGAACAGACCCGGTTGCGGCGGATGACGTGCGCAACCGCACATTTCTCTGGTGCATGTTCAGACAAACGGCCTTGTGTTACGTATCATCAAGGCCAAAGTATCAAGAGAAACTGCACCCGATGCAGCCGTCACAGCAGGATGTCATATGTCAAAGATCATAGAGCTGCTTGCCCACTATCCCCCCTATCAGCTGGTTCACGCCGCCGAGATGGTGCGCGACACCTTTGAGCAGTTTTACCAGCAGCGCTATCAGCTGACGGTGCCCCAATGGCGCCTGATGATGGTGCTCGGCCCCAACTACCCCATCAGCCAGAAAGAGCTGGTCGAGGCGAGCGGGATGGACAAGGTGCGGATCTCCCGCGAAATTCACCGGCTGGTGGAGAAAGGGATCCTCTTTACCGAGAGCAGCGAACACGACAAGCGGGTCAGCCTGGTCTCCTTCACCCAGGCGGGGCTCACCCTGTTCCAGCAGCTCAAGACCGAAGCGGGCAGCTGGCAGCACACCCTCACCGACTACCTGCCGGCCGAGGCGCGTCAATCCATTCGTCTGCACCTGCAAAGCGTCAGCGACGCCATCGAACAACTTCACCTGCTGGATAGCGAGCGACCCTCATGAACCTGAACAACTTTGCCACCATGGACGTCAACATGCTGCTGAGCCTGGTCAACATGCAGCTGCGTGATCGCTTCGATGATCTCGATGATCTCTGCAAGGCGCAGGATCTCGACAAGGCGGCGCTGGTCGCCAGGCTGGCCAGCGGTAATTTCCACTATCAGGAAGATCAGAAGCAGTTCAGATAGGGATCCGGATCACAACCCGGCCCATGCCGCTGGCTCCGGCGGCAAAAGCTGCTATGGTGATGGCTACCCCGGTCAACTGACCTGCGGCAAGAGGTACGGATACATCTTGCTGTCATAGACCGCGGTTAGCCTTCTATTCACCAGCCGCAGCCAAGGATGACCCATGATGTTCCTGACCCGCCCGACCAGCCTGATCACCCTCTGTGCCCTGCTGATGATCAGCCTCTTGTCACCGCGCCTGCCCGACAGCGCCGAGCAGTGGCTCACCACCCTGCTGCTGGGCTCCCTGGTGGCGGTCTGCCTGATGGTCGGCAGCGGCTGTCGCCGCTTTCTGCGGGATTGACCTACCCGGCCCCATTCGCCACAAGGCCCCAAAACAGACAACGCAGCCCGAGGGCTGCGTTGTCGCTTTCTGACGTCTGGCAAATTGCCGTCTTGATCAGAGTGCCAGGGTCTCCAGCTGGCCTTTGGCCTGCTCGATGCCCTTGGCCTGGGCATCCGGGCCCATGCCCATGCCTTCGGCGTAGATGAAATCCACCTCCTTGATGCCGATGAAGCCCAGCACGGTACGCATGTAGGGGGTCACCAGATCGGTGGCGCTGCCGACGTGCATGCCGCCGCGGGGGCTGATCACCAGGGCGCGGGTGTTTTCCACCAGGCCGACCGGACCGGTTTCGGTGTAACGGAAGGTAACGCCGGCGCGGGCCACCAGATCGATCCAGTTCTTCAGCTGGGTCGGGATGTTGAAGTTGTACATGGGGGCGGCAATCACCACCAGATCGCTTGCCTTCAATTCGGCGACCAGCTCGTCGGACTGGGCCAGCACGGCCAGTTGACGATCATTGAGGTTCTCACCACCGCGCAGGCCCATGGCCAGCTCGCCATCCAGTACCGGCAGGTTCAGGGACGCCAGATCACGCACGGTGACGGTGTCGGACGGATGGTCGGCCAGGAAGCCGTCGATCAGGGCGTTGGATTGGGAATATTGGCCCAGGATGCTGGACTTGAGTACGAGGATGTTGGCCATGGTAAAACTCCATTTGGTTGTCGGTTGAACAGCGGTGCTGTCGATGGAGGTCACTCTAAACATTGGGCTTCTATACAGATAGCGAAAATAGATGCTCAACTTATTCAAAATATTTGATGTTAGCTCACTCTCTCGCCAGCCACTGCTCCCCCGTCCCGCCAAGGCTTGGCAGAACAAACGATTGCCGTTATGATCCGCCGCACTTTTTTCAGCGTTCCGGATCCCATGACACCCTCGCGCAGGCACTCTCCCTTTGCCGGTGCAGTCTGGATGATGGTAGCGGGCCTCTGCTTCGCCGCCGTCAACAGCCTGAGCCAGTATGTCAGCTTCAAGCTCGGCCTCCCTTCGACCCAGGTCGCCTTCCATCAATATCTGATTGCCCTGGTCTGCCTGCTGCCCTGGCTCATTCGTCACGGTCTGCGCCAGTCGCTGATGACCAACCAGCTGCGGCTGCACCTGCTGCGGGTCGCTCTCGCGGTGGTCGGCATCCAGTTCTGGCTGTGGGCGCTGGCGGTGCCCGTGCCCATCTGGCAGGGCATCGCGCTGCTGATGACGTCACCACTGTTTGCCACCCTGGGGTCGGCGCTCTTTCTCAAAGAGCAGGTGAGCCGGGCCCGCATTCTGGCGACCCTGGCCGGCTTTGTCGGCGCCATGCTGATCCTGGCCCCCTGGACCGACGATTTCAGCTGGGCCTCCCTGCTGCCGGTGGCGGCGGCGCTGTTCTGGGCCGGCTACTCCTTGCTGGTGCGCTATCAGGCGGCGAGCGAGTCGTCCCACACCATCGTCGTCTACCTGCTCATCTTCAGCACCCCGTTCAACGCCATGCTGGCGCTGCCGGAGTGGCAGTGGCCGAGCGAAACCCAGTGGCTGCTGGTGGCCGTGTCAGGGGTGCTGTCGGCACTGGCCCAGATGTCCATCGCGCGCGCCTACAGCGTGGCCGAGGCTTCGTTCGTGCAACCTTTTGATTTTGCCAAGCTGCCGATGAACGTGCTGGCCGGCTGGCTGGTGTTTGGCTGGGCGCCGCCCGGCCGATTGTGGCTCGGGGCCGCCATCATCATCGGCGCCATCACCCTGCTCACCCATCTGGAGCAGCGCGCCCACAAATCCGTTTCCTGAGGTACGCCATGCGTGCCTCTTTTTTTGCCCGCTATTCGCGCAATAGCGGCCATCAACCATCACCCACGACATCAGGAGAGATCACATGTTTGGAACCGCTACCCGCCCCGGCGCCACCCGCGCCCTGCTGCTGGGCTCCGGCGAACTTGGCAAGGAGGTCGCCATCGAGCTGCAACGCTTCGGCATCGAGGTGATCGCCGCCGACCGCTATGCCGATGCCCCCGCCATGCAGGTGGCGCACAAAGCCCATGTGCTGGACATGCTGGACGGCGCCGCCCTGCGTGCCCTGGTCAACGAGGTCAAACCGGATCTGATCATCCCCGAGCTTGAAGCCATCGCCACCGATACCCTGGCCGCCCTGGAGCAGGAAGGTGTCAAGGTGGTGCCGAACGCCCGCGCCACCCAGCTCACCATGAACCGGGAGGGGATCCGTCGCCTCGCCGCCGAGACCCTGGGCCTGCCCACCTCCCCCTACCACTTTGCCCAGAGCAAGGAGGAGTTCGTCGCCGCCGTTGACACCATCGGTCTGCCCTGCGTGGTGAAGCCGGTGATGAGCTCGTCCGGCAAGGGCCAGAGCGTGCTGCGCGATCTCGCCAAGCTCGACGAGAGCTGGACCCATGCCCAGGAGGGCGGTCGCGCCGGTCGTGGCAAGGTGATCGTCGAGGGCTTCGTCCCCTTCGAGTACGAGATCACCCTGCTCACGGTGCGCGCCGTCGACGGCATCCACTTCTGCCAGCCCATCGGCCATCGGCAGGAAGATGGCGACTACCGCGAATCCTGGCAGCCGCAAGCCATGAGCGAGCAGGCGCTGGCCCGCTCCAAAGAGGTAGCTGCCAAAGTGGTAGAAGCCCTCGGTGGTTACGGCCTGTTTGGGGTCGAGCTCTTCATCAAGGGTGACGAGGTGTGGTTCAGCGAGGTCTCGCCACGTCCGCACGACACCGGCATGGTGACCCTGATTTCTCAGGATCTCTCCGAGTTTGCCCTGCACGTGCGCGCCATTCTGGGGCTGCCGGTCGGCACCATCACCCAGTACGGGCCGAGCGCCTCCGCCGTGGTGCTGCGCGAAGGTCACAGCCAGGACATTCGTTATCAGGGGATTGGCGAGGCATTGGCTCTGGTGCCAGGCGCCCAGTTGCGGCTGTTTGGCAAGCCGGAGATTGCCGGTCGCCGCCGTCTAGGCGTCGCGCTGGCCCGGGCTGAAGATTGCCCCACCGCCGTCGAGCAGGCCAAAGCGGTGGCCGCCAGGGTGGACGTGCTCTTCTGACCACTTTTTTGTCTCGCACAAACAAACGTTTGCCTGCGTGATCCGGCGCAAGGGGCATGGCAATGCCCCTTTTGCATTGAGGCGCCTCGCTTATAATCCCCCCTTCACCTATGTCAGGAGTACAAGATGTTAACTGCCGTGATCTTCGATATGGATGGTGTTCTGATCGACTCGGAACCCTTTTGGCAACGGGCCCAGATGGCCGTGTTCTCCGAGCTGGGTCACCCCCACACGGTGGAAGATTGCGAATCGACCATCGGCGTGCGCATCGATCAGCTGGTGGCCCACTGGTATCGCCTGCGTCCCTGGAGTGGCCCCAGCCAGGAAGAGGTGGTGCAGCGCATTCTGGATCGGGTCAACGCGCTGATCCTCTCCGAAGGTCAGGCCAAGGCCGGCGTGCTGGAGGCGCTCGATCTCATCGAGGCGCGAGGCCTTAAAATAGGTCTGGCGACCTCCTCCCCCTTTGCCATGGTAGAAGCGGTGCTCGGCAAGCTCGGTATTCGCGATCGCTTCCTGGCGGTCCACTCCGCCGAGGTGGAGCGCTTCGGCAAGCCGCATCCGGATGTCTATATCCACGCCGCCGAGAAGCTGGGGGTGGAGCCGGTGCATTGCCTGGCCATCGAAGACAGCTTCACCGGCCTGCTGGCGGCCAAGGCGGCCTCCATGAAGGCGCTGATCGTGCCGGACCCCGCGCTGGTGGGCGATCCCCGTCTGGCCATTGCCGATCATCAGCTCTTCTCCCTGCGCGAGCTGGATGCCCCGATGCTGGCCAGCTGGGTCAAGTAAACAACAGGCAGGTGCTGTCGGACTGACCTCCTGCCTCCCTTGATCCCGGTCATAAACGTGCGCTTGCTCGCGGTCAGGGCAGTGCGAACCAACTAGAATCAGGGGAGATAGGCGGCCCACGGGCCCGAGGAGGTCATCATGATCGAGTACACCAGCAAGCGCATCGTCTGCCCCCACTGTGGCCATCATACCCGGGTCGAGCTGGATGCCAGCCAGGGGGATCAGGAGTTCTACGAGGATTGCATGGCCTGCTGCAACCCCATCCACCTGCGACTGCACCGGGATGAGGCGCGCGACTGCCTGCAACTGTTTGTGGACGCAGACGACGAACAGATGTTCTGACTGCCAGTGAACCCACCCACCAGATAGCCAAGGGCCTGCATGATGCAGGCCCTTTTCTATGGCAAATCCCTGAGGGCGCGTTGGTCAGCTTACCCCGGCTGACGGGCCGCCAGTACCCGCTCCACCGTGTCAACGATGGCCTGGGTCTGGGGGTCAATCTCGATATTGGTGTGCCAGCCGGCTTTGACCCAACCCAGGTTGGTGCGGGCCAGCGTCTCGGGAATGAGATTGACGCAGAACTCGTTGCCGCGCACTTCCCCCACGGTGAGGCTGATGCCGTCGATGCCGATGTAACCCTTGGTCAGCACGTATTTCATAAGCGTTGGGGCGAGGCGATACCACACCTGCCGGTTGTTGGGGGTGTCGATGACCGAGACCACCTGTGCGGTGCCCATGATGTGGCCGGACATGGCGTGGCCGCCAATCTCGTCGCCAAAGCGGGCAGCCCGCTCCACGTTGACCTTGTCCCCCGGCTGCAGCTGGCCGAGGTTGGTGAGGCGCAGGGTCTCCTGCATCAGATCGAAGCTGACCAGCTCTCCCTCGACCCGGGTGACGGTCAGGCAGCAGCCGTTGTGGGCCACGGAGGCGCCCAGCACCAGCCCCTCGCCCCAGGCCGGGCTCGGCATGCGGATCACGTGGGTACGAAAGTTGGGCAGCTCGTCGATGGCCACCAGTTCGGCGGTCCCCTGTACTATGCCGGTGAACATGTCTCGTCTCCTGCTACGAAAAAAGGCAGGGTAACCTCGCCCCGGGCCCCAGACAAGCGCGCTGGCTGACAAGCGGGCGGCCGATCGCTATAGTGACGGCATTCAAACCAGCGCTGACAAGGAAATAAAAATGCAGGTATATCAATGCTGTGAGGCCATTCGCATCGCCTACAACCAGATTGGCTCCGGGGAGCAGGGCTATGTGCCGCAGGCCATTGCCGCCACCATCAGGGCGCTCAACGCCGTGGCATCGGACGAGCGGGTGCCGGCGGATCTGCGCGAACAGGCCGCCTACGCCGCCGCCAACCTGCTGATCAGCGATCACGAAGACGCCTGATCCGGCCCTTGCGCCAAACGTTTCGTCCCGGATGAATTTCAGGCTAGAATGACCCCCCCGCACTTTGCATTCCCGTTTCGGGAGTGCAAAGGCTCTTCCCGCTACCCGCTCTTTTTACGCTTTATCTGATCCACTCGGAGGTGTCAGTGCAACGTTATTGGTCCGAGGCGAGGCAACTCGTTCGTCTAGCCAGTCCCATTCTGGTGGCCCAGGTGGCCCAGGTCGCCATGAGCTTCGTCGATACCGTGATGGCGGGCCAGGTCAGCGCCGTGGATCTCGCTGCGGTGTCGGTGGCCTCCAGTTTCTGGCTACCGATCATCTTGCTGACCCAGGGCATCATCATGGCGCTCACCCCCATCGTCTCCCAGCTCAACGGGGCCCGCAAGCGGGACGAGGTACGTCCCGCCGTGCATCAGGGCTTCTGGCTGGCGCTGATGGTGATCCCGATCGCCATGCTGGCGCTCTATTTCAGCCCGCTGGCGCTGCACCTGATGAAGGTGGATCCCGTCATGGCCGCCAAGACCACCGGCTTTTTGCACGCCATCATGTGGGGCCTGCCCGCCTTCGTGCTGTTCCAGGTGCTGCGCAACTTCAGCGAAGGGCTCTCCCACACCATGCCGACCATGGTGATCGGCTTCGTGGGGCTGGCGGTCAACATCCCCGCCAACTATGTCTTCATCCACGGTCACCTCGGCATGCCCAAGCTCGGCGGGGTCGGCTGCGGCGTGGCCACCGCCATCGTGCTGTGGGCCATGCTGCTGGCGATGATCGTCTATGTGAAGCTCTCCTCCCACTTCAAGGAGATCAACCTCTTCTCCCGGCTCGCCCGCCCCAATGGCAGCCGGATCTGGCGCCTGTTCCGCTTGGGCTTTCCCATCGCCATGGCCATCTTCTGCGAGGTGACCCTGTTCACCGTGGTGGCCCTGATGCTGGCCCCCTTCGGTGCCGAGACGGTGGCGAGCCACCAGATAGCCCTCAACTTCTCCAGCCTGGTGTTTATGCTGCCCTTGTCGATTGGGGTGGGTGTCACCATCCGGGTCGGCCACAGCATCGGCGAGGGTCAGCCCGAGCACGCCCGCGTCGCCGCCCGCACCGGCCTGATGCTGGGCATGGCGGTGGCTGCCGGCACCGCCGCCCTCACCGTGCTGCTGCGCGAGCATATCGCCAGTATCTACACCGACGACCTGCAGGTGATCACCCTCGCGGCCATACTGCTGTTCTTCGCCGCCATCTATCAGATCTCCGACTCGGTGCAGGTGGTGGCCGCAGCCGCCCTGCGCGGTTACAAGGACACCAAGGCGATCTTCTACGTCACCATCGTCGCCTACTGGGGACTGGGGCTGCCCACCGGCATGATCCTGGGGCTGACCGACTGGCTGGTGCCGCGCATGGGGCCGCAGGGCTTCTGGATCGGTTTCATCGTCGGCCTGACCGGCGCCGCCCTGATGCTGGGTGCCCGCCTGCGTCATATCTATGGCCGCTTTGCCAGCCCGGAGGCCTGCAGCGCCCTCTCCAAGGCGCAATAGGGCAAACTCGCCTGCAAAATCAACAGGCTGCGCAAGAACTGGGCAAACAGTCTGCTTTGTGCGTGCGGCCTGTTGACAGCCTTGGGGGGCATGGGTAGTATGCCGACCACGCCAGCAGTGCTGGTGTGGTGAAACGGGTTTCTGACCCGGTTTGCAAAGTGGGTTTATAGCTCAGTTGGTTAGAGCACTACCTTGACATGGTAGGGGTCGTTGGTTCGAATCCAATTAAACCCACCACTTTTCCGTGATGCGTCCTTAGCTCAGCTGGTTAGAGCACCACCTTGACATGGTGGGGGTCGGTGGTTCGAATCCACTAGGACGCACCATCATGGAAACCTGTTATGCGTCCTTAGCTCAGCTGGTTAGAGCATCACCTTGACATGGTGGGGGTCGGTGGTTCGAATCCACTAGGACGCACCATAACAGTTTGAATATATTGCAGATATAAGTTTGATACAGGCTTATAGCTCAGTTGGTTAGAACAGTACTTTGACATGGCGTAGGCGATGTCGTTGGTTCGAATCCAATTGAACACAGATGTGGGTTTATAGCTCAGTTGGTTAGAGCACTACCTTGACATGGTAGGGGTCGTTGGTTCGAATCCAATTAAACCCACCACTCCCCTGCAATCAGATAAAGTCGCCTTGCGCACCCTGCGTCCTTAGCTCAGCTGGTTAGAGCATCACCTTGACATGGTGGGGGTCGGTGGTTCGAATCCACTAGGACGCACCAGATTAGCAAAGCCCGCTCCTCGAGCGGGCTTTTTGCATTTCCCCTTTCCAGCTTCTCCCGACGTCCGCACGGCGGCAGCCGCCATACGCTCAATCGTGCCTAGCAGGCCAACCTCCCCGCCAACTCCACACAGCTTAAAAGAGATCGAGCTGCTGGCCGCAGATCCGCTCGAACGACTCGCCAATAAAGGGGAGGATCGCATCGGCAATGGGCCTTAACTGCTTGTCGATGTAGTGCTCGTAGTCGATGGCGCTGCGCCGGTATTCCAGCGGCTCGGGGCCATTGAGGGTCATCAGGTAGGCGATGGAGCCCCGATGCTGATAGCGCTGGGGCAGGCCGCGGCGCAGGTTCTCCTCGTCCGCCAGGCGCGCCGCCCGCACATGGGGTGGCACGTTCTTCTGATACTCCTCGAGTTTCTGGCGCAGCCGCTTGCGATAGACCAACAGCTCGTCGTGCTGGCCGGCCCGGGTCTCGTCCACCATGATGCGCACATAGCCGCTGGGATCCTGGTCGTGAAACACCATTTCGTAGAGGCGGGTCTGAAACGCCTTGGCAAGAGGCGTCCAGTCGGTGCGCACCGACTCGAGCCCCTTGAACACCAGCTGCTCCTCTTCACCTGCCTGATGGCCTGCCACCAGCCCGGCATAGCGCTTCTTGCTCCCCTTCTCCAGCCCGCGAATGGTGGGCATCAAGAAACGGCGATAGTGAGTCTCGTACTGGATCTCCAGATAGCTCGGCAGGTTGAACTCGCGCTTGATCAGTGCCGCCCAGTTGTCGTTGATCATCTTCGCCAGCCGCCGACCAATCTCGTCCGCCTGCTCGGGGCTGGCATCCCGCCCCAGGTGCACGAAGGTGGAGTCGGTGTCGCCATAGATCACCTCGAAGCCCTCCCCTTCGATCCACTCCCGGGTCTGCTGCATGATGCCGTGACCGCGCAGGGTGATGGAGGAGGCAAGCCTCGGGTCGTAGAAGCGGCAGCCCCCCGAGCCCAGCACCCCGTAGAAGGAGTTCATGATGATCTTGATGGCCTGGGAGAGCGCCTTGTTGCTGGCGGCCTTGGCCCGATCCCGTGCCGCCCACAGGGTGGCGATCAGATCCGGCAGGAAGTGGCGCTCGCGGGAGAACAGGGCGCCGCGAAAGCCCGCAATGGCGTGGTCGGGGTGCTGCAGCCCCTCGATGAGCCCCATGGGATCGATGCAGAAAGTGCGAATGATGCTGGGATAGAGGCTCTTGAAGTCGAGCACCAGCACGTGGCGATAGAGGCCGGGTTTGGAGTCCATCACATAGCCACCGGGGCTCGCCAGCCCGCCGTCGGCCGGCAAATTGGGCGCCACGTAGCCGCCGCGATGCAGCCGCGGCAGATAGAGATTGGTAAACGCCGCCACCGAGCCCCCTACCCGGTCCAGCTCAAGGCCGGTGAGGGAGGCACGCTCGATGGCAAAGGGGATGAGGTGGCAGAAATCGAAGATCTCCCACACCAGCCGGCAATCTTCCAGGTTGTAGCGGGCCAGCGCCTCCTTGTCGGAGTGGAACAGCTCGGTGATCTTCTCCCCGCGGTTGGCCACATCCTCGATATCCTTGCCACGGCCGAGCAACTCGCTCGCCACCGCATCCAGGCTGTAGCTCGGAAACTGCCAGGTGGCGCTTTTGAGGGTGTCGATGCCGTCCAGCACCATGCGCCCGGGGATGATGACGCTGCCGCTCTGGGGATCATTGCGCGACGATCGCCAGAAGCAGAGCTCGTGACCGCGCCCCAGCCGCAGCCGCCGCTTGTTGAGCTCGGCGCGGCGCAGCAGCAGGCGAAAGTCGAAGTTGACCACGTTCCAGCCAATCACCAGATCCGGGTCGTGCCGCACAAACCAGCGCTCCAGCGCACTCAGCAGGGCGCTCTCGTCCGCCACCCATTCGACCTGGGTACCCCAGCTGGCGGCATCCGCCTCCGGCGTACCGATCATGATGACTCGCGCATCCTGTTCGCTATAGAGCCCCACCGAGAAAAGCGCCCCGTCCATGGCGCACTCCACGTCCAGCGACACCCAGGAGAGGGTCGGCGTCACCGCCTGCGGCGCGCAGCGCGCCTCGTTCACCTCCCAGTAGCCGTGCTTGCCCCCTTTCTTGAGGGTGCGCCCCTCGAAGCGCACGCCGGCAGTGATGAAACGCTCCATCAGGTAGCGCTCCGGCAGCCGGATATCCGCCTCGAAGTGCTCCAGCCCGCGGATGAGCAGCAACTCGATGGCGCGGTGAAAGGCGCTCAAGGTGGCAAAGTAGCAGCCCACCACGGCGCGGCCGTCGAAGGTGTGCATCGGCAGGCGGCGAAACCGCCCGCTCACCCCCGCCCCCTTGAACAGCTCCGCGGCTTCTTCCATATGGCTCTGGGGCAGGAAGAAGACCGGCTCCTGCCCCGGCACCACCAGTCGCACCGGCCCCTGCGAGCTCCAGAGCCACATCACGATCTCGGTGCGTTCGCCATGCCCGTTGCGACCGCGCACATCCCGCCCGTGACGGGTCAGAATAAAGCCGTCTCGCGGCGGTGTAGTGGATGGGATGGACGGGTGGTCAGTCATGCAAGTCATCGGGATCAACATGGAGATGGAAGTATTGTACGTTCATACAGTGCTTTGCTGCAATCGGCATGCCCAGCCGCCATGGCCACGCCAGGCTGCGAGCCGCACCGCAAACTGGTAAGCTCGGCCAGACTGGCAGCGACTGCCGGTGGCGGCTTTATTCGCCGCGCTATTCATCACCCACTCTTCACCCGACATCAGGAGGTCATGTGGCGCTTTACTCTCTGCTGGATCAGCTGGCCATTCCCTATCAGCGCATCGATCACGCCCCCGTCTTCACCTGCGAGGAGGCCAGCCGGCTGCTGCCCAAGCTGCCCGCCGCCAAGACCAAAAACCTCTTCCTGCGTGACCCGAAGAGCGAGCGACTGTTTCTGGTAGTGACGCCGGAAGAGAGCCGGGTCGATCTCAAAGGCCTGGCTGCCGCCCTTGGCGTCAAACGGCTGAGCTTTGGCTCGCCAGAGCGCCTGGAATCTGTGCTTGGCCTCACCCCGGGTTCCGTCACCCTGCTCGCCATGGTGCGCGACAGGGAAAAAGCGGTGGAACTGGTGGTGGATGAAACGATCTGGCAGGCCGAGCGGGTGCAGTGCCACCCGCTGGTCAATACCGCTACCCTGCTTATCCGCCTCGACGACGTGCGCCGCCTGCTGGACCACCTCGGCCGGGAGGCCACCGTCATGCGGCTGCCGGTCGTGAGCGACTGACCCAAGAGGGAGGGAAGCATAAACACCCCAGCGTCATGCCCCGCCCCTGATTAATCGAGTCAGCAGCCCTCTTGTGGCGGTTGTTGCCGCGATCGTGCCCGGATCACTTAAACCATTGCTCAGCGGCGCAATTCATGCTGTGATCCGGCCCAGTCACCCGGCCCTGAGGTCGCTGCGCCGTTCCCGGCAGGAAGAGCCCAAACCCTTGATGCAGAGTCTGTTTTCCTCGGCCCAGTTGCTGAGTCTGGTGCTGTTCGTCAGCCTGTCGCACATCGGGGTCGCGGCCATTTTCGCCTACCTGTGGCATACCCAGCGACCACTGCGCTCTCTGCTCTACTGGTCGGCCAGCGAACTGGCCATCGCCGCCGCCTTTGGCTGCCTGCTGCTGCGAACCCTCACGGGGGATAGCTCCCTTGCCAATATCCTGCTCACCAACCTGCTGATCATCGCCACCCCGCTGCTCTATGAGCGGGGGCTGCGCCACTTCTTTCGACGTGAGGCCGACCGTTTCGGCTGGCTCTGCCCGCTCCTTGCCCTCGCCGGCTTCCTGCTGTTCGCCGTCACCGCCGCGCAGTTGCCGCCGGATGACATACACAGCCGGATCGTGGTGCTCTCCGGGGCCATCTCGCTGCAGATATGCCTGCTGCTGTGGCAGCTCTGGTGCTATCAGCGGCTGGCGCCCGCCTACCGGGTGCTGCGCTTCGCCATCCTGCTGCTCGCCCTGCAACTGGCCCTGCAGCTGGTCAGGATGGCCAAGCATCAGTGGTGGCCGGAGTCGGCCGCCTCCAGCCTCACCGATCCCCTGCTCGGCCCGGTGATCCTGCTCAGCCTGCTCTTTACCATCGCCCGCAGCTTCATTTTGCTGAGCCTGGTGCACACTCGCCAGCAGCAGGCGCTGCTCGCCACCCAGCGCGAGCTGGAGCGACGCGCCAACCTGGATGCTCTGACCGGGCTGGACAGCCGCCACCATTTCGAGCAGCAGCTGGCGGCGCGCGCCTGTCGCAGCGCCCGCCCCTGGCAGCTGCTGCTGATCGACCTGGACAACTTCAAGCAGATCAACGACCGCCACGGTCACCCCGCAGGCGACGCCATGTTGCGGGCAGTGGGACGGGTGATCCGGGAGAGCCTGCCACCGGCGGGGCTGGCCGGGCGCCTTGGCGGCGACGAGCTGGCGCTGCTGGTGATGGAGACATCGCAAACACTGCCGGCCTGCTGCCAGACCCTGCAGCAACGGGTAGCAGACGCCACCCGGCCGCTGGCTGGTGGCCCCATCAGCCTCAGCATCGGGCTGACTTCGCTGCAGCAGGGCGAGCGCTTCGAGCAGGCCTATCCGCGCGCGGATCGGGCACTCTATGCCGCCAAACAGGCCGGCCGCCAGCGCGCCTGCATCCAGGAACCGCACCACAGCGAGCCCAGGCCGCTGTGGCCCCTGGCCACCCAGACCTGATGCAACCCCCCATCGAGTGCCGGGCCGCTCGACCGACCGACGCCCCCGCCTACCGCCGCTACGTGACCGAGTGTGGCGCCGCCGGGCTGCCGCTCTATCAGGTGGCCCAATTCGACCCGGATCAGTGGCTGCAGGAGTTGCTCGCCCATGCCGATGGGCTGCATCTGCCGCCGGGCTACCCGCCCACCACCACCTATCTTGCCCTCGAGGGGGAAGAGATCCTCGCCACCTTGCGCCTGCGTCACGGCGACAATTCCGCCACCCGCCAGTGGCTTGGCCACATCGGTTACGAGACCCGCCCCTCCCGCCGGGGTGAAGGCGCCGCCCGCACCTTGCTCGGCTGGCTGCAGCGCCATGTGCTGAGCGAACCCGTGCTCATCAGCTGTGACGAGGCAAATGCCGCCTCGCTCAAGGTCATTGCCGCCGCCGGCGGGCAATGGCTGGATCGCCGCTACCATGCCGGCGATCGCTGCTGGCTCCGGTTTTACCGGCTGGCCCCGGCCAAGGGGACAGGGCTGAGCGGCGGACAATAAAAAAGAGCGCCACAAGCGCTCTTTGTTCACTGACCACAGCCACCAGCAAGATCAGTAGCTGTCTTCCTCTTCGGCCTTCATCCTGGCCTGACGGGCCAGTGCCTCCTCCTGGGCGCTCTCGATCTCGTGCAGCACGGAGTCGAGATCCACCTGCTCGCGGCTCTCCTCGAACAAGCCGGTCAGCTCGCTGTCGGGGGTCAGCTTGCCATCTTCATACAGGGCCCACATCTCCCGGGCGTAGCGGGTCTTGAGCAGCTCGGGGGCATACATGCCGTAGTAGTTGCGCATGTTGTTGACGTCGCGCTCCAGCATGGCCTTGGCCTGGTTGTTGGCGGCGGCATCCACCACCTGGGGCAGGTCGATGATGACCGGGCCCTGTTCATCTACCAGCACGTTGAACTCGGAGAGATCGCCGTGGATGAGGCCGGCACAGAGCATGCGCACCACGTAACGGATCACCTTGGCATGGTCGATGACCGCCTGCTCGGCAGAGAGCGCCACGTCGTTGAGGCGGGGGGCGACATTGCCCTCTTCGTCGGTGATGAGCTCCATCAGCAGCACGCCATCGAGGCAGACATAGGGCCTGGGCACCCGCACCCCGGCCGCCGCCAGTTTGAACAGGGCATCCACTTCGGTGTTCTGCCACACCTCTTCGTGCTGCTTGCGACCGTATTTGGAGCCTTTCTCCATGGCACGGGCATCGCGACTGCCGCGCACCTTGCGCCCTTCCTGATAGACCACGGCCTGCTTGAAGCTGCGCTTGGACGCCTCTTTATAGACTTTGGCGCAGCGGATCTCGTCGCCGCAGCGCACCACATAGACGTCGGCCTCTTTGCCGCTCATCAGCCGGCTGATGACGTCATCGACCAGGCCGTCATCAACCAGAGGTTGGATTCGATTTGGAATTTTCATGGCCGCCCTTTTACCCTATTTGCGCATCAGAAGATAGCCCCTCCCGGGCCACTTGCCTATCCCTGTTTCCTGACGGCGCCCGGCGTGCCGGCAACCGCGATGATCCCGGTGCGATAACCCGCGCCGCCGGGTCGGCCGGCCTCACTCCCCGGGAGGGAGATCGCCACGGATCCGCTTAATGCCCTCTTCGTAGAACCCATCCGATCCCTGCTGGTGCTCCATGGTCTCGAAGATCTTGAGAAACCACATGTACTGCTCGGGATGCTGGCGCAGCTGCTGCTCCACCATGCCATTCATGGCACAGACATCGGCCACCAGATCAGCACCGGGATAAGGATCGAAAGGCGGCTCGATCTCCAGCCGGTAGCAGCCCTCCTCCTCGTCATAGCAGGCAAGAATGGGCACCGCCCTGGCGCCGGTCAGTTTCACCAGCTTGGGCAGGGCCGGCAGGGTCGCCTTGGGATAGCCGAAGAAAGGCACGAAGATGCTGGCCTCGCGGCCGTGATCCTGATCCGGCAGGTAGAAGAAGCTGGCGCCGCTGCGGATCGCCTTGATGGCCGGCTTGATGCCGACGCTGCGCTCATATACCTTGCCGCCCTTGGCCCGCTCACGGTTGATGTACCAGTCAAACACCTGATCCTTCGGGCTCTTCATCATGGTGCACATGGTCAGCCCCCGAATGGCGAAGTAGCGGCCGATCATGTCCACCGCCCAGGTGTGGGGTACCACCAGGATCACCGGCCGGCCGGCGGCCCGCTCTGCCTCGATATGCTCCCAGCCACGCACCTTGACGCGGCTGGCCAGATGAGCGGCGCTGCGCAGGGTCAGCTCGGCAAAGCCCATGAAGGTCTTGAGACCGACCCGGATCGATTTGAGCAGCAGGGCCTGACGGCCAGCCTCGTCCAGCTCGGGAAAACAGATCTTGAGGTTGGTCTCGGCAATGTAGGCCTGCTTCTTTGACATCCGAAGCAGGGTGGGCGCCAGACGGTTGGCGAGCCGGTCGCGCAGGCCATGGGGCACCAGCGCCAGCAGACAGAGCAGACCGAGCGCCAGCCAGCTGCCCCACCAGCGCGGATACAGCAGACGGGGATGAAATGAGGTGTCAAAAACCGGATCGTGTGAGGACATGGCCGCCATCAAGTCATAGAAAATAAACGGTTATTTTAATTATCCTGACAGATTTTTCCACTTTGGCGGCCACGCCCCCCGGCTACCGGGCTGGCAGGCAAGGAAGCCCTCCCCCATGGCGGGTCACCATCGCCAATAAAAATGGCCCCGCAGGGCCATATGACATAAAGGCGTGCCGCCTCAGGGCAGCGGCTGCAAGCCACTGCGGATGCGCTGGATCCCCGCCTCGTAGCGGCCATCCAGGCCGACCTGATCCTCGCGGGTGTCGAAGATCTTGAGGAACCACATGTACTGACCGGGGTCGCGGCAGAGCTGCTGCTGCACCATGTCGTTCATCCGGCAGGTGTCGGCCATCACGTCCTCGGTGGGATAGTTGTCAAACGGCGCGTCGATCTCCAGCCGGTAGCAGTGCTTGGCCTCGTCATAGCAGGCCAGCAGCGGCACCGCCTTGGCGCCGCTCACCTGCACCAGCCGTGGCAACGCCGGCAGCGTCGCCTTGGGGTGCCCGAAGAAAGGGGCAAAGATGCTCTTCTCGCGGCCATGATCCTGATCCGGCAGATAGAAGAAGCTGCGACCGCCCTTGATGGTACGGATCACCGCCTTGATGCCGGCACTGCGCTCATAAACCCGGCAACCGTTGCGGGCGCGGGCCCGATTGAGGTGCCAGTCAAAGACCGGATTGCGCGCCCGCTTCATCATGGTGCACATGGGCACCCCGCGCCGGGTGAAGTAGTAACCGGCCGCATCCACCGGCCAGCTGTGGGGCACCACCAGGATCACCGGTCGGCCGGCGGCCTGCTCCGCTTCGATATGCTCCCAGCCGCTGACCTGCATCCGGCTCATCAGATAGGCGGGGCTGCGCACGGAGAACTCGCCAAAACCGAGCAGACTCTTGAGACCGACCCGGATCGAGGTCATCAGGATGGCGTCGCGCTCGGCCTCGCTCTTTTGCGGAAAACAGAGTGCCAGGTTGGTTCTGGCGATATAGATCTGCTTTTTCGAGATACGGAACACCAGCGGTGCCAGGGCGGCGGCGAGACGGTCGCGCAGACGGACCGGCACGAACGCCAGCAGCATCAGTACGCCAAGCGCCAGCCAGCTGAGCCAATAGCGTGGATGCAGGAATCTGGCCTCGAAGCGGGTGTCAAACACGGGATCATGGGAAGACATGGATGGGGATCAAGCTAAGAAAATGGAGCTGCATTGTATTCGTCCTGACAGGTAATACCAGTGAAATTCATCATTGTCCCCCCAGGCTGGGCGCTGGCGCAAAAAACGGGGCGCCAACGGGCATGAATGGCACCTTTCGCTGCCAGAACCGGTACAAAAAGCGCTTCACCCGAGGGTGAAGCGCTTGGTCATTATCCGGTTGATGGCCCCTGTCTGCTGCAAGGTTGCTCATCAACGCCCCGTATCCCGGCTCTCACCGTCTTCTTCTTAGCGACGAACCATGCCGTGCGCCATCTCGTCGCTGCCGCCGAGCGGCAGGAAGAACATCAGGTAGCGCAGGGCCACATAGCCGACGATCAGAGTGGCAGCGCCCAGTTCGAAGTGGGCCAGCAACCGGATCTGCTCGACATACTCGGCAGCCTGGGGCCACTGCTCGACCAGGTGGCTCACCTTGAACAGGGCGGTGGCGCCGATCACCAGCGGGAAGGTGAAGGCGGCGTAGCCCGGTGAGAACGGCAGACGCAGCAGCTTGATGAAGGCCAGATAGATGATACAGGTCATCAGCACCGCAATCCCCAGCAGCACGGCCACCAGCAGCAGGGAGGGTTCCTCGCTCACGGTCAGGTAACCGGCCAGTGACAAGCTGGCGGGGGCCGCCAGGATGGCGATGGTCGGCTTGGCGGCATCCGGCACTTCATGGCTGAAGATGAGGCGATAGAGCATCAGCGGCAGCATCAGGCCGTAGCAGAGCATGCCGAACCAGAGCAGGCCGTTGGCCAGCGCTGCAAACTGGCCACCCGGGAAGGCGACGTCCGCGACGATGATCCCCACCGGCGGCACGAACCAGCTCGGCACCATGTGGTGGATTTCAAACTGTTTGGCCCGATGCCAGACGAAAGTGGCCAGGAACGCCAGGTGCAGCAGCACGGCAAACAGCCAGAGCCCCTCGCCCAGACCAGCGTCGAGCATGCCGACCGCCTTGGAAACCACCATGGTGCCCATGGCATAGGTGGGCACCACGCTGCCGACCACGGGGTGAGCCAGATCCTGCCACAGCAGGCGCGGGTGCAGCAGAAACTTGAAGGTCAGGATCACCAGCAGCACGGCGGCAATGGCTGCTCCCAGCAACTGCAGGCGACCATCGAAGTGACCGGCATTTTCCCAGCACCAACCGAGACTGGCGATCCCGAGTGCCAGCCCTGCCATGGGAGTCGGGGCTTTGCCTAAGGATTGACGGGTTCTTGCGATCATGTCTGAAACCTCTGATGAGAGACGATGGGCATAGGATAATGGCCCCGTATCGTTTACGATATCTAAATGAATTAAATCAATCGTTCAGGATATCCAAACATGAAGCTGACCCTGCAACAACTCAAGGTCTTTGCCACCATCGCCCGTTACGGCAATCTGGGGCTGGCCGCCAATGAACTGTGCCTGAGCAAGGGCGCCGTCTCCCAGTCGTTGCAGGAGCTGGAACGCCAGCTCGCCACCCCGCTGTTCGATCGCATTCATCCCAGATTGCAGCTCAACAACGAGGGACGCCTGCTGCAACCGGCGGCCGAGGAGCTGCTGACCCGGATGCAAGACATCGAAACCCTGTTCAGCCCGGATGCCGAACCGAGCGGCCAGCTGCGTCTGGGCGCCAGTCAGACCATCGGCAACTACCTGCTGCCGGCCCTGCTCGCCACCAGCAAGCAGGAGCTGGGACAGCCACCCCGCGTCACCATCACCAATACCCACCAACTCTGCCACCTGCTGGCCAACTTCGAGCTGGATCTGGCGCTGATCGAGGGGGAGAACCACCACCCGGATCTGGTCAGCGAGCCCTGGCTCCACGACGAGATGCTGATCGTGGCTCAGCCCGCTCACCCCCTCGCCGGTCGCAGCCGTCTCTCCCTCGCCCAGCTGAGCGATGAGACCTGGGTGCTGCGCGAGCCCCAGTCCGGCAGCCGCGAGCAGTTCGAGCAGCAGATCCAGCCCGAGCTGCCCCGCTGGCAGGCCGGGCTCGAACTCAATACCCTGGAGGCGGTGATGCTGGCGGTCGAGAAGGGGCTCGGCATCTCCTTCATCTCCCACCTGGCGGTGTCGGATCGGTTGCAGGCCGGCCGCCTGGTGGCCCTGCCCCTGACCCGCCACTTCCCCCGTCAGCTCTCCCTCATCTGGCACCGGCAGAAGTATCACTCCGCCACCCTGCGCCGCTTTCTGCAATTTTGCCGCGCCCAGGAGGATGTGTTGCACAGCGATGCCAGCAGCACCTGAGCCAATGGGATGATCGGGCAGCCTATTGCCCCGCATGCACTTGCCGCCGGGGTATCAACAGCAATAGAAGAGGGAGAGCCCAGGCTCTCCCTCTTTGTCATTCAGCCTTGTGACTCAGCGTTCAGCAGGCAGCAATCCCCGCTCGACCCAGCCCAGCACTTGTCTGCTCAGCGCCTGCGGCACCCAGGGCGAATCGCTCAATCCTTCTCTGACGCAGGCGGCAAAGTGATCCGCCTCGTGCTGCATGCCGCCGCCCCCGACCGGCAACGCAATGTCGTGCGGCCAGGCTGGCAGAGGGTCACCGCCCCGCCAGACGATCTGCTGGGGATTCCACCACTTGCCCACCAGCTCCAGCGCCCAGCCGGGCCCGGACAGCCAGGCCGACTTGTCGAGATCCGCCACGATGGAGGCGGCCAGTTCGGCCTTGAGCGGGCCGACAAAATCAAAGCGGGCGGCTTCGTCCACCTCGCCCGCCTGACGAGACAGCGTGACCTCGGGCTCACCCGCCGCCAGCCCGAGCTGGTGACACAAGGCGGCATAGAGCCAGAGCGGATAGACCCCCACATCCCAGGCGGCGCCGCCGGCCAGCGCCGGGTCGAACAGCTTGCCGTCCCGCGTCTGCACCGAGCCAAAGGCGGCCCGCAGTCTGTCGGGAGCTGGCAGGGCCGCAAGCCGCCCCAGCAATTCGCGCATGGCGGGGAAGCACATCACCTTCATCGCCTCCATCAACAGCAGGCCCCGCTCGGCGGCGAGCCGCACCAGCCGATCCCAGTCCGCCACCCGGGTCACCGCCGGTTTTTCCACCAGCACGTGCTTGCCCGCCAGCAGCATGAGTTCGATCAGGGCGGCGTGCTCCGGGTGGATCACCGCCACATAGACCGCCTCCACCTGGGGGCTGGCCGCCAGCGCCTGATAGCTGCCATAAGCCTGGGGCAGCCCCTGCTCATCGGCGAAGGCCTGCGCCCGCGCTTGATCGCGGGCGGCGATCGCCACCACCCGGCTGCCACTGGCGTGCTCGTTCACATCCTGACAAAAACGGCGGGCAATGGCCCCCGCCCCGGCAATCCCCCAGCGCAGCGGCTGGTCGCTTGATCTCTGTTGCATCCCTGTTTCCTTATGCTGTCTGCCGGTCGGTCATCATGCCTTCGCCAGGCTGCGCAACCAGCGGATCTCGTCGCCCCAGATGGACTCGTCGATGGTCTCAAGGATCAGCGGAATGCCGTCGAAGCGATCGTCATTCATGATGTGATGGAACACCGCCTCCCCCAGGTTCCCCTCGCGCAAGCTGTGGTGGCGATCGACCCGGCTGCCGAAGGTACACTTGGCGCCGTTGATATGCATCCCCTTCAGGTACTGAAAGCCGACCGTCTGTTCGAACTCGGCAAAGACGGCGGCGCAAGCGTCTGCGGTACGCAGATCATAACCGGCGGCAAAGGCGTGGCAGGTGTCAAAACAGATGCCGACCCGGCTCTTGTCTTCCACCCCGTCGATGATGGTGGCCAGATGCTCGAACGACCAGCCGAGGTTGGTGCCCTGACCGGCGGTGTTTTCGATCACCGCCGTCACCCCCTGGCTGCGCTCCAGCGCCCAGTTGATGGATTCGCTCACCAGCTTGAGGCTGGCCGCCTCCGGGATCTGCTTCAGGTGGCTGCCCGGATGAAAATTGAGGTAGCAGAGCCCCAGCTGTTCGCAGCGTTTCATTTCGTCCAGAAAGGCGTCACGGGACTTGGCGAGACCGTCGGGGTCGGGATGACCCAGATTGATGAGGTAGCTGTCATGGGGCAGGATCTGCTCGGGGCGAAAGCCCCCCTTCTCGCAGGCCAGCTTGAAGGCGTGGATGCTGGCCTCGGAAAGCGGCGCCGCCTGCCACTGGCGCTGGTTCTTGGTAAACAGGGCGAAGGCATTGGCGCCGATGGCCTGGGCACGGGCGATGGTGTTCTCCACCCCGCCGGCCGCACTGACGTGGGCTCCGATAAATTTCATCTCATCTCCTCTGCACTGTTGCTGGCTCTGGCCGCGCAGCAAAGGGGCGACCAACATGGGGCGCCATTATGCCCAAGCCCGCCCCTTGCGCCAAACCGGGATTGTCGATGGCAACCATAGAGAGGCCCGCAGCACCGGCCGCCGATGAGCGGAACGTCAACGAGTCAATCGGCCGCGTCGCTCCCGATGCTTGGCTGCCCGCCATCGCGTAGTCCGTCAGGCTCCAGGGCTGATGCCAGAATGCCGCTCAACCACTGGATGAACGCCTGCACCCGGGGGGCCAGCTGACGGCGATGGGCATAGAGGGCGTGAATGGGTAGCGGCGGCGCCTGCCACTTTGGCAGGATGGCCACCAGCTCGCCGCTGGCCAGCAGTGGCTCCACCCCGACTCGCGGCAGCTGGATGATGCCAAGCCCGGCCAGCGCCGCCGCCAGATAGGATTCGCTGTCGTTCACCGTGAGCGCCCCGCTCATCGCCAGCACGGCGCGAGAGCCATCCGCCTGCAGATACTCGAAACCGCTCTCCCTGGGTCCGCTGCCGCCACCGTAGTGCACCAACCGATGGTCGCTCAGCTCGCTCAGGCTGCGCGGCGTTCCATGGCGGGCCAGGTAGCCAGCGCTGGCACAGTTGATCTGGCGGTAGTGGCCGAGGGGGCGCGCCACCAGGCTGGAGGACTCGAGTGCCCCGACCCGGATCACGCAGTCAAAGCCCTCCCGTACCAGATCGACCCGCCGGTCCGTGCTGCTCAGCAGCAGTTGCAGGTCGGGGTGGGCCGCAAGCCAGGCGGGCAGCGCCGGGATCACCAAATGGCGGGCCATCCGGCTCGGCATGTCCACCCGCAGCTGGCCGCTCAGCTGCCCCTGCTGGCGAAACAGCGCGTTGAACTCCTCCATGTCCGCCAGCAGATCCTGACAGCGGGCGTAACAGAGCTTGCCATCCGGGGTCAGCTGCACGCGCCGGGTGGTGCGGTGCAGCAAGCGGGTGCCCATCTGCTCCTCCAGCCGCCGAATGGTCGCCGAGAGCGTCGCCTTGGGGACTCCTAGCTGTTCGGCACTGCGGGTAAAGCTCTCCAGCTCCGCCACCCGCACAAACATCCTCATCGCATCCAGTTGATCCATCCCGCCATTGTCTCGCCAATTGGAACAGTGCATTCATTATCACCTTATTTATCCAATCAACAACGGACAATAGAGTGATCACACCGGCTCATCCCGAGCGCATTACCCACAGACAGGAGTTCCCACATGGCCCACCCCATCGCACTCATCACCGGCGCCAGCCGCGGCCTTGGCAAACAGGCGGCGCTGGCCCTCGCCGCCCGCAGCATCGATCTCATCATCACCTATCGCAGTCAGGCCGATGAAGCGGCGGCCGTGGTGGCCGAGGCGACCGCACTCGGCGTCAAAGCCCACGCCTTGCCCCTTGATGTGGCCGACAGCAGCAGCTTTGCCGCCTTCGCCAGCCAAGTGCGCGAGCAGCTGGGCGCATGGCAGCGCCAGCAGATCGATTTTCTGGTCAACAACGCCGGCATCGGCATTCACGCCACCATAGAGCAGACCACCGAACAGCAGTTCGACACCCTGTTCAACATTCACCTGAAGGGGGTGTTCTTTCTAACGCAACAATTGCTGCCGCTGATCCGTGATGGCGGGCGCATCCTCAACCTGTCGAGCGGGCTCACCCGCTTTGCGCTGCCCGGTTATGCCGCCTATGCGGCCATGAAGGGGGGTGTCGAAGTGCTGACCCGCTACCTGGCCAAGGAGCTGGGGCCGCGCGGCATCGCCGTCAACGTGGTGGCGCCGGGGGCCATCGAGACCGACTTTGGCGGGGGTGTGGTGCGGGACAATCAGGCCGTCAACGACTTCATCGCCAGTCAGACCGCCTTGGGACGGGTGGGCCAGCCGGAAGACATCGGTGGCGTGATTGCCGCCCTGCTCTCCCCTGACAGCCGCTGGATCAATGCCCAGCGCATCGAAGCCTCGGGCGGCATGTTCCTCTAGACCTGTCCCCGCAGAGGATACGGCGCTGCCAGCAGGGGCAGCCCGTCAGTGGCTTAAGCTGACGTCAGGCGCCTGTCCGCAGGCGGCACACAGCGCCTGCGGCAGATGGGCGGCCAGGGTCGCAACCACTTCCACATCGACCCGGCTCTGGCTGGCCAGTTGCTGCAAAAAGCCGAGCGCCTGCCCGGCGCTCAACCCCTCCCGGTAGGGTCGGTTCTGCACCATGGCCTGGAAGATATCGGCCACCCGCAGGATCTTCGCCTCCAGCGGCATCGCTTCGGCGGTCAGGTGGAAAGGGTAACCGCAGCCATTGGGCTCTTCATGGTGATAGGAGGCCCACAGGGCGATCGCCTCGAAGCCGTCGATATGGCGCAGGATCTGATAGGTCTCGAAACTGTGGGTATTGATGATGGCCCGCTCCCGCTCATCGAGTGAGCCCGCCTTGTCGAGGATTTCGTCAGGCACCCGCAGCTTGCCAAGATCGTGCAGCAACCCGGCAATCTCCAACTGCTCGCAGTGCCCCTCTTCAATGCCCATCAGTTCGGCCAGCAGCCGGGCCAGTCTGGCCACACCGAGGGAGTGGGCCACGGTGAAGGGACTCTTGGCATCGACGATGGCCGAGAAGATCCGCGCCAGCTGCTTGAGCTCGCCGTTGCTGGTGAGACAGGGTTCCCGCTCGCTCAGCATGTCGTGCATGTAGTCGCTGATGGCACGCCCCTCCAGTTGCAGCCAGAACGCCTCCGAGCGGGACGCTAAGAGGAAGGCCGCCACCAGCTCGGGATCGAAAAACTCGCCGGCGCACGCCTCGATCCGTTGCCGGATCTCGTGGGTGTGCATCAGCAGGGAACCGTCGCCGTAATGAGGTGCCGCCAGGGCATCCACCCGGTCCACCAGAAAAATAAGATTGGCATGGCGCATCACGCCCGCCGCCAATCCAGGGGTTTGTACCAACCGGTGCCAGTGGGTGTGGTGATAACGGATGGGCTCCGCCAGGGGCGCCAGCGGTGGAAAGTCCTTGAGCAGGTCATGACCGACCTCGCAGTGGAACTGGGAGGACTCCCAGTCAAACTCGCTGACCAGATGGCAATGAATGAAGGTGGAGGAGACGCCGATGTCGTGCAGCACCCCCAGTTCGAACAGACAGGCTCGCTCGCAGGCATTGGCTCCCAGCGCCTTGCCGCACTCGGCAGCCATGATGCCGACCCGCTTGCCGTGCGCCACATCACCGATGCCGACCAGATCCAGCGACGCCGACAAGGCGTATACCACCTGGCGCAAATCAACCTGCTGGGAAACGTGCTCACCGCTGCGGGTGTATGGGGTGTTGCTGTTCATGATGCGTGTCCACATCTGCCAACGTGAAACATCCCGTGTCTGGGGCCGGGTAAACACATTGAATTTAAATCAGAATATGAACTCTGGTGGTAGCCTCACCCAGATACCCCTCATCTAATTGATAAAAAGATGAGTTGGATCAATTTGGCAAGGCACGTGCCGGTTGTGTAATAGATGTGAAAAAAAATGATGACTTGTGGTTACTTGAAACCATCATCAATAGTCATTCGGAAATGGTCTATGGTTAGAGCGAAACGGCCTCAACAGGCTGGATATCAATAAGTTGCCAATAAGGAACCCACCATGAAAGCGCTAACCTTACCCCTGTTTTACCTCTTGTCTTTACTCTTCTGCGGTCAGGCCTACAGTGCCGATGAGGTGATCCTCAGCGTCGCCGCCAAGGGTTGCTGCAACAACGCCGACAAGATGGAGTACAGCCGCGCCCAGCTGCAAGCGTTGCCGCAAGCCAGCGTCACCACTACCACTCCCTGGACCAAGGGCTCCCATGTCTATCGCGGCGTCTTGCTCAAGACGGTGCTCGATACCCTCGGCGTCACTGCCGACAAGATAAAAGTGATGGCCCAGAACGACTACTTTGCGGTGATCCCGCGGCAAGATGTCGAGAAATATCCCGTGCTGCTGGCCATCGAGGAAGATGGCAAGGCACTGACCCTGCGCAACAAGGGCCCGGTCTGGGTCATCTACCCCCTGTCGGACCACCCCGAGCTCAATATCGAGCAATATCACAGCCTGATGGTGTGGCAAGTGCTCAAGCTTGAAGGGATGTAATGATGATCAAGGGCAAGTTCCTCTCCCTTGCCTTTATCATGGTCTCCTTTCTGGGGGTGACCATCTGGTCACTCTTCAATTACGATCGCACCTTCAATGACATGGTCAAATACAACCAGCTCTCCGCCTGGTCTCTGGCCCAGCTGGAGCTGGAGCTGCACGGTTTTGACGAGCAGCTGTCGCTGTATCGCAGCGGTCAGACCGATGCCGGGCAGTTGAACAAGGCCTATGACATCGCCTGGAACCGGCTGGACATCTTCCTGACCGGACAGGAGACCGCCCTTATTCGTTCCCGCTACCAGGCCAGCGAGAGAGTCGGCGCCTTCTTTGAGGTGCTCAAGGAGTATGAGCAGGACGTGGTCAACCCCACCCCCGATTCAGCCCGGCTGGCCGAGATGGAAGGCAGAATGAACAAGCTGCTGCCTTCCATCCGGGATCTGATGGTGATGAACTTCACCGGCCCCTCCGCCATCAAGCAGCGTCAGGAGCTGCAGCAGTCCAAGGAAGGGCACGTACTGGTACTGGTCGCCCTGCTGGCCATCGGCCTGCTCATCCTGTTCGTGGTCTCCCGGGAGATGAAGCTGCAATACTTCCTGGCCTGGAATGACCCACTGACCCTGCTGCCCAACCGGGCCGCCTTCATGACCCGGCTGGAGCGGCTGGCCAAGGGCAAACAGCCCGCCGACTGTACCCTGACCATCTGCCTGGTCGAGTTGAACAACTTCAAGGAGGTCAACGACAGCCTGGGCTATGCCGCCGGAGATGAACTGCTCACCATGGTGGCCAACCAGATCAGAGAATATGCCCATGACCAGGCCTTCATCGCCCGCATGGGCGGCGATGAATTTGCCCTCTTCATCTATGGCGCCATGCCCATCGAGCACCGTGTTCCCTACCTTGTCCGGCTGCTGGATGAATTGAGGCCCACCGTCTTTCAGGCCGATCCGGCGCACCGGGTGCGCGTCAGCATGGGGATAAGCCAGCACCCCATCACGGCCCACAAGATCGAGGAGCTGATCCTGTTCGCCGACATTGCCCTCGCCAATGCCAAAAAGCTCAAGGAGAACCACCTGCAGGTGTTCAACCACCGGATGTTCGAGCACTACAGTCGCAACCGGAAACTGGCTGCCGAGCTACGCGAACATTTGAATATCATCTCCAACAGCACCCTCTATCTGCACTATCAGCCGGTGATAAAACCGGGCAATGCCTACAACATGGGGGCCGAGGTGCTGATCCGCTGGCATCACCCCGAATACGGCTTCATCAACCCGCTGGACATCATCGCCATGGCGGAGGAGAACGGCCTCGGCGAGCTGCTCGGCAAATGGATCTTCAGCCGGGTCAACCACGACATGTCGCAACTGCCGGCCAGCTTCGTGGACAAGCTGGAGCTGGCCATCAACCTCTCCAACTCCATGTTCACCCCGGCCCTGTTCCACCAGGTCAACGAGATGCTGCAACAGAGCCCGCTGCGCGCCGAACAGCTCATTCTGGAGCTGACCGAAACCATCGCACTCGACGATCTGCCGCTCAGCCAGCGCATCTTCAAGGAGCTCAAACACATCCACGTGCGCATCGCACTGGATGATTTCGGCACCGGCTGGTCCTCCTTCTCCTATCTGATGTCTCTGAGCTTTGACAAGCTCAAGATTGACAAGTCCTTCGTCAGCAACATCGAGACCGACCCGCGGCAATTCATGTTCGTCGAGTCCATCACCAAGCTATCCCATCAGCTGGGGCTGGTAGTAGTGGCCGAGGGGGTGGAGAACCTGCATGAACTGCAGCAGCTGGCCCATATCGGGGTGGACGAGATCCAGGGCTACTACTACTCCAAGCCGCTCTCCCCAGCCGAATTCTTCATCTATGCCATGACCCATCTTGCCCACAACACGGAAGAGACCGTGGACGCCAGCTATCACTGACCTCACATCCCATTGCGGACACCCTCTTTCGTCTCACCTTATCCTTCACACCAAAAACAACAGGCCCCGCCGGTGGGCGGAGCCTGTCGAATTACTACTGCTCAGTTTGTCTAGAGCGTTTTGCCGCCCGAGCTTATTACCGTCTGGTACCAGTAGAAGCTGTCCTTCTTGAGCCGGCGCAGGGAGCCGCCCTGTTCGTCACGCTCCACAAAGACGAAGCCGTAGCGCTTCTGGTAGCCGTTGAGCCAGCTCAGGATGTCGGTGAACGACCAGGCGCAATAGCCCAGCAGTTCCACCCCGTCCTGCAGCGCCTCCTGGCACGCCTTGACGTGGCTGCGCAGATAGTCGATGCGGTAGTCGTCGTGCACCCGATCTCCCTCTGCCAGCTTGTCGAACTCGCCGAGGCCGTTCTCGGTGATCATCAGCGGCAGACCGTAGCGGGAGGAGAGCCGGCGCAGGGCGATGCGCATCCCGGTCGGGTCGATGGCCCAGTCCCAGTTGCTGGTCTCAAGGTGCGGGTTGGGGGCCGTCTTGTAGAGGCCGGGAATGCCGCTCGAGGGAGTGGTACCCTTCTGCCCCGTGGTGTTGATACGCTGCAGGGTCTGGCCGCCGAGCGGGTTGTCGGTGAAGGTCAGGGTGTAGTAGTAGTTGACCCCGATGTAGTCGGGCGTCCCTTCCCGCAACAGCTCGAGATCGCCGGGCAGGATATCCGGCGCCTCGCCGGTCTCCCGCAGGTAGGCAAGCGCCGCCTGCGGATAACGGCCAAAGCAGTAGGCATCCAGCCACCAGAGGTTGGTGAACTCCTCGGCGTTTTCAAACGCCAGCATGTCTTTGGGGTCGCACGACGCCGGATAGGCGGGCGAGTAGGCAAAGCTAGGGCCGATCAGCCCCCCCGGCACGTGCTGGCGGAACGCCTTGATGACCTGGGCGTTGGCCAGGAACGCGATGTGGTTGGCGGCAAAGAAGCGCTTGCGATCCTGCACTGCGGGCGGGTGCGTGCCGAGCTGATAGGCGTTGGTCAGGTTGTAGTTCTGCTCGTTGAGCGACACCCAGTACTTCACCTTGCCGGCAAAGCGCTGATACAAGGTCACGCAGTAGTGCTCGAAATCTTCGATGATGCGTCGGTCTTCCCAGCCGCCGTATTCATCCTGCAGCACCTGGGGCAGATCCCAATGATAAAGGGTGAGCACCGGCTCTATCTGATGCGCCAGCAGGGTATCGATGAGTTTCTCGTAGAAGGCCAGCCCCGCCTCGTTCACCTCGCCGCGGCCGGTGGGATAGATGCGCGGCCAGCTCACCGAGAAGCGGTAGGCCTTGAGCCCCATTTCCGCCATCAGCGCCACATCCTCCTCCATGCGGTGGTAGTGATCCACCGCCACGTCGCCGTTGCTGCCCTCAAAGGTCTTGCCCGGCAACTTGGTGAACAGATCCCACACCGAGGGGCCCTTGCCATCGGCGTTCCAGGCCCCTTCCACCTGGTAGGCAGCGGAGGCGGCGCCCCACAGAAAATCGGCGGGGAAGTCGTTGAACTTGTGGTGATGCATCTGGGTTGCTCCTTCTGCGGCGGTGGCACCGGCCACCTCTATCGCGCCGACTGGCGGCGCCCAATGGAATTGGCATAAGCATCGAACAGTTATAAAATTCCGTCCAATGACAAATCAAACCATTCAACATTCCAAACAGGAATCATAGGGGCCGGGATGGAGTTACGGGATCTGAAAGCCTTCGTCACCCTGGGAGAAGTGCTGCACTTCGGTCAGGCAGCGGTGCGCCAGCACGTCACCCAGTCGGCCCTGAGCAAGCAAATACGGCGGCTAGAAGAGGAGCTGGGCGGCGAGCTGTTCGAGCGCAATGCCAGCAGTACCCGCCTCACCGTGCTGGGGCGGGCCCTTTACCAGGATGCCAGCGCCTTGGTGGCGGCCAGCGAGCAACTCGGTCGCACCGCCCGTGACGTGCTGGCGGGCAACAGCGGCACCCTGCGCATCGGCTTCGGGGTTGCCACCAAGATCCTGGTGCCCGCTGCCATCGCCCGTTTTCGCACCGAACGCCCACAGGTCACCATAGAGCTCAACGATCTCTCCACTCACCACCAGTTGCTGGCTCTGAACGAGGGCAAGCTGGATCTGGGTTTTTGCCGCCTGCCCACCCCCAAGGGGTGGCACTGTCTGCCGGTGGTACGGGCGCACTTTGTCGCCGTGCTGCCGGCCAGCTACGCCGGCGTGCGCGAACTGGCGGATCTGGTGGACAAGCCGCTGGCTATCTTGCGCCGGGACAAAGCCCCCTCGTTTTATGATCACCTGATGAACTATCTGGCCCAGAGCGGGCTGCGCTTTCGCGATATCCAGTACGTCAACGACTTCGCCGCCGGCGTCGCTACCGCCGCCGCCGACATCGCCTGGACCCTGGTGCCCTCCTCCACCACCATAGAGCACCCGGATGTGCTGACCCTGCCGCTGCGTGATACCGAGGCGAGCTGGATCATCGGCCTGATCCGCCCGCCCCACAGCAAGGGCCCGCTCATCGACGCCTTCTGGCAGATTGTCGCCGACCTGAGTGAGCCAGGCCCTGCGTCATAGCAGGCTAACCCCGGCTGCCGCCCGATAGACGCATGTCGTGCTGCGCAGGCAGACAGTGAGCGATGAAGGTATCTAGCGGCATCGGCTTGCCGTAGAGATACCCCTGAAAGCGATCGACCCCTGCCTTTCTTAACAGTGCTACCTGCGCCGGCGTCTCAATGCCTTCGGCAATGACGCTGGCACCAATGCGATCTGCCAGGTCCATGATATTCATCACGATCTGATAGGCCATCGTGCTCCGTTCAATGTCCTGCACGAACAATCTGTCTATCTTGATGGCACCGATAAAAGACGAATGGATGTGCTTTAGGGACGAGTAGCCAGTGCCGTAATCGTCCACGGCAAAGCAGACACCGGAAGCTTGCAGAGATCTGAATGCCCCCATCAGTACCGGCTCCGAGTGATGCAATTGTGATTCTCGCTCCACCAGCTCAAGACATAGTCTGGGTTTGTCACCTCTTTCGAACGCCTTCAAAAACGCTTCGCAGGCTGTTTTCAGGGAGGGATTGAGCAAATGTGAAAGGGTAACATTGAAATTGATGGTGAACCCCGGCGGCAGTGTGACGTCAGCCACGCTGATTTTTTCGGCAACTAATGCCATCAACCGTTCCGTCATGGGAATGATGGCTCCGCTCCGTTCTGCCTGGGTTACAAACTCAGCAGGGCTGAGCAGCCCGTATACAGGATGACACCACCTCACCAGCACTTCGCTACCAATTACCGCTTGTGACCGACTATCCACCACTGGTTGGAGATAGGGTATGAATTCATGGTTGGCAATCCCCTTGCGTATATCGATCTCAGTGAAATCAATGCTGGCAAGCCAGTGCCGTATCAGCATATATGCAACAAGCGAGAGAACCATGATGGCTACCATCAACCAGCCATAGCTATCCATCATGGCCATGATGATATAGAGGTCACCTTCAATATAAGGAACAATACCAAAACCGTATTTATCTGAGTGACTCAATACGGCAACAGGAGGAGCTCTCTCAACCTGAAGCCCCATCCCCTGCAACAACTGAGTGTCATGTATCGTGTCTATGGTCAGTTTATAATTGACGATATTGTTCAGTCTATTGTTGTCGGCAATCAGATCCGCTATATATCTTGCATCGATGAAAGCCATGACGCTGCCACTTGGGCCATGTCGAGAGAGAAAAAATACCGGATGACCGAGTATGACATCAAGATGAACACCCTCCTGCCGTGCCGACACGTTAAGCCTCGAGACAATACCAGCGACATTCAGGCTGTTGTCTTTATAGGATGAGCAAATTTCACCGGATTGATCCAGAAAAGAGTAAATCATGGCATAAGCATTACGGGTTGCGGTATCAACCAGCATCTTTGTCAGCTCGGGGCAACCCACTTTTTTACTGCGCGCCACTATGTCATCCATCCCCCCTTCCACCACTTGAAAAATATTGTTAATACCCAATATGGCTCGACGGGCATCTCTGTTGCTCTGCGCAATAACATCTCGCTTTTCATGATTGAATACTGCGTACATGGCAACGATAGAAAATATAATACACATCGCAAGGGCAACCGCATTACATATGCTCGCATTCAATCTGAACAAGCGATGATAGTGAAGCCACTTCACAATGATTGCAGGTCCATCAAGTTGACACTTCTTGGCCTGGCGTAATAAAAACCCTGCACTGCCCAACAGCCAGTGGAGAGCACTACCTCGCTCTGCCTCTTTGTTTCCACTTTGCTGACAATGGTTTTCATCCTGAAAGTCTCCTGCAATGACAACAATGCATCTTTGAAAACATTTATCTCGCTTTGCAACAAAGGGGGCGTATCAAACTTTACACAACTGAATATTCCACTCGACAGGTAACGCTCACGCCAGTCACCACCTCGCCAATCGAAGTTGTCCATCACCAAAATGACGCCATGTTCATGTAATTTCACCAGAGTACTTACTGGTAATGCACTTGATATCAAAGGATACTGGCTGACTTCTATATGGAGCCTGACACCATGCTCTAAAAACACCTCCGAAAAGTAAATCAGAGCATCCCCAAGCGCATATAACACTCTGGATTCTACTTTAAAAAATAAAGCGGTTGATTCTTCTCTCAAAGCATTCAACAGTGCATCGCTTAATTGCAACAGTGTCAATTCGACAAGCGAGATGGCATCACAACTATTGTAAAAGGCAACCGCAGACTGGGTGTCATGAGGTCGATAGAACAACTCAGATAATCGCTCATCCGCAACAACAGCACCATTTAAAGATGCATCCATATGATTTCTTATGGAATCGGCAGTGAACAACTCCTGCACAAGCGGTTTGAGCGAATGTATGATGGCTGGGTTGAACAAGGATCGGCGTTTTGCATTGAATGATTCGATTTGTTCAATCCCCATCAGTCGATAGGGTTGCAGATCAACACCCTTATCTCTGAGCTCCGCAATCAAACCAGACATAACTCCCCTCCGTGCTTTATACAATCATAAATAAGCCCATCTGAATCCAATAAGTGGTGCATACTACAATAACGTATTTCTTGATGGTTTATCCTTTTTGCCTTTTTACACAGGTATGGCAAAACTGTCACCACAAAAAAAATATATGTCGTCATAACAATTCTTGTATATCAAGCCATTCAAGAAACATGAAATAATATCTCTCTAACATTACTTTATTATTGTGGTCAGAGATGAAAAAACTTACATCCATAAAATTAAAATCACTCATCATTGCAAAAACAGTTGATGAGTTGCAAAGCATGAGCGCGGCCGCAGTCAAATTCAATTCTCACCAACCATACGTCAGCAAGATCATCAGTGATCTGGAGAAAGGTCTCGGTTTTAAAATATTCAATAGAGACAATGCCGGTGTGACCACCACAACAATGGGGAAAAACTTCATTGAAAAAGTGGATAACATTCTGATGGCTTATGGTGAACTGGATAATTTTATCGCGGGCTATAAAAACTCGGCCTGTGGTGAAGTTTATATATACGGAGATGATCTTGCCTTGAATTTCATCGCCAGCAAGATTTCACCTTGTTTGACAACAATACAGGGAGATGTCAGCATCAGACTCATTGCAACCCTGGGAGAGTATGCGCCAGATAACAATGATGAATGGGATCTGATTGTCTCTTCCACAATACCCAAGGATGATAACATCATTGTGAGAGAGATTGCCGAGATAGGCTATAACTGTTTTGCCTCACCAACCTTGTTCAATACCACTTTTCATGATCCCTCCTTCCTTAGCAAGGCAGCCTGTATCATTTGGGAAGATAACATGCTCCCTGCAAAAGATGGGAGGCAGTGGATATTTACCATCGACAAGCAACAGGTCAAAATTGATATCGCAGGCAAGATCAGTTGCAACAACATGTCAACCGCTATCGAAATGTCAAAAAATGGTCTCGGCATTATTTATGTACCCTACTACACGGTACAGGAGCATCTCGATTCAGAAAGGCTAATACCACTCTTCGATTACCGGTTGAATCATTATAAAAAGATATATCTCATTTATCGACGCAGAGACAATCAACCCTTCATCGTCAATCAGGTGATCGATCACATCACCGATTATGTGCAACATGCACTGCCGCTCACATGTTGATTATCTCGGTCTAAATTGCCTGACCACAATCCAAGAGAACATACATAGCCACGGAATATCTTGCTATCCCAGCACAAAGGCAGGTAGAACAGCGCCCCCACCCTGCCATTCTGGTGATGCCCGGCACACTCCACTGATTAAACCGCCGCAGCGTAAATATTTACACAACGCCACTGGTGTCATTGCCTGTCACCCGATGAGCCGCGAGCATTGGTGCCTGGATGAAGATGGCTATGGCAGCAGGCTCAAAGAGCGGCCCTCTTCTATTGGAATATCTACGACTTGGGGCCAGGAGGAGTGGTACAAGCGACATAACCGCCGGAGCCATCATCTTGGCCAATCACTGCTGCCAGGCGGTCTCTGGCTGTGCGACAGGCGACACACCAGATGTGGGTCTGGACTTGGCCGACAACTGGGTCACCTTGTGGAAAGCACAAGGCTTGTCTCGGGTATGCAGGGATTTTTGCTCTCTGTAGGACGACCACAGAGAAGCGTGGTGACTTTCCGGTAAGCCCAGATACAGTGGTAACTGAGCGAGAGATTCACAGAGAAGACTCCTGATCCATCCACACAAAGTGGATTACCAAGCGGTCTGAAGGGGGTAATTAGCTGTAACTTATTGAATTGCAGAAACAAGTGGTGGCCCTACCAGCCACATCCCGGCACTCGAGTCCCCCGCCTTGGCTGCTACCTTCCGGTCCTGACCAGGTCGACGGGTTATCAATGCGAGAGGACCAATAGGACCACCGGCGAGGAGAATAGGCAAACTGGCCTCTCAATGCAACGGCTTTCTGCCCTCGCTCGTGCTGTTCGCCTTATTTTTCAACAATCTGGCCAAGGGTTCAGCTAAACAGCATGAATTTGGCACCCACCAGCAGCATCAGCAGGGCGAACGCCTGCTTGAGCCGCTGGGGAGAGAGCCGGTGCGCCAGCTTGGCCCCGACCCGGGCAAACTGGGTACTGGTGAGCACGATGCCGAGCAGCGCCGGCAGATAGATGAACCCCAGGCTCCACTCTGGCAGGTCTGGATTGTTCCAGCCGGCATAGAGGTAGCTGAGGCTGCCCGCCAGGGCGATGGGCATGCTGCAGGCGGCGGAGGCCGCCACGGCGTTGCGCATCGGCACGCTGTTCCAGCTCAGATAAGGCACGGTCAGCGAGCCGCCACCGATGCCGAACAAGGCCGACATCCAGCCGATGACGGTGCCGGCGATGCCGGTGCCGAGCGCCCCCGGCAGATGACGCTCCGCCTTGGGCTTGAGGTTGAGCCCCATCTGCAGCGCCATGGTCCAGGCGAAGCAGCCGATGATGATGTTGAGGGTGCTGGCACTGAGCAGGTTGGCGGTCATGCCGCCGAGCCAGGCCCCGACCAGCATGCCGGCGCCGAGCCGGCGGATCATCACCCAGTCGACCGCACCGGCCTCCTGGTGGGCACGCAGCGAGCTGAAGCCGGTGAAGATCATGGTGGGCAGCGAGGTACCGAGTGCCAGATGGGTAATGATGTCGGGCGCAACGCCCTGGGCGTGAAAGCTCAGCACCAGCACGGGCACTATGATGAGACCGCCGCCGATGCCGAACAATCCCGCTAGCATGCCGGCGAACGCCCCCAGCAGCAGATAACCCATAAACAGCATAAAAATTCCTTCCGAGGCGGTGCAGCGAACAAATGGAGCGCTGCACATAAAAAAAGAGATGGCCCTTGGGCCATCTCTTTATTGTGCCGGTTAACTCAAGGGAATGGTACCGTCCATCACCTTGTAGAAGGCCAGCACCGCGCAACCGAGCAGGGCCGCCGTCATCCCCTGCTCCAGCCGGTTGAGGCCGCGCAGCCCGTGGTGCTGGCGCGCCTTCCAGTAGATGAAGATGCCGGGGCTGTAGAGCAGCGCCACCAGCAGCAGGTACTCGACCCCGGCGGCGTAGACCAGCCAGCAACCGTAGCCGGTAGCCACCAGCGCCAGGAACAGATCGCGCTTGCGCTGATGAGGTTGACCCGCGTAGGTCTCCCCTTTCAGCGCCAGCTTCAGCCCGTAGGCACCGGAGAAGACGTAGGGCACCAGCGCCGCCGAGGTGGCGATGTTGACCAGCGCCAAATAGGTGCTGCTCTGGAAGTAGATGATGATGAGGAAGGTCTGCACCAGGCAGGTGGAGCACCAGAGCGACACCTGCGGCGAGCCGTTCTTGTTCTCCTTGGCAAACCAGCCAGGGAACACACCGGTCTTGCCCGCGATGTAGGGCACTTCCGCCGCCAGCACGGTCCAGCTCAGCAGGGCCCCCATCACCGAGATCACCAGGCCGATGTTGATGAGCCAGGCGCCCCAGGGGCCGACCACGGCTTCCAGGATCATGGCGGTGGAGGGGTTCTTGAGGGCCGCCAGTTGCGGCTGGTTCATGACCCCCAGCGAGAACAGGGTCACCATCACGTAGAGCGCCAGGGCCCCCAGCAGCGCCAGCACGGTGGCACGGCCCACGTCCTTGCGATGACGGGCACGGGCGGAGACCACCACGGCCCCCTCGATGCCGATGAAGACCCAGAGCGTCACCTTCATGGTGGACTTGACCTGATCCATCACCGAACCCAGCTCAGGGGTGCCCTGACCCCAGATATCCAGGGTGAAGGTCTCCATGTTGAAGGCGAGCAGGATGGCCACGCAGAACACGATGAGCGGTACCATCTTGGCGATGGTGGTGACGATGTTCACCAGCGCCGCCACCTGAATGCCGCGCAGCACCAGAGCGTGCACCGACCAGATCAGGATGGACGCCAAGGTGATGGCCACCGGCGTGTTGCCGTCACCGAAGATGACCTTGTCCGGCGTGTCGAAGAAGTAGCTCAGCGCACTGAACACCACGATGGCGTAGGAGACGTTGGCCAGCAGCTGACAGAGCCAGTAGCCCCAGGCGGCGTTGAAGCCGATGAAATCGCCGAAACCGGCCTTGGCATAGCTGAAGATGCCGCCATCGAGATCCGGGCGACGCATGGAGAGGTTCTGATACACCAGCGCAAGGCAGATCATGCCGATACCGGTGATGGCCCATCCCAGCGCGACGGCCCCGGCACTGGCATGAGCGGCAATGTTTTGCGGCAGACTGAAGACTCCGGCACCGACCATGGAGCCGATCACCAGCGAGATGAGGGCACCAAGCCCCAGTTTCTTGTCCATCTCAATCCTGTTTAATTAGGCGGCGGCAGAGCGTCCGTATTCATACTGCGCGCAATATGGGAGGGGCTAGAAATCCGTACCCCGTGAAAAAGGCGGCAACTATATTGCATGACTATTCCGACCGCAATCCCTCGTACCGTCAATCATGCACCGTCTTGACCGCGCGCAATTTTACAGCACTGACCCCGAGGGCCTGTGAGCTGGTTCAAATTAAGAAAGACCCGTTGATATTTCACATTTTTCCATGACCTGAGCCCCGTTTTTACGGATCAGACCTGCATGAGAATGCAGCTTGCAGCCGAGGTCGACAAACCCGGCTGTTGACAAACGTTTCAATAAAAATGCCCCTGCGCCGAGGGCCAGGGGCATCTGCAACAGAGCGCCGATATTCAGAGGCGCAGGCCGCCGTCCAGCTCGATCATCCGCCCAGACAGATAGTCATTGGCGAGAATAAAATGCACCGTCTGGGCCAGCTGCGCCGCCTGCCCGAGGGTCCCCACCGGGATGGCCTGCTGCATGCGGGCCATCGCCTCCGGCTTCATCGCCGCCGTCATGTCGGTGGCAAACACCCCCGGAGCGATGCCCATCACTCGAATGCCGTGGCGGGCCAGCTCCTTCCCCCAGGTGACCACCAGCGAGGCCACCCCCGCCTTGCTGGCGGCATAGTTGCTCTGACCGATGTTGCCGGCGCGGGCGATGGAGGAGATGTTGATGATGACGCCCCCCTCCCCGCCGGTGGCCATCAGCGCCGCCCCCTCGCGCCCGCACAGGAAGGTGCCGGTGAGGTTGACGTCGATGACGCTCTGCCACTGGGCCAGGCTCATCTTCTCCGTCAGCGCCCCCTCCTTCACCTTGATCAGCATGCCGTCGCGCAGAATGCCGGCACAGTTGATGAGACCGTGCAGGGCACCAAACTGCCCCTGGATGGCGGCGAAGGTCGCCTCGACCTCTGGCTCGCTCGCCACGTTGCAGACGAACAGGGCGCACTGGCCGTCACGGCTGCGCACTTCCGCCTCGGTCACCTCCAGATCGGTGCGGTTGACGTCGATGAGCGCAAGTTGCGCGCCCTGCTCCGCCAGACTCAGGGCGATGGCGCGGCCCAGCCCCCTGCCCGCCCCCGTGATGGCGATGACTTTCTGTGTGATATCCATAAATGCTCCTGGTGAAATGGCCAGTGACTGTCGAGTCAAAGACTATCGGGTAAAAAGGTAGATAGCGGCCCTTAACCCGGCTCTGTTTTGTCCAGATAGAGTTCGACGATGCTGGAAAAATCCCGAGCACCCTGCCCCTTGGTTGCGTGCAGGTTGAAGAGGTTGCGGGCCAGGGCCCCCATCGGCACGGCGCTGTGGGCATGCTCGGCCAGGGCCATGGCGAGCCCTAGGTCTTTGACCATCAACCGGGTCATGAAGCCCCCCTGATAGTTGCGCGAGGCCGGTGCATTTTCCATCACCCCGGGCCAGGGATTGTAGCGCTCGAGACTCCAGTTGTTGCCCGAACTCTTGCCCATGATGGTGGAGAGCACCCCCGGATCCAGCCCCTCCTTGACCCCGAGCGCCAGCGCCTCGGCGGTGCCCGCCATGTGGATGGCCAGCAGCATGTTGTTGCACATCTTGGCGATCTGGCCGGCGCCGAGCGCCCCGGCGTGAAACAGGTTCTGCCCCATGCAGGCGAGCACAGGTTTGGCCGCCTCAAAATCCGCTTGTTCGCCGCCGACGATGAAGGTGAGCGTGCCCGCCGCCGCGCCGGCCACCCCCCCCGAGACGGGGGCATCGAGAAAACGGATGCCGCGCGCCTGCGCCGCCGCCCCCACCTGACGGGCCGAGGCCACATCGATGGTGGAGCAGTCGATGACCAGGGCGCCGAGCGGCAGGGCCGCCAGCAGATCCTGCCCGCCCCGCTCACCGGCACCCTCGCCCAGCCAGAGGCTGCGCACATGCTCGCCCGCCGGCAGCATGCTGATCACCAGCTCGCAGCCGCTCACCGCCTCGCGGGCATCGCCGGCGGCGATGCAGCCGGCCTCGATGGCGCGGGTCAGGCTCTCGGCCACCAGATCAAACACCTGTACCGTGTGCCCCGCCCTGGCCAGGTTGGCGGCCATGGGGCCACCCATGTTGCCAAGCCCGATAAATCCAATCCTTGTCATGGTCTGTTCCTTGTGTGTGATCGCCCGTCAGCAGGGACGCAGGGGGTTGTTCCCCTCGGGCCAGCGATAGAAGTCATCCAGCCAGGCCTCGCCCGCCTGCGGGGCCTGCCAGCGGGGTGATTTGTCCTTGTCGATGAGCAGGGCCCGCACCCCTTCCACGAAATCCCCTTTGAGCACGCAGTTGACCGAGAGGGCCAGCTCGTCGGCAAACACCTCGGCCAGCGACTGGCGCCGTGCCTGCCAGAACTGACGCCAGAGGATGGCGCGGCTGATGGGGCTGCCGCTCTGGCAGGTCTCCCGCGCCAGGGCCAGCGCCGCTTCGGCCAGCTCGGCCCCCTCGAGGCGTGCCAACACCCCTTGCAGGGAGCGGCCGGCCAACAGCGCATCGATGCAAGCCTGGTGGGGCAAGAGCACGGGGGCCGGCAGCGTCTGGCCAAGGGATCGCTGCAACCCGGCCAGCAGCCCCTCAATCTGCTCGCCAGTATCGGCAGAGTCAGACCAGTCGAGGGCGGCGAGGCGCGCCGGCAGCTCCGCCCGCTCACGGCTCGCCATGGCGTGATCCGCCAGACCCAGGCCGATGGCATCCGCCCCGTTGAAGCGGGCCCCGGTGAGGCCGAGCCAGAGCCCGAGCCGCCCCGGCATGCGGCTCAAAAACCAGCTGGCCCCCACATCGGGGTAGAGGCCGATGGTCACCTCCGGCATGGCGAACAGGCTCTTTTCGGTCACCACTCTAAAACCAGCCCCGGCAAAGAGGCCGATGCCGCCGCCCATGCAGATGCCGTCCGCCACGCAGATGAGGGGCTTGCTGTAGCGATGGATGTGATGATCGAGCCGGTACTCCTGCTCGAAGAAGTCGCGGGCATAGCCAAACAGTGCCGACTCGCTCGCCTCCTGTTTGCGGTAGTAGAAGGAGCGGATGTCGCCACCGGCGCAAAACGCCTTCTCACCGGCCCCCTGCAGCAGCACGCAGACGATGGACGGATCCTGCTCCCAGCGGGTCAGCGCCGCCTGCAACAACTGGATCATCTCAAGGCTCAGGGCGTTGAGGGAGGCGGGGCTGTCCAGGGTCAGCATGCCGATGTGGCGGCCATCCGCCGTGGGGTGGGTCTCGATGCGCACAGGCTCACTCATGGCGAACCCCCGCAGACAGGGTATCAGCCCCTGCGACATGGCGGGCCGCCATCATTACCTCATTCATCCTTCACTCCCTCACTCTTCACCGGCTTGGATTGGTCGTAATGCCAGCGCGGGGCCCGCTTCTCGAGGAAGGCTGCCACCCCTTCACGCTGGTTGGCATCGTCAAACAGGGTGAGGAACAGGCTGCGCTCCAGCGGCAGCGCCGCGTCCCGATGGCTGCTGCGCCCCTGGTTGATGAGCTGCTTGCAGGCGCGCAGGGCACTCGGGCTCTGACGCTCCACCAGCTGGGCCATCTGGTGCGCCGCCTCCCAGGCGTGGCCCTCCTTCACCACCTCCTCCACCAGCCCCATCTCGTAGGCCAGGGTGGCGCTCACCTTTTCGCCGCAGAGGATCATCCGCTTGGCCCAGCCCGGCCCCACCAGTTCGGTGAGGCGCTGGGTGCCGCCGGCGCAGGGCAGCAAGCCCACCGAGGCCTCCGGCAAGCCCAGCTTGGCCTGCTGCTCGGCAATACGGATGTCGCAGGCCAGCGCCACCTCGAGGCCGCCCCCCATGGCGTAGCCATTGATGGCGGCGATGCTGACCCCGTGAAAGCGGGCCAGCGCCTCGAAGGCGCGGCCAAAGGCCTCAGCCACTTCGCGGGCGTGCTCCAGGTTGCCGTCGGCAAACATGTTGAGATCGGCGCCGGCGCAGAAGAATTTGTCCCCGGCACCGCGGATCACCAGCGCCACCACGTCGGGGCGGCTGTCGAGCTCCACCATCATCTGCAAGAAGGCCTGCAGGCTGGCGAGGGTCCAGGTGTTGGCGGGAGGATGGTCGAGGGTGATGTAGGCCACGTGACCGTGATATTCGAGCCTGATCCTTGTCATTGCGTTGTCCTTGTCAAAAAACCTGCCCCATGATGACAGGGTTGAATGGAGCCGACCTGCGGCTGGCTCACAAAGCCTGACGACGAGCCACGCCAGCCCCGTCGTCAGGGTGAGCTGCCGAGCACAGCGGCTCCCCCCTGCTACTCCAGCGCCAGCCCGGGCTCCGCCAGCAGGCGACGGGCGATGATGAGCCGCATCACTTCATTCGTCCCTTCCAGAATGCGGTGGACCCGGGTATCGCGCAGGTAGCGCTCGAGCGGGTACTCGCGGATATAACCATAGCCGCCAAAGAGTTGCAGGGCGTCGTCACAGATGCGGTGACCCACGTCGGTGGCAAAACGCTTGGCCATGGCGCACCAGGCGCTCTTGTCCGGCGCCCCGGCATCGAGCCTGGCGGCCGCCTGACGCACCAGCAACCGAGCGGCCGCCAGTTCGGTGGCCATGTCGGCCAGGCGAAACTGCACGCTCTGAAATTCGCTGATCGGGTGGCCAAATTGCTGGCGCTGCTGCACATGGGCCAGCGCATCGTCAAGGGCCTGCTGGGCGGTGCCCACAGAGCAGGTGGCGATATTGATGCGCCCGCCATCGAGCGCCTGCATGGCGAACTTGAACCCTTCCCCCTCCTGCCCCAGCCGGTAACGGGCGGGAATGCGCACGGCGCTGAAGTTCACCTCCCGGGTCGGCTGGCTGTTCCAGCCCATCTTCTCCTCCGCCTTGCCATAACTCACGCCGGGGGTCTGGGCCGGTACCATGAAGGCGGAGATCCCCTTCGCCCCCTCGCCACCGGTGCGGGCCATCACCACCAGCACGTCGGTGCTGCCGGCGCCCGAGATGAACACCTTGCTGCCGTCGATGACGTAATCCTCGCCATCGCGCACCGCGCGGGTCTTGAGGGCCGCGGCATCGGATCCGGCGCCCGGCTCGGTGAGGCAGTAGGAGCCCAGCAGCTCACCGCTGGCGAGCCTTGGCACCCACTCCTCGGCCACCTTGGGAGGCAGCCAGCTGCCCAGCATCCAGCTCACCATGTTGTGGATGGTCAGATAGGCGGTGGTGGAGGTGCAGCCCATGGCGAGGCGCTCGAAGATGAGGCTGGCATCGAGCCTCGGCAGGCCGAGCCCGCCGTACTGCTCCGGGGTGTAGAGGCCACAAAAGCCGAGCGCAGCCGCCTGCTTGATGGTAGGGATGGGGAACTCATGCTCCTTGTCCCAGCGCGCGGCGTGGGGCTTGAGCGCCTCCTCGGCAAAAGCGCTGGCGGCCTCCACATAGGCCTGCTGATCCGGGGTCAACGTAAAATCCATCTTGTTCGCTTCCTTGTACTTGTTCGATCCGTTTCTGTCAGTGGGTGCGCCCGGGCAACCTGCCATCAGCGCAGCTGAATGGTCATGTTGGGGCCGCTGGGAATGTCTTCGTCGAACCAGCGTTCGGTGACCGTCTTGGTCTCGGTGTAAAAACGCACCGCCTGCTTGCCGTAGGCGTGCAGATCCCCGTAGAAGGAGCCGCGCCAGCCGGTGAAGGAGAAGAACGGCAGCGGCACCGGGATGGGCACGTTGATCCCCACCTGGCCCACCGCCACCTCGTGGCGAAACTTGCGGGCAGCCGCGCCACAGCTGGTGAAGATGGAGGTGCCGTTGCCGTAGGGGTTGTCATTGATGAGGGCGAGCGCCTCATCGAGGCTCGCCACCTCGAGACAGGCCAGCACGGGCCCGAAGATCTCCTCCTGGTAGATGCGCATCTCGGGGGTCACGCCGCGAAACAGGGTCGGTCCCACCCAGTTGCCCACCGGGTAGCCGGGCACGTCGCAAAAACGGCCGTCCAGCAGACATTCGGCCCCTTCGGCGATCCCCGCCTCGATGAGCCCCTCCACCCTGACTTTCGCCTCCGGGCTGATGAGGGGGCCGTAGGCGGCTTCGGGATCGTGCCAGATGCCGGGCTTCACCTTGGCGAACTCGGCGGCGAGCTCGGGGATCCACTCCCGGGCGCTACCCACGAACACCGCCACGCTGATGGCCATGCAGCGCTGACCGGCGGCGCCGACCCCGGCCCCCACCAGATTGCTCAGCACCTGCGCCTTGTTGGCATCCGGCATGATCACCATGTGGTTCTTGGCACCGACAAAACACTGGGCCCGCTTGAGCTGCGAAGTGGCGCTGCGATAGACGTGACCGCCAACCCGGGCCGAGCCGACGAAACTGACCGCCTTGATGTCGGGATGGGCCAGCAGCGCATCCACCTGCTCGGCGCCGCCGTGCACCACCGACAGAATGCCCTTGGGGGCTCCCGCCTCGGCAAACAGCTCGGCCAGCCGCATGGGGGTGAGCGGATCCTGTTCGGAGGGCTTGAGCACGAAGCCGTTGCCGCAGGCCACCGCCAGCGGGAACATCCAGAGCGGGATCATGGCCGGAAAGTTGAAAGGAGTGATGCCAAGGCAGACCCCGAGCGGCTGCACCCAGGAGTGACCGTCGACCCGCCGTGCCACGTTGCCCATGGTCTCCCCCAGGGTCTGGCTGGCGATGGCGCAAGCCTGCTCCACCACCTCGATACCGCGCCACACATCCCCCTTGGCATCCGCCAGATTCTTGCCGGTCTCCTGGGCCAGCAGGGCCGCCAGCTCGTCGTGATGCGTCTTCAAGAGATGCTGGTAGTTGAACATCACCCGGGCCCGCTCGGAGGCCGGCACTTCCCGCCACAGCAGATAGGCGTCGTGGGCGGTGCGCACCGCCAGTTCAATTTCCGCCGAGGTGGCTTTCGGCACCCGCGCCAGCAGGCTCTGATCCGCCGGGTCGGTCACCTCGATCCACTGCTCGCTCGCGGAAGGGTACGCCTCCCCGCCGATGTGCAGCGGCACGTCGCCGAACCGGGTCTGATGGTTGTTCATGGGCACTCTCTCCTTGCTGGCACATCATGGACCGCTTGCGAACGGACCATGGGCACTCCTGTGACGGGGGCCATCACGACCGGGCAATCGCCCTTGCCGTCATGGCGCAACAAATTTACCTTAGACTAACAATCAATTTACGTTTACGCTAACGTAAACTTAAATCACAAATGGACTGACCAGTTTGGCCCCCTGTTTCAGCTTGGGCCGCCAAGCTGTCACCCCCTTCATATGAGGAGAGCAAGGATGCATGCAGTGATGGACGAGACCCTGTGCGCCCTGACCGAGCAGGTCGAGGCCTTCTGCCAGAAAGTGATTGCACCGCGCGCCAGCGAGATCGATCAGAGCAACGCCTTCCCCCGCGATCTCTGGCCCCGCATGGGTGAGCTGGGTCTGCACGGCATCACGGTGGCAGAGGAGTATGACGGGGTGAACCTCGGCTATCTGGCCCACGTGCTGGTGATGGAGCAGGTGAGCCGCGCCAGCGCCTCGGTCGGCCTCTCCTACGGCGCCCACTCCAACCTCTGCATCAACCAGATCCACCGCCACGGCACGCCGGAGCAGAAAGCCCGCTACCTGCCCGATCTTGTGAGCGGTGAGCATGTGGGAGCGCTCGCCATGAGCGAGCCGGGCGCGGGATCCGACGTGGTCAGCATGCGCCTGACAGCCGTGCGCGAGGGGGATCACTTCGTGCTCAATGGCAACAAGATGTGGATCACCAACGGCCCGGATGCCGATACCTTCGTCATCTATGCCAAGACCGATCCCGCCGCCGGTCCCAAAGGGATTTCCGCCTTTATCGTCGAAGCGGGGACTCCCGGTTTCTCCACCGCCCAGAAGCTCGACAAGCTCGGCATGCGCGGCTCCAGTACCTGCGAGCTGGTGTTCGACAACTGCCGGGTGCCGCAAGCGAACCTGCTGGGCCCCCTGCATGGCGGCGTCAAGGTGCTGATGAGCGGGCTCGATTACGAACGAGTGGTGCTGGCGGCCGGCCCCCTTGGCATCATGCAGGCCTGCATGGACGTGGTGCTGCCCTATGTGCGTGAGCGCAAGCAGTTTGGCCAGCCCATCGGCGAGTTTCAGCTGGTACAGGGCAAGCTCGCCGACATGTATACCCGCCTCGCCAGCAGCCGGGCGCTGGTCTACTCGGTGGCGAGCGCCTGCGATCAGGCCCGCACCAGCCGCAAGGATTGCGCCGCCGCCATTTTGTTTGCCGCCGAGAACGCCACCCAGATGGCGCTCGATGCCATCCAGCTGCTCGGCGGCAACGGCTACATCAACGAATACCCCACCGGCCGCCTGCTGCGGGACGCCAAGCTCTACGAGATAGGCGCCGGCACCTCGGAGATCCGCCGCTGGCTCATCGGCCGCGAGCTGATGGGAGATAATGCATGAGCAGGATCCACTCCCGCCTCGACACCGCTAGTCCGGAATATGCGGCCAATCGGGCCGCCATGCAGGCCCTGGTCGACGATCTCAATGCCCGCCTGGAGGAGATAGCCTTGGGCGGGGGCGCAGCCAACAACGCCCGCCATCAGGCCCGTGGCAAGCTGCTGCCTCGCGAGCGCATCAACCAGTTGCTGGACCCGGGTTCCCCCTTTCTCGAGCTCTCGGCGCTGGCCGGCTGGCAGGTCTATGACGAGCCGGTGCCCGCCGCCGGCATCATCACCGGCATCGGCCGGATCTCTGGCCGCCTGTGCATGCTGGTGGTGAACGATGCCACCGTGAAGGGCGGCACCTACTACCCGCTCACGGTGAAAAAACACTTGCGCGCCCAGGCCATCGCCGAGCGGCTGCGCCTTCCCTGCCTCTATCTGGTAGATTCCGGCGGTGCCTTCCTGCCGATGCAGGACGAGGTGTTCCCCGACCGGGATCATTTTGGCCACATCTTCTACAACCAGGCCCGCATGTCGGCCCAGAACATCCCCCAGCTGGCGGTGGTGATGGGGCTCTGCACCGCAGGCGGCGCCTACGTGCCCGCCATGGCGGACGAATCGATCATGGTCAGGGAGCAGGCCACCATCTTTCTGGCGGGGCCGCCGCTGGTCAAGGCCGCCACCGGCGAGGAGATCAGCGCCGAGGCGCTGGGCGGCGCCGAGGTGCACTGCGCCCATTCCGGGGTGGCGGATCACATGGCCCGCGACGATGGCCACGCCCTGGCCATTGCCCGTACTCTGGTGACCCACCTGGGCAACGAACCGGTAGAGACCAGCCCCGGCTATGAGCCCCCCTGCTACCCCATCGAGGATCTCTACGGCCTGGTGGGCACCAGCCTCAAGCGCCCCTATGACGCCCGGGAGCTGATCGCCCGGTTGGTGGATGGCTCGGACTTTGACGAATTCAAGGCGCTGTTCGGCTCCACACTAGTGACCGGCTTTTCCCGGATCTGCGGCATGCCGGTGGGGATCCTCGCCAACAATGGCGTGCTGCACAGCGACAGTGCCCAGAAGGGGGCCCACTTCATCCAGCTTTGCAACCGGCGCGCCATCCCGCTGATCTTTTTGCAGAACATCACCGGCTTTATGGTGGGAAGCCAAGCCGAGCGCGAAGGGATCGCCAAGCACGGCGCCAAGCTGGTCACCGCCGTCGCCTGCAGTCGGGTGCCCAAGATCACCCTGATCGTCGGCGGCAGCTTCGGTGCCGGCAACTACGGCATGTGCGGGCGCGCCTACGACCCCGATTTTCTCTTTAGCTGGCCCAACAGCCGCATCTCCGTCATGGGGGGCGAGCAGGCGGCCGGGGTGCTGGTACAGGTGCGCCGGGACAAGCTGGCGGCCGAGGGCAAGTCATTGAGTGAGCTGGAGGCAACCGCCATCCGCGCCCCGGTGATCGAGCAGTATGAGCGTCAGGGTCACCCCTACTACGCCAGCGCTCGCCTGTGGGATGACGGCGTCATCGACCCGGCCCAGAGTCGCACCGTGCTGGCGCTGGCACTGGCGGCCTGTCAGGGGGCCGAGACCGGCCCGGAACAGTACGGCATCTTCCGGATGTAAGGAGTTCACATGTCCGATCCACTCAGTCACGCTCTCCAGCCCGGTTTTCGGCTGGAGCGACACGGCCCGCTGGCCGAGCTGGTGCTCGACCGCCCGGCCCGCCACAATGCCTTTGACGCCGACCTCATGCTGGGGCTGCTCGACTGCCTCGACGAGCTGGCCCACACCCACGGCCAGGCCCTCGCCGATCGCCCCCACGCCTTGCTGCTGCGGGCCGAAGGCAAGCATTTTTGCGCCGGTGCCGACCTCAACTGGATGCGCAACCTGGCCCATGCCGATTTCGAGCACAACCGGGAAGACGCCCGGGTGCTGGCCCGGCTGATGCAAACCCTGGACGAGCTCCCCTTCCCCACGGTGGCGCTGGTACAGGGCGCCGCCTACGGCGGAGCGCTCGGCCTCATCTGCGCCTGCGATCTGGTGCTGGCCGCCGATGACGCCCGCTTCTGCCTCTCCGAGGTGAGCCTCGGGCTGGTGCCTGCGGTGATCAGTCCCTACGTGGTGCGCGCCATGGGGATGCGCCAGGCCCGCGCCCTGATGCTCTGCGCCGAACCGTTCGATGCGGTGACCGCCTGCCGCCTCAACGTGGCGCACCGGCGCTGCCCGCCGGATCAGCTGCTGGCCGAAGGACGTGCGCAGGCCCTGCGCCTGTGCCGTAACGGGCCAGAGGCGATGAAAGAGACCAAGCGGCTGCTGGCCGCCCTCGAGAGCCATGGCGCCAGCCTGCACGAAGAAAAAACCGTCGAGACCATCGCCCGGGTACGGGTCGGTCTCGAAGCCCAAGAGGGAATGCAAGCCTTCTTTGACAAACGACCCCCCGCCTGGCGCCCCCGTTTCAAGGACGAAGCATGACTCAATACCACCCCATCAAGCGCCTGCTGATCGCCAACTGTGCTCAATATAACTGGATTGTGGATCAACACGCTTCGCACTTGTGCGCCTTGAACGACAGGGAGCCAGCATGACCCATCACACTCCAATTAAGCGCCTGCTGATCGCCAACCGCGGCGAAATCGCCGTGCGCATCATCAAGACCGCGAGGCGCCTCGGCATTCACACCATCGTCCTCTACTCGGACGCTGACGCCCGCGCCATGCATGTGCGGGAAGCTGACGAAGCCTGGCATCTGGGGCCGGCCCCCGCCCGGGAGAGCTACCTCGACACCGGCAAGGTGCTGCGCATCGCCCAGCAGGCGAACGCCGACGCCATCCACCCGGGTTACGGTTTTCTGTCCGAAAACAGCGATTTTGCCACCGCCTGCGAGCAGCGGGGCGTGCGCTTCATCGGCCCAAGCGGCGCCGCCATCCTCGCCATGGGCGACAAGTCGGGCGCCAAGGCGCTGATGCAGGCAGCCGGCGTGCCGGTGCTGCCCGGTTATCACGGTGCGGATCAGCACCCCGACTTTTTGCGCGATCAGGCGAGCCTGGTGGGCTTCCCGCTCCTTATCAAGGCGGCCAGCGGCGGCGGTGGCAAGGGAATGCGCCGGGTCGATCAGCTGGCCGACTTTGACGATGCCCTGGCGGCGGTCAAGCGGGAGGCCAGCGCCGCCTTCGGTGACGACCACGTGCTGCTGGAGCGCTATCTCGCCCGCGCCCGCCACGTGGAGGTGCAGGTGTTTGCCGATACCCTCGGCAACGCCATCTATCTGGGGGACCGGGACTGCTCGTTGCAGCGCCGTCACCAGAAGGTGATCGAGGAGGCCCCCGCCCCCGACATCGCACCGGCGCTGCGCCGTGCCATGGGCGAAGCGGCCGTCGCCGCCGCCCGGGCCATCACATATCGGGGAGCCGGCACCATCGAGTTTCTGCTGTGCGGGGAGGAGTTCTTCTTCATGGAGATGAACACCCGGCTGCAGGTGGAGCATCCGGTCACCGAGGCCGTCACCGGCCAGGATCTGGTGGCCTGGCAGCTGGCGGTGGCCGAAGGCAAGCCGCTGCCGCTCACCCAGGATGAAGTGGTGCTGCGCGGCCACGCGGTGGAGGCGCGCCTCTACGCCGAGGACGTGGCGGCCGGTTTTCTGCCCGCCAGCGGCCCCATCAATTGGCTCCACTGGCCAGATGGCGTGCGCATCGACACCGGCGTCGGTGCTGGCGATGCGGTGAGCCCCTATTACGACCCCATGATCGCCAAGCTGATCGCCCACGCACCGAGCCGCAGCGAAGCCTTTGCCAGCCTGGCCGACGCGCTGGCGGCGCTGGAACTCGGCCCCTTGGTGCACAACAGCCCGCTCTTGCTGCGCCTGTGCGAAGAGCCAGAAGTATTGGCCATGGGCCACCACACCCAGTGGCCCATTCCCACCGACACCCTGCCCGTTCCGGCGCTCGCCTGGCCGCTCGCCGCGCTCTGGCTCGCCACTCGCGAGCACGGCGCCTCCCCCTGGCAACAGGCTGCAGGCTTTCGGCTGGGCCCCACCCGCAGCTTTAGCGCAGCGGTGCGCATCGGCGAGGAGGCCCGCGTGCTGACCCTCGCCGAGCGGGCCGGCGCCCTGCTCTGGCAGGGCGAGCAGCTCCCGTTCGAGCTCGGGGCGGATCATATTCGTCTGCAGCAGGCCGGCAGCTGGCAGCGCTACCCGCTGCACGCCCTCGGCGAGGGCGACTATCTGCTGCAACTGGCGGGCAGGCGCATCCGTTTCTCGGCAGATGATCAGCATCATCAGCTGCACCATGATCACCAGGCCGGCGATGCCCCCGGCATCCTGGCCCCCATGCACGGCATCGTCGTGGCGTTGCAGGTCGAGGCCGGCCAGCCGGTCAGCAAGGGGCAGCCCTTGCTGGTGCTGGAGGCGATGAAGATGGAGCACGTCCTCAAGGCCGACCGGGATGGGGTGATCGAGGCGCTGCAGTGCCGCCAGGGCGAACAGGTGAGTCAGGGCGCCCTGCTGGTGCGCTTTGCCGAGCAGCATACCGCGCAGGAGGAGCGCTCATGAGCCGAGCACAGGAAAGCCGGGACGACAAGGTCAGCCTGGTGGAGATGGGGCCGCGGGACGGCCTGCAAAATGAAGCTGCCACCCTCTCGCTGATGCAGCGGCTGGAGCTCATCGCCCGCCTGGCCGAGAGCGGGCTGCAGCGCATCGAGGTGGGCGCCTTCGTTTCGCCCAGGAAGGTGCCGCAGATGGCGGATTCCGCCGCACTGTTCAACGCCCTGCCGCGCAGGGGGCCGACCCGCTATGGCGCCCTGGTGCCCAATCTGCAGGGTCTGCAGGCCGCCATTGCCGCCCGCGCCGACGAAATAGGCCTCTTCACCGCCTGCTCCGACGGCTTTACCCGGGCCAACATCGGCATCAGCGTGGAGGAGTCGCTGGTGCGCTTCGCCCCGCTGGTGCAGGAAGCACGCAGCCTCGGCATCAAGGTGCGCGGCTACCTCTCCACCGTCATCGCCTGCCCGTTCGATGGCCCGACCCGGCCCAAGCGGGTCGCCGCCATGGCCGAGCGATTGCTGGATCTGGGCTGCCACGAGATATCGCTCGGCGACACCATCGGCGTCGGCACCCCGGGCACGGTGGCCCCCATGCTGGATGCGGTGCTGCACGAGATCCCGGCCGGCCGGCTCGCGGTCCATTTTCACGACACCTATGGCCAGGGGCTGGCCAACCTGCTGCCGGCGCTGGAGCGCGGCATCCGCACCATCGACAGCTCGGTGGCCGGGCTCGGCGGCTGCCCCTATGCCCCCGGCGCCTCCGGCAACGTCGCCTCGGAGGAGGTGGTCTACCTGCTGCACGGCCTTGGCATGAGCACCGGCGTGGATCTCGACCAGCTGGCCGCCACCGGCCAGTGGGTCAGCGAGCAGCTCGGCCGCCCCAACGGCTCGCGGGTCGGCCGGGCCCTGCACGCCAATGCCGAGCGGCTGCGCACCCGGCTGTGCCAGCCATCCCCGCAATAAGGAGCCCCGCCATGTCCAATACCCTCGCCCACGGGCTCGCCGGCAAGGAGGTGACCTACAGCATCTCCGAGCTGGCCCACGAGTTCGACATCACGCCGCGCACCATTCGCTACTACGAGGACGAGGGGCTCATCACCCCGACCCGGGAGGGGCAGACCCGCATCTACAGCCACAAAGACAAGATCCGGCTCAAGCTGACCCTGCGCGGCAAACGCCTCGGCTTCAGCCTGGCGGAGATCCGCGAGCTGTTCGACATGTATGACACCGACCGCTCCAGCAAGACCCAGCTCAACTCCATGATCCAGCTCATCGAGGCCAAGCGTCACTTCCTGCGCCAGCAGCTGGAGGATATCCAGATGGTGATGGCCGAGCTGGAGGCGGCCGAGCAGCGCTGCGTTAATTCCCTTAACAGCTTGAAAACCAGCGCAGATTAACCGAATCTGGGATCAACTCTGCCTGCTGGGAGACCCCATGAAACGCTGGTGCTGGTTGTTGCTGCTGCTTTGCTGTACGGCATGGGGCCACCCGCTGATCCGGGTCGGTGGTTACCCCTATGCCCCCTTCGTCGTCAAGGACGACAGCGGCCACTATCGCGGACTGACCCTGGATCTCATCGCCCTGCTCAACGACATCCAGCAGGATGTGCACTTCGTGTTCGTGCCCACCTCTGCCCCCCACCGCTACAAGGCGCTGGCCCTCGGCCGCTTCTCGCTGATGCTGTTCGAAGATATCCGCTGGGACTGGAATGCCGATCAGGTGCGCATCACCCGTCCGCTGCTGCTGGGCGGCGAGCGCTACGTCGCCCTCAAGGCACCGGGGCGGGATCAATCCTTCTTTGACAACCTGGCGCAGCGCCAGCTGATCGGGGTCAGCGGCTATCACTACGGCATCGCCGACTTCGACGCCACCGCGAGCACGCTTAAGCAGCGCTTCAATATCACCCTGGTCAAGGACAACATCAACGCCCTGCAGGGGCTGTTCAAGGGGCGCGGCGAGGTGGCCATCCTCAACCTCTCCTACCTCAACCAGTTCGACAAGGAGTACCCCGAGCAGGCAAGCCAGCTGCTGCGCTCCAACCGGTGGGATCAGCAGTATGAGCTGCGCGCCCTGCTCAGCCCGGACGCCGGGATCTCGGTACAGCAGCTGGAACAGTGGCTGGCGCAGCTGAAAGAGAGCGGGAAATTGTCAAGCCTTTGGACAAAGTACGGCGTACAGCATCAAGTGGCACCATGATCATGACCTGAAAGTTTGTTACCCTATGCGCATCAATTGGAGACCCTCATGCCCAAGCCTCTGCGTGCCCGTCTGCTGCGCTACGCCCTCTACCTCTGCGCCGCCCTGCTGCTCTCCCTGCTTATTCTGTTATGGCAAGCCCCCACGCTGACCCAGCGCCACCTGCCGACCTGGCTGGCCAAACACTACGGCCTGCACCTGAGCCTGGGGGAGATCGACGTCGGCCTGCGCCACCCCTCCCTCGCCATTGGCCCCACCACCCTGTTCGATGACCAGCAGCAGCCCCTCGTCGCCTTCGAGCGCCTGCAACTCACCCCCTTGCTAGGGGAAAGCTGGCGCCAGCGCGCCCTGATCCTCGACGAGGCGCGCCTCGTCAAGCCAACCGTCAACCTGGTGCGGCTCTCGGATCAAGGCAAAACCGTCCGTTTCAACCTGACCGAAGCGCTGGCCAGCCTGCTCACCCCGAGTGAAACCACGGACACCGACAGCGGTGCCCCCTTGCTGGTGCAGATCAACCAACTGGCGGCAGAGCAGGGTCACATCACCTATCAGGACAGCCGCAAGCAGAGCAGCCCCGGCTGGGTGCCCAGCCTGACCCTGAGCGGGCTCGACCTGCAACTGCCGACCTTCTCCACCGCCCCTGGCCGCGCCAACCCCTTCGTGCTCGCCGCCACCCTCAATCAGCAGAGCCCGCTCAAGGCGAGCGGTGAGCTCGACATCATGAGCGGCGCCGGCAAGGGGAAGATCAGCCTCGGCAAACTGGCGCTCGCCCCCTTCGCCCCGCTCTGGGCCCCTTATCTCGACGTCAAGCTGGCCAAGGGCGAGGCCAACGCCGAGCTTGCCTACCAGATAGCCGAGGACAAGCAGGGGCTGAGCTGGCAGCTATCCAAGGGCAAGCTGACCCTCAATGACTGGCAGCTCCAGCGTCGCAAGGGCGGCGAATTTGCCCGCTTCAAGCAGCTGGCGCTGACCGGCATCTCGCTCGACGGCAACAAGCAGGTGCTGCAGATAGACCGGCTGGCGCTCAAGGCGCCGGCCATCAGCGCGGTGCTCGATGCCAACCAGCAGCTGGATCTGGCGACCCTGCTGATCCCCCAGCCGCCGGTCAACACCAGTAAAGCGGCCAAATCGGCGGCGCCGGGCCAACCCTGGCGCTGGAGCCTCAAGCAGACTCGCATCGAACAGGGCCAGCTCAAGCTGACCGAATCGAGCAGCGGCAAACCGCTGCTGCGCGAGCTCTCCGCCCTGGCGCTGGCGCTGGGTCCGCTGGGCAGCCAGAGCGGACAGCGCAGCCCGCTCACCTTGAGCTGGGCGCTCAACAACCAGGCAAAACTGGACTTTGACGGCGATTTCGTCCTCGCCCCCTTCAGCCTCAACGGCGAGATCAAGCAACAGGGCCTGCCGCTCAGCTGGGCCCAGCCCTATCTGCAGGATCTGCTGCGCATCAGCGTGCGCGACGGCCAGCTTGCCAGTCGCACCAAGCTGGCGCTGGCCACCGATGCCAAGGGGGCATTGAGCAAGCTGGAGTTGAGCGGCGGGCTCGATGTCGAGCGGCTCAACGTGCTGGATCGGGCCGACAACCAGCGCCTGCTGCAAATTGAGCAGTTGCAGCTGAGCGGCCTGCACTACGACGGCATCAGCCAGCAGGTGAAGATCGACGACATCCTGCTGCGCAAACCCTTCGCCCGCATCGAGATCAACGAAGACAGGGTCACCAACGTGCAGCAACTGCTGTTGCCGCAACCCGCCACGGCCAAGTCCGCCAGCAGCGGGCCGGCCCCCCGCGTCAGCATCGCTCAGGTCCGCACCGAGCAGGGCAACCTGCGCTTTGCCGATCGCAGCCTGAGCCCAGAATTCGTGGTGGACATCGCGGCCCTCAGCGGCCAGAGCCGCCACATCAGCAACATCCCCGGCCAGCGCTCCGAGCTGGCCTTCAACGGCAAGGTGGACCGCTACGCCCCGGTGACCATCCGCGGCGGCACCAACCTGCTGATCGAGCAGCCGGTGCTGGACGTGGCCGTCACCTTCAACAACTTGGAGCTCACCACCTTCACCCCCTACTCCAGCACCTACGCCGGCTATGCCATCGACAAGGGCCAGCTCTCCATGAAGCTCAACTACCAGTTGCAGGGCAACCGGCTGGAGGGGGACAACGACATCACCATCAAGAAGCTGCAGCTGGGGGAAAAGGTCAAAAGCGAGCAGGCCAAGGATCTGCCGCTGGGACTGGCGGTCGCCCTGCTGAGCGATGCCAACGGCGTCATCCAGATGAACCTGAAGGTGAAGGGCAATCTGGATCAGCCGGACTTCAGCCTCGGCAACATCTTCTGGGACGTGCTCGGCAACACCCTGCGCAAGGCGGTCACCTCCCCCTTCTCGCTGCTCGCCTCCCTGGCGGGCGGCAGCGAGGATCTCGATGAGCTGCCCTTCCTGCCCGGGGAGCCGGATCTCACCCCCACCCAGCAGGAGAAGCTGGCCAAACTGGCGCAGGCCCTCAAGGACAGGCCCAAACTCAGCATGAACATTCGTGGCAAGGTCAACTTCAACGAAGAGCGCCCCATCCTGCAGCGCCAGAAGCTGGAGCGAGTGCTGGCCAAGATCACCGGCGGCCCGGTGGACCTCGAGCTGCTGGAGCAGGACTCCGCCATGCAATCGGCGCTGGCACAAGCTTATGAGGCCCGTTTCAACGAAGATCTCGGGGATCTGGCCGATCGGCTGAAGCTCGATGAACAGAGCCCGGCCCTGCGCGCCCAGGCGGTTACCCTGCTGCGGGATCAGCAGCTCATCACCGCCAAGTCCCTGCGCAATCTGGCCATGCGCCGCGCCCAGAACACCAAGGAGTTTCTGGTGGACCGCCAGGGGATCGCCCCGGAGCGGCTGTTCGTGCTGGACAGCCAGGTCAAGGAGGCCGACAAGGAGGCCAAGGTGGTGCTGACCCTGGACGATTGAGCCGCTGACATCAGCAGGATGAGGGGGATGCCATCCCTCTCATCCTGCACGTGGCACGCTCGTATCCTCCTGGCGCCCGCCGCCACATCCATCATCTCGCCGCAGCCTTGCTTTATTGCTTTACCCTTGCTGCAGCCAGCCACTGGCTCTCTCGGCAATTCAGCCACCGCACGGTCACGTCTGCGCACGATGACACCGCCACTTATCGGCCTAGAATTCTCTCACTCAGTCCCCCTAGCCTCCGGTCGTTTCGCTCCTCAACCCCCTCAACAAACCAGTCCCGCGCTAAAGACCCCTGCTCGACCTCGTCGATGCTGCGAGCAGACAGCTTGGCCGTTTGCCTTAATCAAGTAATTAACGCCTCTTGTCTGATGGCATATGAGAGCATTTTTTATCCTCAAATGTACTCGGGCTTGGCAATGGGCATCCCGTTGACGGCACTGCTCATCCCATCGGACAGATTTGTATGAAACTTTCAGAATCGTGCTGATCAATACAATTTTTCAACCTTGTCCGCACCATTCATTCACCTGCTATCTACCTGGATCGCACGAATGGTTAGTCAGGTAAAAAATCCCGTTATTTTTTACCGTTTCGACCATTCCCCCCCTTGCCCAGCGCCCAGAGCCTGCCTAAAATCGCGCGTCTTTTATCAACCCCCACCTCTATTTTTGGAGAACGCCACGTGAGCGAAAAATTGGCCAACCCTGCCCCTCTGGGTCTGATGGGTTTCGGTATGACCACCATTCTGCTGAACATCCATAACGCAGGTTTCTTCCCCATCAGCGCCATGATCCTGGCCATGGGCCTGTGCTATGGCGGTCTGGCCCAGATCATCGCCGGTATCATGGAGTACAAGCGCGGCAACACCTTCGGTGTGACTGCCTTCATCTCCTACGGCACCTTCTGGTGGAGCCTGGTGTTCCTGCTGGTGATGCCGACCATGGGTCTGGCCGAAGCCACCCCGCACGCCTACATGGGCTGGTACCTGCTGATGTGGGGCATGTTCACCCTGTTCATGCTGATCGGGACCGTCAACTACCCGCGCGTGAAGCAGTTCGTGTTCGCCTCCCTGACCGTGCTGTTCTTCCTGCTGGCCGCCCGTGACTTCACCGGCAGCACCCTGATCGGCACCATCGCCGGTTTCGAAGGCATCATCTGCGGCGCCAGCGCCATCTATCTGGCCATGGCCACCGTGATCAACGAACAGTTCGGCCGCACCGTGATGCCCATCGGCGATCACAAGAAAGCTGCCGCCGTTCAGCTCAAAGCCGCTGCCTAAGCACCCGGCCGACACAGCTGTCACGAAAAAGGCACCCCGCAGGGTGCCTTTTTGTTGGGCGCGATTTGCCAGGATCGCCCGGCTAGCCTTGATACTCGGGCTCCCCCGCCAGCAGCCGGGTAGCAGGAAAACGCGCGGCCGGTTGCTGACCGAAGAAGCGGGTGAACTGCTGGTACACCGCCGGATAGGTGTCGCGCAGGCGCAGCGGATCGGTGAAAAAACACTCGCTGCACACCGCAAAAAATTCGGCCGGGTGCGAGGCGGCATAAGGATCGATGGCGGTAGGCTCGTGACGATCCAACTGCCCCTGCATGGCATCGAATGCCGCCTGCAGCGCACCGCTCCACTGGCGCGGATCCATGCCCGCCGGCAGTGGCGGCGCCCCGTCTGCCTCCCCTCCCAGCATGTCGAGCTTGTGGGTCAGCTCGTGGATCACCAGATTGAAGCCGTCCCAGTCCCCGTCCTGCTGCAGCTCGCTCCAGGCCAGCACCAGCGGCCCCTGCGGCCAGGATTCGCCGGCGTTCTCCTCTTCAACTTCACTCACCAACCCGAACTCGTCCTGCACCTGCTGGCGGCGCACCACCGGCTCGGGGATCAGGATGATCTCGTGAAAACCCCGATACCAGTCGAGCCCCAGATTCAAAATGGGCAGCGCCGCCTGCAGGGCCAGCACCGCCTGCTGACGGGAAGTGAGCGACACCCCGAGCTGGGTCAGGGTCTTGCGGGCCAGCAGCTGCTGCGCCAACCCGATCAGGGTCTGCTCCTCCTCCCGGGAAAAACCCTGCAAAATGGGCACCGCGGCCAGGGCCTGCTGCCACTCCAGCGCGCCAGGCCCATTGCCATCTTGCCGGGACGCACCACCAAACACACTTCGTAAGCGGGACCAGAACACGCAAACTCCTCTTGCTGATCAGACTGTTTTCACAAACCGTTTCGGACGCTCGACATACCCCTGCGCCAGATAGAAGCGATGGGCCCCTTCCCGCTTGAGGCTGCTGGAGAGCTCCAGCTGGCTGCAACCCTGCGCTCGCGCCCGCTCCTCTGCCGCCACCAGCAGGTCGGTGCCAACGCCGCGTCCCCTTGCACCCTCATCGACAACCAGCGCCGAGATCAGGCCCCACGCTGGTGCAACGTGCAGCGGGCTGAGCCAGTGCCACACCAGCACGCCCGCTATCGCGTCCCCCAGGCAGGCCACCAGCACTTCGCGGGCCGGATCCGGCACCAGCCAGCGATCCCCCAGCACCTGCGGGCTGACCGGGTAACCCAGCTGGCCGAACAGGTCGGCCATGGCGGCCGTATCCTCGGCACACGCCGGGCGGATCATCGCTATTTCTTGCTCCATCTTCATCCTTGGCCTTGATTTTGCTCTCCCTCTCCCGCCGCAGAGCGCCGACGAAAGAGGAGATGATACCGGGCCGGCACCGCATTCTGTCCAGTTGCACCGGCCATTTGTTAATGTCAATTCACAAATTAACAAGATAACAACATATTTCGCTGGGAAGCCCCAACACAAATCGATATGTTAAAACCCGCGGACTGGCCAGTGGAAACATCCACCGACCCGTCCCACACCATAACGAGTGACCCGAGGGTCACCACCAATTTGAGGGAGCGGGGCACAGACCCCGCCAACAAGACAGCACAACAAAGGAGTTGTTGTACATGAATGAGATCGTCAATGCCATCAATGGTGTGATTTGGAGCCCGGCGCTCATCTATCTGTGTCTGGGGGTAGGCCTCTACTTCTCCCTGCGCAGCCGCTTCCTGCAACTACGTCACATCAAGGAGATGATCCGGCTGATGTTTGATGGCAAGAGCACGGATGCGGGCGTCTCTTCCTTCCAGGCGCTGGCCATGACCCTGGCTGGCCGGGTGGGTACCGGCAACATCGCCGGCGTCGCCACCGCCATCACCTTTGGCGGCCCGGGTGCCATGTTCTGGATGTGGATGGTGGCCTTCCTCGGCTCCAGCTCCGCCTTCGTGGAGTCCACCCTGGGTCAGGTCTACAAGGAGAAGATCAACGGCGAATACCGCGGCGGCCCGGCCTTCTACATCGAGAAAGGACTCGGCATGAAGTGGTACGCCTGGACGTTCGCCATCGCCACCATCTTTGCCTGCGGCGTGCTGCTGCCGGGGGTGCAGGCCAACTCCATCGGCGCCAGCCTGCAAACCGCGTTTGATATCGATCCGAACGTCACCGCCGCCGGTCTGGCGCTGCTGCTCGGCTTCATCATCTTCGGCGGCGTCAAGCGCATCGCCAACTTCGCCAGTACCGTGGTGCCCTTCATGGCGCTCGGTTACATCATCGTCGCCTGCGTCATCATCGCCCTCAACATCCACGCCCTGCCCGGCGTGATCCTGCTGATCTGGAAGAGTGCCTTCGGTTTTGATGCCGGCTTTGGCGCCATTTTGGGTCTGGCCATCATGTGGGGGGTCAAGCGCGGGGTCTACTCCAACGAAGCGGGTCAGGGTACCGGGCCGCACGCCTCCTCCGCCGCCGCGGTAAGCCACCCGGCCAAACAGGGCCTGGTGCAGGCGTTCTCGGTCTACATCGACACCCTGTTCGTCTGCTCCGCCACCGGCTTTATGCTGCTCATCACCGGCCTCTACAACGTGCAGGGACCGGACGGCGCCGCCCTCTACACCGGCATCGCCGGCGTGGCCGCGGGCCCGGGCTACGTGCAGACCGCCATGGAGAGCATGATGCCTGGCTTTGGCAGCATGTTCGTGGCCATCGCGCTGTTCTTCTTCGCGTTCACCACCATCGTTGCCTACTACTACATCGCCGAGACCAACATCGCCTACATCAACCGCAAGGTGAACCGTCCCTGGCTGACCTTCGTGCTGAAATTGACCCTGATGGCCTCCACCGTCTATGGCACCGTCAAGACCGCCGAGCTGGCCTGGGGCATGGGTGACATCGGCGTCGGGCTGATGGCCTGGCTCAACATCATCGCCATCCTGCTGCTGCAAAAGACTGCCTTTGCCTGCCTGCGCGACTATGAAGCGCAACAAGCCAAGGGGCTGGATCCGGTGTTCCACCCGGAGAAGCTCGGCATCAAAAACGCCGACTACTGGGCCGGTCACCGCTCCGAAGACAACCTGGAGCAGGAGAAATCCGGTCACCCCTTCGAACCGGACCAAGATCGCAAGATTTCCTGATCGCGCACTACTCTCCAACAAAAATGGCAGCCGAGGCTGCCATTTTTATTTATTTAAATTCAATAGCTTGATTAACTCAATTAGTTGAATGCCAAAAGCATCGACGGCGCCTACCTGGACGATGACGAAGAGGCTGGCACCGCCGCCGATGAGGGCGCCCTGCATGCCGTGGCCTGGGCCAGTTGGTGGGGCATTCGCACCTTCCAGCAGATCGGGGGCGCCCCGGTCGGGGTATGGCGCGAGCTGCGCCGTATCAGCAACGCCAAGAAGCATGCCGATTTGGTGGGCCCACCCAAGCCCGTGCTGCAAGACCCGCGCTTTGAGGCGGCCCGCTTTGCCGCGGATAACGGCATCTTTCGCTGCTACCCGCACGCCATGGGCGGCGCACTGGCCACCCGTGCCGACCCCCCATCAAGCTGGCCCACCTTATCGAGGAGCAGGCCAACAGCCATGGCGAACGCCTGATGGGCATTACCTCCGCTCGCCTGGGCATCAAGACCCGCCTGCAAGGGTGGGAAGTCGTGCCTGCCGGCACCCATGAAGCCAGGAAAGCCGCCGAGGCTGCAGCGAGGGAAGTTGGGGTTAAGACGGGCGACAGCCCGGCACCTTGGAGCTCTGACAATAACTGTACGCTACCGGATCCTGATGCCTTCACAGACCAGACCATGAGGGAACAATGGGGATTATCGCCTTTCTCCATCGACCGTTTGGAGGCTGGGGCCAGTGTCAGGGCAGACGGTTTCACACTCTGGCTGGAGAACAGACAGGTGCAATCGTGCAGATCGCACCCAAGCGAACCAGATTGGCAGCCAGAAGGACTGTGGCCCGCCGAACAGGACCAGCCGGATGAATACGCGGTGCCGGAAGGCGATCCGGACTGGCCGATGCTGGTTGAGCTATGCGGCAAGGTGTACCAGGCACAAGGCCATGCAGGGACACACCAATGGATTGAGATGCTGCCACAGCCCTATCAGTCAGAAATGTGGCGGGTATTGGAGGGGCTGGACACACAGGAGTGGCAACAGGATGACTACAGCGGTGAGTGGGTATGAACAACACACCGAATGCTTGGTGGTGTTTTTCGTCGCCACTCCTTGGTTGTGTTTTTACTCAGCGGCAGAGGTAACGCCAAAAGAAGCCAAACGAATACACCTAGACATATGAGATACACTGGTAATATCATGTTCTAAAAGAGGTTTTTTACTATTAGTTATGAGGGCGTGGTGGGGCTATACAGAAGGCTATATTAACGGATTAATACCTCCGTCCATCTAATTACTGTTCAGCACCACAAGTAGGATTTGCAAATGTCACTAATACAAGAAATCTCACGTGTCCTAGCTGAAAGCCGTGTAGAACGACTGAAAATGATTGTTGCCTTGTTAGCTGGCTTACTCAGCATTGGCGTTTCTTTTTACCAAGCATATGAGAAAGCGCAGTTCAAAAAAGAGAGCCTGACGTTTGAATCTCAAATGGAGACCCTTACCGAAGTTCAAAAAAGTATAAATAACTTACCCACATTTGTTGCAACTCAAAAAGAACAACTAAGACAATCAGAAGAAGCCATTAATTCACTAAAAAAAGAAGAAGAAGCCCTTAAACCCATGGTTAACGCTGATCGAGATGTTGTCGACTCAATATTGAGACTACAAGCCGAACGAGCAGCTTCAAGTGCTTGGCAGGAACGACTCATCGGGTTTGGTTTAGGAATTGTAGGTTCACTTATTGCCTCACTAATTTGGTCTGGGTTCAGGCGAGGTAAAAGCGTCTAACCAATGATTCAACAAGCGCAACGTTTTATAACATAGATTGGATATAAACATATAACAGGAGAGCTTTTTGATTGACAGATTTAAAATCTGGGTGAGTTCCAAACCCTGGTTTTGGAAGTTCCTAGCAAGGTTAGGGAAAATTAGTTTTTCCTTCGAGCGCAGCGCGTACAAGATAAGATCCTCCGCCTCAAAAACAAAGGGAAATACTCGCATTTTAGGCTCTTTTATATGGGGCGGCGTGAAAGGCTTGTTTTGGGTTATTTTGTGGTTGGCAATCTTAATGTTGGTTGAACATCTCACCAATAACAACCTATCTTCTCTCCCACTACTTAGCGAAGAAGACAAAAAATTTAATATCGATCAGCTCAGACTGTACGCCCAACTGCTCACTGCAATATTCTCAATCTATTTTGCGACAATTGGCATTATACTGAGCGCTGGTTACACTAGGCTTCGCCGGGATATCATCCAAATGCTCACTAACGAGCAAGTCGGTAGCGTCTACTCTCGAGTTTTGGTTTTTTCAGCTATGTTCTGTTTAGCCGCAACAGCCTTACCTTTGTTTGGCTTAGAACCCGGCCTTTTCGTTTATGTCAGTGGTACTATTTTGACTCTGTTGAGCACATTGGTTTTATTTCCATTGGGCCAGAGATTATTTAATTTCTTTGACCTAAACATTCTAGTTCATAGTGAAATACTTCCCAACATTGTGCGTCATATTGAAGGTGCTTCAAACCATAATAATTCAATTTCTTTAGCTAACCATCATTCAAAGGCTGCAAGACTAGGTCTTGAACAACTCTCATATATTGATGAACGTGTAAAATCTAGCAATGAAGGTTTAGAAGATAACCTTCCTGCGTTGACCGACGACTATACTGCTTTGCTTTTTCATTACCTTCAACGAAAACACTCAATAGACCAGGAAAGCTATTGGTTTCCAAGACGGCGCAAGCATAAGCAATGGTTTTTTGCGGATGACACAGCCACTTCGATGGCACTTAAGATGAGTAGCCAGCAACAGCTAATTGAAGAAAAACCTGATTATCAATGGCTCGAAAACGAGATTATCGACAGATTGGCTGGCCATATTGAGCTCGCATTTAAAATCGGAGACCTTGATCTCGCATTAAAACTCATAGCTCGCTTTTCGACTCGAATTCCAGCTTATGCTGCACGGTTTCAATTCGATATTGGCATGCAAGAGATTAAGAGATTCAAGGGCATAATTGAACAGGCTTTCGCCTCATTGAATCCCATGGCTGATGACATTTCAATGAAGGCGCAGATTGGTATTGCTGACATATGGGCTGCACTAGGGAGCAATCTCTGTTTAGAAACACTACGCGGAATAATTACCTTTGAGAAAGAACTGAAAACATTCTTTGAGAAGGACGAGTGGACCGAGCAGTCTCTACGCCGTCTACCCGCCTCTTTGCAAGTAGATCTCGCCTTTATCGTCGAACGTATTGAATTTGAGAAAATGGTCGAAGGGAAACGCCTATCCAAGCCAAAATACGTCCAGCAATTGGCAGTCCAGAGATTGTTGCAGCACTATGCGAACGTTCTACCTGCAGTATGCGACTTTTACCAAAGTTTGCTTCCAGACTTTGTGGACTCACTATCAAAACTCAATATGTCCGAGTCCGCAACACAAGTTGTCCTAGCAAGCTTACATAGTCATTGGAAACTACCAAGATGGTTCGACAATATTACCGAGCTCTTGGAGCGGTATTATGAATATGAGCACTACACCCAAGATCAGTACAAACTACCGGAGATAAACACTGCAGAGATGACTCAGCAGCTTTCCTCTGCCCGAGATGTTGCAATTACCAGGCTCGGCAATGGAACCATGGTCAGACATATTTTCGAACAAAAACACAACGATGAACTGCCAGACCATTTTGGGCAGATTTACTTCGAGCTTGCCGAAGCATGTATAAGTGCTCTTGAGCAAAATGATATAAGCAAGCTGGATAAGGTTCTACCGACATTCATGTCCCTTGCGATTCTTGCGGCAGATTCGAGATTTGTGGACCCATCGCTGGATGTAAGCAATGAGTTCAGATTTCATCTCATTTCAACAGTGATCAATGATTTGGCTTCGGTCTTAGGCTTTGCCATTCTTTACGGGGCATACTTCGACAACAAAAAGTTATCTGCGGGTGCAATAGAGAAGTTCGATGCTTGGATTGAGCACGTCAATGACAAGCAGCAGTACTTCAAGAGAATGATACTCCTATCAAACCCGCACAATTTTAGTATGAGCACATCACCGCGAGATCTAATCAGAATTAATTGGAAAATATCGTTTGAACAGCGTGCAAGGCGCGATGGTTTTGAGGTCAAAATGGGAATGATGCGAGGGAAGCTGCACCCAAACAAAATTGTGAGGGAATTCTTGATGACGCATTCCGATGCGTCTCACTTGTTTTTCGCAAAACATGTCCTGCCGCAACTCGGCCCAATAGACTTCGAGATAGACTACCGTATCACTAATCTTACTCGCCGGTTGCAAGAGGAAGGTAAAGAGGTTCAGAATGAAAATATTTAGGGCCGAACCTTTACTTTGGTACCATCATGAGGCAGACCTTGGGTTAATTGACAAGCTCTTTATTAAGAGCGTTCAAGAGAGGCCTAATTTCAATCGTCAAATGTTTGACGAAGATTTTACGCGATTCTTTGATTTAATAAATCATCGAAACGGAAATGTCTTCGCAATCGTGTCGAATGATGACAAACTAATGCGAAAGCTACTTGGCAATGATAATACGAGATACGCACCATATACGATTGACGAGTCAATAAATAACGTAGTTAAGGATATTGCTCAGTCGCTAATATGGTCCGGGAAAGCGTACTTCTTCCTTCATGAGGATACAGAGCAAGAAGAAATCCACATACATTCAATCAGCTCATGTGGCGTTATACGCTTCTGTGGTGTAAATATTCAGTGGGTACCCAAAAGATGGGAAAGACACTGGAATCAAGAGGACGAGAAACTTCCAAGAGAAATACGTATCTTGGATGAGACCAAAGTAATGCGTTTCGACATTCCCACACCAATCAAACGCATGTTGTCCACACAGAACAGGACTTTGGCAGTCCTTGACAAAAACCAACTTGGGGATGCTAATTTTTACTCTCAGGCAACATACGAGAACCCGAATCCAACCAGCTATTTCGATTTTCGTGTGTGGAGAGATATGCAAGATCAGGTTTTGTATCGTGCCACTCGAAGAACTGGCTGGAACGGTAGAAAGTATGACTCGAAAAAGCGTTCAGACTTCTTCGATTGTCACCGCCTTATCCGCTTTCGACGAAACCAACTTTTGCTCAGAGACAATATTTTGAACCAGCTCAGCAGTGAGCTCTCGAGGATTGGTAGAGGTTACAATGCCAAATTCTCGATTAAAATATCGGTAACTGATGAATTACCTAATGTTGCACACCTTAACGAATTGGAGGAAAGGCTGGTGCATGAGGAGGTGGGATTCGATGAAATCATCGATTATTGCTACAATCGTTGATTAGCTGCTTCGAAGGCCGCAATGCAGTACGCGAAAGTCTGATGAATGCCAGGTGTGAGCAAGAAATAGTCGTAGATGATTACGTTTATTGATTGCATGGCATACATAACAATGCAAAATTACTCAGGCGCTAAATGCGTTTCTCGTTTCTCACTTTGCATTTTACGTTTTTGATTTTCCGATATTAGGTCGCGACGAAACAACATGAAAAAATTTATTACGATATAGAGTGTAACGAACAAGGGGGCTACTGCGCCCCCAATCCTTTCAATACTAACTGCCGCCCCTCTGGCGTGAGCGACCCCATCAAGCTGAGTACCAGCTGATTGGTGGTCTTGGCCGAAGGGCTTAGGGTGTGGGCGAACGACAAGGTGGCCACCCAGCTGTGGCCACACTCGGCATCGGTGCACTGGCAGTAGAGATCCGAGACGTCATCGCTCAGTCGGTTGGCCTTGGTAATGCGGCCTCGCTGGCCACACACTTTGCAATAAACCCGCATTGCCCCCTTTACTACTCAAATCAACAGCCTGTCTTGCCACAGCAAACGCTGATACCTACCATCCGACCTATTACACCGCCGTCATCTGACCCGATCACAATCGCGGGTCCGGCCATGGCACAGTACAGGCGCTCAAGACCGAAGAGGTCAATGACCAGCTCAAGCTGTTTGCCATCCTCTGCCCGAATCGGGATCTCATTTACTACAACCAGAGCGGCCTGTATCAGTTCTGCTCCATCGAGCCGATCGAGCAATTCTCCGATCTGGAGCGCCCCTACCTGCTGGGCCTCAGTGTCACCAACGGGCCCAACCCGCAGATAAGGAAATGAAACCAGAACAGTTCGATCAGATACTGGGGACCCTCAATAGCCTTGGCACCAGATCGATACCATTTCTTGTTTATCCCTGCCTGTCAGAGCGCATTGCGGCGCGGCCCGAACGGCAGACGCCAGCGAAACAGGCTGTTGAGGGTGGCGCGCCACTGATTCGGCCGACCCAGGATCTGCTTTTGCAATCGGGTCTCTTCTTTCAGCATCGCCTCGTCGCTGCGGGCCCAGGCCTGGTTGTAGAGCTGCTTGATCCCCGCCAGCGCGTCCGGCGACTTGGTGATGAGGGTCTTCGCGAACTCCCGCGCCTCGGCCAGCGGATCGTCGCAGACCCGGCTCACCAGCCCAAGGGACTTGGCCTCCGGCGCCGGCAGCTCACGCCCGCTCATGGCCAGTTCCATGGCGGTATCCACCCCCATCAGGTTGCGCATGGTGACGCAGCCGCTCATGTCGGGGATGATGCCCCACTTAATCTCCATCACCGAGAAGCGGCAATCGGGGGTGCTGAAGCGAAAGTCGGCGCCGAGCGCGATCTGCAGCCCGCCGCCAAAGCAGACCCCCTGAGTCACGGCGATCACCGGCACCGGCAACTGATGCCAGCCATAAGCCACCCGCTGGGCCAGGTTGGTGGCTTCATCCGCCTCGCGTTTTAAGATCTCGAGCGCCGCCACCGGCTGCTTGAGCATGGATTTCACATCCAGCCCGGCACAAAAGGCCCGCCCCTCCCCGTGCAGGATCACCGCCCGCAACCCCTTGTGCTGGCGCAACTGCTCGAGTACCCCGTCGATGGCGCTGAACATGGCCCTGTCCAGCGCATTGAGCTTGTCGCCCCGCGCCAGCATCACCTCGGCGATGCCGTCCCGGATCTCGCATTTGACCCTTGGTTTTTCCATTTTCCCCTGTCCTCTCCTGAGCTCACACTGGTCATACCACCACGTTATCAGAGTGTTATCGCCAGGTACAGCGAGGAGCCCGGTTTCCCACTGCCGCGGCGCGTGCGACTAAAGTCGGCTGGCTGGCCAGGCGCCGCTTTGTCAGACTGGCTTGACGCCACCGGCCAAGGATTGCCATGACCAGCCTGTTCAACTTTGCCCGCCCGCCGTTTGACTGCCTGACCGCAGAAGAGCGCCAACGGCTCGAGCAGCACCTCTCCATCTGCTACTTTCGCGCCGGCCAGCCTGTGCTCAAGGCCGGCGATGCCCCCCCCGGCCTCTATCTCGTCCTCAAGGGGGCGGTCGAGGAGTCGAGCCCTCATCACCAGTTTGGCGACTATGGCGAGGGGGACCTGTTCGACGTGCGCGCCCAGTTCGACGGCCACTGCCGCCACCAGTTCAGTGCGCTGGAAGATCTGCTCTGCCAGCTGATCCCCAGAGGCACCTTCATCGAGCTGTGCGAGGGCAACCCCGCCTTCGCTCGCTACTTCACCGCCAGCCTGGCACAGCGGCAACAGCAGCAGGAGCAGCGCGCCCAGCTGGGGCAGAAAAATCTGGCGGAGTTCATCCTGACCCGCATCGAGCCCGGCCATCTGCAGCCGGCACTCATCGTCGACAGCCGCCTGTCGCTCTTGGCCGCCACCGAGGCCATGGTGGCCAAGGGCACCGACTGCCTACTCTACCCGGCCACGGATGGCAGCCTGAGTCTGGCGACCCGCAAAACCCTGCTGCACGCCCTGACGCTCAAGGGACTGCCACTGACGACGCCGCTGGCGGTACTGGATCCGACCCCGCTCATCGGCCTGCCACTGGACAGCTATCTGTTCGACGCCCTGCTGCTGATGACCCGCCATCGCATCAAGCGGCTGGTGGTCTGGCAGGGGCAGGAGGTGGCGGGGATCCTGCACCTGACCCAGGTGCTCGGCCTCTTCTCCACCCACTCCCATGTGCTGACCCTGCGCATCGCCCGCGCCGACACCCTGCCGGCGCTGGAAGCGGTGGCCCGGGAGCAGCAACAGCTGACCCGCTCCCTGTTCGGCCAGGGGATCCACACCGCCTTTTTGATGAAGCTCATCGCCACCATCAACGAGCAGCTGATCGCCCAGGCCTTTGCGTTGGTGATCCCGCCCGCGGTGCAGGAGCGGGTCTGCCTGCTGATGCTGGGCTCGGAGGGACGCGGCGAGCAGATCCTCAAAACCGATCAGGACAATGCCCTGATCCTGCCCGCCGACCTGCACTGGCCGACCCAGCAGGCCGACCTGGCCGCCTTCAGCGATCTGCTGGCCCGGCTCGGTTACCCGCCCTGCCCCGGCCGGGTGATGGTCAACAATCCTGCCTGGGTGAAGCCCTTGGCGCTCTGGCAGCAGGAGATCGAACGGGCCTGCGTCGAGGCCAGTGAAGCAGACTTGCTCTGGCTCGCCACCCTGGCCGATGCCCACCCCATCGCCGGCGATCGCGCCCTGCTTCCTCCTCTTGCCCGCAAGTTGCGCGAGCAGCTGGCCGAGCGGCGAGATCTGCTGGCGGAGATGGTGCGACCGGCGGTGGCGTTTCATGCGCCGCTCACCCTGTTTGGCCGTCTGGAGCGGGCACCGGAGGGACTGGATCTGAAACGCGGTGGCCTCTTCCCGCTGGTACACGGCATTCGCATGCTGGCGCTGGAAGCCGCCATTCTGGAGACCTCGACCCTGGCACGGATCGAGGCGCTGGTGACGGCCGGGCGGCTCAGTACCGGTTTTGGCGACAATCTGGCGGAGGCGTTCAGGCTGTTCGTCCGCTTGCGGCTGCGCAGCCAGCTCAAGGAAGGAGAGAGCCGGGTGCAGGTGAATGATCTCAGCCACGGCGAGCGGGATCTGCTGCGCCAGGCGCTGCATCAGGTGAAGAAGTTCCAGCAGTGGCTCACCTTGCACTTTCGTCTGAGGCAATAGCCATGTTGAGCCGCCTGCGCCGTCATTGGCATGGCCGCCGCGTTCAAGACCCGGCGTTTGCCCCGCTCTATGCCGACCCGCCCGCCGACGAGTGGGTCGCCCTCGACTTCGAGACCACCAGCCTGGATCCCGCCCAGGCCGAGATCGTCGCCATCGGCGCGGTGCGCATCCAGGGCAACCGGGTGCTGACCGGCGAGGCGCTGTCCATCCGGGTGCAAGCGCCGGCCAGCCTGAGCGAACATTCGGTGGTGATCCACGGTCTGCGCCATCAGGATCTGCAACAGGGCATGACGCTGGAAGCCGCGCTGCGCCTGCTGCTCGCCTTTATCGGCCCGCGTGAACTGGTGGGGTATCACATCGCCTACGACCTGCGGATCCTCAATCTCGCCTGCCAGCGATGCTGGGGGCTGACCCTGGCGCAACGGGGGATAGAGGTGAGCCGGCTCTACCACGATCACCTCTATCGCCGTTATCCCGATGCCGCCATCGACCTGCATCTGGCCGCCATCAGCAGCCACATCGGTCTGCCGACCCTGCCCGCCCACGACGCCCTGAGTGACGCCATCACCGCCGCCCTCATCTTCTTGCGCCTCACCCGGGGCGGGCCACTGGCTTATCCCAAAGTCTAATTGCCCACAAATAACATTTGATTCACATTTTGCTTACATGGGCAGCCCTGCTGCTCGGTAGGGACCTCCCTTCATTCACCGTCGACACTCAATGTCATGGAGCACTGCAATGGAACAGCAACCGTATCTTCGGATCCAGCAAGATCCCAACTTCCAGGAGCTGGTCGCCAAGCGCCAGCGCTTTGCCTGGTCCCTCTCCATCCTGATGCTGGGGCTCTATCTGGCCTTCATCATGCTCATCGCCTTCGCCCCCGGCTGGCTTGGCACCCCCTTGAGCGAAGGGTCCACCATTACCCGCGGCATCCCGGTCGGAGTGGGCCTCATCCTCTCCTCCTTCGTGTTGACCGGCATCTATGTGTTTCGGGCCAACGGCGAGTTTGACGAACTGAACCAGAAGATCCTCAAGGGAGCCCAATCATGAAAGGCAAGTCTCTGCTGTTGCTGGCCACGCTGGCCTCCTCCCCCCTGCTGGCAGCCGATGCGCTGACCGGCGAGGTCCATCGCCAACCGCTCAATATCTCGGCCATCGTGATGTTCGTTATCTTCGTGGCGGCCACCCTGTTCATCACCTACTGGGCCTCCAAGCGCAACCGCTCGGCCTCCGACTACTACGCCGCCGGCGGGCGCATCACCGGCTTCCAGAATGGCCTGGCCATCGCCGGTGACTACATGTCCGCCGCCTCTTTCCTCGGCATCTCCGCGCTGGTCTACACCTCCGGCTACGATGGCCTGATTTACTCCATCGGCTTTCTGGTGGGCTGGCCCATCATCCTGTTCCTGATCGCGGAGCGGCTGCGCAACCTCGGCAAGTACACCTTTGCCGACGTGGCCTCCTACCGTCTCAAGCAGACCGAGGTGCGCACCCTCTCCGCCAGCGGCTCGCTGGTGGTGGTCGCCCTCTACCTGATCGCCCAGATGGTGGGTGCCGGCAAACTGATCGAGCTGCTGTTCGGCCTGCAATACCATGTGGCCGTGGTGCTGGTCGGCATTCTGATGGTGCTCTACGTGCTGTTCGGCGGCATGCTGGCCACCACCTGGGTGCAGATCATCAAGGCGGTGATGCTGCTCTCCGGTGCCAGCTTCATGGCCATCATGGTGATGAAGTCGGTCAACTTCGACATCGGCACCCTGTTCAGTGAAGCGGTCAAGGTGCACGAGAAGGGCATCGCCATCATGAGCCCAGGCGGCCTGGTCGCCGATCCCATCTCCGCCATCTCGCTGGGTCTGGCCCTGATGTTCGGTACTGCCGGCCTGCCCCACATCCTGATGCGCTTCTTCACCGTGAGTGACGCCAAGGAAGCGCGCAAAAGCGTGTTCTATGCCACCGGCTTTATCGGCTACTTCTACATCCTGACCTTCATCATCGGCTTTGGCGCCATCCTGCTGGTCAGCACCAACCCGGACTTCAAGGACGCCACCGGCGCCCTGCTGGGTGGCACCAACATGGCCGCCATCCATCTGGCCGATGCGGTAGGCGGCAGCCTGTTCCTCGGCTTCATCTCCGCCGTGGCGTTTGCCACTATCCTGGCGGTGGTGGCCGGGCTGACCCTGGCCGGTGCCTCGGCGGTCTCCCACGATCTCTATGCCAGCGTCCTCAAGAAGGGCAAGGCCAACGAAGCCGACGAGCTGCGCGTCTCCAAGTACACCACTGTGGTGCTGGGGGTGGTGGCCATCGGTCTAGGCATCCTGTTCGAGAAGCAGAACATCGCCTTCATGGTGGGTCTGGCCTTCTCCATCGCCGCCAGCTGCAACTTCCCGGTGCTGTTCCTCTCCATGTTCTGGTCTCGCCTGACCACTCGCGGCGCCGTCTACGGCGGCTGGCTGGGGCTGGTGAGCGCGGTCAGCCTGATGATCCTGGGCCCGACCGTGTGGGTGAAGGTGCTGGGCCATGCTCAGGCCATCTTCCCCTACGAGTACCCCGCTCTCTTCTCCATGGCGGTGGCCTTCGTCGGGATCTGGCTGTTCTCGGTCACCGACAAGTCGCAAAATGCGCTCGACGAGCACGCCAAGTTCTTCCCGCAGTTCGTCCGCTCCCAGACCGGACTGGGGGCAGCCAGCGCCAGCTCCCACTGAACCTTCGATTGACGGTTGCAAGCCGGCCCCAGGGCCGGCTTTTTTCATGTCGAGAGGCAGTCGTCAGCGCCCGTTGCAATCGGATCGACGCGGCCATGGCCGCCAAGGTGCGCGAGCGCACAGCACCACCCTCTCTATCCCCCCTGCAATAGGCCCGGATCACAGTTCTTGCTAAAACTTTCGGGGGATCTGTGCCATAATGCGCGCCATTTGACAGATCAACCGGGACATTCCAGTGCTTTCGAGTAACAACAGTATTGTGCAGGCTTAATTCGCCCGGAGGGCGCGCCATGCCTGTGATATCCCTGAATTTTTACAAATCGTTCTAGCCCCTTTTTACCCCCATTTCCCCGTATTTTCCCTCTCGTTTTGCCCCAAAATTGCCCCAAAATTAACCCATCTACATCGAACAAAAACTCAACCAATGCAGTTCAGCCCATCAAGATCGTATCAATCCCTGGACGATGCATGGTGGCAATGGATCAGTGTTGAAGAGGCAAATTGTTGCCACTAATGAGAGGGCTAAATCACGCGGTCTGTGGTGATGTGGGATTTGACTGCCTGTCTTCATCCCCCCGATCTTTCCGTCGCTCGCTTGCCTCCTTAATGAGGTCTTCCTTCTGCTTTTCCAGATCTTCGAGCATGCCCTGCTTGTCTTTATCAGACAGTTTTGGGTTGTCAGCTATTTCTTTCTTCTTCTGTTCGATCTCATCCAGCTTCTCTTTACTGAGGCCAATCCTCTGTGCAAGCAAATGATCCAAAGCTATCTGGGTAAGACTGCGCTCCTGCGGCTTTTTCACAATCCCTGAACGATCGTAAGTTGGAGCATCGGCATCACCATTTCCACCGAGAGTGACGCGATCTTCAGCGAGCTTAATGCTGTTTTGTTGCTGTCTAAAATTCGACGTGTTCTGATTGTCTATCTGCGATGGCGCTATGAACTGAGATTGAGCCGCACCGATTATCATGACCACCTCCTCTGTTTGAATCTCTAAACTCGAGCAATTTTCGCGCCATCAGTACTGCTGCCATAAAAAAGCCCACACATGGCAGGCTTATGGTGGGCTTTTCTGAACACATTCATGTCATGTGATATGTGATTTCATCGCGAAGACTAGCTATGATGCGCGTGATTGCATCCCGTTCCTGAGGAGTCAAATCGATCTCCTCAAGATACGCTTCTAGTTCCGTCAGTAGTAACTCCATCCTGTGGTCCCTCAAGTGACTTCTCAATCTTTCGACTGTGAAGAATGCTGTATATACATACAGCGAGAGGGACGCTATCACTTTTCATTTTGAGGGTGTATTAAAAACAGCCAACTCTGCAGTTCGGGCTCCCATTTCTGTCGGAATTCCCAATGAAGCATTACCACATGCTAATGACTATATTCACAGCAGAACCAATCAGGCCGAGGATAAAAGTAACTGCCATGAACGTCTCCAAGCTCTCCAGGTTGGATTTACTGAAACACCAGATCCCTAACGCGAACGGTATCAATGCAAATGTGAAGCTGACACTGAAGGCCTTGAGCGCCAACACCATAAATACAAGCGCTAGTAGTATCCACATGGTTAAGTCCTTTTAGGTTAAGTCCTTTTAGGTTAAGTCCTTTTAGGTTCAGTCCTTGTAGGCTATGCCCTCACCGTACCCCGTCATACCGGTTCAACCAGAGCCGTTATTGCATGCTCTACTCTCAAACTCTGTTGATATCATTAATGACTTGGATAACAAGATGAAAGAGCAGCAACAGTTATAATGTAATTTGAAGATCCCCCTGTAATTTTTATTATCATACCCTAACCGATATCGAACACATTGATGACTCACCTATCAATACGATAATTCGCAGTTACATAAATCCATTAGATTCAATATTATAAAGACATCCAGATCAAAATTGATGAGTGATAACCCTCTGTGAATATACCCAAACAAATCCGAATTCTACCGCGTAATGATAACAACTCGAAATAATACTCATGTGTTACCCATTGATATTTATACTCAACATAAAAAAAACCAGTGCCATTAATGGCACTGGCAAAACAAAAAACGGGATAAGTTAGCTCTAGTAAAACAAAGCGAGAGACACACAAACCAGACGGTTGCTTGCATGTCAGTACTACGAGAATAAGGGGGGACTAGCAACTGCTAAACATTGATATCTCTATCTATGCCAACAGAACTCCTCATCCTCAAGAACTAAGTTAACCTCTTGGTGCACAGAAAGAAGCGATCTTAATCACAATATTAATCAAGAAACCCTGCGTGATTAATAGATGATAAAATCAATAATTGTCTCACCACATAAATTAAGGCGTGGCGTGAAAAATAGAGCAAGTTATCTATCGGAAAACACAAAGATTATTTAGCCATTTACTTTTCTCAAAGTTTACGGACTTAAATAAACTGATAGATGATTTTAAATTACTGACATAATCTAAATGCATTTTCGTGAGCGATCTCCCATTTTTATGTGAAGGGATTCGAGGGGATGCTATTTCCAATAGATATGATTATGACTCACAGCTTTGTAAACAAGCTCGTTACGGCTTGCCAGCAGCTTATCTATTCGCTGGCGTTTTTCCTCGGCACTTAATGTTCGATCTCGATGCAGTAACTCAATACGGTTTCGCAATACTCTGATTTGTTGCTGGGTTCGGCTCAAGTTACGTCGAGCCTTCAAGATCCCCCCCTGTTCTTCCAACAGTTCATCGGCCTTATCGTCCTCCCCTTCACCACGGTACTGATCAACGGTGCGCTTGAGCTGGTTCACCTCGTTGAGCATCCGATAAAAATCCTCCATGTGCTGAGTAAACTTGGCAGGACCAGTGCCGCGGTACACGGCTTTAACCAAAGGGACCTCATCAGCACGCCAACTGGCTGACTCCCCGGGACGGCTTGCCCGGATCACCCCATCTGCTACGGCCATCACGTAGCTACCCACAGTGCCAGTGTAACCAATCAACAAGTGTTCCAGCTGCTTGGGTGAGAAACCAGACAATTCACCAAGTTCGCGCATCAGCAAACTCGTTTGCTCGTTGTAACGGGACTCGGCCTTGACGGCCAGATCCTGAGGGCTATCGATTGGGGCACCACGGAAGCTGTCGTAATTGAAAACAGCCTCCACCACTGGCTTGACGATCTGTGGGGTCGGGTTCAGGGCGAAAGTCTCCCAGATCGCCCTGGCCACTGCCTTGCCAAACTGGGCACTGGTGTCCTTAAGCCACTTGGGTAAGTTATCGAACGGGATTTCAATCTTGGTGCGGTAAATCTCGCCGGCGGCAGTTAGATCATGGGCGATGATCCCGCACTTCAGATTCTTGTTGAACAATGCCTCGTCGAGCAGGTAGATATCGATGGCGGTGGAGAACCCCAGCTGGCGCGCCTTGAGAACGATGTTCAGGTACCACATGGTCCGGAACAGCAACTCCTGTGCCGGGCGCAGCTTGAATTGCACCAGCTCACCTTGCTCGTTCTCGATCATGTAGAGATTGTTCATCCGCCACCACTTATCACTGAGCTTCGCGCGGATGTACGCAAGCTGCTCCTGCTCAGTCATGGCGGAGATATCGAGTTCGGTCATGGGGGATCTCAGGTAACAAAAAACCCGCCGAAGCGGGTTAGAATTAGCTAAAAAACTTAGATAACAAATAACAAATAAGTGCAGAACCTGTGACAAATGCTGGAAGCAATGCGTCACCAAACCAAACTTCGTTAAATGACAGATTTATCCATCTAGTTCTATAAGATCTATTCAACATAAAAAATGGAACTACATCGCTATATCTTATAGAAATAATACCATAACCATTATTATTGAATGTTCTTCTAACAACCCTCATTTCTCTATCAGTAAGTCTGTATGGAGAACCATAATCACGACTAACCTGACTTGTAAGACCTAGATGACTTAGTTCCTCAACCCCTGGGGTACTCACAGCATCAGCGAACCTTATTAAAATAAAACGAAAACGAACATCTATTATTTTAACCTTTACCCGCCCCACTCCTTCATCACACTTCATAATGGCATAGCCATCATTATCTACGCGTTCAAACGTCGCACCGGGGTTAAAAGCACACTTCAAAAAACGTATATACTTGCTAGGAAGGAAAAGTTCATTTAAAACTTCACCACGGTGATGCCGCCTTATATCCCCTGATATAAGCCAGTGCCTCCACTGCAAGAAAAACATAACAGCAATCATAAAAAACTCAATCCATTCTGGTCTCGAGAAAACCAATTTCGCTCCAGAAAAAGACAAGTCATTCCCAAAGGAGCCACCAGCGATTGAATATATTAATACAATCGTACTAACAATCATCAAGTTTTTCCTATATTGCCTTTCAAGCTCTACATTATCCCCAACCATTTATTATTTCCTGAACACCATTTGAAAGTGACCATGTTATTATCTCATAAGCCCACCAGTCCCCATACCCTGAAGTTCTGCCGCCACTTCTGCCACCGGTGTCATATCCGCACCACCATCCTTCTCTAGCAAGTCAGCCTCCGCGGTCAGCTTGCGGGTAGCGGCCCGGATGCGACGGGTGTCCTCTTCAATTTTTGGTACGTTAACGGCATCAACCATCAGGGCGCTCAAGGTGCGCTCAATGGACTCAATCCGCTGAATATTGCGGTCGAGGGCCTGCTCGGCTTTCAAAATCTTGTCATACAGCGCGATCCGGTCCGTCACCTCGGTGGCTGTGACCAGGTCCTGCTGCAACCCCTTCAGCAGCTTGGTGACGGAGATCACGCGAGCCCGGGTGAAGTCCAACTCATCGCGCAACCGCAGATCGCGGGCCTGGTCGAACAGCTCTGGCGCATCGAGGAACTGCGCGTAACCGCCGTGGGTCAGTGCGGGCCTGTCGCCTAGCTTCCACTTTGCGACAGGGTTAGGGTTGCCGGGGCTACCGACAGACTCACGATTACCCATGCCAAAGCGGCCATCTGGCTGGCGTACCGATTTTCTTTTCGGGTTTTGACCTGAGTCGTAAGGGGTTTGTGTGGATGAGGATGACCTTTCCACTCTTCCCTCTCCCCTAATCTCATTGGCCTTGCCTTCATTTCCCTTAGTCTGCGCACTTTGCCGATTGCGCACTTCTGACTGCGCATTTCTTTGCGCACTGCGCAGTTTGGACTGCGCAGTTTGCTCCTCAGACTGCGCAGTACGAGGCTTGATATAACGCCTAGCGGATTGGTAGTTGAGGCCATTTTGCTCGCACCAATCCTTTACGCTAATGCCTGTTTCTCCGTGTGCCTGCGCAAAGTCCGCCTGCAAAGATTTCCAGTCGATACGTTGAGCCATCTCGCGTCCTAGAAACAGACACCCCTGCGTTACTGGTGAGATTGTGTGGGAAGTAGAAGCGCATCATAAGCTCTCTCGCAGGCTAGTCCTGATGCTCGAGCACTGTCATATGCTGCTGCCAGCTCACCCGCTCTTTCATCAGCCCGGCTGAGCAAGTCGGCGAGCACCATGGCAGGTTGTTCGGTTGCCGAGCCTCTTTGGGCAGTGCCGGGATTGCTGGCGCACTGACTTGCTCTGGCTGCCAGGCGGCGGGCTTGTCGCGCAACCGGCCAGACTCAATGCCAGCAGCAGCGGCATCAGCTTGTGCTTGGGCGAGTTGTTCTTGTGCATGGTCTCTTACCTCGTCGATTTCAGCCTGCCGGCGCTGTTCCTCTTCCCTGGCTTCCTGCTCGGCCTTGGTCCTGGCAGTAGCGAGCCGGGCAGCCTCTTCATTCCACCTCGCCTGCCAGGTCTTGCGCTCTCCCTCCTGCCCATCAGCATGACCGGACCAGTAGAGAGCCACTCCACTACCGGCCAGAGCGGCGATCACCAATGAGCCAGCCAGGAACGGCAGCATCCAGCTTTTGGGTATCGTAACCATCACTCCCCCTTGCACTTCGCATTGAGGCGCAGTCGATCTTTCCAAAGCCCGGGGCACACCCGGTTCCCCGGCGCCGAACAGTCTTGATTGCCAGCCCGCTTGAACAGCAGGATCGCCTCGCAGGCCCCGGGGTAATCGCCGGCGTTCAGGCGCTTCACGATGGTGGAACGGCAAAAGGCCCCAGGGCCGATGTTGTGGGAGAGCTCGACATAGGCATCGAACTCATACTGGTGGAGAGGCACCTTGATGCAGGCCTTGAGGGCATCCTCGAATATCCGCACCTCCCGAAGGCTTCTGTTCACCGCGGCGACGGGCGTGATGGTGTCACCCATCTTGACCCCTTCGGTGCTCCCAAAGCCGATTGTGGGAAGCCTGGCACCGTGTACCGGGTCGGGGTAAGCCGTCGGCTCAAACCCCTCCCGATTCAGGATCCCCACAAAGCCCGCAGCACTTAGCGTGAGGGCCGCGATTGCAATGCGGACCTTGTTCATTTTGCGCCTCCCCGCTGGCGCCGGGGCTTGATGATGTTCGACCATATAAACCAGCCCATCTGAACCGCTATCCACAGCAAGGTAGCGGCTAGCACCCAATCGTTGAGCGAGTAGCCGGCCAACGTCATTCCTGACACGACAACCGGTGGAGCACTTTTTACCGCGGCGGTTGCGGCGGTCGCTATCCCCTCTTCTTTTCCCATTTATCGTTCCTCCAGAAACGACAAAGCCCGCACGAGGCGGGCCAGAAATAGAAAAGGCCAGGGTCCCGGGGGACTCTGGCCATCATTGGGAGATGCTAACGCTGAGTTGATGAGTATTCAACCAGAAGATTCTGTAACCAACGTCGGTTGGTGGTTAACAATGAACTCTCGCCACTCAGGTTCCAGGTCCAAGGCAGATTGCTCGTCTTGGCTCAACGAGCCCCAAAATGGTAACCAAAATTGATCCCACCAGTATTCGATGTCCCCTTGTAGAGCCCCCATTACTTCAGGATGTATCCAGGGGAAGGAGTCACCAGGAAGAGGCGGATATAGCTTTGTTGTTTGCAGTAGCTCCAGTACATCTAGGTCATCACTTGCAATCGAAACAACCGTTCCAGAGAAAGAAGTATGTAGAAACAACATCAACTTTCGACCGGTCTCATCCGCAGAGCACCTCACTACCTGAGTCGGTAACTCAGGAAGGACCTCATAGCTTAAACCAGCAAGCAATTGCATCAGGGTGTCTCTGTCATCCTCTGATACCAGAAACCGAATGATGTAAGCTTCAGTCTCCGGATCTGCTGGCAATGGTTTGGGGTATCGACTGTATGATTGGTCTAGAGCTATGGTGAACCCAGAGCCTCTAAATACGTCCCGTATCTGAGGAGGATGTGACGTCTGGCTACGCCACAACAGCCCCCTCAAAAAATCCTTTATTTTAGTTTTCATACACCGAGCCCACTAGCAACTCATCCCCTTGAATGAAATGGAGACAGGATCATGCTCCACCACTTTTTGTGCTTGGTGCTTATGTTCAACTCACCATTATATTCGTCATCAAAAATAACGAAGCTATCAACATCGGAGGTAAATTCTTCCCCAGGGAATCGATATGGAACATCTCGCCATTCCCCATAGCATACAAAGGGGGATGATTGGCCTACATAAGCGCCCTTGGCATCATACAATTCAAAAAATATTGGCGACTCGGTAGTGAGCTGACAATATATGCCAATTGGATTTAATGGATATACTGCTTTTAAGAACACTGTGTACTTGCCATCTTTTGACACCACACTGACAGATGGAGTCTTGTCAAAGATGTCCCATGATACATGGGCTAGCAGCAACCAATATGCCACGAACATCACCGCCAAAAGCATAGCCAACTTCTTCATAAACAATCTGCTCATTGATGAAGCAACAGTGTAACCAAAGTTCATCCGGAAATAACATCTCTAATATCAGCTCAATTACCCCGAAAAAAGCCAAGGAGCACTCCTTGGCTTTTCAACTTCCTAGCGGCTTAGATCAGGAAGCTTTCAAGAGCGGTACCGTTCTCTACCGCGTGAGCAATCGCCTTTGGCATGCGACCCTGACCAGTCCAGGTTTTCTCTACACCATCTTCGGTGTATTTGTACTTGGCAGGGCGTGGAGCGCGAGTCCGCTTAGCAGCAGTCCCCTTGGCGCTTTTACCCTCACCTGCACCCAGTAGCTCGTTTGGGTCAATACCTGCTTGCTCCAGCATTGCTTGGAATTCGGCCAATTTAGCCTGGCGCTCTTCCTGCTCTTGCATGAGCTTCAGTTCGACATCTTCACGTTCCTTAAAAACCACATCCAGCTTCTCTTTGGCCTCGGTCAGCTGCTCAAAAGTCAGTTCACGTAACGCCGCACGCAGACTACGTTGGTTCAGGATCACTTTGATAAATTCGCTCATTTTTCTACCTTATAAGCTTACTTATTGATGAGGTCTATCGGCTCAGTGGTCTGCTTTTGTGCTAAGAAAAAGTGATTTTGAATCATCCTTTATCATTGGTTAATTCTTCAAATCGTTTCTTGGCCTCAGTCAGACCTGCTGGAGATAAAGCTGTTTCGATAGCTTGCCTATATGATACGGCTAAATCACGTTCACCTCCAGATGGTAATGCAGCCATAGAAAAATAAACATATGCTTCAGCCAAATTAACAGGGCGACCATAGCCAAACGCATAAGTAAACGCGCGAATAAAATTAGCCTCCGGGTCCTCTTTTGGCTTCTTGTTAAAACAGGCATCGACGGAGACAGCACTATCAAGCTCAGTTGCAGGGCAATTCATGCCAATCCACAATTCAATCCCTCGATCTGCATCCTCATTCTCACATAGTGGCACCAAGGCTTTGATATCACCTGTTGGATCAGCTCCATCCAAACAACGCATTACTTTCAGTTTTCCTTCGGCGTCTTGCGAGCCCTGGGCAGTAGCCAATTTCAAATAATGTTCTGCTTTGCTTCTGTCTGCCTTCTGCCCAAGACGACCAAATAAATAGACTTTGCCTAAAGCCTCTTGAGAATACACATACCCTTGCTCAGCCGAACGAAGGTACCACTTTAGTGCGACCTCATCATTATGAACGGATTCGTAACTACTCGAGTATGTGACTCCCAATACATACTGAGCATGCGGGTTACCTTGAGCGGCTGACTTTTCATACCACTTCAATCCGACTTCGCTGTTACGGTCCACCTCAATGATCCCTTGAGAAATACCTGAATAGGTTTGCCCAAGATAAAGCTGAGCATCAGCATTACCGTGTTCAGCTGCTGCGGTAATCAACGAGAGTGCTTCCGGCCCGTTACGGGTAGCATAACGTCCATCGGCATACAACCTACCAAGCTCAAACTGTGCTCTGGAGTCCCCTCGTTTCACTGCTGGTTCGAGTAAGGCAACAGCCTCTCGTAATAGAGCGATATCATTTTGTTCTTGCCCCTTCTCAATCAGTGTCTTAGCTTTTCCCAAACTCTCATCGGCATGGCCTACACTCAGCCACGACGCCAGAAATGCACCTAAGCAAACCACCAGCTTCTTATTCATCCCTATGCCCACATATTCAAATAAAGCCTCAATTGTGCCACACCATTGCGTCTATTAAATGCTCTATTGGTCATTAAGTGACAGGTTGTGTCATCAGCATGACCATCTAAACCAAGACCTGGAGCCAATCGCTCCACGGTGATCTTCATCATGGGCACAGCTATACTGTGTTTATATACAGCACAATAGAGCTCCAAACATGTACGCAGTTCCCGACCTTGACGCCCCGGCCCTGGAAATCCCCTTGTACCTTTCTCCTGCTGCATGCGGGTTCCCCTCCCCAGCCCAGGACTATGTCGAACAGACCATCGACCTGAACCAAGTTTGTATTCAACACCCGGCCGCGACTTTCTACGTGCGAGCCTGCGGGTACAGCATGGTTGGAGAGGGGATCCATGATGGGGACCTGTTAGTGATTGATCGAGCCGTAAAGGCGAGTCATGGCGCCGTGGTGCTGGCCTGCCTGGACGGCGAATTCACTGTCAAGAAACTGCAGGAAACACCAATCCCTGCCCTACTCCCCTCCAACCCAGATTTCCAGCCCATCTATCTGCAAGAGGGTCAGGAGCTGGAGATATTCGGAGTCGTCACCTTCGTGATCCACAAGACCAAGCAAGGCTGAACGATGCCTACAGCCATTGCCCTTGTAGATGTGAACAACTTCTACGCCTCCTGCGAGCGTCTATTCCGACCTGATTTGAAGGGGCGGCCCATCGTGGTGCTTTCGAATAATGATGGATGCGTTGTGTCTCGTAGCCCCGAAGCCAAGGCTCTCGGCATCAAGATGGGAGTGCCCTACTTCCAGATCCGCCAGTTCTTTGAGGCAATGGGTGGAGTCTGGTTCTCCAGCAACTATGCCCTCTATGGCGACATGTCTAACCGAGTAATGACCGTATTGGAGGGGATGGCCCCGGCTGCGGAGGTCTACAGCATTGATGAGGCCTTCATTGAACTGAGTGAAAGCTGGGCTGGCGACCTGCTGGAATATGGCCGCCAAGTGCGAGCACGTGTGCAGCAGTGGACCGGTCTCACCGTCGGGGTGGGTATTGCCCCGACAAAGACCCTGGCCAAGCTGGCGAACTACGCCGCCAAGAAGTGGCCGGCAACCGGGGGCGTGGTGGATCTACGGGATGAAGGGCGGCGCGCCAGGCTGATGGCCATCACCCCGATCGAGGAGATCTGGGGTATTGGCCGGCGGCTAACCGCCAGGCTGGAAGCCCAGGGGATCAAGATGGTGGCCGATCTGGTAGCCGCTGACCCAAAGGCACTTCAGCGCCGGTATGGCGTGGTGGTCGAACGCACTGTGCAGGAGCTGCGGGGGATCCCCTGCGCCGAGCTGGAGCAAGAGGTCCAGGCCAAACAACAGATCATCTGCAGCCGGAGCTTCGGCGAGCGCATCACCCAGATCGGCCCCATGCACCAGGCGCTGGCAGGCTACATGGAGCGGGCGGCCGAGAAGCTCCGGGGAGAAGGGATGTGCTGCCGGCATGTGACCCTATTCATCCGCACCAGCCCGTTCAGCGACAAGGCCCCCTACTACGGCAACCAGGTGAGCACCAAGCTGGCCATGCCGACCAATGACACTCGGGCACTGCTGGCCCTGATCCCCCAACTACTCCCCCGCATCTGGCGCGATGAGCAGCGTTATCAGAAGGGCGGCGTCATGCTGGCCGACTTCACTCCCTCAGGAATCCAGCAAGGTGACCTGTTTGCAATGGAGCAGCAAGAGCCTCGCTGCGGGGCACTGATGCAGGTGATCGACAAGATCAATCAGGAAGGCTTGGGGAAAGTCTTCTTCGGGAGTCGAGGAAAAGATAACAGAGAGTGGATGATTAAGCGGGAACACCTTAGCCCCCGCTATACAACAAGCGTCCGCGAACTCCTCGCAGTTAAAACATAACTCATGGCCGGGCAGTCAAAGCGCCAAAAGCTACTTGCATAAACCTATCTTCTGAACTTAAGATGCCATTGCGCACATTGTGCGTGCACAACGTGCAAAGCCATATTGATGACATGGACGATTTTACAGAGGCATGGAAATATGAACCCAAATGAAGAACTCATGAGGCAGCAACGACTTTCTACACTCATCCACGCATACTTCGGGGGTGACAATGATTTCGTTGTCGATGCCATTGCGGAGATGACTGGACAGAAGGTCACCGTTCGCAGTATCCAGGCTTGGCTTATTTCACCAAAAAAAGTGAGCTATCGCCGAGTACCAGATTGGGCGTTAAATGGACTTGAAGAGTATGTTCAACAACCAGGAAAAGCCGAAGAGCTGAAGGAATATACAGAACGGCTGAACGCTCGCAGATTGCAGGGGTATGACTCAGTCACTGAAACAAGAAGGAGTACAGCCATTGAGTTTGCGACTCGCGAGATTGAACTACGTGAATATCAACAACGACAATGGGTTGATGCATTTGGGCAATCTCAAGGCAAAATGCTGTATGAGCGATTCAACAAGCTTGAAAATGACCTGTCGTCACTGTCATGTGCTTTCGGTTCAGTATTGCGAGCGATCGATGAAAGCCAAGATCTCGACCAGCTGAAAACCAAGGTTAATGACTACATCAGAATAAGAAGCCAATCCCAGCATTTCGTCAGACTGGCACGTGAAGATATCGAACGAGGTACTGCTGAATTCAGCAACGCTGAAGGGATTCCTGCGCCTAAAACAGCATAATGGTTCGGGGGTTCCAAGCCCCCGAAATCTATATCTGCCCGGTCATTCAGACCGAACTCATCTCCCTCACCTGCCGGTCCATGACCCTGGCCAGATCTGACGCCTGGTGGATAACCTCATCCACTGCACGCTCAACTGATTGCCGCATCTGCACGCCGAACCGGCGAGAAACCAGCTCAACATTAGGCACCACTCGCCCGGTACCATGGCACTTCGGGCACTCGTCCCCGCGGCGTGGCCGCAATCCGGTTCCCCTGCAGTGAGGACAGCGCCCTGACTGCATCATCTCGGCGACACAGTGGTCGCGTCCCAACTGCAAGATCTCGTTCCGCTCGGCCAGCAGGCGCTGGTACTCATTGTCATTGCCAGCCCGGTGAGCCCGCTTGGCCTTCTCCATCACCACGGCCGCCCGGCGGCGTACCTTGTCATAGTGCGGATGTGACAGCACCAGGCGCTCCAACTGCTCAGGCAAAGGGCGGCGCAGTAGAATAGCCATGGCCATGCCGCCGGCATCACTGCAGTCAAGAGTGGTGCAAAAGTGGGCCAGGAGCCCCTGAATCGCCTCCATATCACTTAGGTGATCAGCCATCAGGAACTGGAGTCCCAGGGGGTTGTTCTTTGCTGCAACCTGCAGGGCGCCGATGAACTCGTCGCGACCCAGAGCATTGAATTGCCTGCAGGCGGCGGGTTCATGTAGTGCGCCTTTCGGCGAAAATAGGCGCAGTGCCATTTCGATAGAGTTGGTCATGGTTTGGTCCTCTGGTCTGGGTCCTGGTGGAAGGCGGCGAGCAGCCAGGAGCGCAACTGGCCGGATTTGATGTGATCGGGTGTGGCTTCGATGACAGTCCACCCCAGCAGGGCGGCCTCGTTCATCTTGGCCCGGTCCTCTACGAACCCCCTCCCCCGGGTGTGCCGGCCGCCGGAGTGGATCCCGCCGTGGACTTCGAGCGCAATCATGTTGGCCGGCCAGGCGAAGTTGAGGCGCCAGCGGCGCTTGGGGTGGAATACCAGCTCGGTTGCGGGGTCAGGGAAGCCGACCAGCTGAGCCAGCACCTTGTCGTGCAGCGTGGTGACTTGTTGGGCCTTGCGCACCTGGTTGGCGGCCCCCCTGACCTTCGGGCTGTTACCCAGCAGCCGGGCCGCATCGAGGGTGGTGAGGTGGATCATGCAGCCCTCCCGATGGTGTTCTTGCGCAGCTCGGCCACTTCCCGGGCAACTTGATCGAGCAGGGCCTCCTCGCTGCCGTGCTCAACCTGCCAGCTCCTGGGGGCGGCGTGGAAACCGGTGGGGTAGCAAGCGCGGTGATGCCGCGGGCACAGCGGAAGCACTCTGGTGTGCTCGGCGCGCTGGGCCATGCCAGACCCAGACCGCACATGGTGAATTTCCGCGAGGCTCGGCCCCAGGCCTGCATTGCGGCAAGCGACGCAGCCAAGAGAGCTCACATCGTCCAACCACTGCTTATCAGCCTTGGTCTTGCTCATGCAGCCCTCCCGTAGGCGGCTACCCAGTCGAAGCCTCGGCGGGATTCATCCCCGAACTTCACACCCTGCTCAGCGCCAAAGGCATGGGCTAGTTCGATGAGGTCGCGCATCTCGCGCACGGTCATCTTGGAGGTGGACTTGCCCAGCACCACAAAGCCGGTACCGTCGATGTTCGGCACAACGTCCTGCTGGTACAGTGCGGCGCTGAGCACATGCTTCCAGTCCTCCTTGGCTAGCTTGCGTCCGTGCCAGTTCACCTGCTCGGCGATGTCAGTGAGGCATGCCCAGAGCATTGAATTCTGGGCCAGGGAACGGGTCATCTCTTTGACTTCGATGACCAGTGGCTTGTCTTGGTCAACCGGCAGGCCAGCGACCATCTGGCAAGCACGGGACCGGATTTCAGGGCTGCGGAGGATATATTTGGGATAGGAGCTCATGCCGCATCAGTCCCTGTCAGTACAAGGGAAAGCTGTGCTCGCGCCTTGAGCTGGGCTTGTTCTAGACCAAGCGCTCGTTTCTCTATGCGTCGCTGGGCCAACCCTTGTCCATGGAAAGAACCTTTGGAGACACAGAGCCTCCCTCCTAGCAAAGTCGTGCAGGAGATGCTGCAGATCTCGATTCTCGTGGAGTTGATCCATCATCCAGTTGAACGCTCGGATGTAGAGCAGTTTGAACTGAGAAGCCTTTTTGCCAGTAAATCCCATGACCAAAAACACCATGCCGTCTTTCGAGATCAGGTACTCGGGTCTGGAATCGGCATTTTTATCAATGAAATCAGTCAGCTCATAATTGAGCGCAGTAAATTCTTCGTCGCAATCCAACAAGCGGATAGCTCGCAGTACATTGCGATGCTCCTTCTCAAACAACTCAGCAATTTGACGAGAAGTCGTGAACACCTGCCCTCCCTGGGCACTCACCAGCTTTTTGAAAAGCTCAACCTGCTCGGGAGTGTACTGAGGGACGATAGGCTTGATGCGTTGGATACTGCCGCAGCCGCGAGGGCGTGCCGCAGATAGATCTCGGGTATGTGCTTTGGTCATGGTCTGGGTCCTTTGGTTACTCAAAGCCGGGTGGTCTAAGTCCGGCATTGGCAATGGTACCCACTGTTGAGAATTTCTGTCACGCACCAATATCAAAGTGAGTCGACAATATATGCTGTGGAGGAATGAGGCAGTCAATGCGTAGAACTAAACTGCCCCATTAGGATTTGACAAAAAACAATGTCAATTGAAGATAACCTGAGCAACAGCTGTCCGATGAATACTGGAAGACACATCACTCTGAATTTCAAGATAAAGCTCAATGTACTCATCTTCATCTAAAGAGCTATTACTCTTAAGTTCGTCGAGAGCTAGGACTCTATCTTGGAAGTTTTTTATCACACTGCTTCTGGACGCAATTAGCAAGGCACAATCTAAATTTAAGATATCAATGGTTACACGAGATCTATTAAGTTTGTTTGCATCCAAACCATCTTTAGGCTCAACATTGCCTGTAGATAAAAACTGAAGATACTCATTTGGGTCATCAACATCTGGTTTAACTAATAGGTTAGCATCATAGGCTCGTGGGACTCCATTAATAAGTTGATCTTTGAAATGCCCACAGTGATGTGTAGAAGGACAACAACCGAATAAATTGTTCCAGTCAAAAGTAAGGCATTTATAGTTCATATTACCTTTATTATAAAAATGTTCTATATGCCCTGTTGTGTCATCACCTTGAACTGCAGGCAGTTCACAATAAACACAGAACCGATCTTGAATTAAATCAATTTGATTCCAAATTAACTTTTTATCCCTAGACTTCACATTATCCCAACCATGCTTCGGATAGTGAAACTTTGATAAACAGGCTGGAATTGTTGCGAGAGCTCTATCGAGTTTCTTCATCTTTCCCCCCCCCCTTAACTCCAATTCGAGACTGTATTTTCTCTTTCATCTCAAAAATTTTAATTTGATTAATGCAGTCATAGGTCACGGGGTGTTCATCACCAAAATGAGCAGATATTTTTTGAAATACCAGCAGCGCATCATTCTTATTTTTATTCGATAAAAACCTCGAAAAGTCTTCAACTAAACGGGCCTCCGGGATATCTGGAACAGAATTTGTATTCATAATTCTGGCCAGGATATCCGCACTAGTAACCCCTTTGGTCTGGAAGTCCGGAGACTTTGTTTGAAGAGCGCCATGTTCATCAATATAAAATTGACGAATACATTTCTTATCTATAGTAGACAATATCTGAGGACTGTGCGTGGTCAAAATAAACTGAATGTTAGGGAATGCATCCTTAAGCGCAAGGACAATACCCTGCTGCCAAGCGGGATGAAGGTGCAACTCAATCTCATCAATTAAAACTATCCCCTGCCCTTCAAGAGGATTAGAGATATTTGGGTTCAACATAACTAATCTGCGAGCTAAATCGGCGACTAATGAAAGAAGCACCCTCTGACCATCTGATAACTGGGAAAAATTAACTATCCCTCCGTCATTCCTTACCTTTACTTCATCAGACCCAGAACTAGTTTCCACCCAAATATTTTCTATGCTGGGAACAACCTTGACTACAGCATCAACAACCGTTCTCATCTGCTTTAGATTGTTTTCGAACTCACCATCCTGCATATTATTTTTAGCAAGTGACAAATCTATTATTTTTTGATCGTACATTTCAATAAAATCAGCATCCATGCTCGAGAGAATTTTTAACTTCCTAACCTGAGCCTCTAATAAATCGATATCGAAAAACCCATTATTTGACGTTTTTTTATGAAGCTCAATAAACCACTCTATGAAATCATCGATTTTTCCAGCACCGTCCAAAGCACCTGAATATGCATCGAAACGAGACTTTCTTAATAGACTAGGCTCTTTCACTATCGGTCGATTACTTCTCTTTGCAGGGTGAGATCGAGCAATAGAGTAACATAGAAAAATTGGCAGATTTATAGGATTAATAGAGTTAATAACTCTCCAGACATTTGCAATGGATTTTAATTCGACAACATTACTATCGCGCTTTTCAGCAGTCCCTAGTTTGGACCTTGATATTGTACCATTCACTTTGGTCTTAATACCAAATTCAAATAGCGCATTCACATCAGAGAAATAACATTGTTCGTTATTGTTAATCTCTTGATATTTTATTGGTGATCCATTTTTCCCCTCTTTCTCAATCCCTGAAACAATCCAGCTCAATACTTTAGATATTGCATCTATTATTGTCGTTTTACCAATCCCATTCCCACCGATAAAAACAGTAACATTGCTCTCTAACCGAACCTTAATACTATCAAATCGTCTAAAGTTAACCAGATTTATCTCAGATAGAACAAACCTATTTTCAGGAACATAATATTCGGTGTCCTTGGTTGACTCTAAAAATAAAAAGCATTGATTAAAATAATCATCAGCGACGCTAAGATCTTTATCTATTTCACTTGTGCCATAAAAATAATTCAAGTACAACTGAAACATAGAGCTAACATCACCTCTATGAGCAGAGTTTTCTATAGCTCTCAACCATCCAGGTTTATTTACCATCGTCTACCCCATTAAAAATTGAATCTATGGTCGCTTTTGTATATTTCTTCACCATAGATGTTTTAAAAGCAGGTTCTATATAGAATGCAAATGATAATATGCCTCTTAAATAGCTAACATCAGACACATCGAGCAATCCATTCTTAAATCGGAATATCAAGTGCTTGATGTATCTCTTCTTCTCCCTTCCTAACGAAAGTTCACCTTCGTTTGTTATTGTTATTCCAGTTACATGCCGATTATGGGCCTTTGATGAAAACACAGTCTTGCTATTATTGATAGTAATATCTCTACCAAAAAGTTTTAGCAATGTTTCCTTAACCACACCAGGGATTTGAAACAAGATATCCTTTTCATTAGTTGAAAAACTCAAGTCATCAGCATAGCGCGAATATGTTATATTTCTATCCTGACAATAGGTAGATATATACTCATCGAAAAAATACATACAGAAGTTTGATACTTTAGGTGAACTTGGGGCACCAACACTAAGTATTAATTTATTACTGTTTTTCTTGCTTGGACACCAAAACAGTAGCTTAGAAAGCCAGAGTTTTTCATTGGGTGATATAACTTTCCCAAACTTATTAAATACGCCCCATAGTAAATCTGGCGTTATAGAGTTAAAGAAATTTTCAAAATCCATGCTCAGGAAAAAAGTGTTAGTACTATGCAGTTGAGCGTTATCCTTAATGCTAACACCATCCTTATAAGCCATTGCACATTCATGCACTGGGATTTTAGATCTATTGATGAATGCTCGCTGCAGTTTTTTCAACTCAGCTGTTGGCTGTGCAATAACGCGAGAACCATGCTTACGCTTAGGGATTTTATATACTCTATATTTTCGTGGTGCATAAACTAAAAAACGTTCAATATAGATCGCCTTTTTGTCCAAAACTTGCGCCAATGTAGAAATAACACCCATATCAACCCTCAAAACAAAAAGCCCAAGAACTAGGAACTAGTCTTAGGCTTTCGACTCTTTACTACAGGAGGCGAAAGGTTCGCGCCCTAAAGGAGGTACGAGTTTAGGGCGCGGACCTTTCGCAACCTTAAACCGCCCAATAAATTTGAGTCTGGCTAATCACCCGACTTGACGAAAACGTCTCAAGCTAAAGAGCCCTTTAAGAATACCCTAATCCCTCTACCTTAACAACCTCATCTCACATTTGAACTAGGCATATGAATCAGTAAGTTACCAAGACATATAGGCCATAAAACTGCGATAGATGTGCTGGGATTTAGCAATCTCACCCTAGTTTTTCACTCATAACTACTTGCATCTCCCATCGACAAGCTGTTCGACCGTAGCTGATTCTCCTTAACTGACGCCGGTGACCTACTGTGTGCCGAACCCAGTATCGAGCAGGCTATGCAACAGTGGGGCGTTGAGCTTCCCAAGAATGTCGGCCCGTTCAACCCCAAGCAGGCCGAATTCCTCGAGTACCACCGTGACGAGATTTACAAGGCTGAGCCCATCGCTTCTGCCCGACGCATCCCATCCTGAGCGGGCGCCTTTCTCCCGCTCTACCCTCCCCCTACGGCAACCCTACAAATCTGTGTTCCCCTCGTTATCCAGCTTTCAACTGACTCAACACTAGGAACCATTTGAGGTATCATATTACCAAACACTCACCCCATAAGTCAGACAAGGAGCTATGTATAAAAATTAGTTTTTTGTAGGGTTTACTTAAGGGCTGTTGATTTTTCCTATAGTGCTTAACCTCCACACTCAGGAATCAATAAATGACAGATTTATTTGTTTTTAATACGCATTAGAGATCGATATGATTAAACATATAAAAAATTGGTACAATGGAGAGGTCAAGATACATGAATTTGATAATGACAATGATAATGATAATGATAATGATGGTTCATTCTATATCATGCCAATGATTTACACGGAATATCACTGGACTGCAAAAATAGCCAGGAATATTGTTAGCTTTTATCTAAAGCACTGGCAGTGGGTGTGGACCACAACTCTTGGATTCTTCACTCTCTACGCTGCTATTCTTGCATTAAAATAGATGATAGACCAGCAATAAATATAGCTAAGAATCAACTTCAGCATTAGGTTTGGAAACTATGGATTGGAAGTATTTAGTAACCACGGCAATAGCTTTATTCGCTGTTATCGTTGCATGGCTCGCACGCAAAGATGCGAAAAAGTCTGTCGATACAGCGAACTCGCTTCAACAGCGGTTGGAAGTGTATGAATACCTTCCAATTCTTAAACTTGCCATAGAACCCGATGGGAACAGGATAAAGATATCTATTACCAATGCTAGTGCTAAAAACGCCGCTTTAGATTGCAAGTTAACAACGAGCATTCGGATATGGGCTGGTGATGGAGTCTATCACGTTGAGAAAGAGCAGATACAAAATAACTATGATTTAATTCCCCCACAAACAACCATCAGTTTATATCCAGATGAAGTTAACAATATAACAAAGAACTCTATATCATTTTTAAATCAATATAAAACCGACAAAGACAAATTTATAGTAAGATGTAAAATCGAATGCTCGGCAGCACATCCAAGATCTCCAAAAAGCTATAAAGATGTAGCTGCCTCATTCTCATATGAAGATGGATGTTTAGAATATACGAAAAATCAACCATTCAGTATCTAATTGAATAAGTATAATTAAAAGCCAAGTGAGATAGTTAAAACAGCATATATGAAAGCGCCGGCACTGAGCCGGCGTTTTTACGACTGTTAGACCTTAAGGTTACACTCTCGAGGCGAATGCTAATATCTGCCCAGCATCATCTGCAGGAACTATCGTTACAGAGCGGTTACTGAAAACCTTTATTGCTTCGTTAACCGCTGGAAGAAGCGCCTGGTTCTCGCTGGCATCCGGAAACTCAACAGGTACGATTACTTTTTCTGGAGCTAAGATACCAGCCCCAAACAGCCTCTTGAACCTGTTAGCCCATTGCTCCGCTTCATCAACGATCTTGTTGGGAGTCGGCCTCCCAAATACAAAGCTAAGGGGTCGTATGGCCCTCATATTCATACCATCTTTCTGATGGATGAAGGGAACCTTAGCCTTCACGAGTCCCATTGGATCGCCCAGATCAGCCGCCTTGTAGTATTTGCGGAGATCATTCTGCTCAAGCAACTGCCTCACTGCAGTCTCCAATTTCTCGGTTGCAGAGGGCTGCTTGGCAAAACTATGGTGAACATAGTGCTCGTAGAGCTTTTCAAGATACTCAGCTAAATCTCCATCCACTAAGGCAGGCTTTGCCTGGCTGAAGTAGATCAGCCCTTCTTTAGCTTTAGTTGCCTCGTGGAAAAGGCGAAGTGTGCTATCAGGGCTACCCAGATAGAGGCTCGTCTCTTGAACCCGTTGCAGCTCATCAGACACGAACTTTGCCACCATCCTCGGGAGCTTCACATCAAGCTCACTGAAGAAGCCGGTAACTCGAGAGAAACGCGTTGTTTCAATGCGATAGTCCAAAAAGCCCGCTTTAGGGGCACATAGAACCACCCCCACGTTGGCAAACTCTTCGGTTTCACGATAGGGGCGGAACTGAACGACTGCGTAGACAACTTGATGTGTCATAGCTCTATCCACCTCCAAAAATGATTCTCAAACCGTCCCAGAAGAGGCATCACGACATCATCAATGATGTCCCCGCCTCCCAGCTGGTTGTTCGCTTCCTCCCTCCAATGAGGTGGAATTGCGGCGATGACCTGGGGCAACTGGCTCATGGCCTGAACCATGCGTTCAATATACTCATCTTGTGTTGCGATGTCATTGAGTGAGATCCCGGCATTGTCACCAGAGAAGACATGGTTGCTACGGATCTTGATGTCCTCTTCCTCTGGCAGCAGTGCCAAGTTGTGGTCAAAAACAACAAATGGGGGAGCGCTGGCTGTATCGAAGAGCAGGTTTACGTTTCCACCCAAGTCGGACAGCGTCCGGTCCCCATTCTTGATCCAGACATCGAACACTAGGATATCCGTCTTTAGCTGAGAAGGCGTAGCTCTGGCCATCGCCATGTTCACGGCCATGGTGTTGCCATGGAACCGTGATGCAAACCCGACAGTATCGTCATCCCAGAAAGAATGACCTCCCTGAAGTTTCATTAACTCAGGAATCCCCTCAACCAGGCGACATTCGGGGGTCATCAGGCCAAACGCTTGAGCTAAATGACTGCACACCCATTCAGCTATCAGCTGCCTCGGGGTGACCTCATCAAGGGTTTTGACAACATACAGTTGCCCATCATGACATTCACACAAGCGAGCACCAGTGCTCCCCTCTCGCATGACTTCAATGATGCGTGTGACATGATAAGGCACGGGCTCAACTGTGAGCAACTTGGGTTGAATATCTTGCAAATAGCACTATCCCCATACCAAGTGCTGACACCTGTGAAAGGGAAGACCTCCATCCAGACGAAAATCCGATCAAGTATACTGTGGCCCCCGAAACGAATGGAACCCATTGGAATACCTAAATTTTAGTCTTTTGCTTCCAATCACAACGCCCTCCAAGCATCTAGGGGGCAAGCCCCCCCCCTCCTCCTTACAACTCCCCCTCTGCAAAATCTGCGATCCTCTCTCAAATCCCCCTACTTTTCGCTCAACAATCGGCACCATTTGAGATACGATTTCCTGCACGGTGCCCAAGCGCCATGCAAGGCTTACCTAAGACAAGGAACTTTCATCTGATCACCGGTTAAAAGCAGCAATCTGGGGGCTGTAACCCAGGGGCGGTAGCTATTTTTCATTAGTTTCCACTACCCTACTTTGGAACGACACGGACATGTTTATCCACTGCTGACAAGGAGAAACCCTATGGGTGAATGGTCAGAGTATTTTGAAGACTTCCCGGAAGAGAACCCGGCAAACTGGGTCAACGGACAGTTCAATCCCCAGTTGGCGCAAGAGATTCGTGATCATGAGGATAGGTTGAGAGGAGCTACCAACAAAGCCCGCTCAGAAATCAATGCCGTCATCATGAACGCATGGCTTAAAAAGAAAGAGGCAGCGTATCTCCTGACTGAAGACTGTCCACAATGCGGCCTTCATGAACTGAGCATCTACAAGATCAGCGACACATTCTACCTCTGTGAATGCCAGGACTGTGGCATCCATGGCAGAGGCGAGACTCATGCCTTGGCACTTAAAAGCACCTTCGATGCAATAGGTGAAGGGCTTGACTGGAGAGATAACACAATACGATTCGAGTAATATATAAAGATGGAAGCCATCACCCATAATACATTGTTAAAATTCACGATTGTGGTTTTAAATTGGGTGGCGGCACCTAGTGACATAGCTAATTAACTTTACCTCCTAATATATCACTAGAAGCTAGAAGGATACCCCTTGAATCAACTAGTTGTATCATTAGTACTGATACTTACACCAGGTATAATAGCTACTATTATATGTGACAAATTAACAAATCACTCAAAATGGGACTCTTTTAAGTTTAGCTTATACTCTCTGACGCTGGGAATGGCATCTTACGCCTTACTACAATTAATCATCTATATAAACAACTTCATTGACTACTTGATAAAGCCCATATCAATGGTTGAATGGTCAAACATTAGTATATGGACAAGTGCGCTGAATGGTGGTGGAGGAATTGAGGCATGGGAAATATTCTTCGCCGTAATTCTTGCTCTACCCATAGCATTATTCTCATCATGGCTGGTCAATTTTAAGGCTTTCAATAAAATAGCTAGGAAGTTTGGTGTTTCTAATAAATATGGTGATGAAAATCTATACGCTTACTATCTAAACTCCCAAGAGATTGACTGGGTCTACGTTCGTGATAGAGAGAGTGAGTTGACCTATCAGGGAAGAGTCGTTTCGCATTCTGATAAAAATGATCTACAAGAGATTGTATTGTCTGAAGTTTCTGTTTATCGATATTCTGATTCCGCACACTGTTATGATGTTCCTACAATATATATATCTAAGGAGAGAGGAAAACTGGTTATTGAAGCCATCCCAACAGATTTTTTAGGAGAAAAAAATGACTAGCAATAAATCTCGACCGATAAATGAAGGATATACAAGAGATGTCCAAAAAGGTGATAGTAAGCCTAATGTGAATAGTACTGTAAAACCTACTCGAGCACCACCAGCGCCAACACCACCACCTCCACCTCCACCAGTTAAACCAACCTAAACTTTATATGCACCGGTTGTAATACCGGTGCTTCCTTCTCTATCAATGCGCGACGAACTATTCTAATCTACATCTTATAGCCCCAGATATAAAATAAATTAGGAAATGATTGATCAAAATTAATTACGCAAGTTTGTATCAATCCCACGATTAAACATTGATGCATTCATTACTATAAATATAACAAATCTAATGCTTCAAAAGATCTATCATTAGCGCTAATAATCACAAGGCCTAACTTAAAGTTTGGATTCGATAATGAAAAAATTTAAAACATTATGGATTATGTTTTTTGTTATTATTTTCTTGCAATTCATATCATCCATAGCAATTATGTATATATTGCCTGGCTGGGAAGAAAGAAACTCTTTCGGTGGCATGTACGGGGCAATAAACACTCTATTTTCAGGACTTGCATTTTGCGGTGTAATATATGCGATAATATTACAAGGCAAGGAATTAGAACTTCAAAGGGAGGAGTTAAAACTTACTCGTTCTGAATTGGCTAAGGCAGCAGACGCCCAAAAAGAACTCACCGAAACGCAAATGTATGCCTCTATAATTACAGCTCAAGCTTCAAAGCTGACAATGTATACAACCTTAGTTGTAAATAACAGGACTATTCCCAATAAATCCTATATAGAGATGGGAGATGGTTTAACATCTACATTGAACGAACTAAATAAATTAGTCGCCAGGTGCAATAAAAATTAATTTTTTCGCATATAAAGTCATAATGGGATATATCATGGTGAATTATGAGTACTGATGTAAAAATATATGTTGATTTATCTGAGCATCCAAAAGAATGGGCTCGCCGAATTGAACGATTGGAGAAATCACTTCCCTCTCAGGAACCCGCGTTAATTAATTTAAAGAGAGCGTACAGCAAATTCACCAATATGCCTATGATTATATCAGGTGAGAGAGATGTGTGTAAAAATGAGCTTTATGATGCCTGGTACAAGGCTAATGAGGCCTATGAGAAAAAGATTGATAAACGAAGTGACTCCAGGAGATGGCGTCTTTCCATATCACTTTCAGCTATAGCACTAGCATTATCAATAGTTTCAGCATTTACCAATGTATACTTTCAAAAGAAAAATTATGAGATTAATAAACAAAGATTAGACTTTGATAAAAAAAAGCTTCATAAAAATAATTGAGCAAAATAAACGATATCCAGTTCTTGTTGTCACTGATTGTAGGGGAGTAACCTCCCCTCCTAAAAACGTATTACGCTTTCCACTTCCCCTTCCTGGCTATTCCGGGCTTACTCCCTCATGCTACTTCCCCGTCACAGTTGCACCCTGGCGCACCTTCTCTGCCAGAACCAGCTGCAGTTCTTCGATCAAAGCATCGGCAGGCACTGTACGTTCCCTCTGAAACACCCGCACTTCGGCAATCACCTCACATGCCCTGAGCGATATGCAAGGGCCACTCTGGGCAACCGTGGCAACAGGGGTAGCTTCCACAATCACGGCCCGCACCTCCGCTGGCCGCGGCGCAAACTGCCGCTCGGCATCTTCCCCAAGCTGCAGCACTGCCTCGCGGATCTGATGCGCATTGAAGCCCCTGAGCATGCTCCCCCAGGCCAACGCCACGCCACGAGCATTGCTGTCCAGCTGGTTGGCACTGGCAGGCCAAAGTCCGGCCATCAGCGGCAGCAGCTCCTCGGCCAGGAACACCGACATGCGGGCGCTGACCTGCAGCGCATCCACTGATGCGCTCAGGGCCGTCGCCTCGTCAGAGCGGAGTGCTGTCGTCATAATCCCCCCTCCCCGACTCCCTGAGTGCCTTAGCGGCCTGCTGGGCAGCCTGTAGGTTTTCCAGTGGCCTGCGCTGCGCAGTGGTCCGGAACGAGCTGGCAGCTCGGCGAATCCAATTACGCCAGGTCTTCTCCCAGTCCAGCTTGACGGCCTTGGCGCCGGGCAGCGCCTGCCAGTAATCCGCGAACGTGGCCGCCTCCAGCAGGATCCGCTCCCTGGGGAGTCCGGTCTCCTGGACAGCCCACCTCCCCCACTCTCCTGGGAGTATCCAGTCATTCGGCAAACGGGTACCTCGTCGTGGCGGCCCACTGTCTGGGCGTTTGTCCCCCTGGGGGGATACAGGGGGGATCTTTGGTTCAATGACTGGATCTAAAGAGTGACTGATTCTATGTGCTGCTCCTGCACTACCCTGGTGAATCTCCTGCACCTCTGGATGTGCAGCTCCTGCACCATCCAATGTCAGCACATAGACGTTAGATCTCTTCCCTTGAGGCCCTACCCGAGACTCCTTTGTCAGGAGCCCCGAGTCACATAGCGCATCGATATGATTAATCACTGAGCGCCGGGAGATCTCACACTGATCTGCAATGTGCTGGTACGACGGCCAGCATTCTCCAGTATCGCTAGCGTTGTCCGCCAGCTTGATCAGCACCAACTTTCGAAGTGGATTGCCCACCTTGATGCTCATGGCCTTGGCCATCAGTAGCATGCTCATGCCGCCACCTTCCCTTTCTTCTTAGCTTCTCTCGCCTGCTGGCGCTGTTTCTTCTGGACCAGCTTGGCCATGCGCTTGGCGACCCGCAGACACTCCGAGAACACGGCCCCCTTCCGGAAACCCGATGTTTTCTCGTAGTGGCTCACTGCCTCTTTGCAGGCCAGGTATGTAGCTTCGTCAGAATATCCGTCGGCAAGCAGGAGCTGGCGCACATGGCGATCGATAAACTCTTTAGGATGCATGGCCCACCTCCTGCTCGGTGTAGGCGCAGGCCGGGCACTCAAATGCGTGGTCATCGGTACCGGATCGCAGTTCACTGCCACATCGCGGGCAGTGGTCGAGATCATGAGGCAATGGGTGGCCCCCATGGGCCATGGTTGAATTGGTCATTGGATGGGTCCTGGTTAAAAGCCCGGTGGTTAAGCGGGCCCGGATAAATTAGGCGCTAGGCTGCTTCTCGGCGCGTTCATGGGTGCGTGCCTCAAGCTCCCGAGCCAGGCGGACTGCTTGGCGGTCGGTGCCGGCGGCGTGGGCAGTCGAAATCAGCGGCTCATCGAGGGCCAAGGCCAGCTCATGCATGACCGATTTCAGGATGATGTTGTCCCGATCGCTGACATGCTGGGATGCCGGGCGCGGCGGGCGAAGTTGCGTGGTCATGTGGTTACCTCCCGAGGACAAAGTTGATGAGTTTTTGCAGGGGACGCAGCGGGCGCTCCTCGTTGTAGGCGGCCTCATCTTCCGGGCTGAACTGGAGCAGGCCGCGCTCGGGAAGGCCGGAGCCGTCAAGGATCTCCTCGACGGTCACTGGCGGATATCCCTGGTCGAGCAAGCTCCGATTGGCCCGTTTCACGGCCCTAGCCAGGATTTGCGGTTCATGTTGGGATATGGCCTTGAGCAGGATAAGCAACGAGGTGCGGGCAAATGCGGTTTCGGTCATGCGCAGTTCTGCGCCCACTTCCTGCCACACCTGGCGCTGGCCCGGGGTGCCACGCACCTTCAGCGGTGACAGCGTGTCGAGTTTTTCATGATCGGGGAGCGATATTCTTCCCATGGAGTTGGTCCTCTGTGTTGGGTGGGAAAGCGGGCCGGTGGTTAGGCGGCCTGCTGTTGGTCTTCTTCGGAGGTGGAGTAGTCGTTGAAGCCGAAATCCAGTGCCCCATCGCTTGCCTTGACAAACCGGGCAGCAGCTTTCGGGGAGACGATTCCTCCATTCTTTTTCTTCCAGTCGTTAAAGCAGACCCTGTTGTACCCAATGGCGCTTGCAGCCTTCGCCGCACTGCCAAAAAACTTGATCGGTTCTTCGATTCGCATGGTTGGTCCCCCTGTGTATGCCAAGCAATATTAGTAAGAACAAACTAACTATTCGACAAAAACAAATCTAACTAGTAGGGAGGCATAATGGGATATGTTTGTTGAATCTAACGAGGTGGTGGGATTGATGTCTTCCTTTAACGAAAGACTCCGGCAGTTGATGGATGAAAGTGGGCTCAAGCCAGCCGACTTGGCTAGAAAAACTGGCCTCTCAAAGCCAACACTAAGCGCCATTCTCAACGGCACCACCACTGACCCCAGAATAAGCAGCGTGCTGAGCATAGCCAGGGTGGTGGGCTGCGACCCTATACAACTCTATGTGGGAAAGAGCAGTTCAGAGTTCGCTTCCAGCGCTGAAATATCGAGGGTGCCGATCTGGGAGTTGGAGGATATTGCCGGGCAACCTAGCGATGCTCTTCCGCTCATCGACACCGGGCGCCACCTGGTCGTGGAAGATGGTGGCCACCTATGCGCAGTGGTGGCTGGCAACGACGATTTGGCTGGAAGTGGCATTCGCAAGGGTGACTTCATCGTAATAGATATGGCCACAGAACAGCGCAAGTTGGCGCCGGAGGATATTGCCCTGGTTCTACACGGAGACAAGGCCTTATTGCTTAGAGCCAAGAGCGCATTGGATGGCATGAACCTCGTAGTGGACGATCCGCACTTCGGCTTCCTGAAGGCCAGCGAGGCAACCGTGCTCGGCAAAATGGTTGAACTCAGGCGGGCATAGTCCCACCCCCACTACTCATGCATAAACCCGCCAGTTGGCGGGTTTTTTCTTATCTACCCTTCAACAATCTGTGCGACACCCGCTCACGAAGTTAAATATTTCTCACCACCCTATTGCATTGTTAGTTATTCCTTCCCATCATGATTTTGGTAAGTTTTGCCTAACTACTAAGTTAGGCGTGAGATAAAACGAACCAAGACCAAAATCACCACCCAGAGGACCAACTCATGAAAGTGAATGACCAAGTGCAGTACACCAACCCCCGTACCCGCGTCTCCGTGCCGGCCGTGATCACCGACATCACCGACCTCGGCAAACGCCGTGGAGGTGGCCTGTTCTACACCGTCAAGACCGAGGCGGGTAAGGAACACCGGGCACGTGCAGCAAGCCTGCAGGCGGCAGCGTAACGAGTTGCTCCCGTCGAGCGCGGGAGCACTCAACCGCATGAGCATTGGCTCAGTGTTCAACCGGTTGAGACGAATCAACGACCACCAGCAACAGGACCCGGCCCCTAACCAGGGCAGAAGGAAAAGCGCCTGACCAGCGCGTAAGAACGACAAAGCCCGCACAAGGCGGGCTTCGAAGGACTGGGGTACCACCCCAATCAGATGTCACCAGGGGACCAACCCCAGCGACAGGACCCATCCAGCCAAAAAGCTAGGAAGGGAGCTAACGAGGACCAACTCGTCAACAGGAGCAAATGTACCATGACCAAGCACATTTTTTCCAGGGCCGCCCAAAGTGCGGATCAGATTATCGCCACCATCGCCGACCACATAAGCGACAACAAAGCTCGCAGAGCACGCCTCCACCGTCGAGTCATCGAGATTGCAGACGACATCCGCCGCCAGAAACTTGCAGAAAAGCGAGCCATTGCCAATCTGCGCCTTGGCCGCATCCCACAAGGCTACCGCCTGATGTTGAACCTGACGGCACAGAACCACCGCGACGCCGTCTGACCCGGGTCTGGCGCTTCCCTGATAGCGCCGTAGCCAAAGCATCTTTCTCAAGCACCGCAAGGATGCTTTGGCTTCGCTCACGCCAAATTCGGCTGGGCACGCTCTTTAACAACCTAGAACCGGCTCACAACCACGAATCCCGATGCCGGTAGGGATGCGCCGATACCCCGTTCAATCCGGAAGGCGGTGCGTGAACGTGAACGGTGGCCACTGGCAACAGTGGCCAGCCTGGAGCCCCTTGTAGCAGGAGGTTGCAGGCTGGAACGCATCTTCAGATCAACTGATTTTTTAGGGGGGATAGCATCCTCCCACCCCGCAGGATAGACTTCATCTACTAAACTAGTTTCTGTTGTTTTCATATAGGTCACACTAATCTGGTCATGGAACGTATTCAGTCAATTAACCTAGCTCGAGTTAAATGGTGTTGTGCCGATCGTGGTATGACAGAAGATGCGCTCGCCCATGAACTAGGTATAGCTCCGGCCTCCTTCGCCAAAATAATGGCCGGCGGAACAGCGGGCATGACTTTTAACCAGTTGCGCAATCTGGCTGCATTCTTTGGCCGTGGAGTTCTGTTTTTTGTTGAACCCGGGGATGTCAACGAAGAACAGGTACATTCGCCACAATTCAGAACTCTCACTAACCAAAAACCTGAACTTTCAAACCAGGTCAAGCTGTTGATCGAACGAGTAGAGCAACAGCGGGCAACATTTCTAGCCTTGCAGGAAGACCTTGCTCAAGAAGAGGTAACCAAGTTTACCCCGCCAGACCTGTCAGGACTGAACATTCCAAAAGCAGCCAAGGTTATCAGGCAATGGCTTAACCTTGCGGCTCGCAACAATTTTGACAGTTACCGTAAGGCCATAGAAGCAATCGGAATATTGGTCTTTCGTAGCAATGGTTACAACGGGCAATGGCAGATAGCAAAGCAGAGCCCGATTCTTGGATTCTCACTCTACGATTCGGAGTGCCCCGTTATCGTTGTCAAAAAACAGGACCACGACTCTCGTCAAAGCTTCACGCTAATGCATGAACTCGGCCATATACTCCTGCATCGTGCCAGTTCAATTGACGATGATAGTGACCTGCATGCATCGGGAGGAGAAGAGCGTGAGGCAAATGCCTTTGCCGGGCATCTTCTTGTACCTGATGAGTTTCTATCAAGCATCTCTGACAACCAACGCCCCGATGATGTGACTGGCTATGATGACTGGCTAAAACCTCAGCGTGATGCTTGGGGAGTAAGCGGAGAAATGATTCTGAGACGCTTATTAGATTCGGGACGTCTTCAGGCTGAAGATTATGCCGCGTATCGTCACTGGAATAGCACACAAGTATGGCCAGAAAAAGATGGTGGTAGCCGCGGCTATCGTAATCGCGAACCGATCCATATATTCGGGGATGGTTATGTTCGTACCGTACTTGATGCTCTGAACTCACGCCGCATAACCTTGGCTAAAGCCAGCAACTACTTGGATAACTTAAAGATCGCAGACCTGCATAAGTTGGAGCAATATTATGCAGGTATTTGATGCATCATCCATAATCTATGCATGGGACAATTATCCAATAGACCAATTTCCTGCATTGTGGGAATGGATGGCTGAGCGAGTCCAGAAACGCCTGATCATTATGTCTCAGGTAGCTATCGAAGAAGTTGGACATAAATACCCTGAATGTGAAGCTTGGATGACCAACGCCGGTCTTCATAAAATCCCTGTCAATGAACAAATTCTGCTTCAAGCATTACATATAAAGCAGTTGTTAGGTATTCACGAAAAATATGGTAGTGGTGTGGATGAGAATGACCTTCTCATAATTGCCACTGCTAAGGTTCATATCTGTGAACTTGTAACTGATGAAAGTTTACAGCTCACACCTAACAAACTGAAAGCTAATTGGAAAATCCCCGCCGTTTGTAGAATGAGTGACGTGAACGTTACATGTACCAGTTTCCTTAATTACTTAAAGAAATCTGGAGCAGTCTTCGGTTGATAGCTATACATCCACATTTCGCAATCTGACCATTCCAGATTCTCCTAGCAACCCCGGCCCTCGTGCCGGGGTTTTTGTTTTAACCACCACAGGACCCAGACCATGAAAAAGCGTACCGACCAAAGCAACCTGACCATCCCCCCTCTCAATGATGCTTGCCGCAAGCGCCTGCGCCAGTTGCGTGAGCACCTCGGCTTGAGCCGCCCAAAGTTCGCCGAGATCTTGGGCATCCCACCCACCACGCTCAAGAACTACGAGCTGAACTACCGGGAAATCAGCGGCGGCACCTTGCTGTTGATTGCACAACACCCCGAGCTCTCAGCCCACTTCGCCTGGCTGACGACCGGCCAAGGAAAAGAGCCTGCAAAGTTGGAGATTTCAGAATGAAGACTCTTGGCCACAGTAACCCTCTTATTATCGAGAACATCGGGGTCCAGCGTAGAGTGGTGTCCATCCATATGCAGAACGATGTGATTGGAGATCGCAAATTCGTTCCCGAAGTTGCACAGGCACTTCGCGAGATTGCTCAAGCCCTGGACGATGGCCTCATTGGTCACGAAACAGCAGAATTTCTAAGAAGCTCTGGAGGGACAGAAATCACCTTTCACGGTGATAGCCTCTTCATGGACGCCTGCGTGGTTGAACAGAAAGCCCAATCCGAAGAAAACCCACCGCTCCTGGTATTTCAGGTAAGGAGCCGTGACGGGAGGGTCATCAACATCTACAGCAATGGCTTCATCGATGGTGATGGAACTGCCGAATTTGGCTTCGTCAGAAACTACTTCACCCCTCGATTCAATGCTGTCAGAGGGTTACTCGCTCGGATGGAAGACCGAGGGATCCCCGATGATGAGCTTGAGCGAATATTCGCTGGCTTTTGACGGCATCTCGCAAGGCACTGCCTTAAGCGACAATGCTATCGGTTCAAACTCATCAGATAGAAAGTAAGTCACTTGCTTATGGTCATCGCTGAGAACCGAGAACACCTTATGCCCAACTGTGCCCTGACCAATCAACACACTGTCCCAATGTGCAATCTGCTTGTACTCAGTACTGCTAGTGCTGTCCGTAACCACCTTAAACCACGCCATAACTCCTCCAGCAGATGATGCGTCAAATCATACCAAATTAACGTTTCTGGCTGCTGAAGACCATCAGGACCAAGACCATGAAGCAACTGACTGAAGCCCAGGTCATGGGCTTTCGCGGCGCTATGCCGCCCCAAACCCAGCATCGCTACGGCATGACAGTCGAACCCAGCGCCGTAGAGAGCCGGATTGCCCGTCAACGTACAGCAGCACGCCGCGCCATTGAGGAGTATCACGAACAGCGCGCCCTGCGGCTTGAAATGGAGCTCTAGCCATGACCACCGGGATCCAACATCGCCACTCCGAACGGGGGCCTGAGTGTGAAGAAAGCTCATGTGACATCCCTGAGCCCGTACTGGTGGGCCCCCAATTCCGCTGAACATCATCAACCAGCGTCAATTTCGCATCATCACCGAATCCAGGGCTCGTATGGATAAAGCCAAGGCGATCGCGATGGACAAGGCGTTGGCAGCGATGGATGCGCTGTTTAACAAACGAGGACCAACTATGGAAAACACTATCCAGAAAACCGAAATTGCTGAAGCTGTTCTCAGCAAGTTTGAACCTGCTGGCCCTGGCATTTACCAAGGGATCCCCGGTGATGCCTACCACGGAGGACCAGGATTATCCAAAAGCGGCTTGGATTGGGCTTTGGTGTCTGGCCAGCACTACCACTATTACCAAGTAGAAGGTAACGACCAGAAGCCAACTGCAGCACTGCGAGAAGGTCGGATCCTGCACAAAGTCGTGCTGGAGTTTGAAGACTTCAACCGTGAGTTCGTTGTTGAGCCCGAGTGGCCAGAAGATGCCATCAATGGTGCCGAGCAGATGAAGACCATCATCCAGGCCTACAACGAAAAACTCGAGGAAAAACCAGCAGTCGAGGAACTCATCCAAGCAATCGAGACTCGCAACGCTAAGCTGCCAAAGCCTGTTGACGCTGGCAAAAGTGTGGGTGAACACGAGGCTGCCTATGAACTGCTGCCCGCGGCATTCCAAACCCTGGGTAAGGATGACAAACGAACCGGCAGCGCGCTGAAAGTCTACATTAAGGCCTACAACGACAGCCTGCCCAAGCCCATTAAAGCATCTGGTAGCTATCAAGTGGTGCTCGAGAACTACGCATTGCTGGGCATCCAACAAGCTGAGCGGGCCGCTCACATCAACTCCTTGCCCAACCCACTCCCGCTGAATGGTACCAAGGCTGAAATGGCCGAGCGGATCCGGGCTTTCAAACCTGATGCCGTTTTCCTCGAGGAGCTCAAAGAGCAATTCATTCAAGATGCCGGCGGGCGCGAGGTATTGACGCCCAACGAGTATCAGCACGCACTGCGCTACCGAGAAGCAGTTTTCAGCCATCCCGAAGCTGCCGTGCTGCTTGATGAAGGGGTTGCTGAATCCAGTTTCTATTGGCATCACCCCGAGACAGGAGCGCTCCTTAAGTGCCGGCCTGACTGGACACGTCCCGATCATGTATTGGCCGACCTGAAGTTCGTACGCAACGCCAGCCCCAGCGGTTTCTCCCGGGACGGCAGTGCCCACAACTACCACATTCAGGATGCCCACTACTCCGATGGCTATGAAACGCTGACAGGCCACAAGCCCAGCTTCGTTTTCATCGCGGTGGAGAAAGATGGGCCCCTGGGACGCGACGTGTTCAAGCCAATTCTGGTCGGCGTCTACTACTACGGCCAGGATGATCAACGCCGTGCGCTGGAGTTGCGCAATATGGCTGTACGCAATGTGGTCCGCTGGAGCAAAGACAACTACTGGCCTGGCCACGATGGCATGGGGGAGATCATTGTCCCCTCGTTCCAGGCCAATGCGGAGCGCAACACCCTCAATGAAGACGAGAGCAGCATCACGCTCACTCAAGCCACTGACGTTGAGCGACCGCTTGATGCCCTTCCTGACAACCTGTTTGATAGCGAGGCAGCATGATGAACAATCAAGTGGCAACCCAAGAAACCAGCCCAGTGCTTGCCAATGAGCGTGGTCAAGCAAACATGCTCAACCTGATGATGAATGCCGACTTCATGGCAAGCATCGACAAGATGGCGACCATGATGGCCAGCGGTATGGCAACGGTCCCCTCACACCTACGGGGCAACCAGCCCGACTGCTTCGCGATCTGTCTGCAGGCAATCCAATGGGGAATGAATCCCTTCCCAGTGGCCCAGAAGACCCACTTGGTCAAAGGTGTGCTTGGGTATGAAGCGCAACTGGTCAATGCCGTCGTGGTCAACTCTGGCGCCATAAAGGGCCGCTTTGACTACGAGTTCTTTGGACCATGGGAACAGGTGATCGGCAAATTCAAAGTGAACCGCAAAGAGAAAGATGGCGAGAGCATCGAGTATCGCATCCCCAACTGGTCATTCTCGGATGAAAAAGACTGTGGTGTAAGGGTAACCGCAACCCTTTCCAGTGGTTGTGTTCGTGCGGTGACGTTGCTGCTGCAACAAGCACGCACTCGAAACTCCACCCTTTGGGCTGATGACCCCAAGCAACAGCTTGCCTATCTGGGCGTAAAGCGCTGGGCAAGGCTCTACACCCCGGACGTGATCCTGGGGTCTACTCAGTCGATGAGTTGGAAGAGATCGATATCACGCCTCCAAGTGACAGCTCGCAAGGTGGCCCTGACGTCAAAGCAGAGCTCGCGCAGAAGGCCGCGGAGAGGCGCGCCCAGCAACAAAATGCCCACGTTATCGAAGGCGAGGCTCAAGTGGTCACCGAGGAAGGTGAGCCAGTAGTTGAATCCACTCAGTATGTGGATGAACCGACCGAGCAGAAGGACCTCGAGGCAGAAGACCTGCTTGCCGAGATCCTGTTCAAGATGGATCTCGCTCAATCCGGCTCAGAAATGAAAGTACTGGTGACCGAGGTCACCAAACTGGGGCCCCGTTTGACTGATGAACAGAAGCAGGTTGCATCCAGCATTTACCAGAAGAATATTGATCGCCTTGGCCTTAAGACCAAAAAGGCGGCCTAGACGACCGTTTTTACCCGACCCCTGAGCTGGGGGCCGAAATCACGGCCCTTCTTTCAACTCAACCGACGCCCCATCCTCTGGAGCAGGAGGGCCACACCATGCAACAACTTCAACTGACCATCCACCAGGACAGCCAGCTTCTCAACGACCTGGTCAGTATCGTGCGCTCCCCCACCCTTTCCCGTTCGGCCAAGCTCGCCGAGATCGGCCGCATCCTGGCACATTTCGATCTGCCCATCGAAGCGCCCCGGGTTGCCGGCCAGCTCTGGAGCGCCACCGAGCTGGGCAAGGAGCTGGGGGTTAGTGCCCAGGCCATAGGCCGGCTGGCCAACCAGCACCAACTCAAACGCCCGGCGTTTGGGGAATACCGCCTTGACCAAGCGGCTCACTCCCACAAACAAGTTCAAACCTTTTACTACAACCAGCTCGGGCGTCACCGGCTCGAGTCTCTTATCACCGCGAGGACCATATGCAACGAAATTACATCTACCCATGCGCAAAATGGGTAAGGCCACGCCTTTTTGAAGCTCTGACTGGTATGACCGAGAAGGCTGCCGAAGGGAGACGCCTGAAGGGAGAATGGCAGGAGGGAGTCATCTGGATGTATGGCCCTGATGGACAGGTTCGCTACAGTATCGAGGAGTACGACAAATGGGTCGAGTCAACGCAATAGACAGCATCGCCGCGCTGGTTGCGGGGCTGACCGGAATAGAAGTGCATGGCAACAAAATGAGGCTTTGCTTCAGCTATAAGGGACACCGCTGTCGGGAGGTATTGGATATCCCTTTCACTAAAGCAAACGTCAAATTCGCAGCGAATAAACTTGCTGCGATCAAACACGAAATTGCCCTTGGCAGCTTTGACTATGCAAAGCACTTCCCCAACTCCAAGGTACTGTCCCGCCTTGGGATGAGGGCGACAACCAGAATGACGCTTGAAGAGGCTTCAAGCGCCTTCATTGAGAGTGCGGGAAGCACGGTCGGCATTTCGACAAAACGCTCGTATCGCAGCGCCTTTCAAAGAATGACGTTGTTTCTCGGCGAAGATATGCCAATAGCTGATTTGCTGTCTATGCACGTCGAGAGGTTGCGTAACCATTTGCTCACTGACTGTCGTCCAACAACGGTAAGAACCTACCTGGGCCATGTTGGAAACCTGCTGAATTGGGCTGCCCGAAACGAGCCGCTTGAAAGAAAGTTCGATGTTCGTGTCGCCGCCGCCAGGTTGAACACAGAGAAGAGCGCAGATCCTTTCGAACATTGGGAATTTCAGAAGCTGATTGAGGTCACTACGAATCGGCAGTTTAAGAACATATTGCTGGTGCTCGCCTACACCGGGATCCGACCTGGTGAGCTGAGGGCACTCAGCTGGAATGACATCGATTTTGAGAATCGGATCCTGCATGTACGTAGGAACCTCACTCAGCAAAAAATGCAATTCAAACTTCCAAAGACGAATCGAACAAGAACTGTTCATCTCATGCCGCCAGCCCTGAGTGCACTTGAGGACCAATACAAGATAACTGGGGCACTTTTGGACGCAGAGATTGACATGCACTTACCAGGTGGCATGATCGTGCGCCAAACATTACGCCCAGTCTTCCGGCCAACCAGAGTTGTGCCGGACAGGCCACCTTTTTACTCTGGTGTTTTCCTGGTTGAGCCATGGCGAGCAGCAATCAAGAAGTCTGGGGTTCGTTATCGCAGGGTCTATCAGCTCAGGCATACTTATGCCAGTTGGAACATCACCGCTCACGGAAACCTTGCGTTCATAGCAGAATAAATGGGTCACAACTCTGCAAAAATGTTGCAAGAGGTCTATGGAAAGTGGATTGAGTCAGCCAGCCGAAGTGAGGTTGATTCGATCTGGAATTCGATGCAAAAGAATGGGCATTTGCCCCAATAGCGCCCCAGAGTTTTCAACCAATGCAGTAATGCATTGATAATCAAGGAATATTTTTTAATATTATGCTTTCGAGTAACAACATCACCATGCAGTTCGGCGCCAAGCCGCTGTTTGAGAACATCAGCGTCAAGTTTGGCGGCGGCAACCGCTACGGCCTTATCGGTGCCAACGGCTGTGGCAAGTCCACCTTTATGAAGATCCTCGGCGGCGATCTGGAGCCCACTGGCGGTAATGTGAGCCTAGACGTCAACGAACGCATCGGTAAGCTGCGTCAGGATCAGTTCGCCTACGAAGAGATGCGCGTACTGGACGTGGTCATGATGGGTCACACCGAGCTGTGGGCCGCCATCGCCGAGCGCGATGCCATCTACGCCAACCTGGAAGCGACCGACGATGACTACATGAAGGCCGCCGAGCTGGAAGGCCTGGTCGCCGAGTATGACGGCTATACTGCCGAATCCCGCGCAGGCGAGCTGCTGCTGGGTGCTGGCATTCCCATCGAACAGCACAACGGCCCGATGAGCGAAGTGGCACCGGGCTGGAAACTGCGGGTGCTGCTGGCACAGGCGCTGTTCTCCAACCCCGACATCCTGTTGCTGGACGAACCGACCAACAACCTGGACATCAACACCATTCGCTGGCTGGAACAGGTGCTCAACGATCGCGAGAGCACCATGATCATCATCTCTCACGACCGTCACTTCCTGAACTCCGTCTGCACCCACATGGCGGATCTGGACTACGGCGAGCTGCGCGTCTACCCGGGCAACTACGACGAGTACATGACGGCCGCCACCCAGGCCCGTGAGCGCCTGCTGGCCGACAACGCCAAGAAGAAGGCCCAGATCGCCGATCTGCAATCCTTCGTCTCGCGTTTCAGCGCCAACGCCTCCAAGTCCAGCCAGGCCACCTCCCGCCTCAAGCAGATCGACAAGATCAAGATTGAGGAAGTGAAGGTCTCCAGCCGGCAGAACCCCTTCATCCGCTTCGAGCAGGAGAAGAAGCTCTACCGCAACATCCTGGAGATCGAAGGCGTATCCAAAGGCTATGGCGAGGCTCCGCTGTTCAAGGGCCTCAACATGATGCTGGAAGTGGGCGAGAAGGTCGCCATTCTGGGTACCAACGGTATCGGTAAATCCACCCTGATCAAAACCCTGGTGGGCGCGCTGGCACCGGACACCGGCACCATCAAGTGGTCCGAAAACGCCCAGATCGGTTACTACGCCCAGGATCACGCCGAGGACTTCGACACCGATCTCAACGTGTTCGACTGGATGGCCCAGTGGAAACAGGAGAACGAAGACGAGCAGGCGGTACGCTCCGTACTGGGCCGTCTGCTCTTCTCCCAGGACGACATCAAGAAGCCGGTCAAGGTGCTGTCCGGTGGTGAGCAGGGCCGCATGCTGTTTGGCAAGCTGATGATGCAGCGCCCCAACATCCTGATCATGGATGAGCCGACCAACCACCTGGACATGGAATCCATCGAATCCTTGAACCTGGCGCTGGAGATGTACAAGGGCACCCTGATCTTCGTCTCCCACGACCGTGAGTTCGTCTCCTCCCTGGCGACCCGCATCCTGGAGCTGACTGAAGATGGCATCCGCGACTTCGGCGGCACCTACGAGGATTACCTGCGCACCCAAGGCGTGGTGTAACCCCTCCTACCCGCACATCCCGTCAATGAAAACCGGCACCTCAGTGCCGGTTTTTTTATGCCTGCGATATCTGCCGGACGATACGGATCATCCCGTGTGCCATATGCCCTTCCCCCTGCCAGGGCCGGTTGTCATCCCGCCAGAAAGGAAACTGAACGGCGCCTCGCAGATAAAGAAACGGCCCCATCAAGGGGCCGTTTTCACATGGATTGGAGTCGGTTCGACTTATTCGACCGTGGCTTCCACATCGGTGAAGTACTCGATCTTGGCAGACTTGCGCAGCTCGTCGATGAGAGACTTGTAGCTCACCTGAGCCTTGCCCTGACCCAGCTGGCCTTGCAGCAGCTTGGCCATGCCAGACGGCTCCTTGGCGACTGTCACCTTGTCCAGCGCAACCACTACGCGGTCGCCATTGGCTTCGGTCACCAGCTCGACGCTCGGCTTGCCGTCGATCGGATGAGGCATGCGGAAGGCCTGCGCCACCAGGTTCTGATCCAGATCCTGAGCGAAGCGGGCTACCCCATCATGATTCTCCACCTTCAGACCCAGCGCGGTCAGCTCGGCCTGGATATTCTCGCCAGCCTTGAGCTTGTCCAGCAGACCCTGCGCCTTGCCACGGGCCACTTCACTGGCCTTGTCGTGCTTGATGGCTGCAATCACCTGCTCTTTCACCTCCGCCAGCGGTTTGGCCGCTTTCGGCTGGTGACCGGTGATGTGCATGACCAGCGCCTTGCCATCTGCCAGTTCGATCACGTCGGAGTTGGTGTTGTCATCGCGCAGCTGCTCGGAGAAGGCGGCAGAGAGTACCTTGGGATCGTTCAGCGGTGCCGGTGCATCAGCCTGGCTGAAGTAACCGGTGGACTGCACCTTCAGACCCATGGTGTCGGCGGTCAAGTCCAGCGAATCCGGGTTCTCGAAGCTGCTGTCGGCCATCTTCTGCTGCTCGGCAAAGAACAGCTCCTTGGCCTTGTCCGCCTGCAGACGGCTGATGGTCTCTGCTTTCACATCGGCAAACGGCTTGGTCTGAGCCGGTTCAACCCCCAGCAGCTTGATGACGTGGAAACCGAACGGGCTCTTCACCACTGTGGAGAGATCGCCGGCCTTGGCCAGTGCAAATGCGGCCTTCTCGAACGCCGGATCCATCACCCCTTTCTCGAACCAATCCAGCTCGCCGCCTTTTTTGGCGGAGAAAGTATCGGAAGAGTCAGCCTTGGCCAGCGCGGCAAAATCGTCACCGGCCTTGGCTTTGGTCAGCACGGCCTCGGCCTTCTGCTCGGCGGCTTTCTCGTCCTTGCCAAACGGGATCAGGATGTGAGCCACATGACGACGCTCGGCACGCTGGAACAGATCCTGGTGCTGATCGTAGTAATCCTGGGCATCCTGCTCGCTCACCTTGACGTCTTTGCCAAGGGTGGCGGCGTCCAGCAACAGGTAGTCGACCTTGACCTGCTCGTCATTCATGAAGTGGCTGCTGTTGGCCTTGTAGTACTGCTCCACCTCTTCATCGGAGACTTTCACGTCCCCCAGGTAGGCAGATGCCGCCAGGCGCACCAGACGCAGATCGCGAGTCTGGTTGTAGAGCTTGTCCAGTTGCTCGGCTTCACCCTTGAGTGCAAATTCGGTGCCCAGCAGGGCGCCCATCAGTTGCTGGCGAACCATGTCCTGGCGCAGGGAGTCACGGAACATCTCCGGGGTCATGCCGGCGCGGCGGATCAGCTGCAGATAGCGATCGTTGTTGAACTTGCCATCTTCGGCAAACTCGGGCATGGCGACGATGGCCTGCTTGATCTGCTCATCGCTGACGCGCAGACCCAGTTCACGGGCCTTGCTGTCGAACAGGGCCTGATCGATCAGACGGTCCAGCACGCCACGGCGGAACTGCTTCATGTAGTCAGGATTGGCGGCCAACTGGCTGAAAGACTCCCCCATTTGGGATTCCATGCGGGCCCGCTCGTTGCGATAGGCATTTTCCAGCGCAGCGGAGCTGATGTCATTGCCGTTGACGGTGGCGGGGGCGGTACGAGCCGGGCCGTTGAGGTAGCTACCTACACCGGCCAAGGCAAAGGAGAGGATGATCAGGCCCAAGATAACCTTGGCTACCTTGCCCTGCGCCCCTTCGCGTAGTTTATCCAACATCATGTTTGTACTTATGCTCCCGAACTCGATGGGCGTAAATAATGAAAAGGCGCACCGATTGCGATGCGCCTTGGTCAATCAGTATGAGGGAGAGCCCTCTCACTTGTCTGGTCTGTGACCAAGGACGGTGGCCGATGTGATATCAGCGCCCGGCTTAGTTGACAGCGTCTTTCAGGGCCTTACCGGCTTTGAAGGCAGGAACTTTACCAGCGGCGATTTCGATGGTCGCGCCAGTTTGCGGGTTACGGCCAGAACGGGCAGCACGCTCGCGCACGGCGAAAGTACCGAAACCTACCAGAGCAACCTGGTCACCCTCTTTCAGGGCTTCACCCACGGCGTCAATGAAAGCATCCAGCGCACGGCCAGCAGCGGCTTTGGAGATATCAGCACCGTCTGCAATCTTGTCAATCAGTTGAGATTTATTCACTCTTATATTCCCCTTTTATCGAACATCGCTGCGGCGCCGATTTCCCTGGCCACAACAAGTGGAGGTTTTATAGCAAGCCTCCTGATCAGTTGCAAGTGACAATCTAGCGCAAACCCGCGCCACATCACGCATTGCGACTCATCATGAGTACCCGATCGGTGGTCAAGGCTACTTCCGTTATCCGGCGCATGCAAGCCTTAACCACCCCCCGAATGCGCCAAATTTGCGGCGCATCAACATTTACACGACAGAAACGCGCTCAAACCCTTGCGGATTGTCCTGCAACGCCAGTTCCAGCACCTCGTCAATCCAGCGAACCGGATAGATTTCAAGGTCTTGTTTGACGTTGTCCGGGATCTCCTCGAGGTCACGCTCGTTCTCTTTCGGGATCAGCACCCGCTTGATGCCACCGCGATGGGCGGCCAGCAGCTTCTCTTTAAGACCGCCAATCGGCAGCACTTCGCCACGCAGGGTGATCTCCCCCGTCATGGCCACATCAGCACGAACCGGATTACCGGTCAAGCTGGAGACCAGGGCGGTACACATGGCGATACCGGCGCTCGGACCGTCTTTCGGGGTCGCCCCTTCCGGTACGTGCACGTGGATATCGCGCTTCTCGTAGAAGTCGGCATTGATGCGCAGCTTCTCGGCACGGGCCCGAACCACCGTCATGGCGGCCTGAATGGACTCCTGCATCACGTCACCCAGGGAACCTGTGTAGGTGAGCTTGCCCTTGCCCGGCATGTTGGTGGTCTCGATGGTGAGCAGATCGCCCCCCACTTCGGTCCACGCCAGACCACACACCTGACCCACCTGGTTCTGATCGGTGGCCTTGCCGTAGTCAAAGCGCTGCACCCCGAGGAACTCCTTGAGGTTGGCCTGATTGACCTGAACATGCTTGATGCTCTTGTCCAGCAGGATACGCTTGACCGCCTTGCGACAAATCTTGGAGATCTCACGCTCCAAGCTACGCACCCCCGCCTCGCGGGTGTAGTAGCGGATCACCCCAACCAGAGCGGAATCCTCGATGGTGATCTCGGACTCTTTCAGGCCGTTGCGCTGGATCTGCTTGGAGACCAGATGCTGCTTGGCGATGTTGAGCTTCTCATCTTCGGTGTAACCGGAGAGGCGGATCACTTCCATCCGGTCCAGCAGCGGACCCGGGATGTTCATGGAGTTGGAGGTGGCCACGAACATCACGTCCGACAGGTCATAATCCACTTCCAGGTAGTGATCGTTGAAGCTGTTGTTCTGTTCGGGATCCAGCACTTCCAGCAGGGCTGAGGCGGGATCGCCACGCATGTCCGAGCTCATCTTGTCGATTTCATCGAGCAGGAACAGCGGGTTCTTCACGCCGACTTTCGCCATCTTCTGGATGAGCTTGCCGGGCATGGAACCGATGTAGGTACGGCGGTGACCGCGGATCTCCGCCTCGTCACGCACCCCGCCCAGAGCCATGCGCACGTATTTGCGACCGGTGGCCTTGGCGATGGACTGACCGAGCGAGGTCTTGCCCACACCGGGAGGCCCTACCAGACAGAGGATCGGCCCCTTGAGCTTGTTGACGCGCGCCTGCACCGCCAGATACTCGAGAATGCGATCCTTGACCTTCTCCAGGCCATAGTGATCGGCATCCAGCACCTCTTGCGCCTTGCCCAGGTCTTTCTTGACCTTGGAACGCGCCTTCCACGGCACCTGCACCATCCAGTCGACGTAGCTGCGCACCACGGTGGCCTCGGCCGACATGGGCGACATCATCTTCAGCTTGGCGAGCTCGGCCTGCGCCTTCTCACGAGCATCTTCCGGCATGCCGGCCTCTTCAATCTTGCGATTGAGGGCTTCGAACTCATCCGGGCTGTCTTCCAGCTCACCCAGCTCTTTCTGGATGGCCTTCATCTGTTCGTTGAGATAGTACTCGCGCTGGCTCTTCTCCATCTGCTTCTTGACCCGGGAGCGGATGCGTTTCTCGACCTGCAGCAGGTCAATCTCCGACTCCATCATGGCCATCAGAAACTCGATGCGCTCGGACACGGAGGCGATTTCCAGCACCTTCTGCTTGTCTTCGAGCTTGAGCGGCATGTGGGCAGCCATGGTATCGGCCAGGCGCGCCGCATCGTCGATCGCCGAAATCGAGGTGAGCACCTCGGGCGGGATCTTCTTGTTGAGCTTGATATAGCCTTCGAACTGACCGATGGCAGAGCGCACCAGCACATCCTGGTCCTTCTCCTCAATCGCCTTGGAGGCGATGTACTGCGCCTCGCCAACGAAGAAGTCCCGGTCGTCGATCATCCGCTCAAGACGGGCACGCTGGCCCCCTTCCACCAGCACCTTGACGGTGCCATCGGGCAGCTTGAGCATCTGTAGAATATTGGCCACTGTCCCGACGGAGAAGATCTCCTCCACCGTCGGCTCATCGGTTGACGCATCCTTCTGGGCCACCAGCAGAACTTTCTTGTCCTGCTCCATGGCCGCTTCCAGACAGCGAATGGATTTTTCCCGCCCCACAAAGAGTGGAATGACCATGTGGGGGTAAACCACCACGTCACGAAGAGGCAGGACGGGAATCTCGATGCGTTCTGAACGCTCTAGGTTCATATATGTCCTCTCGGCTTGTTATACCGTTGGCAAAGCGCTTGGCTGAGTATATGGGGGCGCTTAGATGAGATTCAATCGCCGAAACCGCAAAAAGCATGAAAGGGGCAAAAAGCCCCTTTCATTTGATTAAAAATCAGACATTTACTCTGATGCGGCGGCCTGGGTCTCGGGATTTTCGTAGATCATCAAGGGCGCGGAGTCCCCCTTGATCACGGTTTCGTCGATCACCACCTTGCTGACACCGTCCAGCGACGGCAGGTCATACATGGTATCGAGCAACACGGCTTCCACGATGGAACGCAGGCCACGGGCGCCGGTTTTACGCTCCATCGCCTTGCGGGCAATGGCGTTCAACGCGTCGTCACGGAACTCCAGCTCCACCCCTTCCAGATCGAACAGCGCGGCATACTGCTTGGTCAGCGCGTTCTTCGGTTCTTTCAGGATCTGGATCAGGGCAGCCTCGTCCAGCTCGGTCAGGGTCGCTACCACCGGCAGGCGGCCGATGAACTCGGGGATCAGACCGTATTTGATCAGATCTTCCGGCTCCACCTTGGCAAAGCTCTCGCTCAAGGTCGCCTTGGCGCTCTTGGACTTGACCTCGGCACCAAAGCCGATGCCGGTGCCCTTGACGGAGCGCTGCTCGATCACCTTGTCCAGACCGGCAAAGGCGCCACCGCAGATGAACAGGATCTTGGAGGTATCAACCTGCAAGAACTCCTGTTGCGGGTGCTTGCGACCACCTTGCGGCGGCACGGAAGCGATGGTCCCTTCGATCAGCTTGAGCAGGGCCTGCTGCACCCCTTCCCCGGACACGTCGCGGGTGATGGAGGGGTTGTCCGACTTGCGGGAGATCTTGTCGATCTCGTCGATGTAGACGATGCCACGCTGGGCCTTCTCTACGTCGTAGTCGCACTTTTGCAGCAGCTTCTGGATGATGTTCTCCACGTCCTCGCCCACATAACCGGCTTCGGTCAGGGTGGTGGCGTCGGCCATGGTGAAGGGAACGTCCAGCAGACGAGCCAGGGTTTCAGCCAGCAGGGTCTTGCCGCTGCCGGTCGGACCGATCAGCAGGATGTTGGATTTGCCCAGCTCTACGCCACCGGACTCGCTGCCGCTGCGCAGCCGCTTGTAGTGGTTGTAGACGGCTACCGCCAGCACCTTCTTGGCGTACTCCTGCCCGATCACATAGTCATCCAGATGAGCGCGGATTTCATGAGGGGTTGGCAGCTCGCTACCATCACGCTTGGGCGAGATCTCGCGGATCTCTTCGCGGATGATGTCGTTACACAGCTCGACACACTCATCACATATGTAGACGGAAGGGCCAGCGATCAGCTTGCGCACTTCATGCTGGCTTTTGCCGCAAAAAGAGCAGTAGAGCAGCTTATCACCCTCACCCTTGCGTTTTTCTGTCATTCAGCAACCTCGTTTTATCAATAGAGGATGGATTGTCCTGTTGAGTTTACAACAGTCCGGAACACCCTGCCCATGCCTGATCTGCCGATTGAGGGCATCATCAAACCAGATGATGCCCTCGACGATGGTACGGGCTAGCTCGTGGCTCAGCCGCGGCGGCTCAGGACACCGTCAACCAGACCATAGGCCACGGCCTGCTCGGCCGACATGAAGTTGTCACGGTCGGTGTCACGCTCGATGGTGGCCATGTCCTGACCGGTATGGAAGGCCAGACGCTCGTTCAGGGTATTCTTGATCTTCAGGATCTCCTGGGCATGGATCTGGATATCAGATGCCTGGCCCTGGAAACCGCCCAGCGGCTGGTGGATCATCACGCGGGCATTGGGCAGGCAGAAACGCTTGCCCTTGGCACCACCGGCCAGCAGGAAGGCACCCATGGAGCAGGCCTGCCCCATGCACACCGTGCTGACGTCCGGCTTGATGAACTGCATGGTGTCATAAATGGACATACCGGCCGTGACGGCCCCACCCGGAGAGTTGATGTAGATGCTGATGTCCTGATCCGGATTTTCAGATTCCAGGAACAGCAGCTGAGCCACCACCAGATTCGCCATGTGATCTTCAACCTGACCGGTCAGGAAGATCACCCGCTCCTTCAGCAGACGAGAATAGATGTCGTAGGAACGCTCCCCTTTCGCGGTTTGCTCTACCACCATCGGGATGAGCGCATTGCGTGGGGATTCAGTCACATCGTTATAGTTCTTGTACATAAGGCATTGTCCCTAAAATAAAATGGCCCGAGTGGAGATCACACGAGCCATTATACTTAACAGTCTTGACCTTAAGTCAAATGTTCTTAGGCAGCGGCACCGGACTTGTTGATCACTTCGTCAAATGCAACTTCCTTCTCGGTCACCTGGGCCTTGGACAGGATCAGATCGATGGCTTGATCTTCAACTGCCAGGTTGCGAACGCCATTCAGCATCTGTTCGTTCTTCTGGTAGTACTCGATCACTTCCTTCGGATCTTCGTAGGCAGTGGCCATGGATTCGATGATGCTGTTGACGCGCGCTTCATCAGCCTTGATCTCATTGGTACGGATCACGTCGCCCAGCAGCAGACCTACGCGTACGCGACGCTCGGCCTGGCCCTGGAACAGCTCGGCCGGCAGTTCAGGAGCGTTGCCGCCCTGGAAGCCGCCGAAACGCTGCAGCGCCTGCTGACGCAGGGCATCGATTTCCTGAGCAACGGCAGCCTTCGGCAGATCGATCTGGTTGGCTTCAACCAAACCGTTCAGAACCTGCTCTTTCACGCTGTTTTTCAGGGCTTGAGCCAGTTCGCGCTCCATGTTCTTGCGCACTTCGGCTTTCAGCTCTTCAACGTTGCCGCTCTCGATGCCGAAACGCTTGACGAACTCTTCGGTCAGCTCAGGCAGGATCTGCTCTTCAACCTTGTTCAGCTTGGAAGCGAACTTGGCAGCTTTGCCTTTCAGGTTTTCAGCGTGGTAATCAGCCGGGAAGGTCACGTCGATGGTGAACTCGTCGCCTGCTTTCTTGCCCATGATGGCGTCTTCGAAGCCCGGGATCATGCGACCGGCACCCAGTACCAGGTTGAAGCCTTCGGCCTTGCCGCCGTCGAACTCTTCACCGTCGATGGAACCGACGAAGTCCATGGTCACACGCATGCCATCGGCAGCGGCGGCGTCCACTTCACTCCAGGTAGCGTGCTGCTTGCGCAGGGTGTCGATCATGTTGCCCAGATCTTCATCCTTCACGGTAGCAACCGGCTTCTCGACCTTGATAGTCTCGAGGCCAGCCACTTCAAACTCGGGGTACACTTCGAAGGTCGCGGTGAATTCGAAGTCCTGACCTTCCTGGATCTCTTTCGGATCCATGGTCGGGGCACCGGCCGGGCTCAGTTTGTTTTCGATGATGGCCTTGATGAAGTTGCTCTGCATCATTTCGTCAGCAACGCGAGCATGAGCCATGGCGCCGAACATCTTCTTGATGATGGCAACCGGAGCCTTGCCAGGACGGAAACCGTCGATGCGACGGGTTTTGGCCAGGCCGTTCAATTCTTTGCGCACGGCGGCGTCAACGGTAGCGGCCGGTACGGTGATGGTAAGACGGCGTTCCAGACCCTGGGTTGTCTCTACAGAAACTTGCATTCTTCTACCTCGTTCAACTCAGCACTGCGTGCTGACCCTTTATTGCCTCTGGGCAAAGCCCGGAGTCTTCCTGTTTATAAAGACAACGACTGTCTTTGTGATGAGAAAATATGACGCGACATTATAGCGGCGCACTTTGATCGAGTCGAGCCACACGTCCCCCAACCGGGCAGGGGATGGCACAATTCCCGCCAAACTGCCCCTTATATGGGGAATAGCGGAGCCGACTTCAAGCACACAAGCCGCAAGAATTTGCACTTGCTCACCTTTTTTCGTGCAAGAGCCTACTTTTTCACCTCATATCTCTCCATCGCGGTCTCTTTTCACCCCCTGCGACCCAAATTGTCCACCCCGCCCCTTCAACCATTGCGTCCATGACCATCGCTCGTTATGGTGGCAGCCATCTTGATAAGTCTGGAGTCACCGACATGGCCTTTTTCCGCTTCTTGTTCAATCTGCTCTGGTTCGTACTGGGAGGCGTCTTCATGGGGCTGGCCTGGTGGCTGGCCGGGCTGATCTGTTTTATCTCCCTCATCGGGATCCCCTGGGGACGTGCCTGCTTCGTCATCGGCACCTTTACCTTCTTCCCGTTTGGCAAGCAGGCGGTCAACCGCAAGACCATGACCGGTCTGAGCGACATGGGTACCGGCACCATGGGGCTGATTGGCAACATCATCTGGTTCGTGCTGATCGGGATCTGGCTGGCCATCGGCCACATCGCCTCGGCGCTGGCCTGCTTCGTCACCATCGTCGGCATCCCGTTCGGCATCCAGCACCTCAAGCTGGCGCTCATCAGCCTGGCCCCCATCGGCCAGATGATCGTCACCAATCAGGAGGCTGAATCCGGCCGTTATATTCGCTGAAGGCGATGCCGCCAGCCGCAAAAAAGGGCAGACTAGGGTCTGCCCTTTTTCATTGCCATCTTCGAGGTCATCCATGCTGCCCAGCCACTTCTTCGCCAATCTCGCCCGCATGAAGCTCATCTACCGCTGGCCGCTGATGCGCAACATCCAGCCCGAGAACATCGCCGAGCACAGTTTGCAGGTAGCTATGGTGGCCCACGCCCTCGGCCTCATCAAAAATCGGCTGTTTGGTGGCAGCGTGGATGCCGATCGCGCCGCCGTCATGGCGCTCTATCACGACAGCAGCGAGGTGCTGACCGGCGATCTGCCCACTCCGGTCAAGTACTTCAATCCCGAGATTGCCCGCGAATACAAGAAGATTGAGCTGGCCGCCGAGCAGCGCCTGCTCGGCATGTTGCCGCCGGAGCTGGTCGAGGACTTTCGCCCGCTGCTCGATTCGGCAGCCCAGGATGGCGAGCTGGCCAGGCTGGTGAAGGATGCCGACACCCTCTGCGCCTATACCAAGTGCCTGGAAGAGATCAATGCCGGCAACCGGGAGTTCGAGCCGGCGCGCAAGCGCCTCGAGCAGATGCTGGCGGCCCGGATGAGCGACGAGATGCGCTACTTCATCGACATCTTCGTGGCGAGCTTCTCGCTGCCGCTGGATGAACTCAACGCCCACTAAACCAGCCAGATACCCCAAACGGAAGGGCCCGCCGGTTTGCACCGGCGGGCCCTTCGTTTTTATCAGCAAACAAGATGCCGCCTATCAGTGCCCCAACTCGCGCGACGGCACCAGCCCGCTCGCCCGCCAGGCGGGGTAGAGGGTAGCCAGCAGACTCATCAGGATGGCGGCGCCGGTCACGATGAGCAAGTCCTGCATGTGCAGCTCGGTCGGCAGGAAGTCGATGAAGTAGATGTCCGGGTTGAGGAAGCGATGGCCAATGAGCCTCTCGATGACCCCCAGGATCTGGGTCAGCTTGCTGGAGAGCAGGCCGCCCAGCAGGGCGCCGAGCAAGGCACCCGCCACCCCGTTCACCATCCCCTGAATGACGAAGGTGAGCCGGATCTGGCCCGGGCTCGCCCCCATGGTCTTCAAGATGGCGATTTCGCTGCGCTTCTCGTTCACTGCCATCACCAGGGTGGAGACGATGTTGAAACAGGCCACCGCCACCACCATCAGCATCACCACGTACATCACGGTGCGCACCATCTGGATGTCCTGATAGAGATAACCCTGGCGGCTCATCCAGCTGCTGATGTAGACGTAGTGCGGGAACTTCTGGGCGGCCGCCACAGTGATGGACTGCGCCTTGAGCACGTCGTTCACCTTGAGGCTGAAGCCCTCCACCGCGCTGCCCATGCCGGTGATGACCTGGGCATCCGCCAGATGCATGAAGCCGAGCACCCCATCGAGCTGGCCACCGATCTCGAGCAGCCCCACCACGGTGAGAGACTCGCGCTTCGGGTTCTTGATGCCGGCGGCGTCACCGCCCTGGGGCAGCAGCAGGGTGACAGTGTCCCCTATCTTGACCCCCAGCTTGTCGGCGATGGTCTTGCCGAGGATGAGGCCGTGCTCGCCGGCTTCCAGCTCGCGCAGACCGCGGCCCGTCATGTAGTTGCCCGCATCGGACAGATTGGCTTCGAGCTCCGGCAGCACGGCGCGCACCTGCAGTCCCTTGAGGGCACTGCCGTGCTCCAGCAGGCCGTCGAGCCGGATCACCGGGGCGGCAGCCTCCACCCCGGGCTGGGCCAGCAGGTAGTCCCGCAGCTTGGGCCAGTTGGGGAGTGGTGCCTCCATCCCCATCAGCTCGCCGTGGGGCACCACGGAGAGCACCCGGTTCTTGAGTTCCCGCTCAAAGCCGTTCATGGCGGAGAGCCCCAGGATCAGCGCCATCACCCCGAGGGCGATACCGATGAGGGAGGAGGCGGAGATAAAGGCGATGAAGCCGTTGCGACGGCGGGAGCGGCTGTAACGCAGGCCCAGAAACAAGGGCAGCGGTTTGAACATCAGGCGACCTCCGCCATCACGCCGCTCACCAGGGTCACCCGGCGATGGAGCTTGGCTGCCAGGCTGAGATCGTGGGTCACCACCACGAACGCGGTGCCGAGCTCACGGTTGAGCTCGCAGAGCAGCTCATAGACGGCGGTGGCGCTGGCGTGATCCAGGTTGCCGGTGGGCTCGTCCGCCAGCACCAGGCTGGGTTCGTTGACCAGGGCACGGGCGATGGCCACCCGCTGGCGCTCGCCACCGGAGAGTTCGGACGGTCTGTGGTTGAGACGGTGGGAGAGCCCTACCCGCCCCAGCATCCGGCTCGCCTTGTCGGTCGCGCTCTTCACCGACTCACCGGCGATCAGCAGCGGCATGGCAGCATTTTCCAGCGCGGTGAACTCGGAGAGCAGGTGGTGGAACTGGTAAACGAAGCCCAGCTCCTGGTTGCGAAACTTTGCCTGGGTACGGCTGTCCCAGCGATGGATGTCCTGCCCCTTGAACAGCACGGCGCCGCTGGAGGGGTTGTCGAGCGCCCCCATCAGGTGCAGCAGGGTGGTCTTGCCCGAGCCCGAGCTGCCCACCACCGCCAGCATCTCGCCGGGCGCCACGCTAAGATCGATGCCCTTGAGTACCTGGGTCTCCAGATCGCCCTCTTTATAGACATGGTTGAGGGCCTGACAGCGCAGCAGCGGCTCGCAGGAGACGGATTGATTCATAAAGGAGGCTCCACTTGCACCTGTAACAACGCCGGCGCCGGCAGCAACACCGGCACCAGTAACAACAGAAGATGAATTATTCATAACGCAGCGCCTCGGCCGGTTTGACCCGGGCAGCACGGGCCGCCGGGTAGAGGGTGGCGCTGAAGCTGAGCAGCACGGCGCCCAGCAAAATGGTCACGACCTGGGCGGGTTCGACGATGACCGGCAGGCCCGAACCGCCGGCCGTCATGTAGAGGTTGAGCCCCACCGCATCGAGCAAGGGGTTGAGCCCCATGGAGAGCGCCAGTCCCGCCAGACCGCCGAACAGGGCGCCGATGACCCCGCTGGAGGCACCCAGCACCATGAAGATCTTGACGATGCCCGCCTCGCTCATGCCCATGGTGCGCAGGATGGCCACCTCCCCTTCCTTGTCGGTCACTACCATCACCAGGGCGGAGAGGATGTTGAAGGTGGCAACCGCGATGATCAGCACCAGCATCAGCCCCATCATCCGTTTTTCCATGGCCACCGCCTGGAACAGCTCGCCGCGCTCGCGGCGCCAGTCCTGCCACTCCAGGCCGTCCGGCAGCGCCGTCTTCACCACCTGATCAGCGGCGAAGGGGTCATCCAGCCAGAGGCGGATGCCACCCACCTGATCCGCAGGCAGGCGCAGCATGCGCTGGGCATCCCCCAGCGCAATCAGGGCGACCTGGCTGTCCACGTCGGCACCGACCCCGAAGATGCCGGAGACGGTAAAGAGACGCTGGGCCGGTACCCGGCCAAACGGGGTGAAGCGGGTGCCTTCGGTCAGGATCAGACGGACCTGGTCGCCCATGGAGACCTTGAGACGATTGGCCACCCCCTGCCCCAGCACTATGTGGTATTCGCCCGCCTGCAGGCTGTCCAGACGCCCCATCTGCATCTGGGCGTGCAGGATGTCGTCCTTGGGCCACTGGGCGGGATCGATGCCCTGCACGCTGACGCCGGTGAGCTGGCCGGGGCTTTGCAACATGCCTTCGCTGTCGAGCATGGGGGCATGGGCAATCACGTGCGGCAACCTGGCCAGGTCGGGCAGGCCCTGCGGCGCGGCATCGATGCGCCCCGCCGGGCTGGTCACCACTACATGGGGGATCACCCCGAGGATGCGTCCCTTGAGCTGCCCTTCAAAACCGTTCATCACCGAGATGACCACCATCAGGGCGGCGACCCCGATGGCGATGCCAAAAGTGGAAAACAGGGAGATAAATGAAACGAAGCGATTGCTGCGTCGCGAGCCTGCATAACGCAGGCCGATGGCCAGCGACAGTGGCTGAAAAAGTCCAGTCTTCAAGGATATCTACATTGCCAACAAAATAAGATACCGGATAATAAAGGGAAACCGTCTATGACAACAAGGGATAGCCTCCATGCAGGAACAGTTCTTCAGTGTCACCCATGCCACACCGGTCAATGTGATCCCCATGCCCGGTGACTTTCATCTGCCCTCGCTGGAAGCACTGGAGGCCGAGCTGCCCGAACCGTTTCGCATCGCCTCCGCCATTACCTCCATCGACATGGTGACCAGCCGTCTGATCCGCAATCAGAACGACTCGATGCACGATCTGGTGGAGATCATCAACCAGCAGTCGCGCAAGATCGACATGATCATGGGCTATGTGCTGTCGGTGCAGGATCATCCGGAACATCGCTTCCACACCCTGCGCTTTGGCGCCGGTCAGCTGACCTATCTGCATCCGCGCCAGGGCCACGGCGAGGTGCCGCACCTGCACCAGATAGTGCGGCTCAAGATCTTCCTGCGCGAAGAGGCCTCCGCCATCTACTGCTACGGCCAGGTCAAGCAGCTGGAGCCGAGCGAGCACGGCACCCACGTGATGCTCGACTATGTGCGGATCCGCGAGGATGACCGTGAACTGCTGGTACGTGCCAGCCTGCATATCCAGTCCAAACAACTCAAACTTCGTGCGCAAGACCGTCAACGTTAAAAGAATCGAATGATGCCAATGAAGCTTCCCGCCTTGCCCGCCAAGGCGGGCCAAAAGTTAACGCTCGGCCAGCTGACAGGCAGCAGCCTCTCACTGATGGCCGCCCGCCTCACCCAGGAGGCTCATCGCCCCGTCCTGCTGGTGACCGCTGATACCCCGAGCGCCCTGCGCCTCGAACAGGAACTGCAATACCTGTTGGCCGACACCGGCTGCCCGGTGCTGCTGTTCCCGGACTGGGAGACCCTGCCCTACGACACCTTCTCCCCCCATCAGGACATCATCTCCCAGCGGCTCGAGACCCTCTACAAGCTGCCGCAGATGAGCAGCGGCGTGCTGATCGTGCCCATCTCCACCCTGATGCTGCGCACGGCGCCCCGGGTCTATCTCGACAAATACAGCCTGATGGTGAAAAGCGGCCAGCGCCTCAATCTGCAGCAGCTGCGCGCGCGCCTCGCCGAGGCGGGCTATGTGGCGGTGGAGCAGGTGCTGGAACACGGCGAATTTGCCGCCCGCGGCTCCCTGCTCGATCTCTTCCCCATGGGCAGCAGCAGCCCCTATCGCATCGACTTCTTCGACGACGAGGTGGACTCCATCCGCCCGTTCGACCCCGAGACCCAGCGCTCCAGCGAGCCGGTCAAGAGCGTCAGCCTGTTGCCAGCCCGGGAGTTTCCCACCGACGAGGGGGCCATCGAGCTGTTTCGTGGCCAGTATCGCGAACAGTTCGAGATCTCCCGCGCCGAGGGCTCCGTCTATCAGGAGGTGAGCAAGGGGCGCTGGCCGGCCGGCATCGAGTACTATCTGCCGCTCTTCTTCCAGCAGACCGCCAGCCTGTTTGACCACCTGCCGGACAACACCCTGCTGCTGACCGTGGGGGAGATCTACCCCGCCGCCCAGCGCTTCTGGAACGACATCGCTCAACGTTACGAGGACAGGCGCTGGGACAATACCCGTCCCCTGCTGCCACCCCAGCAGATCTATCTGCCGGTGGAGCAGCTGTTTGCGGCGCTCGGCCAGTACGCGGCCGTGCGGCTGCAGGAGGCCCCCACCGCCGGTGATGCGGGCCAGCACGATCTGCCCATCTCGGCGCTGCCCGAGCTGCAGCTCGATCACAGCAAGGAGCAGCCGCTGCTGGCCCTCAACCAGTTCCTGCAAGGTTTTGCCGGGCGCACCCTGTTTGCGGTGGAGTCCGAGGGGCGGCGCGAGGTGCTGGGCGATCTGCTGGCCCGCATCGCGCTGCAGCCCAAGGAGTTCGCGTCACTCGACGCCTTCATTACCAGCAAGGCCCGTCACGGCCTGCTGGTGGCACCGCTCGAGCGCGGCTTCTTGCTGCGAGAACCGGGGCAAGAGGAGCTGGCGCTCATCACCGAAACCGAACTGCTGGGCGGCAAGATCCGCAGCAAACGGCAACGGGAGAAGAGCAAGAACCTGAGCTCCGATGCGGTGATCCGCAACCTCGGCGAGCTGACCCAGGGTCAGCCGGTGGTGCACCTGGATCACGGGGTCGGCCGCTATCTGGGGCTGGAAACCATCGATGCCGGCGGCCTGCCAACCGAGTTTCTGACCCTGGAATATGCCGGCGGCGACAAGCTGTTCGTGCCGGTCACCAGTTTGCACCTGATCAGCCGTTATACCGGCTCGGACAACCCGCCCAGCCACAAGCTCGGCGGCGAGGCCTGGGTCAAGGCCCGGCGCAAGGCGGCCGAAAAGGTGCGCGACGTGGCAGCCGAGCTGCTGGATGTCTATGCCATGCGGGCGGCCCGTCACGGCTTTGCCTTCAAACACGACCGCGAGGCCTATCGCCAGTTTGCCGCCGGCTTCCCGTTCGAGGAGACCGATGATCAGCTCAACGCCATCAATGCGGTGCTCGGCGACATGTGCCAGGCCAAGAGCATGGATCGGCTGGTGTGCGGCGACGTGGGCTTCGGCAAGACCGAGGTGGCGATGCGGGCGGCGTTTGTGGCAGTGCACGGCGGCAAGCAGGTGGCCGTGCTGGTGCCCACCACCCTGCTCGCCCAGCAGCACTACGACAACTTCCGCGACCGCTTCGCCAACTGGCCGGTGCGGGTCGAGGTGTTGAGCCGCTTCCGCTCCGCCAAGGAGCAGACCGCCGTGATGAAAGAGCTGGCCGAGGGCAAGGTCGACATCATCATCGGCACCCACAAGCTGCTCGGCGCCGAACTCACCTTCAAGGATCTGGGGCTGCTCATCGTCGACGAGGAGCATCGCTTCGGGGTGCGCCAGAAGGAGAAGATCAAGGCGCTGCGGGCCGACGTGGACATCCTCACCCTCACCGCCACCCCCATTCCGCGTACCCTCAACATGGCGATGTCGGGCATGCGGGATCTCTCCATCATCGCCACCCCGCCCGCCAAGCGGCTGGCCATCAAGACCTTCGTGCGCCAGCAGGAGCCGGCGGTCACCCGCGAGGCGGTGCTGCGGGAATTGAAGCGCGGCGGCCAGGTCTACTACCTGCACAACGACGTGGAGAGCATCGAGAAGTGCGCGGCGGATCTTGCCGAGCTGGTGCCGGAGGCGCGCATCGGCATCGCCCACGGCCAGATGCGCGAGCGCGAGCTCGAGCGGGTGATGTCGGACTTCTACCACCAGCGCTTCAACCTGCTGGTCTGCACCACCATCATCGAGACCGGCATCGACGTGCCGAGCGCCAACACCATCATCATGGATCGGGCGGATCACCTCGGTCTGGCCCAGTTGCACCAGCTGCGGGGCCGGGTCGGCCGCTCCCACCACCAGGCCTATGCCTACCTGCTTACCCCCCATCCCAAGCTGATGACCAAGGATGCGGCCAAGCGGCTGGAGGCCATTGCGTCCCTTGAAGATCTCGGTGCCGGCTTTGCGCTGGCCACCCACGATCTGGAGATCCGCGGCGCCGGCGAACTGCTCGGTGACGATCAGAGCGGCCAGATTGAATCGGTCGGCTTCACCCTCTACATGGAGATGCTGGAGCAGGCGGTCGAGGCGCTGAAATCGGGCAAGGAGCCGTCGCTCGAACAACTCATGAGCCAGCACACCGAGGTGGAGCTGCGCCTGCCGGCGCTGTTGCCGGACGACTACATCCCGGACGTCAACATGCGCCTCTCCATGTACAAGCGGATTGCGAGTGCGGCGGACGAGCAGGAGCTGCGCGAACTGAAGGTGGAGCTGATCGACCGCTTCGGCCTGTTGCCGGAGCCGACCAAAACCCTGCTGGAGCTGGCGGCCTTCCGCCAGCGCGCCACGGCGCTGGGCATTCGCCGGGTGGAGATGAGCGAGCGCGGCGGCTATCTGGACTTTACCCAGGAGACCAAAGTCAACCCAGCCTATCTGGTCAAGCTGCTCTCAGAGCAGCCGCGCATCTACAAGATGGACGGACCGACCCGGCTGCGCTTCCAGGTGCCGACCCAGGACAGGGCCATGCGCCTCAAGCTGGTGGACGGCTTGCTTGCGGATCTCGCCAGTCACGCCAGCCCCTAGGGGGCGGTGATGGAGCGGCCTGCCGCTCGCCCAAACAAAACGGGAGCCTTGATGGCTCCCGTTTTGTCTATGTTGGCTGGTGACGAGCGTCTCCCTTCTCCCCTTGTGGGAGAAGGGTCGGGGATGAGGGGGGCAGTGAAAACCATTCCCCTCACCCTGCCCTCTCCCAGAGGGAGAGGGCATCGCACCGGTAAACGTTGGGCTTCGCTGCGCTCAGCACCAACCTACACCTCTGACGATCAACCCTGATTAGCCGGATCCTCATGGGAAGAGAACTCGCGCATGAAGGCCTCGGCCCGATCCACCATCTTGGTGGAACCCACGAAATAGGGGGTACGCTGGTGCAACGCGGTGGGTTGGATGTCCATGATGCGGCCAAAGCCGTCTGACGCCTTGCCACCGGCCTGCTCCACCAGGAACGCCATGGGGTTGCACTCATAGAGCAGGCGCAGCTTGCCGTTCGGCGAGTTGGTGCCGGACGGATAGATGTAGATGCCGCCCTTGAGCAGGTTGCGGTGAAAATCGGAGACCAGGGAGCCGATGTAACGGGAGGTATAGGGTCTGTGGGTCGCCTCGTCCCGCTCCTGACAATATTTGAGGTACTTCTTCACCCCGTCCGGGAACTTGATGTAGTTGCCCTCGTTGATGGAGTAGATCTTGCCCTCCTCCGGGATGCGGATGTTCTCGTGGGAGAGGCAGAAGCAGCCGATGGAGGGGTCGTAAGTAAAGCCGTTGACGCCAAAGCCGGTGGTGTAGACCAGCATGGTCGAGGAGCCGTAGACCACGTAACCGGCGGCGACCTGGCGGTTACCCGGCTGCAGGAAGTCTTCCAGGGTGACGCCGGCGCCCGGCTTGCTGACCCGGCGGTAGATGGAGAAGATGGTGCCGACGGAGACGTTGACGTCGATGTTGGAGGAGCCATCGAGGGGGTCGATCAATACCACGTACTTGGAGTGACGGGAGAGCTCGGAATCGAAGGAGACGAAATCCTCCTCCTCTTCGGAGGCCATGCCACACACTTCGCCACGGGCTTCCAGCGCCGCCTTGAAGCGCTCGTTGGCGTAGACGTCCAGCTTCTGCTGCACCTCGCCCTGCACGTTTTCAGCGCCCATGGAGCCGATGATGTCCGCCAGCCCCGCCTTGTTGATCTCCCGGTTCACCACCTTGGCGGCCAGGCGGATGGAGCTGAGCAGCGAGGTCAGCTCGCCGGTCGCGGTGGGATAATCCGCCTGCTTTTTGACGATGAACTCGCCCATGGTGATCATGTTTCGCATTATTGTTCCTTTAAGATCGTTTCCGTTGGCTTTGAAAACGTTTGCACGCATAGACAAAAAAAGTGCCGATCCTCGGCAGCCTTGTTTTGTAACCTAATGTAACGCCTGTTTTTTGTTTTTGCAGCGAATTAAGCCGCTGAATAAACGCACATCTCCCCCACCTTTTTCGCCCGAAATCGCCCTCAAACTGGTTTCAATCGGTAACTTTTTCGATGTTAATTCGTGGCAGAAACTCACGAAGATGTCGCCATGAGGATGGCAAAATCCCCGCCATGCCCCCTATCTGGGACACATGCCATGGGGGACCTGTCTGCCTCTTGAGATCTCGCCATCAATCCCGCACACTGGCCCGGCTTTGGAAGCAAAAAAACATAAGGATATTCAATGAAAAGGACACTCATTGCCGGCACGGTTGCCGCCCTGTTCGCACTCCCCGCCCTGGCAGCCCAGGTACCGGCCGGTACCAAGTTGCTGCCGGCAGAACAGCAAACCTTCATCCGCAACATAGGTACCGAACCCGCCTCCATCGACCCCCAGATGGTGGAAGAGAGCGCGGGCAGCGAAATCGTCAACGACCTGTTCGAGGGACTCTACACCCTGGACGGGGACGGCAAGTTGCAGCTTGCCGGCGCCCTTGGCTACGAGCTCGACCCCACGGGCACCGTCTACACCTTCAAGCTCAGACCCGATGCCAAATGGTCCAACGGCGAGCCTGTGACGGCAGCCGATTACGTCTATGGCTGGCAGCGGGCGGCGGATCCCAAGAATGCCTCCAACTACGCCTGGTTCATCGAGCTGACCGGCGTCACCAATGCCGCCGAGGTCATTCAGGGCAAGCAGAGCCCGGATACGCTGGGCATCAAGGCGCTCGATGCCCATACCCTGCAGATCACCTTGAAAAACCCGGTGCCCTTCTTCCTGAAGACCCTCTCCCACTACACCACCTTCCCGGCGCCCAGGGCAACCATCGAGAAGTTCGGTCATGAGTGGGTCAAGCCGGGCAACATCGTCTCCAACGGGGCCTTCGTGCTCAAGGAGTGGACCCCCAACGAGCGTCTCATCTCCGAGCGCAACCCCCATTACTGGGACAACCAGCATACGGTGCTGAACAAGGTATTCTATCTGGAGATCGTCTCCGACACCGCCGCCTACAACCGCTATCGCGCCGGCGAGCTGCACTACACCAGCTATCCGCTCGAGCAGTACAAGCAGCTCAAGCAGCAGAGTCCGCAGGAGCTGGTGAGCGTGCCGACCCTGGCCACCTACTACTACGTGTTCAACACCCAGCGCAAACCGTTCGACAACCCCAAGGTGCGCAAGGCGCTCTCCCTGGCCATCGACCGGGACACCATCACCGAGAAGATCCTAGGGCAAGGCCAGATCTCCGCCTTCAGCCTGACGCCGCCCATAGTGGACGGCTTCGAGCTCAAGCGACCGGCCAGCGAGCAGATGAGCAAGGAGGAGCGGATCAAGCAGGCCAAGGCGCTGCTCGCCGAAGCGGGTTATGGCCCAGGCAAGCCGCTGGATGTGGACATCCTCTACAACACCAACGAGGGGCACAAGAAGATAGCGCTAGCCATCTCTTCCATGTGGAAGCACAACCTGGGGGTGCAGGCCAAGCTCAACAACATGGAGTGGAAGACCATGGTGTCGGCCCTCAACGAAGGGGACTTCGGGGTCAGCCGCTACGCCTGGAACGGGGATTACAACGATGCCTCCACCTTCCTCGACATCATGACCTCCAGTAGCAGTGCCAACAGCGGCAAGTGGTTCAACAAGCAGTATGATGCCCTGCTGGCCAAGGCCCATGACGCCAGGGATCCGGCCGAACGCAACCAGCTCTATCAGCAGGCCGAGGCCCTGATCGATGCAGAAGCGCCCATCGCCCCGGTCTATTTCTACGTCAAGTCCCGCCTGCTCAAACCCAACATCAAGGGCTACCCCTATCAGAACCCGCAGGATCTGGTCTACTCGAAAGACCTCTATCTGACCGCGCAATAAGGTTCGCTACCCCGCAGACAAAAAGACCGCCTTTCGGCGGTCTTTTTTCTCACTCGTCCCGGCAGGCGGCCAGCGCCACCCTGCGCCGGCGCAGCACCACAGGCTGCACCAGCAACTGGGCCAGCAGCACCCCAAACAGGGTCATGCCGCCGCCGATCAGATGATAACTGGTCAATCTCTCACCGAGCCAGCTGATGGCCAGACCGGCAGTCATCACCGGCAGCAGGTTCATGAAGATGGCGGTGCGGCTTGCCCCGAGCAGGGCGATGCCCTGCATCCACAGCCAGGGCGACAGGGCCGAGGTCGGGATCCCCGCATAGAGGATCAACCAGAGCGCCCGGCCGTCCGGCCATTGCCCGTCCACCAGCAGATAGAACGGGGTGAGAAACAGCAGGCTGCAGAGCACCTGGCCGTAGAGCATGGACCAGTTGTCGAGCCCCAGATCCCACTTCTTGAGCAACACGCTGTAGAGCGCATAGGTGCCCGCCGACAGCAGCATGTAGACGGAGCCGATGTGGATGCCCTGGGTAAAGAGGCGGGCGGGATCCCCCTGCCCCAGCAAGATCGCCAGCCCCAGGATGGAGATGACGCCGCCAAGCAGCGCTCCCCAGGTGGGGCGCTCGCGCAGCAACCAGATGCTGAGCAGCACCGTCATCAAGGGGGTGAGCCCCATCATCAGGCCAATCTCGGTGGCTCCCAGGGTCTGCGCCGCGTAATAGCCGAAGGTCTGGTTGAGCACCATGCCGAGCAGGGCTAGCGCCGCCAGCTGATAGAAGCCGGCGCGCAGCTTGGCGCGATCCCGCCAGGCCCGGTGCGCAAGGAACGGCGTCAAGATGATGGCGGCCACCATCCAGCGCGACCAGGCCAGCGCCGCCGGCGAGAGCACCCCCACCGCCAGTTTGCTGACGATGGCGTTGCCGGCCCAGATGGCCATGCAGGAGAAGGGAAACAAGAAGGCAAGTGGCATCGCTATATCCAGAAAAAAGCAGCGGGTATTTCTGGCGGCAGTATAGGGGGGTCAACAGGATTAGCAAGTGCCGTACCGTCAGGGCAGAATTGGCTGACATAAAGGGGGTCGAACAGCGCTTAAGAGGCCGGAGGGAGCCCAAAAACAGTCATGCCCGCACGGTGGCGGGCATGACGCGGATCAGCGAGGTGACGAAGCAATCACGCCGCATCCATGTGCAGTCTCGAGATCAACTCGTTGACCTCGACCACGGTCTGGCGGTGGGGAATGTCCGCCGACGTGGGCATCATCAGCAGGCCGGACTGGAAGTCGAAGCGTCCTCTGCCGTGGATGTAAATCCGCCCCTTGAAGAAGGTTTTGACATGTTTTGCCACCATCAGCGGCAGGTACTTCTTGAACACTCTCATCGTTTGCAACCTCTTGCAGTTGTATCCGTATGACAGCAGCTTCTGCGAAATAATTCCGTAAATTCTGTATAAAAATCCGGAAAAATCGCGACTCTCTTCCCCAAAAAACCAATCTATAACTTTTTATTAACTTTTAGCGTATTGTATGTGGTCCTTCCAACCAGAGCAAGACCCCCTTGCCATCTTGCCACTCGATACAGGCCAGACCTGAGGTGGCAAACATGGGGGCACCGGCCGCCGGACAGAGGCTCTGCACCAGATATCCCACCAGCGGCAGGTGGCTCACCATCAGGATGCTGTCGTGCTTGGCCGCAAGCGCAGTGAGGTAACTCGCCACGAAGGCCGGATCGCCATAGGGGGTGATGTCACCGCTCTCTTCGACGGCCCCTGCCTTGGGTAATTCACTGCATATGCTCTGCCAGGTTTGTTTGGCGCGCAGATAGTTGCTGTGGATCACCCGATCCAGCTTGTCGCCAAGCTGGGGGGCCAGCCAGCGGGCCATGTGGATGGACTCTTCGATTCCCTGCTCGGTCAGTGGACGCTGTTCATCTGTTTTCGCATTCATGCCAGCCTGGCCATGACGCATGATGTAGATTTTCATTACAACCTCGCCCAACGGGCCTGTTTTGATAGCGGGGGGATCTTACCCCGCCATGCCGGGGGAAACAATTGCGCTACCTCTCAGAAAAGGGTTTGCCTCACCGGGTAGCGGGGTCGATAATCATGTTTAAATTCAAATAAATCCAACAAGAGTCACGCGCCAATGAGCCCATATGCCAGTCCCAACGACCATCGGCAGTACCACTATCTGGAGCTGGCAAACCGGCTCAGGGTCTTGTTGATCTGCGATCCCGACACCGACAAGTCTGCCGCCTCCCTGGCCGTCAACACCGGCCACTTCGACGATCCGGCGGACCGGCAGGGGATGGCTCATTTCCTTGAGCATATGCTGTTCCTTGGCACCTGCACCTATCCCAAACCTGGTGAATACCAGCAATTTATGAGCCGTCATGGCGGCAGCAACAACGCCTGGACCGGCACCGAGTTCACCAACTTCTTCTTCGAGATCGACAACGGCTTCTTCGAGGCCGGGCTGGATCGCTTCTCCCAGTTTTTCATCTGCCCCACCTTCGATCCCGAGTGGGTGGACAAGGAGCGCAACGCGGTCGACTCCGAATACCGCCTCAAGCTGCAGGACGACGTGCGCCGCAGCTACCAGGTACATAAGGAGACGGTCAATCCCGCTCACCCCTTCGCCAAATTCTCGGTGGGCAATCTGGATACCCTGGCCGATCTGCCCGGCCGGGATCTGCGCTCCGACCTCATCCGGTTTTACGAAACCCACTACAGCGCGGATCGCATGGCGCTGGTGATGATCTCGCCAGCCACCATCGAGACCCAGCTCGGCTGGTGCGATCGCTTTTTCGCTCCCATTTTGAATCGCAATTTGGGAACGCCGACCCTCGAGATGCCCCTCTACCGGCTCGATGACCTGGGCATTCGCATCCAGATCAATCCGGTCAAGGAGACCCGCAAACTCGCGCTCACCTTCCCGTTGCCCAACGTGGACGAGTATTACGACAAGAAGCCCCTCACCTTCCTGAGCCACCTCATCGGCTACGAAGGGGACGGCAGCCTGCTCTCCCTGCTCAAGGCGAAGGGCTGGGTCAACCAGCTTTCCGCCGGCGGTGGCATCAGCGGCGCCAACTTCAAGGATTTTGGCGTCAACTTCGGGCTGACTCCGCTTGGGCTTGAACACGTCAACGAGATAGTGGCGGCCCTGTTCGGCTACTTGAAGCTCATCGAGCGCGGCGGGGTGGAAGCCTGGCGCTATGACGAGAAGCGCACCGTGCTTGAATCCGCCTTCCGCTTTCAGGAGCGGGGCCGGGCGCTCGACACCGTCTCCGGGCTGGTGTTGAACCTGTTCAGCTACGCTCCCGATGACCTGCTCTACGGCGACTACATGATGCGCGCATACGACGAGCCGCTCATTCGCCGCCTGCTCGCCAAGCTCACCCCCCACAACCTGCGCCTGACCATCACGGCGCCGGAGCTGGCCACGGATCGCCTAGCCCGCTGGTATCAAACCCCCTACAGCGTCTCCATCATCACGGAAGCGGAGAAGATCCGCTGGCAGCAGAGCGAGCCGGATCCGGCGCTGGCCCTGCCGCTGCCCAACCCCTTCATCAGCAACCGGCTCGACGTGCGCACACCCGAGCTCACCGCCGACATGCCCGCCTGCCTCATCGATCGGCCCGGCTTTCGGCTCTGGCACCTGCACGAGCATCAGTTCAGCGTGCCCAAGGGCAACCTCTACATCTCCATCGACAGCGAGCACGCGGTCAAGAGCCCGCGCCACATCGCCATGGCACGCCTCGCGGTAGAGCTGCTCACCGACCACCTCAACGCCCTCACCTACCCGGCGGAGCTGGCGGGGCTCGGCTATCAGATCTATGCCCACCAGGGCGGCTTTACCATCAATCTCAGCGGCTTTGCCGACAAGCAGCCGCTGCTGCTCGACATGATCCTCGGCAACCGCACCCTGGGTTACCCAGATCCGGCCCGCTTTGCCGAAATCAAAGAGCAGCTCATCCGCAACTGGGACAACCAGTCCAAGGCGCGCCCCATCTCCCAGCTGTTCAACCAGCTCACCAGCCTGCTGCAGCCCAACAACCCGCCGTTCGAGCAGCTGCTGCGCCACCTGCGCAGCGTCGAGCTGGGCGAAATGCCCGCCTTCGTGGCGAGCCTCTTTGCCGAGGTGCACGTAGAGACCCTGGTGCACGGCGACTGGACCGCCGCCGAGGCCCTTGAGCTCGCCGCCCTGCTGGAGCGCCACCTCGGCGTCAACAGCCAGCCCAGTGCCGAGACCCGCCGCCCGCTCATCTCCATTCAGGACAGGGGCACCCTCATTCGCGAACAGGGCTGCGAGCATGAAGACTCGGCCCTGCTGGTCTACTACCAGTCGCGTACCACCCGGGCGCGGGATCTGGCCTGCTTCACCCTGGCCAACCACATCATGTCCTCCACCTTCTTTCACGAGCTGCGCACCCGTCAGCAGCTCGGTTACGTGGTGGGGGCCGGCAACCTGCCCCTCAATCGCCATCCCGGCCTCATCTTCTACATCCAGTCGCCGGTGGCCGGGCCGCAGATCCTGCTGGATGCGGTGGAGGAGTTCATCGACCTGTTTCCGCTGGCCATGCTCGAGCTCACCGCTCAGCAATGGCAGGACAGCAAGGCGGGCCTGCAGGCCCAGCTGAGCGAGCGGGATGCCAACCTGCGCAGCCGCGGCCAGCGGCTTTGGGTCAGCATCGGCAACAAGGATCTGGGCTTTGATCAGCGCGAAAGGGTGTGCGAGGAGGTGGGCAACCTGAGCCGCGCCGATCTGATGCGCTTTATCACCCAGCTGAGATCGAGAACGTCGGATCGGCTGATCCTCTGCAGCTATGGCCAGGGCCACGAGCACGACGAGCGCATCACCGGCCAGTTCATCGACGATCCGCGTGCGTTTAGGCTCAATGCCGCCACCTTCGAGGCCTGATCAGGCCGCCTGTTTCCCTTCTTGCAGCCAATAAAAAGCCGACCCCGTGGGGTCGGCTGGAAAAACCATAATCAATTGCGACCAGAGCCGCCAAAAGTGAACATGAGCGTGAAAATCAGACACTGAGTTGATGGTCGGCGGGCAGTCCCAAACCAGAGCGCGCCTGCCGATGACAACAGTGATTGAGAAACAGGCTCATCTTAGGCACTCCCCTCCCTTGTCACGTTGATCTATGTCAAAGGAGGTAATAAAGAGTCAACCAGCTGCAGCTTTATGGCGAATTTTATCGCCTTGGCTCACGCTTTTGGTCAAGCCTCTGGACGGCGCACCAGCCGGTAGGCCACCTCGTCGAAGTAGGAGAGCTGACCCGACAGCACCCTGGGGTGATCGAGCTCGGCCGCTCGCCCCAGCACCTCGACCTGGAAGTGGCGCTCGAACAGGGTGCGCACCTCCATCTCCCCCACCGAGAACGGCGGCTGGCGCTGCTGCTCCGGCTGATATTCCAGAGTCACCAGTAGGATCTGGCCACCCGCCTCGATAAGCCGGCTCATCAGCTCGGCATATTGACGGCGCATGGCGGTCGGCAGAGCGATGAGGGCTGCCCTGTCGTAAGCCAGCCGATAACGGCGGCCAAGTTCGGGGGCGGCGAAAAAATCCCCCTCATAGATGCGCAGGCTGTCGTGCTGATGGCACTGATAGGGCCCCTCGGCACTCACCGTTTCATTCAGCTTGTTCTCGCTGAAAAAGCTGTTGATGGCGACGGACGAGAGTTCGAACCCGTCGACCGGATGGCCCTGCCCGCTCAGCCAGAGCATGTCGCGGGACTTGCCGCACAGGGGCACCAGCACGGGCTCGCCCTGCTGCTGAGCCGACCACCAGGATTGCAGCCAGCGATTGAAATCCGCCTGATGAAAGCCGATCCGGTTCTCTTCCCAACGCTGATGCCAAAAAGCCGCTTCCATCCAGTCACCCCTGTCATGTAAAGATGCCTCAATATCACAACTTAGCCCGCTGCACGCAAGCACCAACAAGGCGGCAGCCACAACTTTTGCCAAAAAAAGCGGAACAAAACAAAAAAGGGCCCGAAGGCCCCCTTTTGACATCTTTTTGTCATCCACTCCTGCTCTTTTTCGCCTGCTTTGCGCCTGCTATTACAGCGACGGCAGGGCGAGCCGGATCAGAGCAAAACTGGCTCGGCGCAGATGACCGGCGCCACCGCAGCAAGCCTGGCCGCAATCTCGGCAAAGTCGGGGCGCGCCGCCACCACCTCGGCGAGACAGTCATCCACCAGCGCATGCAGGGCATCCAGCCTGTCATCACAGGGGGCACAGCGGGCCAGCAGCTCTTCCAGCAGGCAGCCGAAGGCTCTCACTTCCAGTCGCTCCAGCAAGCCGGCCAGCTCACCATCGGTTCGCTCGTAACAGGAGGCGGCGCCGAAATCCCCGAGCAGCAGCCGCCCCTCCTCTTGCAAGGAGTGCAGCATGTTGTGGGCGTAGAGATCGCCGTGCAGGATGCCGCGTCCGTGCAGATGCAGCGCGGCGCTTGCCACTCCCTGCACCATGGCCAGCAGCGCAGCCGGGGTGAAGCGGGCATCGGCTTGATAGATATCGCGAGTGCAGGAGTCCAGGCTCGGCGGCCCCGCCAGGTTGATAAAATCAGGGTCTATCAGCGCCATCACCAGTGCCGGAATGCCGGAGGGGTGATCGCCCACCCGCCCCTCGACCCCGACCAGATGGGGATGACGACCAGCCGCCAGCGACACCGCCAGCTCGCAGCGGGGCAGTCCATCGCTGGTCACGGCCCCCTTGAAGCACTTGACCGCCACCGCCCGCGGTCCCGCCGGCGTTGCCAGCTCGGCGCGATGGATGACGCCGGATGCCCCCTGCCCTAGCAGCTCGCCCACCTTAAGTGAATCCCACGGGATGTCGGCCACCGAGGCGCACTGGCCCAGCCGCTGCTCCTGCTTGTCGCTGAAAGGGTTGCCTGCATACGCCAACCAGGCGAGGCGTGGCAGCCTCACCAGCCAATGCGGGAGCGCCTCGAGCCGGTTGGCGGCGATGCGCACCAGCTCCAGACGCTGGCAGTTGGCAAGGGTCACCGGCAGCTCGCGCAGGCGATTGCCCGAGAGCATCAGCTTTTGCAGGGCGCCGCATTGACCCAGCTCATCGGGCAACTGCTCCACCGCATTGTCGGTCAGGATCAACCAGCGCAGCCCCGCCGGTAGCGACGCAGCGGGCACCGTGACAATCTTGTTGGCCTTGAAGCCCACCATGGTGAGCGCCGGACAGCGCCCCAGCACCTCGGGCAGCTCGGTAAAGCGGTTCTCGGAGCAGAAAATGATGCGCAGCTTGCTGAACTCGGCCAGCCCGTCAGGCAGCCGACTCAACTGGTTGCCGGTGAGATCCAGTACCTCCAGCGTCTCTTTGAGACTGAAGATTTCGGGCGGGAACTCCGTCAGGTTTTCGGCGAGTTTGAGGTGGCGGGCGCCGCAGAGTTTACCTGCGCGCAGCTGTTCCAGGGTATGCATGACATCGTCTCTATCGGGGTGACCGGCTCGCGGCCAACGGCGCTGCCGGTGGTTGGCCAAGCAGTCAAACCGGCAGTCAAAAAAAGAGGGGGCATTATAGAGAATGACGGCCGAAGATCCCCTGTTTTGTTGCCGCAAGGGCCGGTATCTGCGCGCAGCAAGGCGGCATGGGGGCAAAGAGAGCAAGATCCGGGTCGTGTCAGCGAGGGCCGGTTGCCATAGTGGAGCCGAACCAGAGTGGGGTCGAGCCTATTGAGGGTCGAATCCATTACCAACCCTGTGCGCCCGCACAACACACCTGCGAGGGAACTGCCATGTCATTACTGTCCAACAAGGTCGCCATCATCACCGGCGCCAGCTCCGGCATCGGCCGCGCCAGCGCCATCCTGTTTGCCCGGGAAGGAGCCAGCATCGTCGTCGGCGCCCGCCGCCAGCCCGAGCTGGATCTGCTGGTGGAGGAGATCCGCCACGAGGGGGGCCAGGCGGTAAGCCTGGCGGGAGATGTGAAAAACGAAACCTATGCCCGAGCCCTGGTGGATCTCGCGCTGACCCGTTTCGGCGGGCTCGATATCGCCTTCAACAACGCAGGTATCACGGGGACACCGGGCAGCGTGCCGGCGCTTGAACTGGCGCAGTGGCAGGAGACGCTGGATACCAACCTCACCAGCGCCTTTGTGGGGGCCAAGTACCAGATCCCCGCCATGCAGGCACGCGGCGGCGGTTCGCTTATCTTTACCTCCACCTTCGTCGGCCATACCTTGGGGCTGCCCGGTATGGCGGCCTATGCCGCAAGCAAGGCGGGCCTCATCGGCCTGACCCAGGTGCTGGCCGCCGAGTATGGGGCACAAGGGGTGCGGGTCAACGCCCTGCTGCCGGGGGGTACCGACACCCCCATGGGACGGGCCTTTACCGATACGCCGGAGAGCCTCGCCTTTGTGCAGAATATGCATGCCCTCAAACGGCTGGCCCAACCGGAGGAGATCGCCCGCTCGGCCCTTTATCTCGCGTCCGATGCATCCAGCTTTACCACCGGCATTGCCCTGCTGGCCGATGGTGGGGTATCTATTTGTCGCACATGACCTTGTCGCACCCCATATCCTGCGGCTGCAAACCTATCGTGAGAGCGCCTTATGTCTGATTACGCCCGCATCGCCGATGCCATCCGTTTTATCGCAAGCCAGGTGGCGCGCCAGCCCACCCTGGACGAGATAGCGGCGCACGTTCACTTAAGCCCCTTTCACTTCCAGCGGCTGTTCAGCCGCTGGGCCGGGGTGACGCCCAAACGCTATCTGCAGGTGCTGACTCTGGAGCGGGCCAAGGCACTGCTGCAGGAATCACGCCCGCTGCTGGAGGTGGCCGATACCCTGGGCCTGAGCAGCGGCTCGCGGCTCTACGATCACTTCGTGCAGCTCGAAGCGGTGACGCCGGGTGAGTACAAGCAACGCGGCGCCGGGCTGGTTATCGATCACGGGGTGCATGACACCCCCTTCGGCCAGGCGTTTGTCGCCCTGACCCCGCGAGGGGTGTGCAACTTCTCGTTTCTCGATGACCAGAATCCACAGGCGCCGCTGGCCGCCCTTGCCCACAGCTGGCCAGAGGCAGAACTGAGGGAGGCGCCATCACGCACCCGGGGGGTCATCCACACCATGTTCGATACCAGCAAGGCACAGGATCGTCCTATCTCCTTGCACGTGAGCGGCACCAACTTTCAGATCAGCGTTTGGCGGGCGCTGCTGCAGATCCCGCCCGCCAAGGTAGTGAGCTACGCCCAGGTGGCGAGCGCCGTCGGCAATCACAAGGCAGCTCGCGCCGTGGGGCTGGCGGTGGGCGCCAACCCCGTCGCCTTGATGATCCCCTGCCACAGAGTCATCCAGCAAAACGGCAAACTCGGCGGCTATCACTGGGGCGAGACCCGCAAACAGGCGATACACGCCTGGGAAGCGGCGAGGTATGAGTGAGCGTGGCCTTTTTCTGCTCGCCCTGATGGGGGAGAAACAGGAGTGTTGGTTGTGAGTCAGCAAACTATCAAGGTCACGCCGAACGAGCATTCACGATATAAAGCGAGGGCATTAGCAGAGTCGGGACGCAGATCGCCCCTTTTTGTTGCTTTGGCGAGACATAGCGCTTAGCAACACCACCCCAGCAAATTAACGAGACATGTAGGATGCAATAAGCGCAGCGCATTGCACCGTTTTCAGAGCGACTTTTTGGCAAACTAGAAGGAACAAAAGTAGAGGTGCAATTTCATTGCACCCTACAACTACAACACTCTAAATAGCGGAGGAATACCCCAGCCAGATTAACATTTCTCTGGTGAAGTAAGAGTTTCAATACGATCTTGATTTGATAGACAAACGTCATTTCCGTACTCAGTTAACTTGTAGCTAAAATACTCATTACCATTGAAATCAGAGCTATTTAATTTTTCGATCATGCCTAAACGGGTGAGTTTTATTATAGCTAAGTTGATTTTAGCCGAACTTAAATCATATTTAATGAAACGATTATACAAATCCCAACTAACGCAACCATCAACATCTGAGTTTACAGACTCAAGCAACACTGACAATGCGATCATATCTGTGTCGGTAAGCGTTGCTAATTGAACATTTACATCAATACGTGATTTTTCCTGAACAGAATCAAGTTCAAGCAAACCTTGTAGTTTGAAAGCTCGTTTTATTTGTGTAGCTGAGTAATTGAGAGATGACGCTAAGTCTTCATCACTTCTGTTTGCATCAAAATCAGTTGGAGTAATACCTAGAAGATCACTTGGGAAATGCAAGTCAACGCCACGTGGCTTTACAATAAAACACCGGTTCTTTCCTATTGCACCAATAAACAAACCAAGTTCAAAAACTACGTTATCTCTTACAACATACTTTTCTCTAGATCTAATAATTGTCAGATCATCAGGAGAAAAAATGAAAATAGAGAAATCCACAGACTTAGCTTTTGAAATCAAGTCATCAAGAGCGTTACTCGAAATATTAAATGTACCATTCCGCCATATTGTAACTTCTGCATCAAACTCTAAGTTTTCAGCAATTGCATCTGCTATAGGTAGGCTTTCAACAGATGAACCGATAAATACTCTTGGCTTTCTCATAGTCTCTCCAATTTTTTGTTAAAAAATTCGCAAAGCCGTGAACGAAGTAAATAATATATTAAGGGTCATTTATTGAAATATGTCTCTAATACATTACCTGATGCCTCATCAACTCTGCAGTTGAATCCCGCAAAATTCCCTACCCATAATGGAGATTCACTTGTAATGTAGGTGTAGGCATCAACCGCACCTTGACCAATATCTGATGCCCGCCAAATAAAACTCCCCGCACGAGCATAGCAAAATAGGTTTCTAGCCGGGCTATTTCTCTCAAAGGCCATCCAGTCATATATGACCAAAACGTGTTCGTGAATCAGTGATGCGCTGAGGACTGGATATTCACCTTTAAAGCGAACACCATCACCTTCAATCCAGTTTTCATGCACTGTAAGCTGCATGTGACCTCTAATGGCGATTAGATGGGAAGCGGTACAGGTCAGTTTACTGAGCTTGCCATATAACTCTGCGGCTACTCTAACTTGACGAAAAAAGGCTGTTACCGAGCCAGTATGCTAGCGAGCAAGGAAGATAATAAAAAGTGTGAGATGGCTGTTTCCTGAGCAAGATCAACAAATTAAATAAGAAGTACCAATGCTGGCCACATATCAACGGTGCCGGATCCTAGATAAAGAAAAGACGCCCTAAGGCGTCTTTCTTGTTGCTGGACGTTGGAGCCAACCGGTTGAGGGCTTTTCTCCTCCCCACCTAGCCCCACTACCCAATCAGATCGGGGTGATGGAGGTGATATGGGCCGAGCCATCCAGGGATTGGAAGATCTGCACCACGGCTTCCCCGTGGATCGGGTTGGGCAGCGGCACCGTGGTTTTGCATTTGAAGCGGTAGTTGGTGCCGGCGACGACCTGGGTGGAGACTTCAAAGGGGGTGTACTGCACCCCGACAAATCCTTCCAGCGCCTGGTTGAATACGGCCTGATCTTTGGCGCTCAGCTTGTGGTAGGCAGTCCATCCGCCCAACAACACTGCTTGTTCTGACATAACAAACCCTCCGTGATCTCTTGTCCCTACTCGTTTGGCTGTTCGGGTTCCGCCCCGTTTATTCAAGTGGTGTCCGGACTCCACCGGGGGCCACACCAGATTTGGTATGTCCGGTGTCGACAGTGCCCATGAAGGCGTTGCTGTCGTCACCCTCCCCTACTGCCACGACCCTCGCCTCACAGCACCGGTCTCAATTGGCATGGCTGAGCCTAGTGCGAGATCCATAAAACACCCCCTGTCATATCTGACAGAGGCAGGGAGGGAAGAAAGCAGCTAGCGAGGGGAAAAGTGAGGCGCAAACGATTGGAAAAAGAAAAGACGCCGCAAGGGCGTCTTTTTTACATTTTTATGTTTGAAGGGTGAAAGGGCGTTAGCCGCTTATTCCCATTCGATGGTTGCGGGCGGCTTGCCGGAGACGTCGTACACCACGCGGGAGATACCGTTGATCTCGTTGATGATGCGATTCGAGACGTGACCGAGGAAGTCGTACGGCAGGTGGGCCCAGTGGGCGGTCATAAAGTCGATGGTTTCGACGGCGCGAAGTGCAATGACCCAGTCATACTTGCGACCATCGCCCATGACGCCAACGGAGCGCACCGGCAGGAACACGGCGAACGCCTGGCTGACCTGATTGTAGAGGTCGGCTTTGCGCAGCTCTTCGATAAAGACCGCATCGGCCTTGCGCAGCAGGTCGCAGTACTCTTTTTTCACTTCGCCAAGCACCCGCACGCCCAGACCCGGCCCCGGGAACGGGTGACGGTAGAGCATGTCGTAGGGCAGACCCAGCTCGAGGCCAACGCGGCGTACTTCGTCTTTGAACAGCTCGCGCAGCGGTTCGACCAGACCCATCTTCATCTCTTCCGGCAGGCCGCCGACGTTGTGGTGAGACTTGATGACGTGGGCCTTGCCGGTCTTGCTGGCAGCAGATTCGATGACGTCCGGATAGATGGTGCCTTGCGCCAGCCAGCGGGCGTTTTTCAGCTTTTTCGCTTCATCGTCGAACACTTCGACGAACACGCGGCCGATGATCTTGCGCTTGGCTTCCGGCTCATCTTCACCGGCCAGGGCAGAGAGGAAGCGCTCTTCGGCATCGACCTTGACGATGTTCAGACCAAAGTGATCGCCAAACATCTCCATCACCTGCTGGCCTTCGTTCAGGCGCAGCAGACCGTTGTCGACGAAGACGCAGGTCAGGCGATCGCCGATGGCACGGTGCACCAGCATAGCAACCACGGAGGAGTCGACCCCGCCGGAGAGGCCGAGGATCACCTCGTCGTCACCCACCTGCTCACGGATGCGGGCAACGGCGTCGTCGATGATGGTGGCCGGGGTCCACAGGCATTCACAGCCGCAGATGTCTTTGACGAAGTGCTCCAGCATGCGGGCACCCTGACGGGTGTGGGTCACTTCCGGGTGGAACTGCACGCCGTAGAAACGCTTGGCCTCATTGGCCATGGCAGCGTGCGGGCAGGTGGCGGTCTGGGCGATGGTGGTGAAGTCGGCCGGGATGGTGGTGACCTTGTCACCGTGGCTCATCCACACATCCAGCAGCGCATTGCCGTTGTCGGCGATGGCATCTTCGATGTTGCGCAAGAGGGCACTGGTCTTGCCAGAGTTGCCCAGCACTTCCACCTTGGCGTAGCCGAACTCACGTTCGGTGGAGGATTGCACCTTGCCACCCAGCTGCTCGGCCATGGTCTGCATGCCGTAGCAGATGCCAAACACCGGCACGCCGGCGTTGAACACGTACTCAGGGGCGCGCGGACTGCCTGCTTCGGTGACGGACTCGGGGCCGCCGGAGAGGATGATGCCGCTCGGATTGAATTCGCGCATCTGCTCTTCGGTCACATCCCAGGCCCACAGTTCGCAGTAGACGCCGATTTCACGCACGCGGCGGGCGATCAGCTGGGTGTACTGGGAACCGAAGTCGAGGATAAGGATACGGTGCTGGTGAATGTCTTTAGTCATTTTATTCCTGCATCAGGCTGCTGTTGTCACAAAAAGCACGGGATAAAAAAGCGGTGGAGAAACGGGGCCGCAGCCCCGTTTTATCAGCCCATCCGATAGTTGGGGGCTTCTTTGGTAATGGTCACGTCGTGAACGTGGGACTCTTTCATCCCGGCGCCCGAGATGCGCACGAATTCGGCCTTGGTGCGCATGTCGTCGATGGTGGCGCTGCCGGTCAACCCCATGGAGGAGCGCAGGCCACCCATCTGCTGGTGGATGATCTCTTTGAGGCGGCCCTTGTACGGCACGCGGCCTTCGATACCTTCTGGCACCAGCTTGTCGGCGGCGTTGTCGGTCTGGAAGTAGCGGTCGCTGGAGCCCTTGGACATGGCGCCGAGGGACCCCATGCCACGGTAGGATTTGAAGGAGCGACCCTGGTAGAGCTCGATCTCGCCCGGCGCCTCTTCGGTACCGGCGAACATGGAGCCCACCATGACGCAGCTTGCGCCAGCGGCGATGGCCTTGGCCACGTCACCGGAGAAGCGGATGCCACCATCGGCAATCACCGGGATGCCGGTGCCTTCCAGCGCGTCGACGGCGTCGGAGATGGCGGTGATCTGGGGCACGCCCACGCCGGTCACGATACGGGTAGTACAGATGGAGCCCGGGCCAATACCGACCTTGACGGCGTTGACGCCGGCAGCGGCCAGCGCCTTGGCACCGGCGGCGGTGGCGACGTTGCCGCCGATGATCTGCAGATCAGGGTAGGCTTCGCGGGTCGCCTTGATGCGATCCAGCACGCCCTGGGAGTGGCCGTGGGAGGAGTCGATCAGCAGCACGTCCACACCGGCTTCCACCAGGGCGGCGACGCGCTCTTCGTTGCCTGCACCGGCACCGACGGCAGCACCCACCCGCAGACGACCCTTGTCGTCTTTACAGGCGTTCGGCTTGCGCTCGGCTTTCTGGAAGTCTTTGACGGTGATCATGCCCTTGAGTTTGAAGTCGGCGTTGACCACCAGCACCTTCTCGATACGGTGCTTCTGCATCAGGCCAACCACCTCTTCGCGGGGGGCGCCTTCACGCACGGTGACCAGACGATCCTTCTGGGTCATGATCTGTTCGACAGTCTGGGAGAGATCGATCACGAAGCGCACATCACGACCGGTGATGATGCCGACCAGCTGATTGCCCTCGGTCACCACCGGATAACCGGCGAAACCGTTCTTGTGGCTCAGCTCTTTGATCTGGGCGATGGTCATGTCGGGGCGTACGGTGACGGGGTCAGTGACCACACCGCTCTCGTACTTCTTGACCTTGCGCACTTCGGCAGCCTGCTGCTCGATGGACATGTTCTTGTGGATAAAGCCGATACCGCCTTCCTGGGCCAGTGCGATAGCCAGACGGGCTTCGGTCACTGTGTCCATGGCAGCGGAGATCATGGGGATGTTCAGGCTGATGGCAGAGGTCAGCTTGGTACGCAGATCGGCAGTATTGGGAAGAACTTCGGAGTGGGCGGGAACCAACAGTACATCGTCGAAGGTTAACGCTTCTTTGGCAATCCTGAGCATGGCAATATCTCACCGTTGAGGAAGTGGGGGTGTAAAATATTGCCGACGAAGTTTACTCACGCATTGGTCACTGGTAAAGAAGTTTTTTGAATTTTTTATGGCGTTTTGGCCTTTTCAGCCGCCAAGCCGCTAAAAAACCAACATTTTCAGTCGCAAAACAGCCTTTTGGGGACAAAAGAGTTGTCTCATTGCGGTTTTATGCAAAAAAGTTCCCGTTTCATTTTTTCACACAGCCCCGCTTCCCCTCCCCCGTTGCAGACTGTTTGGCCCTGCTCGAGCACACTCGACAGCAAGCTCATGCGCGCTTGGCCATCCCCCTCAAACACTAAATCCAGCAGGGCAACATCCGGGCTGTGTCACCCAACCCGGCACTCCAAACGCAGGGACCTTTTCGTGGTGCGGGTTTCCTTTGTGCCTGTGCCTGCGTATCATGATTAACAGTCTGAATTGAAATGGAATTTCATGATGAGCCACGGACACCAGCAAGGGCGCATGGCCATTACCCTGGCGGCACTGGGGGTCGTCTATGGCGATCTCGGCACCAGCCCGCTCTATGCCCTCAAGGAGAGCTTCGCCGGACACCTGGGTCTGCAGCCCACTCCGGAGGGGATCCTCTCCATCGTCTCCCTCTTCTTCTGGACCATCATGATCGTGGTCTCATTCAAATATGTGCTGCTGGTGCTCCGGGCCGACGACAAGGGAGAAGGGGGGATCCTCACCCTCGCCTCCCTGGCCTCCCGCCGCCTCCCGGCCAAGCCGCGCGCCCTGCTCATGCTGCTCGGTCTGGTCGGCGTGGGGCTGTTCATCGGGGATGCGGTGATCACCCCCGCCATCTCGGTGCTCTCGGCGGTCGAAGGGTTGCAGGTGATCACCCCGGAGCTGGCGCCGTTCGTGCTGCCCATCACCCTCACCGTGCTGGTGATCCTGTTCGGGGCCCAGCATTACGGCACCGCCGGCATCGGTCGCCTGTTCGGCCCCATCATGCTGCTCTGGTTCGGGGTGCTGGCGGCGCTCGGGGCCTATGAGATCGTGCAAAACCCCGCCATCCTGCAGGCCGTCAACCCGCTCTACGCCCTCGATTTCATGGTCAGCCGACCGGGTATCGCCTTCATCACCCTGGGAGCCGTCGTGCTCTGCGTCACCGGGACGGAGGCGCTCTACGCCGACATGGGCCACTTTGGCCGTGGCGCCATCCAGCTGGCCTGGGGTTCTCTGGTAATGCCCGCCCTGCTGCTCAACTACTTCGGCCAGGGAGCCCTGCTGCTGCGCAATCCCGCCGCCATCGAAAACCCCTTCTACCTGCTCGCCCCCTCCTGGCTGGCCTTTCCCCTGCTGATCCTCGCCACCCTGGCCACCGTCATCGCCTCCCAGGCGGTGATCTCGGGCACCTACTCGGTGGTGCGCCAGGCCATTTTGCTCGGCTACCTGCCCCGTCAGGAGATCCGCCACACCTCGGAGCACGAGATAGGCCAGATCTACCTGCCGCTGGTGAACTGGCTGCTGCTGGGAGGCATCATCATCGTCATCATCTGGTTCCAGAGTTCAAGCAACCTGGCCGCCGCCTACGGCATCGCGGTGACCGGCACCATGGCACTGACCACTTTGCTGCTGATGGTGGTAGCCGCCCGCCGCTGGAAGTGGTCGCGCTGGCTGATTGCACTGATATGCGCACCGCTGCTGCTGGTCGATGTCACCTTCTTTGCCGCCAATACCACCAAGTTTCTGGCCGGTGGCTGGCTCCCCATCCTGTTTGCGCTGCTGGCCATCATAGTGATGACCACCTGGAAGCGCGGACGGGAGCTGGTGCTCGACAAGCTGGAGCACAAGTCACTGGCGCTGAAGGGGTTTGTCGACAACATGCAGGCACACCCGCCGCTGCAGGTCCCCGGCACCGCCGTGTTTCTCTCCAAATCGGTGCAGGTGGTGCCCCACGCCATGCTGCACAACCTCAAACACAACAAGATCCTGCATGAACGGGTCATTTTCCTGACCGTTCAGATCAAGGACGAGCCCTGGCTCTCCTTCAAGGAGCGCATCGAGCTCACCCACCTTGGCGAGGGGTTCTGGCAGGTGGTCGCCCACTTTGGCTACAAGGAGGTGCCCTCCATGGAGGAGATCTTCCAAGCCTGCGCTCAGGAGGATTTGAAGGTCACCATGGCCAAGACCTCCTTCTTCCTCTCCCACGAGAATCTGGTCAGCACCGATCTGCCTGGCATGGCACGCTGGCGAGAAGGCCTGTTCGTCTGGATGAACCGCAACTCCCTCAAGGCGACCGACTTCTTTCATATTCCCGCCAACCGGGTGGTGGAGCTGGGGGTATTGCTGGAGCTGTGACGCTGCCAGCCAACAGGGGGACAAGACCGGTGCCGGCCCACACCGCTCAACCCGTTGCCAGCCGGGAACGCCACTGCCCGGTCCGGCTTCTTATTGCCTGCGAGCCAGCCTCACCACGATTAAAATGCGATTGATAATGGTTGTTGTTTATGATTCTCGTTATCAGGCATGCTAGCGGCCTGACGCCTGTTCTGGCGCCTTCACACTAGCCGTTTGAGTATGAATATGAAGACCTGGAAGGGAGACAAGTGATGGACTCCTGCAGCCCGAGACCAACACTGCCCGCCAACGATCCCGACGCCGCCCGTCTCGTTTGCCTTGCCATCGCGATCGCCCTGCATCTTGCCGCCTTCTGGTGGCTCTATGCGCACCAGCCCGCGCCCATCACCCTGCCCTTGCCGCTGACCCTGTCGGCCCGCTGGGTTGGCGAGGCAGCGGCCAATGATGCACCAGCCAAGGCGGCCCCGGCTCCTGCTCCCACAGTGCAGCACGTACAAAAAGTGCAGCAAGTACAAAAAGTGCCGCAAAAAGCCAAGCCGTTGCCAACCCCCAAAAAACCGCCGCTCAAGCCAGTCAAGAAAAGCGTCAAGCCGGTGGTCAAACCGCTTAAAAACCGTACCCCGCCGGTGCAGCCCGCCAAGGTCATGCCGGTGAGCAGTCCGCAACCGCCGGTCACTGCGCCCGCCCCTGCGACGACGGCAACGGCCACACAGGCGAGCGGCGGAAGTACCAGTCAGAGTCCTGCCCACAAGGCTGGCGGAGGCGCGGGCAACAGCGCCCCCATCGCCCGCGATGCACGGCTCAACAACCCCGAGCCCCAATACCCCTATGAGTCGAGACGACGGGGAGAAGAGGGGCGGGTCATCCTCAATGTGCGGGTGACGGCAGAGGGCACCGCCGCCTCGGTGGAGGTGGACAAGAGCAGCGGCTATCGGCGGCTGGACATGACGGCCCGCAAGACCGTCAGCCGCTGGAAATTCATTCCTGCCAAACAGAACAACGTGGCCGTCGAGGCCTCGGCAAAAGTCACCATCATTTTCAAATTAAGGGCTTGAACATGGATCCTGAAATCGCAAGCAACGGCATGGGCATCGCCCACCTGCTCAGCCAGAACAGCGGTGTGGGGCTGATCCCCTTCATCCTGCTGGTATTGATGTCCCTTGGTACCTGCTACTACGCCCTGCTCAAGGGCTATCTCGCACAGCGAGAACAACGCCTCAACGCCCGCTTCATCGCCGATTTCTGGCAGCACGACAGCGTGCAGGAGATGGAGCGCCAGTTGGCCCACCTGCCGCCGCAGGAAGCCTATGGCCGGCTGACCGGCGCCGCGTTGGCGGCCGTGGCCCAGCTGAACCGGGCCGAGGAGCGTGCGGTCAGCTGCAAGCTGGGCTCGCCGGATGAATATCTGCTGCGCGCCATGCGCCGTGCCATCACCCAGGAGCGGGTGCGGCTGGAGCAGGGGCTGGCCTTCCTCGCCTCGGTGGGCTCGGCAGCCCCCTTCATCGGGCTGTTCGGCACCGTCTGGGGCATCTACCACGCCCTGCTGGCCATTGGCGCCGCCGGTCAGAGCAGTCTGGACAAGGTCGCCGGCCCCGTGGGCGAGGCGCTGATCATGACCGGCTTCGGCCTCGCGGTCGCCCTGCCGGCCGTGCTCATCTACAACTTCTTCGTGCGGCGCAATCGCCTCAGGCTCGCGGCGCTGGAGGAGTTTGGCCACGACCTGTTTACCCTGCTGGTGACCGGCTTCGAGCAGGTCGCCACCAACAACGTCACCCCGCTGGTCGAGCGGGAAACCAGACAGGGGCGCGGCTGATGGCATTTGGCAAACTGTCGGACGAGGGGGACGATCAACCCCTCTCCGAGATCAACATGATCCCGATGATCGACGTCATGCTGGTGCTGCTCATCGTCTTCATGATCACCGCCCCCCTGCTCACCAACGCGGTCAAGCTGGAGCTGCCCGAGGCCAGCAGCCAGCTCAACCAGCCAGACAAGCAGGACATCAACCTCGCCATCGATGGCGCCGGCAAGATCTACTGGAACGATCAAGAGGTCGACGAGGCAGCCCTGCTCGCCAAGATGGAGAGCGCCGGCCAGGCCGAGGGGGAGCTGCCCGAGATCCAGCTGCGCATCGATCGCAAGGTGGAGTACGGCATCATCGCCAGGGTGATGGCCCAGGCCTCCCAACACGGCCTGCACAAGATTGCCTTCGTGAGCCAGCCGGAGCCGTAACGCTCCCGTCACCCACACACCGGTACGCCAGGGCATGGATGCCCTGCTGCCATCCAGGCAGTTGCCAGCACAGGCACCTTGTCGGCATCATGCCGATGCAGCGCCAATATTGGCCACCATCACCTCAAGGACGACACCATGAAACCTGCCGATTATGGGCGCCTGCTTCTGCTGGCCGCCATCTGGGGCGCCAGCTTCCTGTTCATGCGCATCGCAGCCCCGGCGTTTGGCGCCGTCAACACCACCTTCCTGCGGGTCCTGTTCGCCCTCATCGGGCTTGCCGTCATGCTCCTGCTGCTGCGCGCCCCCATGGGGTTTCAGGGCAAGCTCAAGTCCGCCATGCTGCTCGGCGTCATCAACTCCGCCATCCCGTTTCTGATGTACGCCATCGCCGCCCTCTGGCTGCCGGCCGGCTACTCGGCCATCCTCAACGCCACCACGCCGCTGATGGGGGCCCTCATCGGCTTTTCCTGCTTCAACGAGCGCCTTGACAGGCGCAAATGGCTGGGGGTGGTATTGGGGGTGATCGGGATCAGCCTCATCACCACCACCGGCGAGGTGAGTGCCGGTGGGCATCTGCTGCCCGGGGTGCTGGCCTGCCTGTTTGCCACCGCCTGCTACGGCCTCGCCGGTTTTCTCACCCGCAGCTGGATCACCCATCGCGGCGGGCTCGATGCCAAGCTGGTGGCCTTTGGCAGCCAGCTGGGTGCCAGCCTGTTCCTGCTGCCCTTTTTCGCTTACCAGCTGGCGGCCAGCCCCGCGGTCGACTGGGCCGTGCCCACCGCCTGGGCCAGCGTGCTGGCGGTCGGCGTGGTCTGCACCGCCCTCGCCTATCTGCTCTATTTTCGACTGATCGCCGATATCGGCCCGCTGCGCAGCCTCACCGTCACCTTCCTCATTCCCCCCTTCGGCATCTTGTGGGGCGCGCTGGTGCTGGGCGAGACCTTGAACCAGGGCTTCGTGCTGGGGGGCCTGGTCGTCTGCCTCTCGGTCTGGCTGGTGACCAGCCAGGCCAGCCCCCCGGCAGTTCAGGCCCGGGCGCAGCCTCAGGATCCGGACGCACGCTGAACCCGACAGGGCCAGCGCCGCTCGGCGTTCGCCCCGAACTGCGTTAAGATGGCGCCATTGTTTTATGCCCCCGCCCCCAAGGCGGGGCACACAGTGCAGGACCAGCCTTGAACTACCGCAACGAACCGAGTCAAAGCAGACAACAGCAGGTCTTTACCGTCACCCGCCTCAACAGCGCCGTGCGCATGATCCTGGAGCAGGATCTGGGGCTGGTGTGGTTGACCGGCGAGCTCTCCAACCTGGCGATGCCAAGCTCCGGCCACTGGTACTTCTCGCTCAAGGACATGTCGGCCCAGGTGCGCTGCGCCATGTTCAAGGGCAACAACCGGCGGGTGGCCTTCCGCCCGCAGGATGGCATGCAGGTGCTGGTACAAGCGCGGGTCTCGCTTTATGAGCCGCGCGGCGACTACCAGCTGATCATCGAATCGATGCAGCCGGCGGGCGACGGCGTGCTGGCGCTGCGCTTTGAGGAGCTCAAGCGCCGCCTCGGCGCCGAGGGGTTGTTTGACGAAGGGCGCAAGCGGCCGCTGCCGCGTGAACCGCGCGCGGTGGGCCTCATCACCTCCGCTACTGGTGCTGCCCTGCACGACATGCTGACGGTGCTGAGGCGCCGCGCGCCGGATCTGCCGGTGTTTATCTACCCGACCCAGGTGCAGGGCAGCGCCGCCATCGGCCAGATCGTCTCTGCCATTGCCCTGGCCAACCGCCGCGCCGAGGTGGATGTGCTGATCGTCGGGCGCGGCGGCGGCTCGCTCGAAGATCTCTGGTGCTTCAACGAAGAGGCGGTGGCGCGCGCCATCGCCCACTCCGCCATCCCGGTGGTGAGCGCGGTAGGCCACGAGGTGGACGTCACCATCAGCGACTTTGCCGCCGACTTGCGCGCCCCGACCCCGTCGGCGGCGGCCGAACTGGTGGCGCCGGATCAGAGCGCCCGTGCCCAGCGCCTCGCCCATCTCAAGCAGCAACTGCTGCAGGCGATGAACCGCCAGCAGACCGCTGCCCGCCACGATTTCATCCTGCTGCAAAAGCGGCTCGACCATCAGGATCCGAAGCGGCGGCTGGAGCAGCAATCCCAGCGCCTCGACGAGCTCTCCGCCCGCTTGCAGCAGCTGATGAACCACAAACTGCATCAGGGGGAGCGGCGCCTCGCCAATCTGGAGCTGCGCCTGCAGGGCAAGAGCCCGGAGCGCTTGCTGGCCGCCGGCAAGCGTCGCCATCAGCTGGCCGAGGAGCGCCTCCATGCCCTCATCGCCAAACGCCGGGATCTGGCCGACCACCGCCTCGCCATGCTCAGCGCCCGCCTCGACGGGGTGAGCCCGCTCGCCACCCTGGGGCGCGGCTACTCCATCACCCGCACCCAGAGCGGTGAGGTGATCAGCCGCGCCACCCAGGTCGATGCCGGCCAGACGCTGGTAACCCAGCTTGCAGAGGGGCAGCTGTGGGTGCGGGTGGAAGAGGTCCACCAGCCATAACGAACAAGGGGGCACATCAGGTGCCCCCCCTTGTTTCTCATCTCTTTGCCCGGCCCTCTCGACCAACGCACTCACACCAGCGAATGGCGCACCGCCTGCGCCGGATCGGCAGGTGACGTACCCGACCCCGCCAGCGGGTTGAGCTGCAAGTATTCAAACAACCCGGCCTGCAGATTGACGTTCCAGAAGCGCCCCGCCAGGGTGAGCTCGAGCCGCCCCTCGCTCAGCGTTGCCAGCCCGTGCTGCTGCCAGGCCTCGAACAAGGGTTGCAGATGTGCCCGCAGCGGCATCGGCAAGCGGGCCAGCGCCAGCCAGCCGCTGTCGAGTGCGCCGCGCAGCAGGCCATCGAGGCGGCCATTGGGGTTGCGCCCCATCACCATGCCGGGGGCCCGCAGATCCGCCGCCAGCGCCTCGTGCCAGAGCGCCAGATCCCGGCCATACATGAGGCCGTGCCCATGCACGTTGCCGCCGGCCCCGGCCCCGAAGGGGAGGATCTCGGCGCCGCGCTTGGCCATCTGGTTGTAGCGACTCTGCTCGGCCTCACCGCGCCGCCAGTGGCTACAGGAGAGCCGCTGCCAGCCCCCCTGCTCCAGCGTCTGGGCGCCATAGGCATACATGGCGGCCCGCTGCTGGCCGTCGGCGGCCCAGCCGAGCTTGCCCTTCGCCTCGGCACGGGCCAGATTGGTGCCGGCCATGGCGATGAGCTGATAGAGATCCACCCCGTGCACCCCGCTCGCCATCACATCCGCGATGTCCTGACGCCACACGGCATCATCCTGACCCGGCAAGCCGAAGATGAGATCGGCCACGATCACCGCATCGTCGTGACGGGTCAGCTCCCCCAGCCGGATCAGCAGGGTCTCCCGGTCGTCGAAGCGGGCCGCCTCCTGGCGCACCTCGGTATCAAAGCTCTGCACTCCGAACGAGAAGCGGTTGAAGCCGCCCGCCAGCGCACTGTGCCACTTGGCATCATCAAAGCCGTTGAGGCGCCCCTCCAGGGTCACCTCCGCATCCGAAGTCAAAGGAAAACGACGGATGGCGGCGGCCAGCATCGCCAGCTCGTCGGCGCTCATGTCCGTCGGCGTGCCGCCCCCCACATAGACGGCCGTGAAGGGGCGGCTCTGGGTGAACGGTGTCTCAGCGGCCTGGGCGAGCGCGCGGCAGAGCGCGTTGACATAGCGGGTGATACGGGCCGGGTTGGCGCCATTTTCAAAGAAATTGCAGAAGCTGCAGCGCTTGCGGCAAAACGGGATGTGGATATAGAGCGCCCGCTCATCCACCTCGCTCTCGCGGTGCCACCAGGCTTGCCAGTCGGCATGGTCGAGGGTGAGCGGGCGCATGCCGCCGCGACTGGCGTGGGCCGAGGTCTTGGCGCCAAAGGCGAACTTGAGGGGATCCGGGGTGGCAAGACCGGTCATGGTCGGGGTCAGCTGTGGTGTCATCGCAGGCAAGGTTATCTGGTGAAATAATGCAAATGATAACCACTATCAATAAATACCAAGTTTGTGCTGGATCAACTCAACGACGAACAGCTCTCGTTTGCTACGCACCATTAACCTCCAACACAGATCCAGTTAACAGATAATTTACTCAAGATGAGGTAGGGTGTGCCGATAGAGAACCATCTCCCCCGTTCTGATGAGCGAGCGCGGGGAGAGTCATCAACCATTGACGATCGCTCACCTGCGCATGGACCTGCCAACGATGCAAAATCTGTCTCTGAACTGGAAAATCTTTCTCCCCCTCGCCCTGGTCATCGGCTGCACCTTCGCCCTCAGCTTCGAGCTCTCCGCCTGGCTGCAACGGGATCTCGCCATCCGGCTGGCGGGTGAAAAGGTGGAGAGCGCCGCCAACACCTACATGGATCAGCTCAACGTGCTGATGATGACGGGAGCCATCGCCAACCGCCAGATCGTGCAGACCAAGCTCAAGAGCGAGGCCGGCATCGTCGAGGCCCGTCTGATCCGCGCCCCGGCGGTGACCAGCCTGTTCGGCCCCGGCCATCCGGATCAGCAGATTGAAGACAAACTGGATGAGCGCGCCATCAACCAGGGCGAGACCATTCTCGAGCAGCAGGGCAACCAGCTCACCCTGATCAAGCCCTTCAAAGCCTACAAGGAGTACCGTGGCACCCAGTGCACCACCTGCCACCAGGTGGCGGAAGGTACCGTCATGGGGGCGGTACGCATCAGTTACGATCTCAGCCACACCTTTGGCGAGATCCATCGCAACAACCTGATCCTGAGCGGCAGCCTGGTGGCGGTGTTCGGGCTGGGCTTCGGCCTGCTGGGCTGGGTGCTGCAGCGCTACATCAAGCGGCCGGTACGCCATCTGCAACTGGCCATGACCCGCATGGCCAAGGAGCGGGATCTCTCCCTCCCCCTGATCAATCCCAACCGGGATGAGCTGGGCGAGATGACCCGCGCCGTCAGCGACATGGTGCAGGGGTTTCGCCACAGCCTGCAGGAAGTGGAAAGTGCCACCCACCAGCTCTATCAGGAGTCCAACCAGATCCGCCAGGTGGCGACCCAGACCGAAGGCTCGGCCCGCCAGCAGGAGAGCATGACGGTACAGGTGGCCGCCGCCGTGAGCGAGCTGGCCGCCAGCTCCCACGAGGTGCGCGAACACGCCCGCAAGAGCGCCGAGCTCTCCGCCCTCACCAACCAGGATGCGGCCAACACCAGTCGCCTCGCCCAGCACTCCATCAACGACATGGGCGAGATGTCGGCGGAGATCGAGCGGGTCGACAGGGTGATCCAGCAGCTCGACAACCGCTGTCTGGCGGTCGACGGGGTGCTGGAAGTGATCAAGGGCATTGCGGATCAGACCAACCTGCTGGCCCTCAACGCCGCCATCGAAGCGGCCCGGGCCGGCGAGCAGGGCCGAGGCTTTGCGGTGGTGGCCGACGAGGTACGCGCCCTCTCCAACCGCAGCCGCGCCGCCAGCGAGGAGATCTCCCAGATGATCGCCGCCCTGCAAAACGAGGCCCAGAGCGCGGTGTCGGTGATCGGGGATGCCAAGGCCAAGGCGGACGAGAGCATCCACAAGACAGAGGCGACCCTGGCCGCCATGCAGAACATCATCGGCCGCATCAGCAGCATCAACGATCTCAATGCCCAGATGGCGCAGTCCGCCGAGGAGCAGGACAGGGTCTGCAGCGAAGTGGACGGCTCGGTGAGCGACATTCGCAACACCTCCAACGATACTCTGGGCCAGGCCCACGCCGCCAACCTCGCCAGCGTCCAGCTGGTGGAGCAGTGCCGCAAGCTCGAGCAGTTGCTCAAGACCTACCGCTGGTAAGACGCAACGCTCCAACAAAAAAGCGCGACCCGAGGTCGCGCTTTTTATTGTCTTGCTGCTGCCGCAGGCAGCCAGGACAGATCAGGATCAGCCCGCGTTGCGAGTGGCTACCGCATCGGCCAGATTGCGCAGCAGGATTTCGGTGTCGGCCCAGCCGATGCAGGCATCTGTGATGCTCTGACCGACGGTGAGCTCGCACCCTTCCACCAGATCCTGACGCCCCTCCACCAGATGACTCTCCACCATGACGCCAAACACAGCCCGGCTGCCGGCACGCAGCTGACCGGCCACGTCCTCGGCCACCAGCATCTGGTTCTTGAACTGCTTGCTGCTGTTGGCGTGGCTGAAGTCGATCATCACCTTCTGTGGCAGACCGGCCTTGTCCAGCCCCTTCACCACCTCGTCCACGTGGGCGGCGCTGTAGTTCGGCTCACGACCGCCGCGCAGGATGATGTGGCAGTCCGGGTTGCCCCGGGTCGCGACGATGGCGGAGTGGCCGTACTTGGTCACCGACAGGAAGTGGTGCGGCGCACTGGCGGCTCCGATGGCGTCGATGGCCACCTTGATGGTGCCGTCGGTGCCGTTCTTGAAGCCCACCGGGCAGGAGAGACCGGAGGCCAGCTCGCGGTGCACCTGGGATTCGGTGGTACGGGCACCGATGGCGCCCCAGCTCATCAGATCCGCCACGTATTGCGGGGTGATCATGTCGAGGAATTCGGAGGCGGTCGGCAGCCCCATGTCGTTGAGATCCAGCAGCAGCTTGCGACCGATGCGCAGGCCGTCGTTGATCTGGCAGCTGTTGTCGAGGTAGGGGTCGTTGATCAGCCCCTTCCAGCCCACCGTGGTACGCGGCTTCTCGAAGTAGACCCGCATCACGATCTCCAGCTGGCCCTTGAGTTCGTCACGCAGCACCTTGAGGCGCTTGCCGTACTCCAGCGCGGCGGCGGGGTCGTGAATGGAACAGGGACCGATCACCACCAGCAAGCGCTGATCTTCACCGGCCAGGATCTGATGGATGGCCTGACGGGATTCAAAGACGGTACTTGATGCGGTCTCGGTGGCCGGAAACTTCTCAAGCACCGCAACCGGGGGCAATAACTCTTTGATTTCACTGATACGAACGTCGTCGGTTTGATGCTGCATGACAAGGCTTCCTGCTAGATGACTGCGATAAAGAAACTTCAATCTAGCCCGCACGGGCAGCGGTGTAAATAGAAAATTACATTATCTAGGAAGGAATTTTCTTATCCTGCCTTGCAAGTTTTGATAATACTGCTAGGCGAGGATGAGGAGAGGGGGGTAGCAGAGCGGGACAGCGCAAAGAAACAGGCCCGCAGCGAGGCGGGCCTGGGTTCATCACGCGCGCTGACTGATGCTGGCCAGCTTGTCGAAGTAGTCCGGGAAAGTCTTGGAGGTACAACCCGGATCATTGATGGTGACGGCGGTATCGGACAGCGCCACCAGCGAGAAGCACATGGCGATGCGGTGGTCGTTGTAGGTATCGATGGCCGCATGCTTGAGCTGCGCTGGCGGGGTAACGGTGATGAAGTCACGCCCCTCCTCCACCTCGACGCCCAGCTTGCGCAGCTCGGTCGCCATGGCGTGCAGGCGGTCGGTCTCCTTCACCCGCCAGTTGTAGATGTTGCGAATCGAGGTGGGCCCCTCGGCGAACAGCGCGGCCACGGCGATGGTCATGGCCGCATCGGGGATGTGGTTCATGTCCATGTCGATGCCGTGCAGCGGCGCCTGCTCGGCCTCGATGAAGTCATCGCCCCAGGTGATGCGCGCGCCCATCTTCTCCAGCACGTCGGCGAAGTGGATGTCGCCCTGAATGCTGTGCTTGCCGATGCCGGTAACCCGCACCTTGCCCTTGATGGCGCCCGCCGCGAGGAAGTAGGAGGCGCTGGAGGCATCCCCTTCCACCAGGAAGTCACCCGGGCTGACGTAGCTCTGGTTGCCCTTGATGTAGAACAGCTTGTAGTTGTCGTGCTCGATGACCACCCCGAACTGCTTCATGATGTGCAGGGTGATGTCGATGTAGGGCTTGGAGACCAGCTCCCCCTTGATGTGGATGCGGGTATCGCCCGCCGCCATCGGCGCCGCCATCAAAAACGCCGTCAGGAACTGGCTGGAGACAGAGCCGTCGACGTGCACATCGCCGCCCCATAGCCCCTTGGCATCCACCACCAGCGGCGGATAACCGTCTTTCTTCAGGTACTGGATATGGGCGCCCGCTTCGCGCAGAGCATCCACCAGATGGCCGATGGGGCGCTCTTCCATGCGCGGTTCCCCGCCCAGGGTGTATTCGCCGGAGCCCAGACACAGGGCGGCGCACAGCGGTCGCATGGCGGTGCCTGCGTTGCCGAGGAACAGATTGACCGGCTCCTTCACCGCGAAGCTGCGACCCAGACCGTGCACGGTGCACTCGGTCTTGTCGGCGGAGAGCTTGTACTTGACCCCGAGCTGGGTCAGCGCCGCCAGCATGTGACGAATGTCATCGCTGTCGAGCAGGTTGGTGAGCCGGGTGGTGCCACGGGCCAGGGCTGCCAGCAGCAGGGCCCGGTTGGACACGCTCTTGGAGCCGGGCAGATTGACCTCACCGGCCACACGAGAAATAGGTTCCAAACGCAACGAATTCATAGACTTCCTGTACGATCTCAAAAAAATGACCTGACCGGACGTTAGCAGCCCGCGCCCTGCTCGGCAAGACTGCGGGTGGCACAAAAGCAGGCGGCGGGGGCAGCCGGTCCGGCATCACGGAAAAAACAGACGCCGGGGAGTCCCCGGCGTCGGCAATCGGGGAAAAACGCCTCAGCCGTGGCGCTTGGCAAAGCCATCCATAAAGCTGACCAGCGCCTTCACCCCTTCCAGCGGCATGGCGTTGTAGAGGCTGGCGCGCATGCCGCCGACGATGCGGTGGCCCTTGAGTGCCAGCAGGCCGGCGGCTTCCGATTCGGCCAGGAACAGCTTGTCCAGCTCGGCATTTTTCAGCTGGAACGGGATGTTCATCCGCGAACGGCAGCTGGCATCCACCTGGTTGCCATAGAAGCTCGACTGATCGAGATAGCCGTAGAGGAAATCGGCCTTCTCCTTGTTGCGTGCTTCCATCGCCGCGAGGCCACCCTGTTCTTTCAACCACTCGAACACCAGCCCGGCCAGATACCAGGCGTAGGTGGGCGGGGTGTTGAACATGGAGTCGTTCTTGGCGGTGAGCTGGTAGTCGAAGATCGACGGCACGTCGGCGCGGGCCTGGTTCAGCAGATCGTCGCGCACGATGGCGATGGCCAGCCCCGACGGGCCGATGTTCTTCTGGGCGCCAGCATAGATGATGCCGAAGCGGCTCACGTCGATGGGACGGGAGAGGATGGTGGAGGAGAGATCCGCCACCAGCGGCACCTTGCCGGTTGCCGGGATGTCAAACATCTCGATGCCGTCGATGGTTTCATTCGGGCAGTAGTGCACATAGGCCGCATCGGCGCGAAACGCCGGGGTCGGCAGCAGGTGGGAGATGCCCTCGGCACTCTTGGCCACACCGTCAAAGGTCTGGATATCGCCGTACTTGCGCGCCTCGTCCACGGCACTCGCAGCCCAGACACCGGTCAGCAGATAGTCAGCCTTCTTGTTGGCGCCTCCCAGCAGGTTCATGGGCACCGCGGAGAACTGGCCACGGCCGCCGCCGTGCATGAACAGCACCTTGTAGTTGTCCGGCACCGCCAGCAGCTCGCGCAGATCGGCTTCGGCCTTGGCGGCGACCGCCATGTAGGGCTTGCCGCGGTGGGAAAGCTCCATGACCGAGGCTCCCAGCCCCTGGAAATTACAAAATTCGCGCTGGGCGCGCTCCATGACTTCGACCGGCAACATGGCGGGGCCGGCGCAGAAGTTGTAAATCTGTTTGCTCATGACGCTTTCCGTGAGTGGATGAGTGTGATCGTTGACTTGTCTGGTTTTACACAAGTGCAGCCCCCGGATCAAAGGCTTTTTGGGAGCTGGCTCAACCTTTTGTCGACCCACCGCTGGCGCAGTTGGCAGAAAAAAGCCCTGAACGGGTCAGGGCTTGCAGAGAACATGCGTGGAAACGGGCGCTTGCCGGTGCTCAATGCCCCCGGCCCCCTTTTTCACCAGGTTACAGCTTGGCGGTGAGCTCCGGCAGCAAGGTGAAGAGATCCCCCACCAGCCCGTAGTCGGCCACCTGGAAGATGGGGGCCTCGCTGTCCTTGTTGATGGCGACGATCACCTTGGACTCCTTCATCCCCGCCAGATGCTGGATGGCACCGGAAATGCCGACCGCGATGTAGAGCTCGGGGGCCACAACCTTGCCGGTCTGGCCCACCTGCAGATCGTTGGCGACAAAGCCCGCATCCACCGCGGCCCGCGATGCCCCCACCGCGCCGCCCAGCTTGTCAGCCAGCGCCTCGATCAGGGCGAACTGCGCCTTGGAGCCCAGTGCCCGTCCACCGGAGACCACCACCCGCGCCGCCGCGAGCTCGGGTCTGGCGGAGCGCACGGCTCGCCGTTCGATGAGGCGGGTACGGCAGGCCACCTCGCTCACCGGCAACCGCTCTACCTGAGCCTGGCCGCCGCTCGCCGCCTTGGCGAAGGCAGTGGGCCGGATGGTCAGCACCTTGATGGGGGCGCTGCTCGCCACCCGGGCCAGCGCGTTGCCCGCGTAGATGGGACGCAGGAAGGTATCACCGCTCTCGATGCCGGTCACCTCGGAGAGCATCTCCACCCCGAGCTTGGCCGCCACCCGGGGCAGCAGATCCTTGCCCTGGGTGCTGGCGGCCATCAGGCAGTGCTGATAATCCCGCGCGATATGGGCCAAGAGCGGATCGACCCCGTCGCTCAGCCCCTCCGCCAACATGGGGTGCTCGGCCAGCAGCACCCGGCTCACTCCCTGCAGGGCGGCGGCCTGCTCACCCGCCTCGGTCAGCCCCTGCCCCAGCAACAGCAGATGCACCTCGCCGCCCAGCTGGCTCCCGGCGGTGACCAGGCGGGCCACGCTGTCGGCCAACTGGCCCTGATGATGTTCGGCAATGATCAATACGCTCATGACTGCCCCTTGCTATCGTCCGTTGATGTCCCTGCCTGTGCGCCCATCACGCCCCCGAGCTTGTCGCCGGCGGGCGGGGTTATGTTGATTGCTGGCAGCATCAGAGTACCTTCACTTCGTGCTTGAGTTTGTCCAGCAGCTCGTCCACCGAGCCCACCATGATACCGGCGCTGCGGGCCGCGGGGGCCATCACCCCGAGCAGCCGGGTCTGAGCGGCCGGCTCGACGCCAAGGGCGGTGAAGGGCGCGCTCTCGAGCGGCTTGCGCTTGGCCTTCATGATGTTGGGGAGCGAGGCAAAACGCGGCTCGTTGAGGCGCAGATCCACGGTCACCACCGCCGGCAGCGGCATGCCGAGGGTCTCGAGGCCACCGTCGATCTCGCGGGTCACCTGCAATTCCCCCTCCACCAGCTTGATGGCGGAGGCGAAGGTGGCGAGCGGCCAGTCATTGAGGGCGGCCAGCATCTGGCCCACCTGGTTGTTGTCAGAATCGATGGACTGCTTGCCGAGCAACACCAGATCGGGCTGCTCCAGCTCGCACACCTGTTGCAGGGCGCGAGCCACGGTGAGCGGAGTCAGGGTCTCGCCAGTCACGTAATGACGCGCCCGATCCGCCCCCAGCGCCAGGGCGTGACGCAGTTGTTCGGCTGCCGCCTCGGGGCCGAAGGTCACCACCACCAGCTCGCTCGCCACGCCGGCTTCGCGCAGCCTGACCCCCTCTTCCACCGCAATTTCACAAAACGGGTTGATCCCCATCTTGACGTTGGCCAGCTCCACGTCTGAGCCATCGCTCTTGACCCGGACCTTGACGTTGTAATCCAGCACCCGCTTGACCGCGACCAGCAGCTTCATGACGCGCATCCCTCGCTTCTGTTGAGTGAATCCATGAAAACCCTCACATTTTTTTGCTTACATTTACTTTACGTTTACGTAAACTACCAGTACTACCCTAGGCCAAGTCGAGCACAGAGGCAAGATGGAACGCGAAGCAATGGAATTTGATGTCGTCATCGTCGGTGGCGGCCCGGCGGGACTCAGTGCCGCCATCGCCCTCAAACAACACAATGCCGAGCTGTCGGTCTGCCTGCTGGAGAAGGGGGCGGAGATCGGCGCCCATCTGCTCTCCGGCGCCCTGCTGGATCCCGTCGCCCTCAAGGAGCTACTGCCAGAGAGCTGGCAACAGGCCCCGCTCGGGGTCGAGGTCAACGACGATCAGGTGCACCTGCTGCAAAGCGACCGCCGCGCCCTGCAACTGCCCAACTGGGCGGTGCCGCCGCGCATGCACAACGAGGGCAGCCACATCATCAGCCTCGGCAACCTCTGTCGCTGGCTCGGTCAGCAGGCCGAACAGTTGGGAGTCGAAATATACCCGGGTTTTACCGCAAGCGAACTCATCATGGAAGCGGGACGGGTCAAGGGTGTGATCACCGGCGATCTCGGGCTGGATCGGGCGGGCAATCCGAAAGCGGATCACGTGCCCGGCATGGCGCTGCTCGGTCGCTACACCCTGTTTGCCGAAGGGGCGCGCGGCCATCTCGGCAAGCAGCTGATCGCCGACTTTCAGCTGGAAAACGCCGCCCAGCCGCAGCACTACGCCATCGGCTTCAAAGAGCTGTGGCAGCTCCCCCCCGGCCAGGGCAAACCGGGCCGAGTGCTGCACGGCAGCGGCTGGCCGCTCTCTGAGGGGAAGGAGGACAAGAGCCAGGGCGGCTTCTATCTCTATCATCTGGAGCAGGATCAGGTGGCGGTCGGTCTCATCGTCGACCTCAACTACCGCAACCCCTGGCTCAGCCCGTTTGACGAGTTTCAGCGCCTCAAGCACCACCCGCTCATCGCCGCGGCATTGCAGGGGGGCGAGCGCATCAGCTACGGCGCCCGCGCCATCGCCAAGGGGGGCTGGCACTCCCTGCCCCGCATGCACTTTCCCGGCGGCCTGCTCATCGGTTGCGATGCCGGCACCCTCGACTTCTCCCGTATCAAGGGGATCCACACCGCCATGAAGTCCGGCATGCTGGCGGCCAAGACAGTCGCCATGAGTCTGCGCGGCGGCGATGAAGGGGGCCGGGATCTGGCCGAATACGGCGATGCGCTGCAACAGAGCTGGCTGGCCCATGAGCTCAAAACAGCGCGCAATTTCGGCGCCGCCCTGCACCGCTGGGGCCCCTGGCTCGGTGGCGCCTTCAACTGGCTGGAGCAGCGGCTGTTTGCTCGCACCTCGCCGTTCACCCTGCTGGACAAGGAGCCAGACTACCGCCAACTGCGCATGGCCAGCCGCTGCCAACCCATCGACTATCCCAAGCCGGACGGCAAGCTCAGCTTCGACAAGCTCTCGTCTGTCTACCTCGCCAACACCAGCCACGACGAGGATCAGCCCTGCCACCTCAAGCTGCAGGATGAGACTATCCCGGTGGCGGTCAACCTGCCCACCTGGGCCGAACCCGCCCAGCGTTACTGCCCGGCCGGGGTGTTCGAGATCCTGGGTTCAGAGAGCCTGTCCCGCCTGCAGATCAACGCGGCCAACTGCATCCACTGCAAGACCTGCGACATCAAGGATCCGAGCCAGAACATCGTCTGGACGCCGCCGCAAGGCGGCTCTGGCCCCAACTATCCCAATATGTGATGGGACTGCCCATGCAGGTCAGTGGCGACAACAAGGATGCGCAGCCCTGGCACATCGTCTGGACGCCACCGCAGGGCGGCTGCGGCCCCAACTATCCCAATATGTGATGGGACTGCCCATGCAGGTCAGTGGCGACAACAAGGATGCGCAGCCCCAACACATCAAATAGAGGCGGTTTCCGGCACACGGCCGGGGGTTGTCGCAGGGCACTCGGCAGCCCACCATCCCGACCGGTGAACCTGACTCCTCCCGCGTGCCAAGGGGAATAAAGGAGGCGACGCCGGGATCACCCGTTTCGAGGTCGGCGTGGCTGCTCCGACCTCGCTGTTTTTTTGAGCGAACAGGCTGAACCTCCGATGAATAGGCCCTGACAAGCGCGGCCCGCCCCTGTATAGTTCGCCGCATTCAGGTTTCCATCGGCCCGTTCAGCTTGTCCACGGGATCGCTTTCTACGCGCTCTAAGGCCGCATGACCTGTGCAACCATCCCTGATTACCCATGACTTCTTAAGGGGGGACAGATGATCACCGCCTACATTCTCAATAACAAGGTACTGGACATAGTCACGCTCGGGCCTGACGACATAGTGCCTGACAACACCGTCTGGCTGGATGCCTACAAGCCGGACACGGCGGAACGAGAATGGTTGACGGGCCTGTTTCTGGAAGAGGTGCCCGACAAGGAGGAGCTGGATGACATCGAAGCATCCGCCCGTTTCTACTGGGATACCGACGGTCTGCACATTCACTCCCTGTTTCCCCAGCGGATCGGCCGTGACACCAAGGGTGTCCACGTCTCCTTTACCCTGCGCAACAACCTGCTGATCAGCATCCGCGAGGATGACATCGGTTTGGTGCGCCTGCTGCGCCACTACATGCGTCAGGATCGGCTGGAGGTGGAAGATGCCCTCGACATCCTGCTGGAGGTGCAGAACCTCAAGGTGGAATACCTCTCCGATCTCATCGAAGATGGTTACAAGACCCTGGAAAACACCGCCGATCAGATCTTCGAGCCGGATCAGATCAACCCCATGCTCAAGGAGTTGATGGCTCAGGAAGAGGCCAACGGCCAGATCCGTCTCTCCCTGCACGATACCCGTCGCGCCCTGCGCTTCTTGAAGCGCAGCCTGCGCCAACGGATGAGCAACGAGCAGAACAAGTGGATCGACGAGATGCTGCACGACGTGGAGTCCCTGTTGCCCCACACCCAGTTCCTGTTCGACAAGATCAACTTCCAGCTGGAGGCCTCCATGGGGGTCACCAACCTGGAACAGAACAAGGTGATCAAGATCTTCTCGGTGGCCGCGGTCATCTTCCTGCCGCCGACGCTGATCGCCAGCATCTACGGCATGAACTTCGGCCGCATGCCGGAGCTCGCCTGGGAGTACGGCTATCCGCTCTCCCTGGTGCTGATGGTGATGTCATCGCTCGGCACCGGTCTGTTCTTCAAGCGAAAAGGCTGGCTGTGACGCCGGCGGGCCGGCACGAAAAGAGATAAGCGGATTGGGGGGCATGGCCCCCCGATTAATTCCCGTCCCCCACCCCCGCCTTGCAAAGGGCCCCCCTTCGCCCCATATCCCCTTCATCCTTTGCACAGACGACCCCGGGCAACCATGACCCTCTACCCCGAACACAGATATGACGATCACGGCCAGCTGCGTCCCCCGCTCTGGTTCTGGCCCATCGCCCTCTTGCTGACCCGCTCGGTCTGGCTGTTTCTGATGGCCGGCGTCACCCGCGAGAGCGGCAGCGCCATCCTGACCCTCTTCTATCCGGACCGGCTCGCCCTCTACATCAGCCTGCTGACCGACGTGCCCGCCATACTGGCGCTGCTCGCCTGCGGCGGTACCTATCAGCAGACCCGCAGCCTCCGGGCCTGGCTCAGGCGCCACAGCCCATTGCTGCTGCTCTGCTCTGCCGTCAGCGGCCTGCTGATGCAACTGCACAGCCTCAATCTGCAGAAGTGGTCGTTCAGCTGGCCCACCGCGCTGGTACTGGTCGCTACCCTCTGGTCACTCTGGTATCTGCTGCGCAGCCGCCAGCTGCGTGAATACGCGGCCGATCAGCCCCACGCCGGCAACTGATCAGCCAGGTTCAACCCGGATGACCAAGCACCCGAGGGGCAACGTGATCAGCCAGGCGCCTCACTGGCGCGTGACCCGGATCTGCAGAGTCTGACGATCGCTCTGACTGCCATTGCCCCCCTGCAACTGGGTGCCCAGGCTGCTGCCCTGCTGCACCGCGCTGGTGGAGAGCTCCCCCACCGTCAGCCACTGACCGGGGGCACCGCTCACCTCGGTGGCGCTCTGCCCCCGGTTGATGGTGCCCTGCTCCAGCCTGGCCTGCTCGCTGCTGAGCGCTATCTGCACCCTGTCGCCGATCAGGGTGGCGGTGGCATAGAGGCCGTTCACCAGCGGCATCATCCCCACCACTGCCCCTCCATTCCACTGATAGAAGGTGACCGGTTGATAGGTGCCCATCTGCAATAGCACCGGCCGACCCGACAAACCGCGTATCTGCCAGCTGTCGTTCTGGCTGCGCTGATACTGCTGGGCATTGCCCTCCAGCAACCACTGCCGCTTGGCGGCATCCTGGCCCAGCCCCACCCCGGCCTGCTGGCTGCTGGAAGCGCCATCCACCCGCCACTCGATGAGCAGGCTCTGGGGTGGCTGGTTCAATTTGGCCAGCGCCGCTTCGGCCTCCTGCAACTGGGCGGCGCTGCCGCTCAGCACCAGCTGGTTGCCCATGGCGCTCACCCCGAGATCCGGATAGAGATCCTTGAGGGTCTGCGCAGCCGCCTGGGTCTCGAATACCGGGATCACCTTCACCTCGGCCCGTAGCGGCAGGCACCAGAGCCCCCACAGCAGCCAGAATCCAAACCCGCGCCATCTTCTCATCTTCTCCTCCCGTCCCACTCGGCGGCCAACTACATCCTGACCTACTCATCACCTCGTCATCATGGGCCATCCGCCCCGCTTTTCAATGCTTTTGCCCGTGAGCAATGCGCGCCGTGAAGGTCAGGCCCTTCATTTTTCTATGAAAAGAGCGGAGACAGATCAAATAACACAAATAAAAATGATTACCATTTGTTGTCACGAAAAAATCGCTCGGATACAATTCGGTCTCATTTTTTTGAGCTTGCCGTCGATGAAGCCAGTGACCACCACCCCCGCCGCCATCCACCTGGCCCTGCTTGTCAACATGCTCTCCATGGGCAGCATGATGATGGTGATGCCGCTCGGGCCGGATCTCGTCATCAGCCTCGGCATGCTGCCGGAGCAGACCGGCTACTTCAGCGGCGGTGCCACTCTGGGTGCCGCCCTGATGGGGCTCATCGCCGCCCCCTGGCTCGATCGGGTCAACCGCAAGCCCGCCCTGCTGGTGCTGCTCACCCTGCGTTTTCTGCTGCTGATGGCTTGCGCCCTGGTGCAAAACAGCCAGCAGTTGCTGGTGCTGTTCGTCCTGTCGGGCTGTGTGGCCGGGCCACTCGCCGCCATCTTGATGGCCGCCGTGCTGGATCTGGTACCGCCGGCCGAGCGGGGCCGTCGCCTCGCCTACGTGGGCATGGCGTTCTCGCTGGCCGCCATCCTGGTGGTGCCCATCGCCCTGGTGCTGGCCCAGTGGTTTGGCTGGCAGAGCCCCTTCCTGCTGTTTGGCGTCTGCGGCCTGCTGCTGGCCCTGCTCTGCGCCACCCTGCTGCCTTCGCTGCCGGTCAGCCGCGCCCCTCATGGCAGTGGCCTGCGCCAGTTGCTGGCCTCCCCGCTCTGCCAGGGCGCCCTGTTCATCCTCTGCCTGCAGATGTTCGGTCACTTCCTGCTGATCCCGCACTTTGCCAACTACTTCCAGTTCAACCTGGCGTTCCCGCGCGAGCAGATCGCCGCCCTCTATCTGTGCGGCGGCCTCGCCAGCATGGCCACCATGCGGCTGTGCGGCAGCTGGATTGATCAGGGCCGGGCCCAGGCCGCCATCCTGATCACCAGCCTGCTGCTGGCACTGATCACTTTGCTCGGTTTCGCCATGCCGGTCGGCGTGCCCGTCTACCTGCTGTTCACCCTGTTCATGGCGCTGAGCTCGGCCCGCTCCAGCACCACCCTCGCCATCACGGCCTCCATCCCAGCCCCGCATCAGCGCGCCGCCTTCATGTCTTTTCAGGGCACGGTCACCAATGTGGCGGCCGGGCTCGGCAGCCTGCTCTCCGCCAGGTTGCTGGTGTCGGATCAGAGCGGCGTCCTGCACGGATTTGCCCATCTGGCCTGGATCAATATCGGCTGCGGCCTGCTGGCCTGCGGCGGTGTCTGGCTCCTGCTCAAGGGGCTGGCACAGACAAGGAATAACAATAACCCCGAGTCTGGCACCGCCAGACAAGGAAGTCAGTGAGCCACCGGCCCCAGAGCCGGACCCCATAACCTCTGTTTTATTCATGGAGTTTTGACTATGCAGTTGCAGCCTGGCGTATTTCGCTTGAACCCGATTTTGCTCTCCCTCGGCCTGTTTGCCTTGCCGGGCCTGGCCCAGGCCGAAGCGGTCAAGGCCAACGAGACCATGGTGGTCACCGCCACCCAGACCCAGCACACCGAACTCTCCGCCCCGGCCAGCGTCTCTGTGGTGACCCGCGCCGATCTGGACAAGATGAATGCCAACAACGTCGGCGAAGCGCTCAAGCACGTGCCCGGCGTCAACATCATCGGCACCAACCCCACCGGCCGCAGCGAGATCAAGATCCGCGGCATGGGCGGCGACTACACCCTGCTGCTGATCAACGGCAAGCGGGTCAACGCTCGCGAAACCCTGGGCAGCTCGTTTGGCAATGACTTCGACTTGAGCTCCATCCCCATGGCCGCCATCGAGCGCATCGAGGTGATCCGCGGTCCCGTCTCCTCCCTCTATGGCGCCGACGCCCTCGGCGGCGTGGTCAACGTGATCCTGCGCCAGGCCAAGGAGCAGACCGAGGCGGCCTTCGGCTACACCCACACCATGCCCACCAAGGGTGATGGTGGCGATGCCAACCGTGGCAACGCCTTCGTCTCCGGCGCCCTGATCGACAACAAGCTGCTCGGCAGCCTGGTGGTAGAAGGCTATCAGCGCGACCGCTGGCACAGCGATCAGTCCAACAACAAGGACGCCGATGCGCTGGAGAAACGGGAAGTGGTCAACATGCTCTCCAGCCTGAAGTGGCTGGTGGCCGACAACCAGGATGTGGAGTTCGATCTGGGCTACAACCAGAACGACATGGACAGCTATTTCAACAACGTGCCGCGCGCCCCCACCGCCCCGGCCACCCCGCACAACGTGCAAAAACTCGATCGCCTGAGCCTGGGGCTGACTCACAACGGTCGTTGGGAGCACTTCGACAGCCGCGCCCGCTACTACTTCGAGCAGACCGATCTGATGGATGACTCCCAGCTCAACGGCGGCGCGGCCGATGTCACCCAGACCAACCACACGGTCGACGGCCAGCTGAGCGGCTACCTGGGGGATCACCTGCTGACCTCAGGCGCGGAATTCCGCAAGACCGAGCTGGAGCACAGTCGCAGCATCACCAATGGCAGCGTGGATGCGAGCCAGAGCGCTCTCTACCTGCAGGATGAATTCAGCCTGGGGGATCTGGCGCTGACCCTCTCCGGTCGTCTGGATCACCACGAGACCTATGGCAACGAGTTCAGCCCGCGCGCCTATGCGCTCTACAAGCTGAGCGACGAGTGGGTGATCAAGGGCGGCGCCGGCAAGGCGTTCAAGGCCCCGACCCTGGCCCAGTCCAGCGAAGGTTTCGCCACCACCGCCTGCCGCGGCGCCTGCAAGGTGATCGGCAACCCGGATCTGAAACCGGAAACCGCCGTCAGCTATGAGCTGGGCACCGCCTATGAAGCCGCTCGCTTTGGCGCCGGCCTCACCGGTTTCCACAACGACATCGAGGATCTGATCCAGAGCGATCAGTGGGGCCCGGGCTACCGTCCAACCGTCATGACCTACCTCAACGTCAAGAAGGCCCGGGTCAAGGGGCTGGAGCTGACCGGCTGGGTCGATGTGATGGACGACGTCAAGCTGACCGGCAACTGGACCATGCTGGACTCCGAAGACAAGAGCACGGGAGACGATCTGGCCAAGACCCCGGATCACACCGGCAACCTGAGCCTGGATTGGCAAGCCAGCGAGATCGTCAACACCAACCTGGCCTGGCAGTACGTGGGCAGCCAGTTCATCAAGGTGCCGATGCACAACTCCCAGGCGCTCAAGTCCGACAGCTACCAGACCCTGGACGTCAACACCAAGTGGAAGGTCACCCCGGCGCTCGACTTCAAGCTGGGCATCACCAACCTCACCAACACCAAGCGTGACCAGGTCGCCACCGACGCCGACTTCATTCTGGAAGGTCGTACCGTCTACGCTGGCGTGGATTACAAGCTGTAAACCCCGCAGGGAGCCCGTCAGGGCTCCCTTTTCTGCTGTTATTGCCTCGACGTGAAGGAGTAGCCGGGTGCACAGACACCAAACACACCTGTTCTGGCTGGGAGTTGTTCTCCTGTTCCTGCTCATCTGTCTCTCACTGGCCACCGGCGCCGGTGTCTATGGTGGCCGCGAGGTCGCCGGATTTCTGCTGGGCGATCCCGCCCTCATGGCCGATGAAAAGCTCGCCATGATCGTTCATACCCTGCGTCTGCCCCGCACTCTGTGTGCCCTGGTGGTGGGCGTCTGTCTTGCGCTGGCGGCCTCCATGCTGCAAAGCGCCACCCGCAATCCGCTGGCCGAACCCGGCCTGCTTGGGGTCAACGCCGGCGCCGTGTTCGCCCTGGTGATCGGCCTCACCTATTTTGGCGTCGAATCCGCCTACGGTTACCTGCTCTGGTCCGGCATGGGGGCCCTGCTCGGCAACCTCATCGTGCTCGGCCTCGGCCTGATGGTGGGGCGCTCCAACCCCCTCAAACTCATCCTGGTGGGGGTCGCCCTCTCCGCCACCTTCGGCGGCCTCTCCAACTTCCTGCTGCTCTCCAACCAGGTGGTGCTGGAGCAGTTCCGTTTCTGGAATCTGGGGTCGCTGGCCGCCTCGGATCTCGATGCCGTGCTCACCGTGATGCCCTTTGCCCTGCTCGGCCTGCTGCTGACCCTGGCGCTCTGCCGTCAGCTCACCCTGATGCAGATGGGGGACAACCAGGCGCTGGCGCTCGGCATACGGCCGACCCGGGTACGCATCGGTGTACTGCTAGCCGCCACCCTGTTTACCGCCTGCGCCATCGCCATCGCTGGCCCCATCGGCTTCGTCGGTTTTCTCGCCGCCTACTGCGCCCGTCTGGTGGAGCCGGTGCGCCTCGCCATCCAGGTGCGCTTCTCCGCTCTGTTCGGGGTGCTGTTCCTGCTCGGCGCCGACATACTGGCGCGCTGGCTGATCCAGCCGTTCGAGCTGCCCAACGGGGTGATCCTGGCGTTGATCGGTGCCCCCGTGCTCATCCTGGTGGTGCGCAGCGGCGGTTTCCGCTCCCTGCTGGCCGTCAAATAAGGTTGCCTGCCTCATGAACAATTCCATCCATCCCTCCCTCACCACGGCGCTTCCTACCGGCACCGTCTGCCTGCGCATTGGCAGCCGCACCCTGTTGCTGCACCGCCGCGCCTGGCTGATCACCCTCGGGCTCCTGGTGGCCCTGGTGCTGCTCTCCCTGCTGGCGCTGACCCTGGGCTCCGGCAAGCTCACCATGCTGGGGGTGATCCAGACCCTGCTTGGTGAGGGCAACCGGCTGAGCGAGGTGACCGTCTTCAAGATCCGGCTGCCACGCATCGTCGCCGTGCTGGTGGCGGGCGCGGCCATGGGCCTCTCCGGCTGCCTGGTGCAGACCCTCATTCGCAACCGCCTCGCCACCCCGGACATGATCGGGGTCAACGAGGGGGCCTCCTTGGCCATCATCGCCTTCTCCCTCTACCTGACCCTCGGCAGCTGGCCCTGGTGGGCCGCCCCACTGGGCGCCCTGTTTGCCGCCGCAGTGCTCTATGCCCTGTGCAACAAGCCGGGGGAGCAGGGCTACCTGTTCGTGGTGATCGGCATCGGCGTCTCCGAGCTGATGAACGCCATCGGCCAGTTCGTGATGTCCACCCAGTCGCTGGTGCACCTCACCAGCCTCTACCTGTGGAACATGGGCAACTTCGTCGGCCAGGGTTACAGCACTGTGCTGCCGGTGGGGATCCTGATCCTGCTGGTCTGCCCCTGGATCATTTATCTCTCCCGGGCCCTGGGCGTACTGCGTCTGGGCCCCGTCACCGCCCAGAGCCTGGGGGTGAACGTCAACCGGGTGCAGCTCGGCGTGCTGGCCCAGGCCATCGTCGTGGCGGCGCTCGGCACCGCCATCGGCGGCCCCGTGGTGTTCATCGCCATGGCGGCCCCGGTGCTCGCCTCTTGGCTCAGCCGGGATCGCATCGTGCCGCTGTGGATTGCCGCCCTGTGCGGCGCCCTGCTGCTGCTGGCCAGCGACACCCTGGTGCGGGTGCTGGCCAGCCCCCACGAGGTGGCCACCGGCATCATGACCCGTATTCTCGGCGGCCTGCTGCTGCTGTTCATCCTGCTCAAAGACCGCCAGAAGGCCGACTGACGATGCCATTCATCCATTTTCAAGACAGACCGAGGGCCGCCTGATGACGCTCACCATCAATCACCTGCAATTTGGCTATCAGCACAAGCCCGTCTTCAACGACATCTCCTTCACCATTCCCCAGGGCAAGCTGGTGGGGATCGTCGGCCCCAACGGCGGCGGCAAGTCTACCCTGCTCAAACTTCTGGCAGGCCAGGAGCAGCAGCAAGCCGGCGAGATCCTGCTCAAGGGCAAGCCGCTGGCCAGCTACGGCAAGAAGCCGCTGGCCCGCGAGCTCGCCTACCTGCCCCAGCGTCCGCTGGTGCCCGCCGGCATCCAGGTCGAGCAGCTGGTGCAGTACGGCCGCCATCCCCATCAGGGCTGGTTCAATCAGTGGAGCGAGGAGGATGCGCGCATGGTGCGCTGGGCCTGCGAGCGGATGCAACTGGGCGACATTTTGCAGCAGAGCGCCAGCTCTCTCTCCGGCGGCCAGGCCCAGCGGGTGTGGCTCGCCATGGTGCTGGCCCAGGATGCGGACATCATCCTGCTGGATGAACCCACCAGCGCCCTCGACATCGGTCACCAGACCGAGGTGATGGAGGCCATCCACCAGATCACCGCCGAGGGCAAGACGGTGCTCATCGTCATCCACGATCTCGCCACCGCCGCCCGCTACTGCGACGAGCTGATCGCGCTGGGTGATGGCGGCATCCAGGCCATGGGGCCGGCCCGCGAGGTGGTGACCAAGTCCCTCATCGACCGCCTCTACCAGACCGACGTGGACATACTGCACGCCCCCGGCGACGGCGCCCCCATCATAGTGCCCCGCCGCAGACCACACGCCTTTGCCATGCGCCAACCGGCCTGAGCCCCATCAAAAAACCGCCGAAAGGCGGTTTTTTGATGCTTGTGTCTCGGCGCGCCGCCACTCACAGCAGTAGGCTGGTGAGCACCCCGCCCGGCCGTGTTTGCCAGTACATTGGCTGCCAGTACACAGTGCAGCGCCAACCGGCGGGCAGTGTCGGGGTCAGCCCGCCCACCAGTTCGAGGGTGAGGGTCTGCTCCGTCATGGTCAGCCAGCGAGCATCGAGAAAGTCAAAATAGCGCCCCACCCTGGGGTAGAGCGCCTTGAACAGGCTCTCCTTGGCCGAAAAGATCAAGGTGAGCGCCTCAGCCCTGCTCAGGCCGACGGAGCGGGCAGCGGCCGCCAGCCGAGCCCACTCCTCCCCGCTTGTAATGCCGGGCCAGAGCTCGCTCGCCTGCCCCTCTGCCAGCCAGCCCTCCAGATCCAGCCCCATCCCCGCCTGACCCGGGCGAACCGCACACAGGGCCATGCCGCGCCCCTGCAACAGGCTGTGGCTGATGCTGCCCTCAAACCCCGCAGGCCAGCAGGGTTCGCGGGCTGCCCCTATGCTCACCAGCTGCTGGCCCAGACCAAAGGGGTGCAAGGCCCGGCGCGCCGCCAGCCGGCCGGCCAGAAACTCCCCCAGCCGCTTGGGGGCCGCGCGCTGCAAGCTGGCGGGCAGCACCATGCCGGCCGCATCGTAACAGGCCGGGGTGAAGGCGGCGGGGTCAAAGCAGACCCGTTGCAGCGCCAGATGCGCCGCGCCGGGCAGCGGCAGGCTGTCGGCCTGCACGATAAAGCGGTCCAGTGAACAGGCTGGCGCAGTGGCAATGAACATCACGAAGAGCCCTTGGTGGATGAGCCAGCATGGTAGCAAACCGTCCGTTCCTTATGCCACAAACACAAATGACAATTCTTATCATTTGAATTTGTGGTAGCATGAGTTCGCCCGTTTGGGACCCAGTGTTCCACTGATTTCACCAAGAAGGATGTAACGATGAAGATCTCCTCTCCCCTGGCTGCCGTGCTGATGCTGGCCAGTCTGGTCGGCTTCCAGGTACAGGCCGGCAGCGAGACCCGTCAGGTGACCGATGCCGACGGTAAGACCCAGGTCGTACCGGCCCAGCCCAAGCGGGTGGTGGTACTGAGCGAAATCGATCTGGACAGCGCACTGACCCTGGGGCTGCAACCAGTCGGCACCGTCAATGGCCGTGGCCAGTCCACCCTGCCCCGCTACCTGCTGCAACAGGCGGGCAAGGAGATCGCCGTGGTCGGCGATCTGGACAACCCCAACCTGGAGAAGCTGATCGATCTGGAACCCGACCTCATCCTCACCGGCCAGACCAAGCCCGAGCTGCTGGCCCTGCTCAAGGAGATCGCCCCCACCGTGGTTACCGGCAACTGGGGTGACTCCTGGAAGGAGATCTTCAATCGCAGCGCCCACGTGCTGAACCGGGACGCCGAAGCCAAGACCTTCCTCGCCCAGTATGACGCCCGCCTGCAGCAAGCCCGCAGCAAGCTTGCCAAGCATCAGGGCGAGCGCCTGAGCATAGTGCGCTGGAACCCCAAGGGCCCGAGCTACATGCACAGCGGCACCTTCGCCAGCAGCGTGGTGGAAGAGATGGGGCTGACCCGGCCGACCCACCAGATCGGTGACAAGACCCCCCACTCCCCGGCCCTGAGCCTCGAATCCCTCAACCTGCTGGACGGCGACTGGCTGGTGATAGGCACCCTCAGCGCCAGCGGCGATGCGGTGGATGCCATGAAGCAGGCCGAACAGACCCCGGCCTTCCAGCAGCTCGGCGCCATCAAGAGCAAGCGCTTCGGCGCCGTGGACGGGTCGCTCTGGACCTCCACCGGTGGCCCCCAGGCAGCCCTCAAGGTGATCGACGATGTCGAACAGCTGCTGGCCAAACCTGATGCGGCCCCCATCACCCAATAAGCCCGCGTGATCAGCGCCCACAAAGAAGCCCGCATATGCGGGCTTCTTTTTTATGTTGTGACCCATCCCCAAGGTGCTGGCGATCAGACCGGCTTGAGCCGCGCGGTGAAGTGGCGCAGCAGCGGCGGCTCGTAGTCAAAGGTGAGCCCGCGAATGTCGCTGGCACGCGCCTTCACCGCGATCAGGCAGTCGGCCACATAGTCCATGTGATCCCGGGTGTAGACCCGGCGCGGAATGGTGAGGCGCAACAGCTCAAAGTCTGCCGCCTCCTGCTTGCCGGTGGCGGGATCGCGCCCGAGCAGCAGGGAGCCAATCTCCACCCCGCGCACGCCCCCTTCCAGATAGAGCTCGCAGGCGAGCGCATGGGCCGGAAACTGCTCGGCCGGAATATGGGGCAGCAATTTTTTGGCATCGACAAACACCGCATGACCGCCAGTGGGGGTCTGGATGGGGATGCCCGCCTCGGCCAGCCGCTCGCCGAGATAGGCCACCTGACTGATGCGATAGGTCAGATACTCCTCATCCATCCCCTCGCGCAGGCCGATAGCGAGCGCCGCCATGTCCCGCCCGGCGAGGCCACCGTAGGTCACAAACCCCTCCATCGCCACGCAGCGCACCTGCACTGCACGAAACAGCTCGAGATCCTCTTTAAAGCAACAGAGCCCGCCGATATTGACCAGCCCGTCTTTCTTGGCGGACATGGTGAAGATGTCCCCCAGCGCAAACATCTGGCGCACTATCTCCTTGATGCTGCACTTGGCATAGGCCGGATCTCGCTCCTTGATAAACCAGGCGTTCTCGGCAAAGCGGGCGGCGTCGATCACTACCGGAATATGGTGGCGACGGGCCAGCTCGGCGACCGCCTCCATATTGGCCATGGAGACCGGCTGGCCACCGGCGCTGTTGCAGGTCACCGTGATGATGATGCCGGCCACGTTGTCGTCCCCCAGGGTCTCGATGGTGTCGCTCAGACGAGGGAGATCAAAATCCCCCTTCCAGGCGTAGGGTGCCGTGGTGTCGAGGGCTTTCGGAGTGAGCAGGTTGATGGCCCGCGCCCCGGCCAACTCCACGTGGGCCTTGGTGGTGTCGAAGTGGTAGTTGGAGATAAACACCGGCGCCTTGCCCTGGCAGCGCTTGACCAGCTCGGGGAAGAGGATCTGCTCGGCCCCGCGCCCCTGGTGGGTGGGCATCACATGCTGATAGCCAAAGATCTCGCGCACCGCGCGCTCCAGCTCGACGAAGTTGCGGCTGCCCGCATAGGCTTCATCCCCCATCATGATGCCGGCCCACTGACGATCGGACATGGCACCGGTGCCGCTGTCGGTCAGCAGATCGATATAGACATCCTCGGCCAGCAGCAGGAAAGGGTTCCAGCCAGCGGCCTCGAGGGCGGCACGGCGCTCGGCGCCAGTGGTCTGTTTGATGGGCTCGACCATCTTGATACGAAACGGCTCGGGTATACGACGCATAAAAGACTCCTCACCGGCGCAACGCCAGTGTGTTTGAAATCGGGATTGGCAAAGAGGCCGGGGCGATCAGGGTCGTCCGGCTGACAAATTCAAACGGCGGGTGCCGCCAATCAGCGGTGAGGAAAGTCGAGGGTCAGAATGGGATCCCGGGTGTACCAGTGGGCGAGCAGGCAGGCTGCCCGGGGCGTAGCTGTCATGATTGGCATCACTCCCCTCCATGTCGGTTGTAAACAGTCGGTGGCCAATTAAGATCCATTGATGAGTGCTGCCAGCGGGCAGCCTCGCCACGTTAACGGCAGGTTAATTGGCAGACAAGGGGCGCACCGCCGGGCTGTGCGCCTGCTCACAAAGCGTCCATTCACTTGGCCCGATACCGGCAACGGTGATCCCACCCGCGCCCCCCTTCGTTAAGCTGTTATCCCGTTGACTTGACCCTGTTCACGCCGCCCCTTGCCAACCATCGGAAGTCCCATGCATCGCAAAGCCCATCTGCCCGAGAAGATCTGCCCCGTCTGCCAGCGCCCCTTCAGCTGGCGGCGCAAGTGGGCAAATTGCTGGGAGGCCGTGCGCTACTGCAGCGAGCGCTGTCGCCGCGCTCGTCACCGCAGTCATCCACATAATGGGGAGCATGCCTGATGGAGCTGCGCCTTGTCCTCGGCGATCAGCTGAACGCCGGTCACAGCTGGTTTCGCACGCCGGATCCGGCGGTCTGCTATCTGATGGCGGAGCAGCGCCAGGAGACCGACTACTGCCGCCACCACCGCCAGAAGGTGCTGGCCTTCTTTGCCGCCATGCGCGCCTTCGCGGCGGCACTCACCCAAGCGGGCCACCGCGTCTGTTACCTGACCCTCGATGAGAGCGCCCGCTGGCCCGACTTGCCCAGCCTGCTGGCAGCTCAGCTCGAAGCACATCAGGCCGACAGCGTTGCCTGGCAGAGCCCGGACGAGTGGCGCCTCGCCAGCCAGTTGAAAAGCTGGGCGGCTGGCCTTGCCATCCCTGCCACCGAGGTGGATAGCGAACATTTCCTCACCCCCCACGATGGCTGGCAGCGCTACCCCCACAGCCGAATGGAGTTCTTCTACCGCGCCCTGCGAAAGCAATACAGGGTACTGCTCGATGAGCGCGGCCAACCCCTTGGCGGGCGCTGGAATTTTGATGATGAGAATCGCGCCAAACTGCCGGCGAGCCAGCTAATCCCTGCGCCCCTCACCTTTGCCAACGAGGTGAGCGACATCGATGCCATGCTGACCCGCCACGGGGTCAGCACCATCGGCGAGGCGGATGTCAGCAGCCTGCCCTGGCCCATCAGCCGGCGCCAGAGTCGCGAGTTGCTGGCCCATTTTCTGGCCCACTGCCTGCCCCACTTTGGCCGCTATCAGGATGCCCTGAGCGAGCGCGGCTGGGGCCTGTTTCACAGCCGTCTGTCATTTTCCCTCAACAGCAAGATGCTCCACCCGCTCGAGGTGATCCGCGCTGCCGAAGCCCACTGGCAGGCCAATCAGGGCTCCATCACCCTGGCGCAAGTGGAGGGCTTTATCCGCCAGATCCTCGGCTGGCGCGAGTTTGTGCGCGCCCTCTACTGGGAAAAGATGCCCGACTATCAGCAGGCCAATTATCTCGGGGCCAAGCGGTCGCTGCCCGGCTTTTTCTGGAGCGGCAAAACAAACATGGCCTGCGTGCGTCACGCCATTGGCCAGTCTCTGGATCACGCCTACGCCCACCATATCCAGCGACTGATGGTGACCGGCAACTTTGCCCTGCTGGCGGGGATCGATCCTGACGAGGTGGATGCCTGGTATCTCGGCATCTATGTGGATGCCATCGAGTGGGTGGAGTTGCCCAACACCCGCGGCATGAGCCAATTTGCCGACGGCGGCCTGATGGGCAGCAAGCCCTACGCCAGCAGCGGCGCCTATCTCGAGCGGATGGGCCACTACTGCAAGGGGTGCCACTATCAGGTCAAAGCTCGCAGCGGCGACGGGAGTTGCCCCTTCAACAGCCTCTACTGGCACTTTTTGTGGCGCAACCGGGACAAACTTGGCAGCAATCCCCGCCTCGCCCTGCCCTATGCCAACTGGGATGGCCAGGCCGCCGAACAGCAGCACGCCATCCTGACGACGGCGGAGCAGTACCTGAGCCGGCTGGAGCAGCTCTGACTGCCACATCTAATGCCAGCAAGTCCACACTTTTCAACATTGAAAACCAGTTAAATAAATGTAAATAGATATATATCCCAATTATATCTACACCAGTTGAATATCCTGTGGCGGCTGATTAAGGTGAGGGCCCCAGTCAAGGAGAGACAAGATGGACATAGTGGTACTCGGTGGTGGCGTGGTCGGCGTGACCAGCGCCTGGTATCTGGCCAAGGCGGGTCACAAGGTGACGCTGCTGGAGCGGCGTGACGGGGTGGCCCTTGAAACCAGCCACGCCAATGCCGGCCAGATCTCCCCCGGTTATGCGGCCCCCTGGGCGGCCCCCGGTATTCCCCTCAAGGCCGCCAAGTGGCTGCTGCAAAAGCATGCCCCCTTCACGGTGCGACCGACCTCGGATCCCTTCCAGCTGCGCTGGATGCTGAAGATGTTTGCCAACTGCACCCCGGCGGCCTATGCGGTCAACAAAGGGCGCATGGTGCGTCTGGCCGAATACAGTCGCGACTGCATGAAGCTGCTGCGCGACGAGCTGAGCATCGATTATGAAGGGCGCCAGCTCGGCACCCTGCAGCTGTTTCGCAGTCAGGCCCAGCTCGATGCCAGCAAGCGCGACATCGAGGTGCTGGAGGAGTACGGCGTGCCCTACCAGTCCCTCGATGCTGCAGGCTGTGAAGGGGCAGAACCGGCGCTGGCCCGGGTACGCGGCAAGATAGTGGGCGGCCTGCGCCTGCCGGGCGATGAGACCGGCGACTGCTTCCGTTTCACCAAGGCCATGGCAGCGGAAGCGCAGCGACTGGGGGTCAAGTTCGTGTTCAACTGCGCCATCGACGAGATCGAGCTGGCGCAGGGACGCGCCGTGGCGGTGCGGGCCGGCGAGCAGCGCTTCAAGGCCGACGCCATCGTCTGTGCCCTCGGCAGCTATGCCACCGGGTTCCTGCGCCCGCTCGGGCTCGATCTGCCCGTCTACCCGGTCAAGGGCTACTCCCTCACCCTGCCGATGATCAACGCCGAGGCCTCGCCGCGCAGTACCGTGCTGGACGAAACCTACAAGGTGGCCATCACCCGTTTCGATGAGCGGATCCGGGTGGGCGGCATGGCGGAGCTGTCGGGCTACAACCTGGCCCTCAACCCGAAACGGCACGACACCCTGGCCATGGTGGTCGGTGATCTCTTCCCCGAGGGGGGCGACATCAGCCGCGCCGACTTCTGGACCGGGCTGCGCCCCATGACGCCGGACGGCACCCCGCTAGTGGGCCCAAGCCCCATCCCCGGCCTCTGGCTCAACACCGGCCACGGCACCCTGGGCTGGACCATGGCGGCAGGCTCGGGTCAGCTGCTGTGCGATCTCATCAGCGGCAGCGACACCGCCATCAGCGACGAAGGGCTCACCCTGGCCCGCTACGGCTGAGCCTTCTCCTGCGTCTCTTCCCGTTTCACCCCAAAGAGGGAGTGCCTGGCACTCCCTCTTGTTTTGACCGCAGTTCGTTTTGACCCCAGTGCGATTTATTCAGCCTCTGCCGCCGCATCGCCAGGCATCAGGGCGGGCTGCGCCTGCCACACCCGGGCGGGATCCGGCTCGGCAATGGCGCTCGCCACCAGTTGCTGCAGCCAGTGGCGATGGAGCAGCCAGATGGGATCTCCCAGGCGCCCCTGCTCCTTGGCGCACTGCTTGACCACATCCGCCGTCCGGTAGAAGTAGCGGATCAGGGTGGTGAGCTCGGGGTCGGGCCAGCGGCAGCCAAAATAGCGCAGCCGCTCGTGCCAGAATGCCAGCTGGCCGCGCTCGTGCTCCTGCTCGAGCCCGTGCAGGGCCGGGATGAGATCCATCGCCTGCCACAGGGCCCCGTAGCCGACGAAGCGCTCATCCAGCGCGTCCAGCGCCTGATCCAGCATGGCCAGGGTCTGCGGCCAGTCGTCGGCCTGCTGGCGGATCTCTGCCTGCGCCTCGCACACCGCCGCCAGCCAGTCCATAGCCAGCCGGCAGATGATCGCCTCCTTGTTGGGATAGAGGTGATAGAGCGACTTGATGCCCACCCCGGCGCGGGCGGCGATGGCATTGGTGTTGAGCGCCGCAAACCCCTGCTCCCGCAGCAGCGCCAGGGTGGCCTGCTCGATGCGGGTCGCCACCTCCTGACTGCGCTGCTGCCGCGGCTGACGCCGCATGCAGAGCCCCTCTGGCAATGCGTGTTCCGCCATTGCGTCTCTCCCTCCATGGTCACCGAGTCTCATCACTACATGATGAGACAGACTCAACACAAGTCAAAAAAAGTGCAGCAATCACTGGCATTTTTCGGCGCAGCTGCAATAAACAACTGTGCTCATATTTGCAGTAATCACTGCAATCATACAAGGAGAGCACGCAATGGATGGCAAACAACACAACCACCGCCGGGGGCTTGTCGCCCTGCTGATGACGATCCTGCTAGGCGGCTGCCAGCAGGACTACCGCTCGCAGGAACCGACCAGCACCCTCTACTTCAACGGCAAGATTTACACCCAGGACGGCCAGCGCAGCCTGGCCGAGGCCATGGTGGTCGAGGATGGCAAGTTCCGCTGCGTCGGCTCGCGCCAGGGGGCCGAATCTTTCATGACCAACGCCACCCGCCAGGTGGATCTGCAGGGGCGCATGGTGCTGCCGGGGCTGCACGACAACCACATCCACCTGCTCGGCACCGTGGCTCTGCCCATGTGCGATCTGGATGGCCAGGCCGTCGATCTCGATCAGCTGGCTGCCAAGGTCAAGGCATGCCTGCCCCGCTACGCCGGGCAGCCGGGCGAGTGGCTGGTGGTCAATCAGTGGTCCCCTTATGATGGCAATACCCCGACCGCCAGCCATGCCACCCTGCTGGCCGCTCTGGATGCCGTGGCACCGGACAATCCGGTGGTGCTGCTCGGGGCGGACGGTCACGCCAGTGCCTACAACTCGCAGGCACTGGCCAGCGCCGAAGATCAGGATGGCAATCAGGTGGGCTTCAACCCCGCCACATTGGCGCCGGGCGGGGTGTTCGAGCGGTTCATCCCCTATGTGGACTTGACCAGCGGCGTCATCCGGGAGGGGGCCCGCAGCGCCATTCCGGTGCCGGACAGCGGGGTGCTGAGCGCCAGCGACGAGCGGGCCGCCGCCCAGTACGAGCAGATCCTGCCGGCCATCGCCACCCTGATGGCCTCGCGCGGCATCACCGGCGTGCAGGACGCCTGCGCCACCGACTTCATCCGCCAGCGCCTGCTCAGCATGCAGGCACGGGGGCTGCTGCAGATGCGCATCACCGCCGCCACCTGCTTTCACGAGGATGACTACAGCGGCAAACTGGACATCGAGGGGCACCTGGCCAAGGCCACTCGGGTCAGAAGCGCCTTTGCCGGCAACCCGCTGATCAAGGCCGATGCGGTCAAGATCTTCCTCGACGGAGTGCTGGAGGGGGATCCCTTCACCGCACCGCCATTCCTGCCCAACGCCGGCATGCTGGAGAACTACCAGAACCCCCATCTGGCGCTGGATCCGGACAGCGGCCGGGTCACCATCACCGCCGACAGCGAAGACGCCGGCAGCAACGGCATCGTCAACTACCGGGAGGCGGATCTGAAACGCTACGTCACCGCGCTGGACGGGGCGGGTTTTGGCATCCACATGCACAGCATCGGTGATCGCAGCACCCGGGTCGGGCTCGATGCGCTGGCTGCCGCCCGCGCCAGCAACGGCGACCGGGGCATCCCCCACACCCTGGCCCACCTGCAGGTGGTGCACCCGGACGATCAGCGCCGCCTCGGCGAGCTCGGGCTCTACCTCACCTTCACCTACGCCTGGACCACGCCCCAGCTCGCCTACGACATGCTGGTCACCCCCTTCATCCAGCCAACCAGGGCCGGCCAGTCCCTGAGCGAGGCGCTCTACGATCCGCTGGGCTATCTGCAGCAGGCCCTCTATCCGGTCGAGAGCAGCCGCAAGGCGGGTGCCATCCTGGTGGCGGGCAGCGACGCGCCAGTAGACAGCCGGGATCCCCGCCCGTTTGAAAACATGGCCGCCGGCATCGTGCGGGCGGCCGGCAGCGACGATGCATTTCGCGCCAGCCAGCGCATCTCGCTGGCCGAGATGCTGGCCGCATACACCATCAACGGCGCCAGGGCGGTGCGCCAGGGGGAGATCACCGGCTCCATCGAGGCGGGCAAATCCGCCGACTTCATCGTGCTCGACCGGGATCTGTTCGCCCTGGTCGAGGCCGGCACGCCGGAGCAAATTGCCGACACCCAGGTCGAGCAGACCGTGTTTCAGGGCAACACCATCTACCCGACCCCCTGAGCCAAGCCGCTGACAACAAAAAGGCCCCGCGAGGGGCCTTTTTTATGGACTGACCGGCTCGCCGGTTTCGCCCTGCGCCGGATGCAGCGCCAGGTTGAACAGCGCTGCCACCATGTCCGACTGGGTCAGGATCCCCACCAGCTGCTCGCCATCCACCACCGGCATGTGGTGCAGGCCGCCATCGGAGAAGGCGCCCACCAGATCGTAGAGCGGCTGATAGCGGCGGGCGGTCGACACGTTGCGGGTCATCAGATCCGCGACCCGCAGCTCGGCCAGGTCCGCGGCGCCTCGCGGCTGTTGCAGCGCCCGGTCGATCATCAGGTCGTGCAGGGTGATGATACCGATCAGCCGGCCGGCCTCGTCCACCACCGGCAGCGCCTTGACCTGATGGTGGGAGAGCAGTTGCCAGGCCGCCATGGCCGGCTGCTGCGCCTCTATCAGGATCAAATCCCGCGACATCACCTCCTGCACCCGCACCGTGCCCACCCTGGCCCGCAGCGCGTGCAGCTGGGCCTCCTGCAGCAGCGCCTGCAGATCCTGGCGGCTGATGTCGAGCAGCTCACCGTGTTTTTCCAGCGCAAAGTCGATGTCCGCCGCCTGGGTCGCCACCCGCTCGCTCGGCTGGGGATCGGCGGTCTGGTGGCGATTGGGCTGGGCCTGACCGCTGTTGGGGTAACGGCGCCCCAGCAGTCGGTTGTAGCAGAGCGCCAGTAGCAGCAACAAGAGCGAATTGAGCAGCACCGGCAGCAGCACATAGCCGGCCCCGAGCTGGCGGATCCCCTCGCCGCCGATGACTGCGGTCAAGGCCACGGCGCCGCCGGGCGGATGCAGGCTGCGGGTGAGAAACATGGCGGCGATGGCCAGCATCACGGCAAGGGCCGCAGCCAGCGCCGGATCTGCCACCAGGCTGGCACTCAGCACCCCCATCAGCGCCGAGACCCCGTTGCCCACCACGATGGACCAGGGCTGGGCCAGCGGGCTGGCAGGCGCGGCAAACAGCAGCACGGCGGAAGCCCCCATGGGGGCGATCAGCCAATGGACCTCAAGCCCCAGCCCCCACCGACACAAGAGGGCGGTACCCAGCAGCCCGACGAAGGCGCCCAGGGCGCCGTAACAACTCTCTTTGATACTGGTATTGGTGGATACCGGAAAAAAATCCCTGAACTGCATGGGGCTCCTGTGCGGATAACATTTATTTCAAATGCGCAATTTTAACGGCATCCCCTCGCCCAATACCACCGCCAGATGCAGCCAAACCCCTCTTATTTGGTGACGCGCGGCCTCATGGGAGTCACACCATCATCCCTCTGCTCCCCGCGCTCGTCACCAAACTGTGATGCAGCAACAAATTCTTACAAAAAAGCTGCTGACGACCCTCTTTCCCTCTTCTCTTAACACGTCCTTAAGAATCGCAGTGTCATCTTGAGCTCATCTTCATGCACGGAGCCACTACTTATGAGCACCATCAGAGATGCCCTTCGCCGCTTCGACGGCCAGCGCCGCTGCTGGACCGCCGGGCTGGAGCGGGCCGCCCTCGCCTGGCTCGCGCGTCAAGGCCGACTGCCGGCGAGTAGCCAACCCCCCAGGCGGATCCTGGTCATTCGCAGTACCTGCCGCATCGGCAACAATCTGTTTTTGCTGCCCTTCTTGCAAAAGGTGCGCAGCGCCCACCCCCACGCCGAGATAGAGCTGGTGTGCAGCGGCGGCCAGCTGCTCCCCTTTCTGGCCGATCTGCAGTTGCAGCGCATTCATCCGGTCAAGCTGCAGGGCAAGCGGCTGCTGGCCTCCCTGTCGGTGCTGTGGCGGCTGCGCCGTCAGCACTACGATCGGGTCTACGTGCCCTTTGCCTCCAGCACCGATCACCTGATCGCTGGCTGGGTGAAGGCGCGCGAGAAGCTGGGCTTTGACGATGCCAAGGGCGATGCCCTGTTCCCCCAGCCCCTCACTCCCAACCAGCACTGCCATTACGCCCACCAGCCGCTGCAACTGCTCGGCATGCACGGCCATCTCGCCGATCAGATTGAGCTCGGCAGCTTGCTGCACAGCGCCAGCCCACGGCTGGTGGCACTCAGGCACGACTACCCGGCGCGGCCGCTCATCGGCTTTTTCACCGGGGCCCGCAAGGGCAAGGGGCTCTCTCTGCCCCAGTGGCAACGACTGCTCGGGGATCTGCGCCGCCACTACCCCAGCGCCCTGCTGATCCAGCTCGAGGATCCCGTCGATCCCCAGCCCCGGCTCGGGGACGTGCAAGTCTCCCTCTCCAGCCTGAGCGAGCTGGCCCGCTTTGCCGGCGGCCTCTCCCTCTTTGTCAGCGGCGACACCGGGCCGCTGCACCTGGCTGCCGCCAGCGGCGTACCCTGTCTCGGCCTCTTTACCCAGACCGATCCCGCCCGCTATGGCTGCCTCGGCGCTCAGCACCTCAATCTGGTGATCGGTGATCGCAATGCCATCCCCCTCGATCACCACTGGCTGGCCGAGGCGCTTGCCAAGGAACCCCAACCGCAGCAGTTGCCGAGCGCCCCCTCACCCGTCCCGAGCCCGGGGCTTGCCAGCGGCGCCTTTGTCGTCACCCTCTGAGGGGCGTCAACCAACAAAAAAAGAGGGAAGGCTTGCGCCTTCCCTCGTTCGTTATGCCCGTACTCTCTTGTTGCTTGCTGATGTTCTTCAGGCCAGCTCGGCACGCAGCGCCTTGGTGGCATCGACCATCACCTTGAGGGCCGCCTCGGTCTCTTCCCAGCCGCGGGTCTTGAGGCCGCAATCCGGGTTGACCCACAGCCGCTCGGCCGGGATCTGCTTGGCCGCCTTGCGCAGCAGGCCTTCAATCCAGCTCTGGCTCGGCACGTTCGGCGAGTGGATGTCGTAGACGCCCGGGCCGATTTCGTTGGGGTAGTTGAAGCGCTCGAACGCTTCGAGCAGCTGCATCTGGCTGCGGCTGGTCTCGATGGTGATCACGTCCGCATCCAGCGCCGCCACCGCCTCGATGATGAGGTTGAAGTCGCTGTAACACATGTGGGTGTGGATCTGGGTGCTGTCCGCCACCGGGCTTGCGCTCAGACGGAAGGCCCGCACCGCCCAGTCGAGATAAGCCTGGTGATCCTGCTTGCGCAGGGGCAGACCTTCACGGATCGCCGGCTCGTCGATCTGGATGATCTTGATGCCGGCGGCTTCGAGATCTGCCACCTCGTCGCGAATAGCCAGACCAATCTGCAGGGCGGACTGCTCGCGGCTCACGTCTTCGCGCGGGAAGGACCAGCAGAGGATGGTCACCGGGCCGGTCAGCATGCCCTTGACCGGCTTGTCGGTCAGGCTCTGGGCAAACTTCGTCCACTCAAGGGTCATGGGGGTCGGTCGGTCGATGTCACGGGTGATCACCGGCGGCTTGACGCAGCGCGAGCCATAGCTCTGTACCCAGCCGAAGCGGGTGATGGCAAAGCCATCCAGCAGCTCACCGAAATACTCCACCATGTCGTTGCGCTCGGCCTCGCCGTGCACCAGCACGTCCAGCCCGATGGCCTCCTGGCGCAGGATGGCATCCTTGATCTGGGCCTGAATGCCCGCCTCGTAAGCACTGTCATCGATGCGACCGGCGCGCCAATCCTGGCGCAGTACCCGAATTTCCGAGGTCTGCGGGAAGGAGCCGATGGTGGTGGTCGGCAACAGCGGCAGCTTGAGATCCGAGCGCTGTGAATCGGCCCGTACCGGGTAGGCGCTGTGGCGATCGAAATCGCTGTTGGTGAGGCTGGCGAGCCGTGACTGCACCGCCTTCTTGTGGACCCGGCTGTCGGACTCCCGATCCACGATGGGCTGGCTGTAGGCAGTGATCTTGTCCAGCTCCCCGCCATTGAGATGGTCAGCCAGCAGCCCCAGCTCGTAGCATTTTTGCAGGGCGAAGGCGAACCAGCTGCGGGTCTGGGCATCCAGTTCCAATTCGAGGGTCAAGTCCACCGGGCTGTGCAGCAAGGAGCAGGAGGAGGCCACCCAGAGCCGCTCGCCGAGCCTGGCCTTCAGTGCTTTCAGGGTCGGTACCAGCTTGGCCAGGTTGGCACGCCAGACGTTGCGACCGTTGATGACCCCGGCCGAGATGACCCACTGGGCCGGCAGGTGCGGGACCAGGGTCTCCAGCTGCTCGGGCGCCGCCACCAGATCCAGGTGCAGGCCATCCACCTTCAGGCTGGTGATGATGTCGCGCTGATGGGCAACAGAGCCGAAATAGGTGGTGAGCAGCAGCTTGCAGGGGCCGGCCAGACGCTCGTAAGCGTTGAGATAGGCGAGGCGCCACTCGTCCGGCAAGTCCAGCGCCAGCGCCGGCTCGTCGATCTGCACCCACTCTACCCCCTGGGCGGCCAGTTTCGCCAGGATCTCCTGATAGACGATGAGCAGGCGATCGAGCAGATCGAGGCGGGAGAAGCCGCTCTCTTTCTCCTTGCCAAGCCAGAGGTAGGAGACGGGCCCCAGCAGCACCGCCTTGACCGGCAGCCCCAGCGCCTTGGCCTCTTCGACTTCGTCAAACAGCTGGCTCCAGCCCAGTTTGAAGCGCTGGTCACGGCTGAACTCGGGCACCAGGTAGTGGTAGTTGGTGTTGAACCACTTGGTCATCTCGGCGGCGGCCGCAGCCGGGCCGGTCGGCGCACGGCCACGGGCGACCCGGAACAGGGTATCGAGATCGGTGTCGCCATGACGGTGGCGGGCGGGGATGGCATCCACCAGCAGGCTGGTGCCGAGCACCTGATCGTACCAGGCGAAGTCACCCACCGGCAGCAGGGTCACACCGGCCTGTTGCTGGGCCTGCCAGTGACGCTCACGCAGGCTCTTGCCGGTGGCGATGAGTTCGGCCTGGCTGGTTTCGCCGCGCCAGTAGGATTCGAGGGCAAATTTCAGCTCGCGCTTGGCGCCGATACGGGGAAAGCCCAGGGTGTGTGCGCAGGTCATAGGTTCCATTCCTTATGCTCATTCATCTGATGGTGAACTGGATGATTTAGCCATCCAGATGTTTACACATCCAAAATGACAAGATAAGGTGGCGTTGGCTATTGAATCCTTTTCAACTGGCTCTCAAGAAATTCTCAAGGCGGGCAACAAGCCGCCGCCCAGGCACAACAAGGAGGGATACCATGGCGGTGTCAAGCAACCCGGGGATCGACATCAAGCACCTGAAAACGGTGAGCGCGCTGGCCGAGCAGGGCTCGCTGGCCGGGGCGGCGCTGACCCTCAACCTCACCCAGTCCGCCCTCTCCCACCAGCTCAAGGAGCTGGAGACCCGCCTCAACCTGGAGCTCTATCTGCGCAAGAGCCGCCCCCTGGTGCTGACCGCGGCCGGCAACCAACTGCTGGGGCTGGCCCGCCAGGTGCTGCCGGCGCTGGCGCAGACCGAGAAACAGCTGCAGGCCCTGCACAGCGGCGACGCCGGTCGCCTTCACCTGGCGCTCGATTGCCACAGTTGCATCCAGTGGCTGCTGCCGCTGTTGCCCGATTTTCGCCGCCTGTGGCCGGGGGTGGATCTGGAGGTGGAGTCGGTGCCGGGCTTTGATTCCATCAGCGCCCTGCTCGGCGGCCAGCTCGACTTGCTGCTCACCTCGGACGTGCAGGCGCGCGGCGATCTCCACTTCGAGCCGCTGTTCGCCTTCGAGCTGGTGCTGGTGATGGCGCCAGACCACCCCCTCTGTGGGCAGCAGACCATCAAGCCTGAGGATCTGCGTCCCGAGGTGCTGCTGGTCTACCCGGTGGAGCGGGGGCGGATGGACGTGTTCAGCCGCTTCCTGCAGCCGGCCGGCATCGAGCCCGCCCGCTGCAAGCCGGTGGACAACACCTCCGTGATGCTGCAAATGGCCGCTGCCGGTCTTGGCGTCGCCGCCCTGCCGCGCTGGGCCTGCGAGGAGTTTGTGCGGCAGGGGTTGCTTGAAGCTAGGCCGCTGGGGGGCGGAGTCCGCCGTCATATGTATGGCGCAGTGCGCGCCGCCGACCGGGATCAAGCCTGTTTGCAGAGCCTGTTTGAGCGCATTCGCAGCAAGATGGGCGACGTAAAGGCGCAGTAAAAAGCCGCCTTAAGGCGGCTTGTCATCACACAGGGTTTCTCTGTTCAAGCCCCCTCTTCACAGCTCGCCGCCCCCTGCCGCCGCGGGCAGTTGGCACACAGCTCACCATCGCGGCGCTTGTAGTGCAGGCAGCAGCGCTGGCGCACATAACCGACCAAGCCGGCCGCTGGCGGCCAGGGCGCCGGCTGCCAGCCCGCCAGATGCTCTGCCGGCAGGCCGCAGGCGGCAAGCCAGTGCGGCGCATGGGCCGCCACCTCGGCGGGGCTTATCTCGTCAAAGAACGCGGGCACCCGCACCAGCGCCGCCAGCAGATCGTCCGCCAAGAGCGGCAGCACGAAGCCCGGCCGCAGCCGCTGCACCTGCCCGAGTTGTGCGAACAGCGCCTGCCAATGGGCCTGCAGCCGCTCGCCCGCCGTCTTGATCAACACCTCAAACTCTCCCTTGATCATGGGTTCGGCCGGCAGGGTAA